>DATELZ010000128.1:0-9771 GCA_035276045.1 Pyrinomonadaceae bacterium | reverse complement strand
TCTTTACCGCTAGGTTTTCGACGACCGCTTCGATAACAAATGACGCGTCACTAAACGCTTCGAGATCAGTCGTGGTGCGAATACGCTCGACTATCGCCTGCTTTCCCGGCACATCAAGACGCTCTTTGTCGACGTCGCGTTGCAGACTCTTATCGATCGCCGTGAGCCCGCGTTGCAGAGACTCGTCGTTCACGTCGTGCATGATCGTGGTGTAGCCGGCGCGTGCGGCAACCTGGGCGATTCCATTTCCCATGGTGCCTGCGCCCACCACACCAATAATGTCACTCACTATGTTCCAAGCTCCTCGAAACTAACGCCAGTCAGGTGGCGCCGGTGGTGGGAAATACTGACCTTCACGTTGCTGATTCCAACTGTCAATGCCCCATGCCTGCCGGTTCGGCAGCGCGTTCTGATCGAACAGAATCCTGCCCGGCTCGCTGAAAAGCATCCAGAAGGTGTAAATACAAACGGCGGTGCCGAATGGAAAACTCATCGCCGCCACAACGCCCGCGATAATCGCCCACGTTCGCGCCCATTTCTTTCTTTTGAGCAGCCCATAGCCGGCGATAAACGAGGGAATAATCATCGCCCCGTAAATCACTGCAATGAACAGCCACACAAAAAGCAGCATGAACACTTCAGTCGCGCCTGCGCTCGGCCCACCCAGCATGGCGCCGATCATAGCGAGGCCAAAGAAACCCATTATTAAGAGGGTAAAGAGGAGGAAGATCGTAGCATAGCCAATGTGCGACCAGCCCAGGTACTTATTGTGTTGTTCGGGGGTCAAGCTAATCTCCTATTGCAAAACCGTCAATTACCGTTCAATCGCAATCGCGACGGCGTTTCCACCGCCAAGACAGAGCGAAACAACTCCGCGATGCGCATTGCGCCGTTTCAATTCATACAGAATTGTCGTCAACAAACGCGAGCCTGATTGTCCAATCGCGTGCCCGAGCGCCACTGCACCGCCGTTGACGTTCACACGCTCGGGATCGAGTCCGAGTTCCCGTGTTACAGCGACTGCCGCGACCGAAAATGCCTCATTCAACTCGAACAGATCGACTTCACTCGCCGACCAGCCAGTCTTCTTGAACAGCTTTCGCACTGCTTCAACCGGCGCCATCATCACGTATTTCGGTTCGAGTCCCGCAGTCGCCTGGGCCACAATGCGCGCCATCGGCTCGACGCCGAGATCCTGCGCGCGCCGCAGCGACGTAACCACCAGCGCCGACGCGCCGTCGTTAACACCGGGCGCATTGCCCGCCGTTACGCTTCCCTCTTTCTTAAACGCCGGCTTCAGTTTGCCGAGCACCTCGCTTGTCGTATCTTCGCGAACTGTTTCATCGGTATCGAAAACAGTTGCCGGTCCTTTTCTCTGCGGAATCTCAACCGCAACGATCTCGTCCTTAAATTTACCGTCTTTAATCGCAGCGGCCGCTTTGCGATGCGAGTTGGCGGCGAATTCGTCCTGCTCAGCCCGGCCGATTGAGTATTCATCGGCCACAAGTTCGCCGGTGCAACCCATGTGATAGTTCTCAAAAGCGCACCACAGACCGTCGTTGATCATCGCGTCGACCAGTTCGCCATTTCCGAGACGATAACCTTCGCGCGCTTTCGGCAGCAGATACGGAGCGTTACTCATCGACTCCATACCGCCGGCGACGACCATCTCCGAGTCGCCGAGTTTTACTGCCTGCGCCGCCATCATCATGGCTTTGAGTCCCGAACCACAGACCTTGTTCACGGTCACAGCGGCGACGCCGGATGAAAGTCCACCACGCAACGCAGCCTGGCGCGCAGGGTTCTGGCCGAGGCCCGCCTGAATCACACATCCCATGATCACTTCGTCGACGTCTTCCGGTTTGATCCCGGCACGTCTGACACTTTCACGGACGACAATTGCGCCCAGTTCAGGCGCCGAAAACCCTTTCAACGATCCTTGAAACTTCCCTACCGGTGTACGCGCAGCACTGATTATTACGGCTTCATTTAGTTCTGACATGCCTTAATCCTAGCCCATTCTTATCATCAGTGTCATCCGTGTTAGACTGCCTCACGCATGCAAGCACTGATTCTCGCTGGTGGCAAAGGCACGCGCCTTCGTCCGTTAACTGTCTACACACCAAAACCGATCGTTCCGATTTGCAATCGACCCTTCCTGCTCTACCAGATCGACACACTGCGACGCGCGGGCATCACCGACATCACGTTGTCGCTGTCGTATCAGCCGAACAAGATCGAACAACTGCTCGGCGACGGTTCTGACTACGGCGTAAAACTGAAATACACCGTCGAGCCGCAGCCGATGGGCACTGCCGGCGCTTACAAGTTCGCCGAAGACCTGATTCGCGAACCGACCGTCGTCTTCAACGGCGACATTCTGACGGATCTCGATCTCAAGGCAGTCATTCGCGAACACAACGAACGAAAAGCGACGGCAACGATCGTGTTGACGCCGGTCGAGAACCCGCAGAGTTATGGCCTCGTGGAAACTGAGACTGACGGGGCGATTCGCCGTTTCCTCGAGAAACCGAAAGCCGACGAGATCACCTGCAACACGATCAACGCGGGCACGTACATTCTCGAACCAAAAGTGCTCGATTACCTGCCCGCAGGGGAAAACTATTCGTTCGAATACGGCCTGTTTCCCGATCTTCTGAAACGCAAAGAGGCGTTTTACGCGCACATTCCGGCGCGTACCTATTGGATCGACATCGGCACGCCCGAACGCTATCTACAGGTCCATTCCGACTTGCTCGCAAACCGCGTCGCGCGGATTCACATCAAGGAACGTCGCGGCAATTTTGACGCAGCTACCGTTTCAGAGATCGACGAAGCATCGCTGATCGGCGACGACTGTCAGATCAAACCCGGCGCGCAGATCATTAACTCGATATTGGGCCCGGGTTGTTTTGTCGAAGAGCGAGCGCGAGTGGAAAATTCCGTTATTTGGCCGCACACACGCATCGGAACGACCGCGCAAGTAATCGGCGCGATTGTCGGTCGCGGTTGTCATATCGGTCGATCGGCGACCGTTAGACCAGGCAGTGTGCTGGGCGACAAGACTTCGTTGACCGATTACACATTGACTTAAAGAGGAGTAGTGATGGACTGGAGTGTTTTTCGAGCCTACGACATTCGTGGCATTTATCCTGACGAGATCAACGAAGAGGATTATTACAGAATCGCGAAAGCTTACGTCTACCTGTTCAAGCCCAAGACGATAGTCGTGGGCATGGACGCGCGTCTTTCGGGTCCGGCGCTAAAGAAGGCGTTAGTTAATGGTTTTCTCGACTCCGGCGTCGTCGTCGTCGACATCGGAAAGGTTACCACCGACATGCTCTATTTCGCGGTGGGCGCGTATGACTATTCGGGCGGCATCGTCGTCTCGGCGTCGCATAATCCCAAACAGTACAACGGCATGAAACTCGTGCGAGAGCACGTCGCCGCGATCTCGTCCGACACCGGTCTCTTCGACATTCGCGACTTGCTCAAAGAAGGAAAAGACGCCGAGGTCACTTCGGACACGAAAGGCCAGCTTAGCGAACGCGACATTCTCGACGACTATCTCGCTCACGTGCTGAAGTCGATCGACACCGGATCGGTCAAGAAGTTTCGTCTCGTCGCAAATGCGAATTTTGGTTACGTCTCGCGCGTTGTCGCCGTTTTAAGAGACAAGCTTGGCCTCGACATGGTGACGTTGAACTTCGAACCCGACGGCTCGTTTCCCAAGGGACCGCCGGATCCGATGTTGCCCGGCAATCGCGCGGAGACTGAAAAGATGGTGCCAGACGAGCATGCCGATTTCGGTGTCATCTGGGATGCCGATGCAGACCGCGTCATGTTCCTTGACGAAGGCGGACGTTTTATTTCCGGCGCGTATGTGACGGCGCTGTTGGCTGAAATACTGCTTGCCAAGTACGGCGACGACAACGCGATCATCTTCGATCCGCGCGTGATCTGGCCCACGCTGGCGGTCTGTGAAAAGCGAGGCGCGCGGGCGATCGTCTCCAAAGGCGGTCATGCGTTCATGAAAGATCGCATGCGCAAGGAGAATGCGCTGTTTGCCGGCGAGATGAGCGCGCACTACTACTTCCGCGAGAACTTTTACGCCGATAACGGCATCATCCCGTTTCTACTCGTCCTCGAACATCTTTCAAACCTCGGCAAATCGTTTTCTGAAATGATGGCGCCGTACATGGCGGGCCATTACATGTCGGGAGAGTTGAATTACAAAGTCAAAGATATCGAGAAGGTGATCGCCGCCGTGCGTGAGAAGTATCACGGACAAGGAACGGAAGACTTCACCGACGGTTTCTCGCTCGACACTCCTGACTGGCGTTTCAACGTTCGTCCTTCGAATACCGAGCCGCTGCTCCGGTTGAATATCGAAGCGCGAAAAGATGGACTGGTCGATAAGATCAAAACGCAGATCGAAGAAATAATCGAAAACAATTGATGGAACCTGTGGATGCCTGAGCTTCCCGAAGTCGAACACGTCGTGCGCGCGCTGCGTCCGGTTGTCGTAGGGCGGCGCATTGTCGCGGCAGAGTTGAAGCTCAAACGAATCGCGCCCGATATTTCGCGTCCCGCCTTTGATCGCGCGTTGCGCAATTCGTTGATTACGGCTGTCGGGCGTCGTGGGAAGTACATCCTGTTTGAGCTTGAATCGGGACGTTTGTTGACCACGCACTTGCGGATGACGGGCAAGTTTGTCTCGTTGAGCACGGATGACAATCTGCCGCCGTACGCGCACGTCGTTTTTCATCTCGACGACGAAAAACGGCTGGTGTTTTGCGACATGCGGCAGTTTGGCCGGATGCGTCTCGTGGTCGACTCGTCACGTCCGCCGAAAGAATTGGTGACGCTGGCGCCGGAGCCGCTATCCGAGCAGTTCACCGAAGAATATTTTCTGCAAACGCTTGCCCGGTCGAAACGCAGTTTGAAGCAATTGTTGTTGGATCAGACGCGGGTGTTGGGGCTGGGGAATATTTATGCGGTCGAGTCGCTCTTCCTCGCCGGCATCAATCCGATGAAATCGGCGCATCGTCTGTCGAAGCCGCGCGCGCGGAAGTTGTACCAGGCGATTCGTGAGGTGTTGCACGAGGCAATCGAAGCCGGATCGACCTTGCGGATCGATCTGGCGGATGGCAACGCGAGCTACCTGGCAAGTCCTGAGCGATTTTGGCGGGTATACGAACGCGAAGGCGAGCCGTGCGTCAACTGCGGCACGAACATCAAGCGCGTGGTCCACGGCGGACGATCAACCTATTACTGCCCACAGTGTCAAAAAAGATAGCCCTCAGCCTACCCCCAACACGCGCGACATAGCTGCCCCCCAAATCCGACATACGCCAACGGGCTCGTGTCGCTAAGGCGCCAACGGGCTCGTGTTGCTAAGGCGCCAACGGGCTCGTGTTGCTAAGGCGCCGAAGGCGCGCCAGAAGGTAGCCAGGGGCAAGTGCGAGCGAAGCGAGCACGCCGCCCCTGGATCACAATGAATACACGTAGAGCACTGAAAGTGCGATAGAACCGCAGTCTATTTTCTATCGCACTTTCAGTGCTCTAGCGGTTTTTCCAAATTAGACTAGGGGTTCGCGCTGCGCGCTTCACCCCTGGCTACCTTCTGGCGCGCCTTCGGCGCTTGTTGCTTAGCCGGAGCTTACCTGGGATTTGCGGTGCTCCCTTAACTCGAATCTCGAATGCGTATTTTTGCGGCGAAGCGGTGTTCACTTATGCCTCACGATGGTCCGAAAGACCCCGCAAACACCTCGAAGTAACAAATTCTGTTACCCCGCAGCTAACAGTTTGCGGCACATTTCCTGTCTAGTGGCTGGTCCGAATCGCGGCGGGAGGTCAGGCTTCGTCTCCGCCTGAATACGGAAAGTTCTCCGCCAGCACCGCGCGCATCTTTACGTGTCCGTAGAGCACTTCCAGGTAGGTCAAGAGCTTATGAAGCAGGGGGCGTGATTCGAGGTTGTTCTCGATGGCGTTGAGCACTTCCAGCGCGAGGCTCTCATACCCGCGCCAGTCTTTGTACATCAGGTACTGCATGCTGCCGTCTCTAAACTCGAGAATGCGCTGGGCCACCGTGCGCAATACATCCGGGTCGGAGTTGGCCTGCGACAGCTTCACAAACCGCATCAAGGACGATAGGTCCCGGCACAACAGCAACGATTGTTGGAGCCGCAATTCGATATCGTTGAAGAGCACCGAGGCATCGATCGGTTTGAACACCTGCAACAGTGTGATGGTCGACTGTTGGAAGCAGTTTGTTAACAAACCGTGAGCGTGAAGGATCTTGCCGTAGACGATTGGAGTGGATTGTTCGGTGACGCCGCGGACCAGTTCGCGCTCGAAAATCCGGCGCAAATCGTGAGTAATTCCGTAAGTAATGCCGTCGAGCACCTCGCTGAGACGCTCGTATGGACTCGCATTCGCAACCTTGCTGGCCTTCCGCTCGATGTAGTCGATGAGCGAACGCGCTTCGAATTCCAGAACTTCGAGCAGCGAGAGATTTTCGAGCAGCGTGTCGAGCTTGTGCAGGTTGTTTTCGATGCGGTCGAGCCAGTCGAAGAAACGGACCAATTCGATGAGGATTGTGTGCGTGACGTCGCGCACCTGGGGATCTGTAATCAGTTTAAGGACGCAATTGATTTCGTATTGGAGGTTTGCCTGTACTGCGCGCTGGATTTCAGTCTGAGTATCGGCCACGACTTCGTGGCTGAGAAGCGGTAATTGAGGTTCGGGTTCTTGAATAATGATCGCGACAGGCGTGGACATCAAAAGACCTCCTGAGGCAAGAGAGGGCAGGATCGGGAGACGTGGGTAAAAGGATCTGGTCCTGCACGCTGGCCCAATCACGATGGTGGCAATGCCTGTGCCATCGCAGGAGGTCTGGCGGGTTGCTGGTGGGGTACTCTGCGTTCTCTGCGCCTCTCTGCGTCTCTCCGCGTTCTCTGCGGTGAACAAGGCGTAACAAAGGTTAACGCAGAGACGCACAGAGGCAGAGACACAGAGGGCCGCGGAGATCATGTGATCATAAACCAAGTGCTAGCTGTACCGTGCCGGCTACCTTGAGGATCGAAATCGGCGAGCCGCCGGTTCCGATGCGCGCGCTCATACTCACGGCAGCGTCTTGATCGGACGTCTCTACGTTCGGCAGGTTGATGTTAATACCGCCGCCAATACTCTTAGCCGTCAACTCGGCATTGAAAACCTCGGAGAAACGCATATCAACCCGCCCACCGATATTACTGATCTGAATCCCGCGCTGGTCCATACGGCGGACGGTGGCCCGCAGATCGCCGGAAACCTGCTCAATCTTAACCGGACCTTCCAACTCATCTATCTGCACTGGTCCACCGATACCCTTCACTAAAAGACTGACCTGGCGCGGAATTTTTAGTTTCACTTGTTGCTGAACATGAATCCCGCGTCGATACGCTGCGCGATCTTCCTGGCCCTGAATGATGAGACTGCCGGCCGTTTGCTCGACGCTCACCTGGTGGTATTTCAGATCCTTCTGCCGTTGCGCGTGGCGAACTATCTCGACTTCCACGAGATCCGAATCTGAAGTTTGAATGACGACGCTGCCGTTTACATTCATCACTTCAACGCGTGGATTCGCAGCGAGCTGAAACGTTTGCCGGCTCTCGTCGCGAGCATCTTCCTGCGCGGAAGCGTGCGCCGACAGAGCAACCAGCAAACCGCCGATGATGAAAAATTCAAAAACAGGGATTCCGTAGTGCATTTTGTGCCTCGTTCTTTCAGCTAAGTGATAAACCTCAAAACATTTTGACTGCCTGTGGCTTTACAGACTTGAACCGCTGGAAGTTCGCGGCCCCCAACTTTTTCTTTTCGTTCTCCCGCTCGTCCTGTTCACGGTGGTCCAACATGTCGCAGAGTTCGCGCAGATGCGCGTCAGGCGCACGGACGATCTGTTCCAGAACTTGTTCGAGTTGGGTCGCCAATCGTTGAATCGTGCGTGGTTTGAAGAGATCCGAGTTGTATTGCCACGTGCAGTTCAAACCTTGCGGCGTATCCTCCAGGAAGAGCGTCAGGTCAAACTTTGCCGTGCCGCCACCAAGTTCCTCCGATGAGAGCCGCAGTCCCGTCAATTCCATCACCGGCAATGGCGCATTCTGCATCACGACCTTCAACTGAAAGAGCGGCGTCCGGCTCGAATCGCGTTCCGGCTTTAGTTCTTCTACGAGCTTGTCAAACGGAATATCCTGGTGAGCGTAAGCTCCAAGCGTCACCTCGCGCACACGCGACAACAGTTCACGAAACGCCGGGTTGCCTGATAGATCGGTATGCAGGACCAGTTGGTTGGCAAAGAAGCCGATCAGTCCCTCAATCTCCTGCCGGTTGCGATTTGCCACATCCGTGCCGACCACGATGTGCTCGAGTCCTGTAGAGCGACTCACCAGAACTTTAAACGCGGCCAGCAGCGTCATGAACAGTGACACTCCTTCGCGCCGGCTCAACTCTCGCAATGCAGATGTGGTGTCGGCGTTGAGCTGCGATTGATGATTCTCTCCGCGGTAGGTTTGCATCTCGGGCCGTGGTTGGTCCACCGGCAACTCGACCACAGCGGGCGCCTCTGCCAGGTGTTGTTTCCAATAATCGAGTTGGGCCGCGAGCACATCTCCCTGCAACCACTCACGCTGCCAGGCAGCGTAGTCCGCGTACTGCACCGGAAGTTCGGGAAGCATTGATGATTCACCGCCGGAGAACTCCTGGTAGAGCGCGGAAAGTTCACGGACCAGAACACCCAACGACCAGCCATCGGAGACGATGTGATGCATCGTCAGCAACGCGACGTACGCATCCGGGCACAATCGCATCAACAACACACGCAACAATGGTCCACGACTGAGATCGAAAGGCCGTTCGACTTCCTCGTCCATCAGCCGGCGCACTTGAGATTCGCTTTCGGCGTCAAAAAGATCCTGCAAGTCGACGATGGTCAAGTGCGCGGGTTGAGGCGGGCCAATCACCTGCACCGGAAGCCCGTTTATCGTCGTGAAGGTTGTGCGCAGAGCCTCATGCCGGCTCAAGAGCTTGTCGAAGCTTTGCCGGAGCGCGTCAACATTCAGGTTACCCGTGAGACGAATGGCAGACGCGACGTTATAAGCCGCAGTTCCTGATTCCAACTGGTCCAGGAACCAGAGCCGCTGCTGCGAAAACGACAGCGGCAACGCCGAATTGCGCGAAACAGTTTCAATGGGTTTAGTCAGCGCATCGGACATCGCGCCGCGGGCCAATTCGATGCTGCGGCTAAGCCCGAAGACTGTCGGTTCGTCGAACAAGGTTCGGAGCGGAAGTTCGATCTGAAAGACCTGTCTCAGGCGAGAGACAACTTGGGTGGCCGGAAGCGAATGACCTCCCAGGTCGAAGAAGTTGTCATAGATGCCGACCTTCTCAACGCGAAGTGCGTTGGACCAGATGTCTGCGACGATTTCTTCGACAGGCGTTCGAGGCGCGACGTAACTGTCTGTCTCAACACTCCATGCCGGTTCCGGATCGGGCAACGCACGCAGATTTACTTTGCCGTTGGGCAACAGCGGCAGTCGGTCCAGCATGATGAATGCGCGTGGGACCATGTAATCCGGCAGCTTGTCTTTGAGATAAGTTCGCCAGTCAGGCGCTTCTGTGCCGGCGAGGACGATATAGGCCACGAGGCGCTTGTCGCCAGGCACATCTTCGCGCGCAAGGACGACGTTCTGTCGCACTGCTGGATGTTCGTTGAGGGCGGCTTCGATTTCG
>DATELZ010000127.1:0-8368 GCA_035276045.1 Pyrinomonadaceae bacterium | reverse complement strand
GTTCTCTCGCCGGCGCACGTAAAGAAGTTTGTCGACGCAGCGCCTTCGTGCCGGTTGATCAATGGTTATGGTCCAACTGAAAACACCACGTTCACTTGCTGCTACGCGATGGATGCAGCCGTAGAGCTTAACGGTTCGGCGCCTGTCGGGAAGCCGATTGCCGGCACGCAGGTGTTTATCCTTGATGAGAACCTGCAACTGTCTCCGCCTGGATTTATCGGCGAGTTGTATGCAGGAGGCGAGGGCCTCGCGCGTGGTTATCACGGCCGGGCAAGTCTTACTGCGGAGCGCTTTGTTCCACATCCGTTCAGCACCGAGCCGGGAGCGCGGCTTTATCGTACCGGTGATCTCGCGCGGTATCTGGCAGATGGCAACATCGAGTTTATCGGGCGGGCCGACGAACAGGTCAAGGTACGCGGTTATCGCATCGAACTCGGCGAGATCGAAACCGAACTCACGGGTGCGGCAGGAGTGCGGCAAGCGGCGGTGGTGGTGCGTGATTACGGCGGCGGAGACAAGCGGCTCGTTGCTTATATCGTTGGCGACATGGCGGTGGAGAAGCTGCAAACGGCGCTTCGCTCGACGTTGCCCGATTACATGATCCCGTCGGCGTTTGTGGTGCTTGATGAATTACCACTGACGCCGAACGGCAAAGTTGATCGTCGTGCGCTGCCTGCGCCCGAAGAAGTTCTTGCGCCAACAGATTCAGCTCATGTAGCGCCGCGCACGCCCGTCGAAGAGTTGCTGGCCGGCATTTGGGCTGATGTGTTGAAGGTTGAACGCGTCGGCGTTGACGATAACTTCTTCGAACTAGGCGGTCATTCGCTGCTCGTGACGCGGCTGGTCTCTCGGGCGCAAGCACAGTTCGGAGCGGAGTTGCCGCTGAAACTCTTCTTCGAATCAGCCACACTCGCCGCGCAGGCTGCGGCGTTAGAGGCTGCGTTGGGAGCTGAGAACGGTGTACAAGCCCCGCCGATTGTCGCCGTATCTCGCGCCGGCAATCTCCCGCTGTCGTTCTCGCAACAACGTCTCTGGTTCCTTTATCAGTTGGAACCAAGCACGTCCGCCTACAACATCCCTACCGCCGTGCGTCTGAGTGGCGCGCTCGACAGCGAGGCGCTCAAGCGCACGCTGAACGAACTCGTCCGGCGGCACGAGATCCTGCGCACTTACTACGGCATGGCCGATGGCAAACCTGCGCAGTTTGTTGGACCACCGCAGGAACTCGAGATCGATCTAGTCGATCTCAGTAAGACGAATGAGGCTGAGTCGCGCATGTTGGAGCTGGCGTCGGAGGAGGCGGGCAAGCCTTTCGATCTAACTCGCCCACCGCTTTTGCGTGCAAGCCTCGTGCAGCTTGGACCAGAAGAGCACGTGCTGCTGCTGACCGTCCATCACATCGTCTCCGATGGTTGGTCGCAGGGGGTGATGGTGCGTGAGGTGGGCAAGCTCTACCAGGCTTTCAGCGAGGGCAGAGAGTCGCCACTCGAAGAGTTGCCGGTGCAATACGCCGATTTCGCGCACTGGCGGCGCAACTGGTTGAAGGGCGAGGTGTTGGACCAGCATCTCGCTTACTGGCGAAAACAACTCGCCGGCGATCTGCCAGTGCTCGATCTGCCTACTGACCATCCGCGTCCCGAAGTACAGAGCTTTCGCGGCGCGACCTTCACGACGATCTTGCGCGCCGGTCTAAACGAATCACTCGGCATCATCTGCCGCCGCGAAGGCGTGACCCTCTTCATGCTCTTGCTCGCGACATTCAAGGCGCTGCTCTGCCGCTACACCGGACAGGACGAGATCGTCATCGGCGCGCCGATCGCGAATCGCAATAGCATCGAGACCGAAAACCTGATCGGCTTCTTCGTCAATACGCTCGTGCTGCGCACAGATCTTTCCGGCGATCCGCAATTCCCGGAGTTGCTGGCGCGCGTGCGCAAAGTGACGCTCGAAGCTTACGCGCACCAGGACCTGCCTTTCGAAGTGCTGGTCGAAGACTTGCAGCCGGAGCGCAGCCTCAGCCGCAACCCGCTTTTCCAGGTGATGTTTCAACTGGAGAACACGCCGAAAGAGGAACTGCCGCTGCCGGGTCTGACGTTGAGTCCAGTGGCGGTCGAAGGCGTGGCGAGCCAGTTCGATCTGAGTGTCGACGTGGTCGAGAGCGAGCATGGACTTGCGGTGACGGCGGAGTACAGCACAGATCTTTTCGAGGCTGAGACGATCCGCACTCTGCTTAAACGTTGGGAGATCTTGCTGGAGAGTATCGCGGCCGCGCCGGATCAGCGTTTGAGTGAATTGCCGCTCATGGATCGATCCGATGTCGAGGCTCTGCATAGCAACGCGGCAGCGCTTAGCGTCTTTGCGCCTTTGCGGGAAACTTCTTGTGTCGAGTTGTTTGAGGCTCAGGCGCAACGCTCGCCCGCGGCGGTTGCCGTTGTTGGCGAGAGCGAGAGTTTGACCTTTGCGGAATTGAACGCGCGTGCCAATCAGTTGGCCCACTATTTAAGGTTCGCTGGTGTTGGACCAGAAGTTCCGGTGGCGGTGGCGCTTGGTCGTTCGGTCGAGATGATCGTCGCCTTGCTGGGCATACTGAAGGCTGGTGGTGCTTACGTTCCGCTCGATCCTGCGTATCCACAGGCGCGACGCGCATTCATGCTGGAGGACGTTGGGGCGCGATTGGTGCTCACGCCGGAGAATTTCGCCGGCGCAATGTCCGCCCCCGCGACGGAAGCTCAGGATCCGTGGTTGAGTCTCGACAATGCTGCTTACGTGATCTACACGTCGGGATCGACGGGAACGCCGAAG
Source organism: Pyrinomonadaceae bacterium (assembly GCA_035276045.1). Taxonomy (GTDB): domain Bacteria; phylum Acidobacteriota; class Blastocatellia; order Pyrinomonadales; family Pyrinomonadaceae; genus PSRF01. The sequence continues at coordinate 5,566 of DATELZ010000127.1, read as the reverse complement.
GGCGTCGTCATCACACACCGCGCCCTGTCAAATCATTGTGCCGCAGTGGCCCATGAATATGAGTTGCAGGCTTCGGATCGCGTGCTCCAGTTTGCTTCGTTGAGTTTTGACGTGGCTGCTGAAGAGATTTTCCCGACGTTGATCGCCGGAGCTGCGATCGTTCTGCAAAGCGAACGAGTTATGGAGGCAACGGCGCTACTGCGGTTTATCGAACAGGAGCGAGTGAGCGTGCTGAACCTGCCGTCGCGATTCTGGCAGGACTGGTTGGAAGGTTTAGAGCGCAAAGGCGCGAGATTGCCTGAGTGCGTCCGCCTCATGGTTGTCGGCAGTGAGAAGGTGTGGCGGGAAGGAGTGGCTGTTTGGAGCAGGTTAACGCATGCGAACAGTGTCCTGCTGAACGCATACGGAGTCAGCGAAGCCACGATCACGTCTACGTTGTATCGACCTGGAATCGATGAGGTTCGCGGCACAGGATCTTTACCGATTGGCCGTCCCGTTGCGAACACCCACGCTTATTTGCTCGACCGAAATCTACAGCTTGTGCCGGTCGGTCTTGTCGGCGAGTTGTATCTCACGGGCGAAAGCCTGGCGCGTGGTTATCACGGCCGCGCTGATCTAACCGCCGCGAGGTTCATTCCGCATCCGTTTAGTTTGACACCCGGAGCGCGGCTGTACCGCACTGGTGACCTGGCGCGTTACCGTTCCGATCGCAATATCGAATTCATCGGACGCGCGGACGAACAGATCAAACTGCGTGGCTATCGTATCGAGCTCGGCGAGATTGAAGCGGTGCTGACCGCCGCGCCGGGTGTAAGAAGCGCCGCGGTGCTGTTGCGTGCAGGCGCATCAGGCGATCCATCTCTGGTCGCTTACGTCACGCAAGGGCTTGCCGATGAGGGCGGTGCGTCAGCCGCACTCGAAACGGAGCAACTCGCCCAGTGGCGCACGGTCCATGACGACGAAGTCTTCAACGAGAACGATCCGGTCCACGATCCATCATTCAACATCAGCGGTTGGAACAGCAGCTACACCGGCGAGCCGATCCCCGAGGAGGAGATGCGCGAGTGGGTGGACGACGCGGTCCAACGCATCATCGCTGGACAGCCAAAACGAGTGTTGGAGATTGGATGCGGCACCGGTTTGCTGTTGTTCCGTATTGCGCCGCACTGCGAACACTACCTGGGCACAGACTTTTCACCTGCTGCGTTGAATTACATCCGCGAGCAGTTACCCGGTCGCGCGTTGCCCCACGTGTCGCTGTCAGAACGGAACGCGGATGATTTCACAAACGTTGAGCCGGCATCGTTCGACGCAGTGATCATCAACTCCGTAGTGCAGTACTTTCCCGGTGTTGACTATCTCATGCGCGTTTTGCGCGGCGCGGTTGAGGCCGTGGCGCCCGGCGGCTTTATCTTTATCGGCGACGTGCGCAGTTTGCCTTTGCTGAAAGTTCTGCACGCGCAGTTGCGGCAGCAGCGGGTTGAGCGGCGTATCGAACAGGAGGAAGAGTTGCTGATCGATCCGGCCTTCTTCACGACCCTCAAGCAGCACTTGCCGCAGATTAGCCATGTCGAAGTTGAACCGAAACGCGGGCGTTATCACAATGAACTCACGCGGTTTCGTTACCAGGTGAAGATCCATCTTCTTCGCGCAAAGGCGCAAAGAGAAGATTTATCGTGGATCGACTGGCGCACGGATCGTTGGGATTTAGACGAGATCCGCCGCCGGCTCAATGAAGACAAGTCGCTGGCCCTGGCACACGTCGCGAACGCCCGGCTCGGCGATGGTCTCGATCCTGAAGAGTTGTATCGGTTGGCAGATGAGTTGCCATATCAGGTCCATCTCAGTTGGGCGCGACACGGCGCCGAGGGAAGCTTCGACGTGGCCTTCACGCAAAACGCCCAAACCGTTTACTTCCCGTTCGAACCCGGCGCAACAAAGTCGCTAAGCGATTACGTGAACCACCCACTGCGTGCCAAACAAGCGCGACAGTTTGGACCACAGTTACGAACCTTCTTGAAAGAGCGACTGCCGGATCACATGGTTCCCGCATCGTTCGTGATCCTCGACGAGTTGCCGTTGTTGCCTAACGGCAAGCTGGACCGCCGCGCACTTCCAGCCCCGGAAGCCGTCAGGCCGGATTTGCCACAAGCCTTCGTTGCGCCGCGCACGAGCGTCGAACAATCGCTCGCCGCCGTCTGGTCTGACTTACTTGGCCTGCCGCAGATCGGCATCCACGACAATTTCTTCGATCTCGGCGGCCACTCGCTGCTCACGACGCAACTCATCTCTCGCGTCCGCGAGCTGTTCAAAGTTGAACTGCCGTTGCGCCAGGTATTCCAACAACCAACTATCGCCGCACTCGCAACCGTCATCGAGCAGGCACAAACCAACAACGCGCCCGGCGAAATGCCGAAGATCGCTCGCGTCGATCGATCAGCGCGACGTTTGACGCGACCTACGAGATCGATGCAATGACGTCCGCCGTGCCCTCTGATGAAGTCTTCGTTTTTCCGCTTTCGTTTGCCCAGCAACGTCTGTGGTTCCTGCACCAGATGGAACCGTCGAACGCGGCCTATAACATGCCGCTTGCTTTCCGGCTGTCAGGCCAACTCGAAACAGACGCTTTGCAATGGTCGCTCGACGAGATCGTGCGCCGGCACGAGATCCTGCGCACTACGTTCGACCTGTTGGACGGCGAACCGGTGCAATTGATCGCGGGCACTGGAAACCTGACGCTGGCCGTTACCGATTTGAGTTCGCTTCCGCCATCGATCGGCGAAGAAGAAGCGGAGATGTTGGCAACCGAGGAGACGCAACGGCCGTTCGATCTCGTAAACGGTCCGCTCATACGTGCTTTGTTGATGCGGCTCGGCGCTAATGAACACGTGTTGCTCGTGACGATGCATCACATCATCAGCGACGGCTGGTCCCAAACAGTTTTGCTGAACGAGTTGGGCACACTGTACGAAGCTGCGGTGGCTGGACGGACCTCGCCGTTGCCGGAATTGTCGATCCAGTACGCTGATTTTGCCGAGTGGCAGCGCCAGTGGCTTCGCGGAGCGGTGCTAGCCCAGCAGCTCGAATACTGGCGCGAGCATCTGCGCGGCGCGCCGCCGTTGCTGGAACTGCCAACCGATCGGCCGCGGCCTGCGATGCAACGGTTCAACGGCGCACGAGAGTCTTTTGCGCTTTCGCGCGAACTGTCGGCGCGTTTGGTGGAATTGAGCCGACGCGAAGATGCGACGCTTTTCATGACGCTGCTCGCCGCGTTTTACGTGCTGCTCTATCGTTACACGGCCGAGACGGACATCGTGGTTGGCACGCCGGTAGCCAACCGCAATCGCCAGGAACTCGAGTCGCTAATCGGTTTCTTCGTCAACACGCTCGCCTTGCGTGTCAACCTCTCCGGCAATCCCACGTTTCGCGAATTGCTGGCACAGGCACGCGAAGTTTCGCTTGGCGCATTCGCGCACCAGGATTTGCCGTTCGAGATGCTGGTTGAGGAGTTGAGTCCGGTCAGAGACCCGAGCCGCAATCCGCTCTTTCAGGTGATGTTTGCTTTGCAGAACACACCCGAGGCTGCTGCACGTGAGCTGGAACTCAACATCAGTGCCGTCGACGTAAAGACGGCGCGGGCGCAGTTTGATCTCACGCTCGACATGACCCAGGTCGAGGGACAGTTTTACTTCTCGTTCGTTTACAACACTGACCTGTTCGACGCGTCGACGATCCGGCTGACAGGCGCGCATTTCAAAGTGTTGCTTGCCGGCGTGGTCCAGGGCGGCGCCGGCCGGCCGATTAGCACGTTGCCGTTGCTGACCGCTCCCGAGTTGCGACGATTGCTGATCGAGTGGAACGATACTGCGAAAGAGTTGGCCGGCGAGGTCTGCATCCATCGGCTTTTCGAGCAGCAGGTCGAGCGCACTCCGGAAGCAATCGCGCTTGTATTCGAAGAACGCCGCCTGACCTACGCGGACCTGGACCAGCAGGCTAACAAGCTCGCGCATCATCTGCGCGCGCTGGGCGTTGGACCAGAATCGTTTGTCGGGTTGTTGCTGGAACGTTCGCCGGAGATGATCGTGGGGTTGCTTGCGATCCTCAAAGCGGGCGGCGCATACGTTCCACTCGATCCGGCGTCTCCGCGCGCGCGTCTTTCTTACATGCTCGACGACGCGCATATCACCGTGTTGGTGACCGACAGCCGGGGAGCAGCCGAACTGCCTTTATCGCCGGGGGTGCGAGTCGTTTGCGTCGCCAGGGAAGCTGATGAGATCGCGAAATACTCTGAGCGCAAACCTCCGTGTGCCGCTGGTGGTGATAACGCCGCGTACGTGATCTACACCTCTGGCTCGACCGGCGCGCCGAAAGGAGTGGTGATCGCGCATCGCGGCGTTTGCAATCAGGTTGCGGCGATGGTCCAGGCGTTTGGCATTCGTCCCGAGAGTTGTATGTTGCAGTTTGCTTCGTTAGGTTTCGACGCGTCCGTGTTGGAGATCTTCACTGTCCTGACAACGGGCGCGCGGCTTTGTCTCGTGAGCCGCGAGACGTTGTTGTCTGGCCGGCAACTCGCCGAATATGCGCAACAGCGAAACGTTACGGCCGCGACTTTTCCGCCGTCTATGCTGGCAGTGTTGTCGCCGCAAGAATGGCCGGCGCTCGAAACGGTGATCGCGGCAGGCGAGCGGTGTCCGGCGGATCTGGCGGCTCGCTGGTCGGAGGGAAGGCGATTCATCAACGCTTATGGTCCAACCGAGACAACGATCGTCGTCATCGTGCACGAGCACGATAGGCGGCGCGGCACTGACCCGCCGATCGGGCGGCCGCTCAGTAACACACAGGTTTACTTGTTGGACCAATATCTGAATCCCGTGCCGGTTGGCATAGCCGGAGAATTGCATATTGGCGGCGCCGGCGTGGGACGTGGCTATCTTGGCCGAGCCGGTTTGACGGCGGAGAAGTTTATTCCGAATCCATTCAGCACCGAACCGGGCGCGCGGCTTTACAAGAGTGGCGACATGGCCTGTTATCTGCCGGACGGAAACATTCGGTATCTCGGGCGGCGCGACGAGCAGGTAAAGGTTCGCGGCTTTCGCATAGAGCCTGGAGAGGTCGAGGCGACGCTGAAGAAACATCCGTCGGTTGCGGATGCTGTTGTGGTCGCGGATGAAGGGCAGCGTTTGGTTGCTTATGTTGTCTCTGGCGCGGTGAGTGATGAAGAGCTGCGCATTTTTGTGCGCCAGAGACTTCCGGATTACATGGTGCCGTCGTTCATCATTTCACTCGACGAATTGCCGTTGACGACCAGTGGCAAAACGGATCGGATCGCACTTCGCACTCGGGCAAGGGTGCAGGTCGAGCGTGTTGACGAGCGCGTTGGTCCACGAGATCTGCTGGAGTCGCAGCTTGTCGGCATCTGGGAAGAGTTGCTGCACGTTGAACCTGACATGCGAGACAACTTCTTCGATCTGGGAGGTCATTCGCTGCTGGTTGTGTCGCTGCTGACTCGCGTGGAGGAAGTTACTGGAAAGCGGTTGCAGGTGGCGGACGTCTTCAACGCGCCCAC
>DATELZ010000126.1:0-16858 GCA_035276045.1 Pyrinomonadaceae bacterium | reverse complement strand
CGGCGACAAGCTCTCGCTCGAGACAAAACTGATCACGGAACAGGGAGAACAAGTCGTCGCCGACAGTTACATGCTTGACGGCAAAGAAGCAGAGTTCACCCCCAAAGGCCCGGGCGGACTAACCGGCAAAGGCAAGCGCACAGCTAAATGGGGCGCCGAATCCGGCAGTATTGAAGTCAGCGAAACAGCAACCTTCGACACTCCCGACGGCGCCGTCACTTTTCAAACGACGCGCAAGTGGGTTCTCTCTGCCGGCGGCAAAACCCTCAAGATCGAAATGACAGTGGATGGTCCAAACGGCAAGCAACTACTCAAACGTACTTTCATCAGGAAGTGAGTTATAGCTCTCGTCACTTCATGGCAGCCATCTCGCACCTTTCGCCATGAACTGCAGCGTTCCGTTTCTTGCACCACCAGTTCGCTTAGGGCGGGAAATCGTGGGTACGAGGGACACAACGAGTTATGATCTGTTGCTAAATGGACACCTTTGGAACAAATAGAAGTTCCACTCTCAATTCGTCAGACCGTACCATTGCTCCCGCAGCCGCGCAAATTCTTCGGCCAATTGCATGTCGATAGCGTGTGTGCTGCGAACCACGAATTTGGGTTGCACACTCGCCGAGCCAATCAACCTAACCCGCTTAATGCGTAGCAACTCCAGGTATTCCCGACGTCCCTTGCTAGAGCGAAACGATCTCAGATTCTGCAATACCTCGGCGCAGGAAATTTCGTAGGGAACTCCAAGCTGCGACATTCGCTTTCGATCAAGCATTAGGTTTACGGAGGCTGCACCGTAGAAAGCGATAGCCCTGGAAATTAACAGAAGTACGGTTAAGGCAGCGATTGCACCCAGTAAAGTTAAGTATGAAATGTCATTTAATGTATGCCGTATTGGCAATGGGATCAGTTGCCAGATCAGGTGACCTGCAACACTTACCAAAGCCGTGAATAATACAAATAGCATAATGCCTATGACTCCAGCCACAACCTCTTTGAGGTTGTGCCACACTTTGGTCCACTGGGGCACAGAAGAGATCATAACGATCTCTTTAAATTGATCTCGCGGGCGCTTCTGGGTCAACCCGGCTAGCAGCACCTTAATGGAGTCTTGGGCTTTTTCGAGCAGTTCTTTGACCGTCTCCCATCCGATGCTGGCAACACTCACAGACAAGAGTCCTATAGTGACGGTCCCGAAGTGAATAGGCTGAGGAGTAAAGCCAGCACTGAGAAGAAAACGGGCAACTCTGCTGGTGCTGGGCGACATCGTTACAATTGCGACGCCTGACAGGAAAACTAACGGCACTGTTGCCGTAAACCAGCGCAGGCATGCAAAAAACGGATCCCGCCGTCTCTGTGTTATTAAGCCATCTAGGAAAAAATGTTCCTTTTGTGAATTACGCAAGCCCCAATAACAGATTCCAGCCACTGCCGCGATCCCCAAGACTACAGGAAGGTTAAGTGCCGCCAGAATCGAAAAAGTCAAACAAGCAGTTACTATAAAACCGCCTTCAACTACATCTGCGCGTAGCGCATACTGTTGGCGACGAAACGAATCAGATAACCCAAGGGTGAAATCCAAATCTCGAAATCTCTGAAGTAGCTCAATCAGAGTAAACGAGGCAAAATACCGCCGCAGAGTCATGCTTGTTGTACGATCAATCTTGCCTATGTGTCGGCAGGAATTCAGAGTCGTATCGCAGACCCATTTGGAACCGGATTCAAAAGCTCGAACAATTGCTTCCTGCTGATGACTAGAACTAAGCAAAGGGATGGATTCCGCGGCTATTTTGGCAACAAGAGGATCCTCGCGCTTGAGCAATTCTAATGAGAATTCTCCTAACCTATCTCGAAAGCCCTGCAATGGTTCCAAATCTGATCTGAAGGCATCAGCTAGAAATCGGATACAGTGAATTGCACCCCGAGCCTCAGGGATTTGTCCTGATTTCAAGGCTGTAGCCGAAGATTCGATAACCGACCAGCAATAGTTAGCTATCCGGATTCGGGATGGGAGATCAACAATACCGCAATACATTACCAAGCAGTCGCGCCAGCGGGAATCTGTCGGTATGGCTTCAACGTTTACAAACTCAGCGTCATGGCGAAGCACATCCACCACGAAGAACTCGGCGAAACGACGATGAACAAAAGAGAAGCGGTGTGGATAATTGCCGCCAAGGCGTACTAGACGACTGAAATGCAGTGCATCAATCACTGGTTTTGCTTTTTGTTTATAAGGGGCTTCGAGCAATCGAATGATTTCATCAACATCCGCTTCGAGCCCCCCGGTCAGCGATTCATACATTTGTACGGCAATCATTCCGGCCCCCTGCCGAACATCGGTTGCGGAGAGCCCTAGGCGTTCGAGTTTTGATTTGTCAGTTTCCAAACGCTGTGTTAGATAGTGATCGAAAACAGCGTACAGGTTGAGAGGCAATCGATCCGCGCCGCCGGAGAGTGCATACTCAGCGATCAAGTCACCGGAAAAAGGATTCCGAAGCAACGGTACCAAGTGCGGCCTCTCAAGAAAAAGACGTCGAACGTAGTTCCTGCTGTCGAGGCCTTTGCCACGGAGCCATGATCGCATTGCCCTGCGGATTTTCATCTCGGTGAACGGCCTAACGAAGAGTCGTGTTCCTTTCACTTCGACTGGCGCCCTGAAATAACGTGAAGCAAGCACGGCCCGGCAAGACAGAACTTCTTGCGAAAAGAAACGATCGAAGGAAGAGGAAATTCGTTTGTGCTGATCGCTTTTTTCATCACAATCAAGTACCGCGGGCAGTTCATCGAAAGAGTCGATCACAAAAAACAATCGGCCACTCCTCCGAAAGATCTCATACCAAGTATCCAGAAAGGATCGGCCGTCTCTGCCCGTCTGATAGAGAGCTGTCTCTCGCACAAAATAGAGCAGCGATTCCGGTGAAGGTTCTTCATTTGGTGGATACTCTCGAAGGTTAACATAAATAGGGACTATTCCGGTTCTGATTGACTGTTTGCAAAGGACTCGGACTAGTCGCCTGAGTGAAACACTCTTGCCAGAACCAGGATCGCCAAGCACAACAAAGACGGATGACTGTCGATCCCGACGGATAGCCGCTATAAGGTTTCTAGTGAGTTTAGGACGTAAATTCCCGATCCTCTCCGTCTCCACCTCGGCCTCAAGCATGGTTAGCTCATGATCGCTCCAATTAACCTCATTATCGTACCGGTCTAAGGAAGCTATTAATGATTTGCAATACCGTTTTAGACTGTTCTCGAAATCACGGTGTAGATGCAGCAACCCCTGACGGTTGAGGTTCGTCAAGGCCCGAGAGACCTCGAGATGGTGCAGCCATAAATTAGTGACGAGTCCCACGGCAAACATGATGAATGAGAGAGCGAAACCAAAGGCATAGGGCTCTGAAAGCTCCGGGAGTTGCGTCACCCGAATCAGCGAGTTGAGACTAACAGTGATAGCAAGACTGGCTCGTGTCTCCGGCAAGAAATAAAGGGAGGAACTCAGTGAAAGCACCAACAGCGTGGCAGACTTTATGTGTGAGTACCTTGAGAATTGGGGCAGCCAATGATCGCGCCAACGAATTGCTCCGACTACAATGAGCAGCGACAACAGAATGCCCAACCAACGAATGCCAAACAGACCGAGACTAGAGCAAGCGAAGATACACGTGCAAAGGGAGACAAAAACAGCCTGCCTTCCCCGCGGAGGAAGGAGCCCATGCTGTATTGACGCCAAGTGTATTGGACTCGTCGCGCTAGGCGTCTGGGACTGCGGCGAGTCTACTTGGGGCGACTTATAAGATGTTTGAAGAATTCGCGAGTTCGTTGCCAAACCTGCGTGACAAACTTTTCGGTATCCAATTCCATTTCGTACGAGGCAAGCAAAGGTACGATAGGCAACGTTATCTTCAATTTGGCGGCTGCGGTCTTTCCGGGTTCGGCAAGCTGTTTCCTTGTTTCCTCCAGCAACGTCAGCATTTCTTGGGGAGCATTGCTGGGCGGATTTGCTCTGGTGTGAGCAACCGCCGAAATCAGCGAAACGACGAGTGCTTCAGCTTCACCTTCAGGGACTACCAATTGTTCGGAACCCGCAACAAGTTGCTTAGCATACTCTTGCTCCAATTTCCTCAGTCGAGGTATCAACTCATGTTTAATTCGTTGGCGTAATGCAATCTTCTGTGTAGGTCCATCCGCAAGGGTAATCTCTTTTTCAAACTCGTGACGCTTTTCATATTCGAGTTCGAGTAACTCATCGAGTTCCACGAGGCGATTGCGATTGAATGTTTGTGGGTCCATTCTGTTCTCCGGGGACGTTTTATCGGAAGCATAACGGATAATGAGGTATGCATAAATGAGGCCCTTTTCGCAGGTGCTAAAAAGTCTCAGAGTAGTATAGCAATACGGACTGAATCTGGGCAGTGAAAGAACGAAAGTCGCATGACGCAGAATACTTATTGAATACAAATGAGTCTTGTGTATCCAAAGAGCTATGGGTGAACAGCGGCTCTGTTATCTTGTGCTGATTGATTGAAAAACTACGACCAATCGAAATTGCAGAGCACGGCAACTTTGCTTGTCTAAGCGATCGTTTGAAAGTGTTTGTGACGGGCAACCTGTGGCGCGTCATTGATGAAATCATCTTACTCACTCATCTTCGGTATCGATCCCGATCATCTCTTCGGTAGCTTCGACAAAGAATTCCAGTTTCATGGCTTGACGAACGAAAATCCAGTTTCAACAATCGCGTTATAGCAAGGTGAGAACGCGGCTAGAATCTGAGTAAGAGAAAGTAGAGAAGGCTGGGTAGAAGAACCAGTGCGTCGATTAGGGCGTTACCGCTTCCTTAACGTGGCGGTTGCGGTAACGGTAACGCCCTGCGCCCCCTGTCTGGACGATCATGGGGCTTTTACGAGCGGCTTATCCCCCGGTTTGCCGCTCTCTGATACAGGTGTGCTTACAACAGCGATTGTCACTAGGTCACGCACTTCGCTAACATCATGCAGATGATGAGTCGAGCGGGGACCGCCTGAAATGCTCACCGCCCGGATGCAAGGGTTCCGGGCCTCTCAAAAACTCAGCTACAGACTATTTCTATTTAGAAAGCTTTGCAAGTACAGCCGCGCGTCATCCCGGAGGTCAAGTTGATGGGGCGCGCTCACCGTTCCCGACCGCACCGGTTAGGCGAGAAGCTGTTGTTGATTAGGATTCGGTTAGGGTTGACCCAATCGGAACTCATCACGAAGCTGGCGGTCAGGAACGAGTTTTTGTATCCATCCAGTATTTCACTCTTCGAGCGCGGTGGACGAGAACCATCGCTGCTGGTGCTGCTCGCCTATTCAAATCTCTCCGGTTGGACCATCAACGAACTGGTCGACGACAAAATCGATCTCTCAGACGCAAAGATCCACAGCAAATAACAACTCCGTGTTCTCTGCGTCCCCCTGTGATCTCTGCGTTTACCTTCAATTCGGGCATTTGTTAACGCTGAGATCATAGAGTTCCGCAGAGAACGCGGAGAAATATCAGATCGGAAATGCCGCAGTCTCGCCGGAGATCGTAAGCACCAGCAACATGTTTTCGATCTCCTCGTCGGCGAAACGATCTCGCGCCTGGGTGTCCGCCGGTGGTCCATCAGGAAATGCCAACTCCCAAACACCGACCGGTGATTGTCCGATCATTGGCAGCCAGTTCGTCCCATTTCCACTGCGTGTGCTCACCCGGCCGTCGACTGTCGACGCTGGGCCACCAGACTGGCCCGGCATGCCCTCAGCAGTAAAGTGCAGATGGCGGATCGGTTGTTCGAACACTGCTCCATCTTTTCTCACCAGGTAGAGCACGATATTTTGAATACTTAAATCGCTCAGGTTCACCGGGAAGTCGCTTCTCCTCGTCTCGAACTGCACGACCATCGGTGTGGCGCTTTGCTCCGGATGATTCAGGTCGTACCACGCATCGGCAAACACCTGGCGGAAATCGAACGCGCGGTCGAAACTAACCGTGCGATCCAACCGCTGTATCACCTCGCGCTCATAATCAAAGCTATGCAACGCCGTCAGATCGACTTTGAACAGCACCGTAGCGATCGAGTTGTAGTCAAACTGATTCGACGCCTTCGGCATTCTCAATTCCCACAGCGTGTCAAAACCAGATCCTTCAAACGGATTTAGAAGCGTTTGACTATCAGGCTCCAACTCCATCACGCCCGAGGACGTACTGGCAGAAGTCAGCGCGATTCTTTCCGGTAGGTTCCGGATGGTCACTTCCTGAAATGTGTCGCCCTTCACCACAGTGCGAGAGATGCCTGCCGAGGTGCAGGTGGCACGAATTCCCCGCGTGGGCGGAATCAAGGCGACAACAGAAACGTGAACCTGCTGTATCAGCGATAAATAGTAACCGGGAAATTCCCGCTCGATTTGGCTCAACGAAGTGTTGAAGATCAGCACGCCGGTCTCGCGGAAGTGTTGAAACTCGAGTGGGAACATCTCTGCCAGATCGAGAGTGATACTCAAAACCTGTTTACGCTGCCGGGTCTCAAACGCATAGTTGTCGAGTTGAAAGATGTCCTTCAACAACCTTGCCGAGCCGGTCAAACCCAAACGATCGGCGCCGCCTCCAGCCGCCGGATCAGCCGGCAAGCTCCAGTAGTCCAGTTGAACTACTTTCAGCGGCGCCTGCTGACGTTCAAAGGCAAGCTGTCTCTCGGCCAGACGGGCCACGGCGGTTGCTTCCTGCAGGAAGTAGCGATAGACGTCCTCCAACACACTCGCAATCCAACGATACATCTCTTCGTTGAAAGTCTTGGTGAGAAGGAAATTCAAAACATCGAGAGCATGGGTGTGCTCCAGTCCGGCGATGAGCCGTTCCTGTTGCACGATATTGATCTGGTTTTGGGCCAACACGATCTGTTGGTCACCAATTTGTGAGTCGAGTGCTGCCAGGCCCTGTTGCAACTCCCACTCGTCATTGCGGCGTTCGAAGCTGGCTTCGAATGACGCCGCCGTGGCCTTTGCCTCCGCGTTGATTGCCTCTACCTCGAACCCAACACCGGCCATCTGCGCGGCCATCGACGTGCTAAGCGCCAGAGTCTTCATCATGCCGGTCAGCAACTGACCGCCGGCGAAGCTGCCCATCATATCGGCGGAAGTTTGCGCGATGGAGGCCGCCGCCCTGGAGCGAGCAGCCTGTTTTTGAGCTTCAGCGGCCAGGGAATAGGCGTTGAGCATCCTGATCTCGTTGAAACTCTTGCCATCTGAAATCCAGCCGGCGTAAGTCGACTCGCGAAAGACGGCGCTGCTCTTTTGCAGTTGGGCCATCCCCAGTTCGCTGTTCGATTGGACCACCCGCAAGTCCTGCAACGTAACTCGCGCCTCGGCGAGTTCCACATTTTGCTCCGCCTGTAAAACCGACAGGGCTTCCCTTTCGGCGCTTTCAAGGGCGTTCTGATATCCCGCCTCAATCTGCTGAGCGATTCCCGCTAGTTCTTTAGCCCGGGCGATCACGGTGGCGTAGCGATAAGGCGTAGGCGCTGCATCGACAATGCCGTTAAAGACGGTGCCATTCGCCGAGACCATCGCGCTGCCCAAACCGATCGGCGCGCCGTAGAGATCGACCTGCCTGAGAAAGCCCGCGATGTTACGGCACGTGCGCAGCTTCGTCAGATTGTTAGCGGCACGTGTCCGCAACGCTGTCACTACAGGATTCTGAGGAATGCAAAAATCGAACGAGATGCCGTTGCCGACGGACACGCTATCAGAAAGATTTCCTGTCAGCGTCAGCAGTGGTGAATTGCGGCGCATCTGCATCAAGGTGGAGAGCCGGTTCGAATTGCCTGACTTGGTTAGCGGGAGTTCGGGCTGGTTGTTTCCGTTCTTCACAAAACGCGCTTCGCGCAGCCACGGAACCTCGAGCGAATCCGGCTGTGTTGAAGTGCTGGTGATAGCCGTCACTCGATTAAGCGCCGATTCGCGTCGACCTTCCTGCGTACTTCGGAGCAACGAGACTGATGACGGGTGAGCAGAAACTTGATTCTCCAGGCTCTGTATCGTTTGGCGCTTCGTCGAAATGACTTCCGCGAATGCCGGCGCTGCGGGGATCTGTTCAAACGCAGCTACCACCGTTTCTCGCATGGCGCCAAGACGTTCGATTGGCGGCAAAGCGGTATTTTCATTTATTGCAATCAGCGATTCGGCGACACCACGCAACTGATCCGGATCACCGAATTGGCCCAGGAAAAAGAAAAGCTGCGTGATGGGAAACTGCCCGCCCGACTCGCTGACTTCGATCTCCAATTCGCCAAGGATGTTCTCGCACTGCGAATTTGCCGGACGCAGTTTCTCCAACAGCTTCAAACTTTGCCGGTAGAGTTCGCGCGCCTGAGCGTTGTCCGTAGCTGTGTCCCTGGCAAACAGAGCATCCGCGTAGTCAATTAAGCAGCGAATGATTAGCAGCAGGACGTGCCGGGTGTAAGTGTTCTTGCGGGTTGCAGCGATGACGTGAGCATTGCTGGCATCAGTCAGGAAATCTTCGGCAAGGTCATAATCGAGCGTCAACTGCTGTTCTTCGACGAGTCCGAAGCAGATCTTCTGATCGCCTTCTGGCGCAAGATAGTCGTACACCAACCGATACCAAACGAGGGCTTCGGCAAAAAATCCCGAACGTTGAAGCCGGAGAGCGAGTTGCGTGGGAACGAGCAGATATGCTTCGAGCAGATAACTCCTGGTCGAAGACGGCGCGGGCTTCAAGAGTTCATAGATCGTCTTGATCTCTTCAGCACGCTGTTGCAGGGCGACGGAGCTGCGTTCGGGCAGGTTGTCGAATGGACCAGAGCCATAGGGCGCGAGTTCATACTTTGCAGTGGCTTCAATCGAAGGCGGATTATGGCGCACCTCGGTCGGGACGCGGACGGGAAAACTGTGATCGTCGTCCGTCATTTGCATGATGGTAAGTCGCCGCGTGCCTGTGGCATTGGTTCCTTCCAGTCCTGAATGAGGCGGCACGATCCATTCGTCATTCGAAATCTCGACGATTCCATTCAAATCGTCTGCCGATCGTTGCAGGAATGTCAGTGACCTGTCCGAAGAGCCAAGCGGCGCCCACGATTGCTTCTCAGCGTGGAGCTGATTAACCAGCAACTGCTCGATCACCGCGGCCAACGTTAGATTGTCCTCGGACAATTCCTTGATCCGATCGTTGGCCCACTTCCACCAGCCGAGCGTCGGATGAAAATAGCTCACGCTGTCGACGTTCTTGATGTGTTCGAGGAACTGTTGCACGCCATAGTATTTCTGCTGAAACAGGTAAAAATACTTATCGTCCGGAGTGTCGTCATAAAACTCGGCGTTGTCCGGCGGTTCGAAAAAGAACTTGTCTTCGAAGTCGTCGAGTGGGCGCGTAATGAGGCCCAGGAGCGAACCGCTGTAATAGACGTCGCCGTTCCAATCACCGGTGGCAATGGGAATATCCACGCCGTTGATCGTCCGTTGGAGCGGATGCCAGCCGGCTGGATGAAGTGGTTGGCCGGGAGGATCCGGCTCGTGCGCGGGAACAAAGAAGTCAGGCGCGTAACGTTCGAACCTATACAGACTCGTGTCGTCCAGGCTTAGACCAAGATTTGGAATGAACCAGTTTTCATTGAATTCGGCAATGTCTGAGAAGACATATTCGCTGTCGTCCTCTTCAGGCTCATTCAGGTTAAGCTCGATGGCCCGATATTTTGTGCCGTTGTTATTACCAAAGAAACAAAACAGATCGAAATCGCCGGGAGAAATAAAAGCGCCACGGTAAGAACCATTGCCGATGACTTTCCATTCGAAGTCGTCATCGGTTAGCGGGTTGAGCAGGTCTGCATTGGCCTTGCGATAACGAACTTTCGCATCGGCTTCGGCAACAATCAAATACGAGAAACTCGAGATCTGGATCAACGCCTTGATTCCGTCGACGGTGTCCGCGAGAGATGGACCATAAAGCGGAAGCCACTCGTTGCCGTCCCAACCTTCACCATCAGCGCGCAGTTTTCGTATATAGCTGACACCTTGTTTGAGGGTAACGGCGACAAGGGTCGGGAACGGAAACTGTGAATTAAGCGCCGCATTGAGACTGATCTGGCGCTTTTGAATCACCGCGCCGGACTTGATGCCGGCTTCAAACCCCGGAGGCCAACTGAGGTTTTTCACGCCCAGCCAGCGCGCATCGTCGAGATCGTACTTTCTCAGCAGCAACGATTTTTCTGTCGCGGCGAATAGCAGTATGTAACGCTTGCTGCCGGCTTCGTGAGGCGTAGCGCCGAGGATCGCATCAACCTCACCCACCACTCCGAGTGGCGTCCACGTCGTCATCGTGTCCCGGCCGGTGGCTTTGGATTCGACCTGCGCCCAGTAGACCTTCCCGCTCTCTCTGGATCGAGCGAACAAGTGTGTGACCTGGATCAGGTTTGTCGAAGCCGGCTTACACGCGCCGGGGGTCGTTTGGACCATCTCCACCTGGCACGTTGCCTGAATGTCGAGACTGCAAACGTCTCTGAAATACTCACTGTATTCCTTCGAATACTCACAAGCTTGTTCGGGAATTATCGGGTTGCGCAGTTTCCTGGACAGCGCCAGGTAGCCATGCGATTGCCTGAGTGGCGGAGTCACATGCAGCAGGTTCTCCGGATAGAGATACGCCAGCATGAATGCTCGCCAGGTGGCGTACGATCCGATCACCGGCCATTCCAACTCATAATCTTCAATCGCGTCGAGCGTGACGTTGTCCATGCTCTCGAGATGGCTTCGGTCATATACTCCGCGAATGAACCGTTGCAGTGTCTCGATTGCCTGACTCACGCGAGTGGTCATCTGGCATCCGCTCAACTGCATGTCGAGCAACAATCGCCGGTCCAACCACTCGGCTTTTTCGCCGAGCGTGTCTCCCGGCGCCACACTCTCCATGATGAGAATGTTGCGCAGCAGTGGCAGCACAGACTCTTCTGCTTTGCCGACCGCGCCGGCGAGTCCCTCGGTCAGCGCGTTGAATTGACCGCCGCGAGCGGTCAGCGTGTTGGTCCATTGCTCGTAGGCCAGCGGATCGCGTAACCAGCGAAGCTGTGGTGCATCGTCCTGAGTCGCCGACTCCTGCGGTACGACAAAGCGATGCGGATGCAATGTGATCTCAGCGTCCTGCTCGGCGAGACGCCAGCCGGCGAACTCGCGCCGTTTCTCACCCTGGACCAGAATAGCGTCGACTTCCGGCCACAAATTGCTGCGCACAGTGCCGCCGCCCAAAGCCAATTCGCGAATGCTTGCCAGAAAACGATATTCAGGAATGGTCAGGTTGAGCTGGTCCAGGTGTGGTTGAATATGACGGCCCTCAGATTCGATGGCCACAAGGATTTGAAACAGGTCGAGATTCAGACCCAGGGTGCTCGCCTCCAGGGCTGCTTCGAGAGTTGCGAGCGAGTTGCCTTGATCTTGGCGGGCGTCACGAATGGCGTCGAGGCGTTCGTCAATCCAGTTTCGCCGTTCTTGCCAAAGAGTCATCGCCTGAAGCGGCGGTGCGATGGGCGTCTTAATCAAGCCAAAGGGAAGCTTAGTCTTCTGCGGATTGAACATCGCCAGGAGAATGATGTGGCTCGCGGGTATTTGATCGGGATCGACGATCGGACGCTCGCTGCGACGAGCAAGAGCGGTGCGCCATTCAGCGCGTTCGGCTGTGGTCGCGGTCCATAGACTCGCGGGGGATGATGGTTCCACCGGAAGCCAGAAAAGCGCCGAACCAAATATCAAATCGACAGCGTTCTCTTGCCCGACCCAACCGGCAAATAAACCATGGCGGTGCGCGCGAGAAAGGATGTCGAACGCGGCCGACCATGCTTCGTCGATCGCCTCCGGCGTGAGACCAATCGCTTCACCGGCTTGCTGGTGAGCGTCGATCTCCATCAGATGATTGAATCCCGCGGGCGTGAGATTGAGCCCGGCAATCGTTGTCTGAGCCTCGACTACTTCAGCGCTCGAAGCGCTATGAGAATGTAGAGTTGCGAACAGGGTTCGCAATTCGTCGATTGTGCTTTCGAGTTCAGTTTCGAGAAGCGACGCGAGACCGTTGTCTTGCGGCTCCTGGTCCACGAGCGACTGGCGATGAGTTTCCAACGCACTGCTGCGCGCTTGCAGTAAAGCTAACGCCGGGTTTGATTCCAGCGGTGCACGCAGATAGGTTTCGTCAATCAGCGCCGGATCGACAAAGGGACGCCGTTCGGAACCAGAGTAACTATCGAGCGACCAATCCTGCGTTTGCCAGACTGTCTCCAGTCGCTCGCGTTGCCACAGGATCAGATCGGGCGGCGTGCTGGTGGTTGAAAATACATTTGCAGCGCGAGTGCTCCGGTAACCGAATCGGTCTTGGAGATCGTCTTCGCTGGGAGAAATCGGCGGCTGTTCGATGTTGAAGAAAAGCTGGATCAGACGACTCGGATCGATCCCCAGCAGATCAGCCATAGCCTGACGGTGCAAGGCGATCTGTTCGGCCACTAAACTGTCGCCCTCGACCTGCAACAACGCCCGGCGCAATTGTTCGAAGCTGGTTCCGAGGTTCGTAAGTATTCCCTGGTAGAGTTGGTTGCGAAGCTGGCGATAGGCATTGCGGAAAGGCGTTGATAGTTGCAGGTCTTCGCGATCCAGAAGATCGGTGAAGCGCCAAAGGGCCTCGACGCAGATGCGTACTTGCCGTACCTCTTCTTCCACGGCGCGGCAACTCGCCGGCATATCGCCAAACGGCTGATGAAGCTCGTCCTCTAACTGACTGAACTCGATCGCCGTGTTGACATCCTTAATGTGGTCCAGCGTCCATTCCAGCAGGTGGGCCAGGTAGGCCGCCGGGCTAACTGCTGAAGTGCAGTCTTTACAGCCGCAACTCTGAAACTCGGTCAGGATGTCGTCCACGCCAGTGGGAATGTCCGGATCCGGCGGCTCGTCACCGGGTGTGGTGACGTTCTTCAGCCAGGCTGAACCGATCATGTGAAAGAAGACTTTGCGGGCTTCTTTCGCGCCGAAGTGCGTGGCATACGTGGCCGCGTCACCACCTAATAGCTCGTGCTGATTACGAACGAACTCAGCCCTGGATGTCGCACCCACTTCCAGCAGGCTGCGGAACCCGTTGTTCAACAGATTCGCTCGCTCAGTCTGACTAAGATCCGGCGCAAGCACGGCCAGCTTGGCTTCTGCTCGCAGTTGGTCCAACGCGTCCGGATCGTCGTCGTCGGTTAACTCCGGTTGGACCAGCAGCTCGTTTATCGTCGTGATTCCTTGTTGATTCAAGCGGGCCAGCAATTGCGGCGAAGCTGAGGTCGCATCCGCGAGTCGCACGTTGCCATGCTCATCAGGCAGCAGGTCTACGCGAATGATTGTAACTTCCGTTTGGTTAATTTGCGGAGTGACCCGGATCTCGGCCAGGGTTGTGCCGTTGTCCCAGATAGTCAACTGCAAACGGTTGGTCCCAATCGACGTGGCAGTGCGAGACAACGGGAAGACGATGCCGCAAACACCGCGCCCGTCGGTGAAGATCGTCCCCAGATCCTGTTCACCAGCCGCCGCGGCAGTATCGACGACGGTCACACGACGACCCGCCAGCGGTCGATCATTGGCTGCATTGAGCAATTGGACCACAAACCGGTGTTGGACCACGCGGCCTGCTTCCAAACGCAGATCGCGAAGCCGTTCTATGATCCCGGGAATCTCTCGCCTGATATTGGGAATGATTCTGTCGTCGATGGCGGTTTCCAAAGCACTGCGCAGCGTCTCGCTCGGTTGATCGAGCAACTCGTCGAGCACTCGTGGCTGGCTCTGGCGAAACCAACCGTAGAAGGCTGCCAGCGGGAGAGTTGTTTGTTCCCTGAACTGGTCCGCCAGACGCAGAAACTCGAGATGTTGCCTGGTCGCGCGGCGGTCCGTCACTATCGACGTGCCGACACGAACAACCTCTTCGGTCAGGTGCGTTAGATCCGCGTCGGTGAAATTTGCGTAAGCAATACCTTCCCTGATTGGTTCGATCGCTTCCTGTAATTCTTCGAGTTCCGAAAGACGAGGCCGCTCGACGGTTGCAATGGGAGCAAACGTGAGATCGATTGCTTCTTCGTCTCCAGCGTTGAAGCGAATTTCTGATGCAGCGCGGAGGTTGCCATCCACGTCGAAGGCCCGAACGATAAGATCGGCGGTCTTCTTCTCAGCGCGACGAAACTGGTCCGCGGTGTAAGTGATCACGTACCGTCCGGATGTCTCGGTGATTAATACTTCGCCCAGGATCTGCTCGTGACGCAGGTCCTTATCGATGGCTCTTACTGTAGCGCCCATTGCCGGGCCGCCGGTTTCATTAAGAATGAGGCCTGATACTGTTGGCATAAATGCTCCTTGAATAACTGATCGTCAGGATGATGAGACTGATTGCTGATTAGTGGTTAGAAACGCAGGTGCGGTATCAAATCAAGTCCCAGAGGTTGCGCGTTGGGCCATACCCACTGCACTCCCGTAATTCCGGTACTCTTCGTAACGGGATAGTCATGGGTACCGTCTTCCTGGATACCGATTGGACCGGTATACGGCCGCTCCGAAGGTTCGGCCTCCGGTTTCCGTCTGCGCTTTCGAGACTTCCGGCCTTCAGTCGGGTGCTCGAATCTCACGTGGAAGTGAGACCGGTGGTTGTTGTCGTCGTCGGAGAGTACGGTCCGTGGCGCTTCGTCAGGCCCACGCACTTCGACCTGGGGATCGCCATAGAAAATTATTTCGACTGGAAGGGTTGAGTGCGTGTGAAAGAGAGTAATCAACTCTTGAGTGAGTTCTCTCGAATACGCTGGATTCGTGAAGCTGAACTTTCCTCGTTTCTTGGGATCGTGCAGTACGACCGCAACGTCGACATCGATACCACGCTGATGGGATTTGTGTTTACCTAAAGGGCCGCCGCCGTTCTTGCTGATGTCGCCGATCCAGATTACTCGACCCGGATGCCGCCGCTCCCATTCGGCCCCTATCACTTTCAGCGCGTCAATCGTGTCAGTCAGACCAAACTGCTGCTTGTTCTTCCTGGGCGACAGTCCTGGGCCTTTCGGCAGTTTTACCCACCCGGTATCGTTAACAGTGTGATCCTCTAGTTCGAACCTTGGTCCTTCGGTTTCTTCGATCGCTGCTCGATCCGCGGCCTCGTCCGTCTCGGTGTTCTCCTCCGGCTGCGGTTGTTCATCTGTTGGAGGAGGCGCGGCGGCGAGACCGGCGTGATCGACGAGTCCGCAGGGCGAGTTTTGACAATAAGCGTAGACGTTGAGCCCGTCCTGTAAGCCAATCGGATCGGTTGTGGTCCATCTTGCCAACCAGGGCGCGTAGTACCTCGCGCCGTGGTAATTCAAACTGCTCTCCTCGTCTCGTTCCTTGCCCGTAAACCGGTAACGTTTCCGCGCAAAACTGCCAAAGCTGGTCTCGCCATACGGCGTAAACTCTTCCCGATTGATCAGGCCGCCTGCGTCGTCCAGGATGACGTTTGCGCTGCCGAGGTGATCGGTGATTTGGAATTGGACTGCGGGACTCTGATCGCCGGCAAATGCCTGGCCTACACGCCGTTGAGCGATCCGCCGCGTGCCATCCATCACGTGAATGGAGTTGTTCTCTTGGACGCCAACGTTGACACTGCGATGATGTTCAAACACGCCGTCGATGTAATTCGTTACGGTGAACTGACCGCCCTGTCGCCGCACGATTTTCTTCACTCTCGCGCCGCTTGCGTCATAAAGGTAGTGGGCGAACACGGAAGGTTCTGCGCCTTCGGTCTGTACCCGAAACACCTTCAGGCGATTGACGCAATCCCACTCGAAATGGCGCGAGGAAGTTTCCTGGACCATGTTGCCGGCAGCGTCGTACGAATAAGCGATATCGGTTTGGCCGATCGTCAATGCTTCCAGCCGGTTGTTCTCCGCCGGCACCGATAACTGTCGTGTGAAGCCACCGATCTCGTTCTGATGTTGCAGGACGAGCAGGTTGCCGTTGGCGTCGTATTGGTATTGCTCGGTGTAAGCGCGCGTGTTTGTCAGGTCAGTGCAGCGAGGCGCGTCCGCCCATGGAAATTGAGTGAGAACATTACATTCGCGTCCGGTTGCAGAAAGCAGACGGTAGATCGCGTCGTACGTAAACTGTCGATCGAGGGCGTCAGTTCCCTGCACCGTGTTGGGAATGCCACATTCAGGTGTTCGATCCCGAAGCGTCACGAGGTTTCCCGACAGATCGTATTCGTACCCGATGTCCTGAAGTGTTGGACCAGCCGGTTGATAACTGAAATCCGCCGGTTGTGTGTAACGTTCGCTGCGCAGCCGTGCCAGACGAAACGTGTGCGGGTCGTAGGCATAGCGCATCATGGTCCCATTGCCGAACGCGATCAGATTGCGCTGGCCTTTGGCGTTGTAAGCGGTTCGTTCGACGTAAATATCGCCGTCAAATGTGACTCGTTCCAGGTTGCCGGCACGGTTGTAAGTTTGTTGCAGCAGCTTGCGCTCGCTCTCGGCGTCTTGCGGGAGCATGACCTCAGTCACTCTATTCAGGCCGTCGTAGACGAACGAGGTGGTGTATACCGTTGGGTCGAGAATCGCAGCCGCGCGGTCTTCAATCGAAGCCTCACCGCCATCCCAATCGATCTGATAGGCGGATACTTCCCAGTTGTTACCGGCAGCGCCTGCGAAAACGGAGAGGATCTCTTCGTCGCCGATTACCTGGCGAGTTTTCTCCAGCACATTGCCTTTGAAGTCGTAGCTGAGGATCTGTTGGCGTCCGGCGGTGTCGTATTGCGCAACGAGCTTTTCCAAAGCATTGCGCGAGCGGGCGGTGTCACGATCGATGCCAATCTCGCCGGCGTTGTCGCC
>DATELZ010000125.1:0-46039 GCA_035276045.1 Pyrinomonadaceae bacterium | reverse complement strand
GTTCTCTGCCTGCCGCACCGTGTGCAGCATCTGCTCCGCTGTGAAGTTCTTTCTCATCCGCCCTCCTGTGGTCCAAAGAACCGCTTCACAAAGCCGGAAATACTAACATTTTACTGGTCCAGTTTTCCGGCGATGGGTCAGCAATTTATGACAGGATGGGAGCCTGACGATTGCCATGAAAAAGTCCAAGTTCACCGAAGCACAGATCGTGTTTGCGTTGCAGCAAGCCGAAAGCGGCGTCACGGTAGCGGAAGTGTGCCGCAAGCTCGGGATCAGTGAAGCCACGTTCTACAGCTGGAAGAAGAAGTATGGCGGCTTGGGACCAGTTGAGTTGCGGCGCTTGCGGCAACTAGAAGAAGAGAATGCGCAACTGAAACGGATCGTGGCGGACCTGACGCTGGACAAACAGATGCTGCAGGATGTGCTTAAAAAAAGCTCTGAAGACTCGCCAACGCCGGCAGTTGGCGACTATGTTGCTGGCGGAGTACCGGGTCTCGGAGCGACGCGCCTGTGCGACCGTATTATTGCAGCGCTCGGTCTATCGCTACCTGGACCAGCCGCGCGACGATCGGGCCGTGCGACAGCGGCTGAAAGAGATCGCCGAGACGCGGGTGCGCTACGGCTTCGCGCGCATTCACATCCTGCTGCGGCGCGAGGGCTGGCGTGACAATCACAAACGAACCTACCGGATTTACAAGGAAGAAGGGCTGAATTTAAGGAGTAAGCGACCGCGGCGCCACAAGGCCGCAGCGCATCGTCAGCAGCGTCCGCTGCTGACGGGACCACACCAGTGCTGGAGCCTGGATTTCGTCAGCGATGCGCTGTTTGACGGGCGTAAATTCAGGGCCTTAACTATAGTCGATAACTATAGTCGCGAATGCCTGGAGATTGAGGTGGGCCAGCATCTGAAAGGCAGCGATGTGGTGGCGGTGCTGGAACGGATCAAAGCGTTACGCGGGGTGGTGCCAAAACGAATTCAGTGCGATAACGGCACCGAGTTCGTGTCGCAGGTTTTTGACAAGTGGGCTTATGACAACCAGGTAACGCTGGACTTCTCGCGGCCCGGAAAACCAACGGATAATCCGTTCATCGAATCATTCAACGGCAGCTTTCGTGATGAGTGTCTGAACGTCAACTGGTTCCTTTCGCTCGCGGATGCGCAAGAAAAGATCCGGTTGTTTAAGGAAGAGTATAATGGCTTCAGACCACATAGTGCCTTGGCGGGCCTGACCCCGAACGAGGTGGTCCAACAACACTCTAATGGTCCAATTTTCCCTATCTTAGCCCGGTAGCGGAATTGGGAGAGGCTCAGTTCTCGCAACAAATAATTAACCTCGCTTAAAATGTCTAAACCGATTTCTTTAATCAAAGTATATTTGAATGTGCGTATTTTGCTTCATCTTTTTCCAATTCACTATTCTAAATAAATTTTTCAGGCGTCCAAATTGTTTTCGCCAAACCAGCTTCTATAGCAAGCATCGAACGCCGGGGATAACCGGCGAGCTATCAACATTGAACTTAAGAGACTTGCTGATTGCGAGTCCGGTTGATCCCCTTGTTAGGCTCGCCGCCGTAGCTGACACGCTCAATTAACGCAGGATGAATTCTTCCGACGTTATCATTTGAGGCTCCTCATCCCGGCTGAGCGAGGCGTAGATGAACCGCTTAAATCTGCTTCCGAGATACGTCTCTTCCGCCCAATCCTTAAATTTTATTGACCGGCCCGGCGGCAAGACATAAACCTCGAGCCCATAGAAATGTTGTCGTACGGGTGTCATATACTCTTTATATGGAGGATGCGAGGCGCTGCCTTGGGAGTCGAGCCACTGATTCTTCTCCCTATCAAGCCGAATCAAATAGCCGTACGGGTTATAGCCGTCGCCCTCAACTCCATAAATATAGATGGTCTTGTCCGATCGGTTCTTGACGCGGAAGGTGATTTGCCGACTGTAGAAATCGAAATCGAAACAGCTTTGATTCTTAACCGATCCCTGCTTAACGGCAGAAAAATCAACCGCCCACATCTTTGCCGCTGGCAAGTCGTCGGCTTGATAAAACAGAAGGAAGAGACTTAACAATAACACCATAGATCTCCTA
The DNA here is from genome assembly GCA_035276045.1 of Pyrinomonadaceae bacterium. Lineage (GTDB taxonomy): Bacteria > Acidobacteriota > Blastocatellia > Pyrinomonadales > Pyrinomonadaceae > PSRF01. The sequence goes on along the minus strand of DATELZ010000125.1, from coordinate 43,942 downwards.
TTCGCTAGAGCCTAACGCCGTGGTAAACGGCAGAATTTAAGTAGCGGTTTTGTGGAATACTCTTGCGCAGCAAAACCACAATCTCACCGGTCTCAGAAAACGACACCTCGCAATCGTCGCTACGAACAGCTTGAGAGGCACGTGTTGTACCGGTTGGCACATTGGTTCAGGCAGGCGAACGTGTTGCCTAACGTGCCGCAATTGGCAACGCAGTTATTGAACATCGTCTCACACACTCTGCAAGGGATAGGGATCTCAGCTGCAGCCTTCTGACTCGCTGAATCAGGTGAGTTTGCCACGAAGGCGGCTGCGAGGACGAGGACGATGAAGCGGCAGGCCAGTCGCCGCGTGCGATGTTTGATCATGATGTTCTCCAACAAGTTCAAGTAACTTAAATGCCTTTCGGCTTAAATGGATCGCTCTGCCGTGACCTCAGGCCATCAAGCTTAACAAATTGGATCGCAAATGTTCTGGCAGATTCTGTATGTCCCGTAGCAGAAGTTACACGTTGATGGCTGTGATGCGCAGTTATGTAAACAGTTTTCCAGACTTACCGGGCAAGTAGAGCAACAAAGAGCGCCTGAAGTTTTGGTTCCGGCCGGACCAAAATTTACAAAGACCAGCCCCGCGGTAAGTAAGGCCAGCAAGACGAGCCGATGAATTATTCTTCGCATGTGTGAGTTGGACATTGTATACCTCATTTCGTGAATCTGCTGCGTGATCCCATCCGTTCACGAGTTGGGAATTAAACCGGATAGTCGGCGCTCCTGGTGACGACCTCACTTTAAGGGTCAATACCGCCACAACAGGTAAACGGAGCAGAGTAGTAGCCGATCTCGCCGTTCGCATCGGTCACCGTCACGGAGATAGTTCTGGTTCCGGTGCCGGCACAAGGGATGATGTGCACTGACCCGCCCCCTGAGATTGGCGGCGGACCCCATTGGTAGGAGTAAGGGCTTGTGCCCCCGAAAGCGGAGGCCTGACAGAACAGCTTTTGGCCTGCAATACATTGACAGAATATGTCGACGGACGGAGCTGTTTGCGCCGCACCGCGTTTGACGATGACCGCCGGCAAGACGAGAGCAGTGAGTGCAAGGATCAAAGCCAGAGTTAGTTTATAACGCATTTGTGGGTCTCCTTTGCCAGTGAGAGTCAAAACGGTTGAGGTTTTGGCTCAGCGCTCGGGCGAAAGCGCTGGACTGAGGGCGCCGAACGCCTTCGAGTCTGATTACGAATTTCTGTGGGGGCTGATACTAAAGAACGTCTTCCTAGAAGCAGCTGGGCTGACAATCTTCCCACTGCGAGTTACAAGCGCCTATGCAGGCGAAACGTCCTGGCTGGCCCGGCGCCGGGCAAGCCCAAATACACGCTTTGTACTCCAAATCACAAAAACATGCCTCGGTAGCGTGCGCGGTGTTTTTAGTAACGCCGGCAGACAAGGTGAGCAAACTGCCGACCATGGCCATCAAGATAAGAAAATCTGACGGTGAGTCGAAACACATCTCTTCTCAACATTATTGACCTCCCGGTGAAGCTGTTCGTATGTGAAGCCGTCGAATCATCTCCGACACTAACCGACAATGTACATCCGAAAACATTTTCCGCTTCGGTCATTTTGCCTTTGGGGCAGAACGGGCGTTGTTTTCGTCTGCTATTTGAATTCTGCGATTCAAGCGAAAATCGGTCTGATTACGCGAGACTTTTCAGCTTATAGTTGATAGTGTGCAGGGTCAATCAAAGCTCAGATAGTCAAGGCGTCGCCGGGCTGGCGGACCACCGTTTGTTCCGGGAGTCGAAGGTAAACTACTGCCAAGTGTTTCGCCGTCGCAACAGTAGCGCATCAGGAAGCTCAAGTTTACGTTGCCGATATGGTCGCAAAATCCGTTTTCAATCCCCAACTCATGGAACTGACTGGATCACCACGTAAAGATTATGGCAAAGCACCTTACACAACGCTTCGTTGATCTGTGCCGTGAGTGACTTATGAGTCTCTGCCCAACTTCGACTTGATCATGTGAAAGGTTGTCTCTACGTTTGAACGCTTGTGGTAGTGCTGTAGAAACTCCGCGCGATGCAGGCTGTAGAAATGAAACATCCGAGTCCACAACTGTGACTTAGGCCCGATCATTGTCTGGAGCTACTGAATTGCACTTAAACGGGATATATGGCATTGCGCCACGTTGAAGTGTCGCCAGCATATTCGACGCGCCGAGGTAGCCTTTGTCTGCGCTTACTTCCTGCATTCTGAATCCGGCGTCTGCCGTGCGGTCCACTAAGCCCTTGGAGCACCCACCTACATAGGCGCATTTAGCCTGGAGCACAAGTGGTGCTACTCACCATGCCGTTGAAAATAAAGAGGTAAAAACATTGACTACAGACAACTGACCGCTGGTGCTAGCCTCGGTCCAGCATTTCATCGAAGCGGTCTATAATCGGAAGCGACTTCATTCGGCCATCGGCTATCGGCCGCCAGTCGAATTCGAAGCTTCGCTTTCACCACCAATACTTTCTTAACTGTTTGCGTCATTTCAGGGGTGCACTACAGTAAGATTCTCGGAGCGCTGATGGGTTCTATGTTCCTACTTATCTGCGCAAGTGCTACAAACGCTCAAAATCGTCAGCAGGATACGTCGCGCTGGGACCGAAGCGACTATGAAAACCGAATGGCCGCCGCGGGCCGAGAACCAGGTCCGTATGAAAGAGGCTGGGTCTCTGAAAAATGGACCACGGTTGGAGAGCGGGCCAGCACTCGCGTCGACTGGGGCGTCGGCGGTTACGAGTCTCGCAGGACCAGGGATTACAGCACCGGCGAAGAGCAAAGAGAGACTTGTTGGCGCTCTGGTGTTGACGTATCAACCCCGGCAGGTCGAGTTGGGGCTCAACGAGAGAATTGCACGATCGAGAGATTGGAAAGAGAACCAAGAGGAGGGGCTTGGGATCGTTGAGAGTTCCAACTGAACCGTTGCTGAGCACGGCAGTCTCAATAGGAGCTGCCGTGCTCTATTCGGTGTGAGAATCAAATTCATCACGCTTGGGTCTTAGAAATGAATGCGCCAGCCAATCAGCTTCGGCTGACCTTACCAAGGAAACCCGTATTTGTAATCTGTGGACTACTACCTTTCGTGAGATGATTGATTTGGTGAGAAAATTTCTGGCGTCTCAACCGAGGGGTTCACCCCAAGTGGTTGTAGCAAATTTGTGACGTGAATACCGGCAAAGAGGTATGACTAGCTATTACCGAATGTACTCCGAAGCGGCTGCAACCTGTGTAAAATGTTAATAGATCGTACAAGCCGTGACTGGATGGAACCCGCTTCACCGCTCTTTTAACCAGTGGGTCGCAGGTTCGAGTCCTGCTCGGCTCAATTCCTATACGTCAGTGTTCCTGGTAAAGAGACCATCTCAGTCTAAAATCGAGAACTTTCTTCTTCGACAACGAAGCGTCGATTTTTCTTATCCGGAGGTTGGCGCGACGGCCGGCTCGATTCCTCCTGACTATACGATCGATCGAAATACGATCAGGCTGGGAAAAGGCTGGGAGACGTTTCGCCAGGCGGCATCCCTTCTCAAAGCGTGGGAGATGTTCAAACTCGGATGGGTTGAGAAGTTCCCCTCCGGCACATCAACAGTTGAAGTGGGATCGACAGTCGCGATCGTAGTCAATTATTTCGGATTTTGGTCCTTGAATGCATGCCGCATTGTGTATGTCTTTGAAGAGGAACGCAGCTATGGTTTTGCTTATGGCACGCTTCAGGACCATGCCGAGCAAGGTGAAGAGAGATTCTCAGTAGAATGGGCGGCGGAAGACGATTCGGTCTCTTACCAGATCCTCGCGTTCTCGAAACCAGGAAAGTGGCAGACCGGAATGGTGCGACCGCTCGCTCGCAGCCTTCAGAGACGCTTCGCGCGTGACTCGATGGCTGCGATGAAACGTGCGATCGATGCGGCGCTTTAGCTATGCATCTTACGCGTACGTGGTCGCCGACCGACGTGGTCGAAACGATCGAGTCGCGCCGCGTGTCACTGGCAGGCGCGCAGGAGGTTTACTCGCCACAACTTCTGTTCGTTTGACAAACCCCTCCGGCACTATGCGCTTCACTGTCTGGCCGGTGAGTCGCTCGATTGCACGCATCGCCAACTCATCCGCTGGCGACACGATCGAGATCGCCTGGCCTTGATTGCCTGCTCTGCCCGTTCGGCCTACACGGTGCACGTAATCTTCCGGCGCGGCCGGAACGTCGTAATTGATGACGTGCGACACGGCATTGATGTCCAAGCCGCGCGCCGCTATGTCAGTTGCGACTAACACCCGCGCTCGCCCGTCGCTGAAAGCACGTAACGCTGCTTCACGTTGCGACTGCGACCGATCGGCGTGAATGCGTTTCACGCTATGCTCGCGAGCCCGGAGAACGTGAGAGAGCCGCTCCGCCCCTCGCCGGGTGCGGGTAAAGATCAAAACTCGTTCAAAAGGCGCCCGCTCTTTTTCAAGCAATTCCAACAAGAGGGCCGTCTTGGATTCCAGTGGCACATGGTACGCAACCTGGTCCACCAGCTTTGCTGCGCGTCCGCGCGTGCTAACTTCAACCAGTTCCGGATTCTTCGTGGTCGAACGTGCGAGTTGCTCGATGCTGGCAGACATCGTCGCCGAGAACAAAAGTGTCTGACGCTTCGCCGGCAACAACTCAAGCACGCGTCGAATCGCCGGCAGGAATCCCATGTCCAACATGCGATCGGCTTCATCCAAGACCAGGACTTCAACGGTCGACAGTTGGACCGCGCCACGTTCAATGAGATCGAGCAAGCGTCCAGGTGTCGCGATGAGAACGGCAGCACCACGCCGCCGGAGATCGTCAAGCTGTGTTCGTATGTTCGCGCCGCCGATCGCAATCACGCTGCGATTGGTCTTCACGCGGTTTAGCGCCGCGTAATTCTCGTGAATCTGAAGCGCCAGCTCACGCGTTGGCGCAAGCACGAGCACACGCAGGCCGGGGCGAGCAGTTTCGCTGAGCTTCTGAATGATGGGGAGTAGAAATGCAGCCGTCTTACCAGTGCCTGTTTCAGCACAGCCGAGCACGTCGCGACCGCTGAGAACGACAGGTATCGCCTGACGTTGAATCGGTGTAGGTGTTTTGTATCCGAGAGACTCGCAGGCGCTCACTTGCGCGGGCGCGAGTCCCAGTTGCGAAAAGTTCATGATGTTCCTTGATTCGTTTGCAAATGAAATGCAGGGCAGTCTCTTCCAGCCTTACAAAGCGCAAGAAATAGAAGAGACCTGCCAACCGGGTGATGAGTGTTTACCAGCGAGGCTCGCGATAACCGCCACCCGAATTACCACCACCTGAGCGATTGCCGCCGCGAAAGCCACCGCCACCGCCGCTGCGATTACCGCCGAAGTTGCGTCCGCCGGAACCGCCGCGACTCTCGCGTGGTTTCGCTTCGTTGACTTTCAAAGCGCGGCCGCCGAGTTCTTTGCCATTAAACTGGTCAATAGCTGCCGCAGCTTCGTCATTAGTGGACATCTCGACAAAGGCGAACCCACGGGAGCGTCCAGTCTCGCGGTCTTCGACCACGCTTGCTGATTGGACGGTGCCCGCTTGAGCAAACAGCTCCTGGAGTTGCTCGCTGGTGGTGCCGAAGGAGAGATTTCCGACATAGAGTTTTGTAGACATACAGATATACCTTTCCCTTTTTGGGACTGAAAAAGAAGCTGCGAATCGGATTGGCTTCGGCGAAACGGTTGCCGTTCGAAGGACCAGAGTTCGGATGCTCGTAAAGAGCGGCTTCCAGATTTGAAACAGCCTGCTCTCGAACTATCCAAACGTCCGGCGCTTGATACTTGTGGCGCAGGGCGCATCACCGTCGATGCGCGAGAGAAGGATTAACGGGTACTACGATGCCTTATTTGGCCCTAAGTTGCAACCCGCCAGGTGGATTGGGTGAGTCAATTTAATTTGAGTGGCGCACTTACAGGAATCGATTAACGAATTTTCGTCAGCACGATCTTCACCGTTTCTTTCGGCCGCGATAAGGTGATTCGCACTTTCTCCGAACGTTCCATCGGTTGGAAGCGATCGCCCAGAGGGACATATGGCCGGTTGCTCATTGCGTCGATGATCAGCTTCTGGCCGATGTATCCATTGATCGTAAATCGTCCTTGCTCGTCTGTCTGTGCTCCATGACCGACGTTTGACTCAGTATCCGTAACGTCCTTCAGCGTAATTGAAGCCTTCGCCACCGGCGAACCGTCGGACCATACGACTTGTCCGCTAACGACGCTCTCCGGCCTGCGCAAAGGAACACGAATATCCAAGCCTGTCAGCTTTTCGCCGGGGCCTACGGTGATTACTTCCGCGTTCGCCTGGTCCACCACTCCGGGATAGAAAACGGCCGGATAGGCCAAAGCCGGATCATTTGGATCGGGAAAAGGCTGATGGTTAACGGAGATCAGATACCGCCCCGGAGCAATGGATGAAAGACTAAAACGTCCTTCGGCATTTGTGCGATCGCCGGGCACGGCATCCTTCCTCGGATCCGAAGCCGGGTTGAGGAGTGAGATCAGAATGCGAGGAACCGGCTGTCCTTCGGCGTCAAGCACGCGGCCGCTTAATCTGCCGTTGTCCGAAACGTAATAAGTCAGCGCTGCGCAACCGCGATCGGCGACCGATAACTCTCGCTCGGATCGATGCGTTGAAAGTGTTTCGGGAAGTTGAAGTGTGATCTTGTACTTACCTGGCGGAAGACCACTGAAACGATATTTACCTTGCGCATCAGGGCGAGTCTCGCGCGACACTTTGCCACCTTCGATCTTCACCAGGACGTCTGACGGCAAAGGCGTCGATCCTTTCTGGTAAACAACGTCGCCATAAATCGTCGCACCGGGTGCAGCGGAGGAAAGATTACCGAGAAACGCGAGATCCTCGCTGGCGCTCGCAAAAGATTTTGTGCGGGTGCAGATGCTGGTTGATAGCCGGTTCTGATAACTGTGAGCATAGACCAGATAACGTCCGCCGATCTGGAACTGATAGCCGCAGTCGCCACCTCCGCCACCGGTCAGAATCTCGACCTCAGTTCCGTCCACGCCGAGATACGACTGTTCCACTGTGAACTTGAAGGCGCGTTCGTAATGCCATGTATCCCGGTCCTCTGGTTTGGGCCTTTCCGCCTCTCGCACGCTCACGGCAGTGCCAACAAAAACTGCGTTTGCCGTACCGTAAGCCTCGCACGGCGTCCCCGAACCTGCGCACGAGCACGCCTGAACGACCGAACTCGTAACGGTTAACCAACCAATGACAGCGATCACAACGATCAGATAACGCATGATTCTCTCCCCAATCCGTGATTCTGCTTGAGAACGAAATCAAATATACATCTTGCACGCCGTAACTATTGTCACTGGCGCGTCTTCACTGTCAGGAGCACAATCTCAGGTGGAACGCCGAAGCGGACCGGCATGATGCTGGTGCCGATGCCGCTGGTGACGAAGAGATGATGACCGTTTTCAACGACGTGTCCGCGAGCGTAGCGCTGGCCGAAGTCCGAAGGGTGGACCACGCTGCCGATGAATGGGAAACTGACTTGTCCACCGTGAGTGTGCCCACCTAACAGCAACGGAACATGTTGCGGCAGTTTGGGAAACATGTCCGGGTTGTGAGCCAAGGCGATAACCGGCGCATTTTGCGGGACCTGCGCAACCGTTTCGTCGATGCGCTGCGGACGCGTCCAAAGATCCGCGAAACCAACAATCCATAAAGTAGTGCCGCGCGCCTGAACGCTCACGGCCTCATTGTCCAGCACTTTGATTCCGTTCTGTTCCAGCGCTTGTCGCACGCGGTTGCCGTCAAACCACCAATCGTGATTGCCGAGTACCGAATACACGCCGAGCGGCGCGCTGAAGTCTTTCAGAATCGGAGCAAATGTTTCCGGCGCCATCTTCAATGGGCGCCGTCGTCCATCACCGGCAATGTAGTCGCCGAGTATGACGATCATCTCCGGTTTCAGTTGATTCGTGCGTTCGACGATCGTTCGCAGTTTACGTTCGTCGATAAACGATCCGCCCGCATGAATATCTGAAAGAACTGCAATGCGAAGTCCGTCAAGCTCCGGCGGCAACTGCTCAACCCTGATCGTCTCCTCGCGCACGATCAATCGGTTCGGCTCAACAAAGAAAGCCCAAAACGCAAGACACGCCATCAGCAACAGCACCAGGCGCGACCCGACGCGCAGTCGCTTCTGCCAGCGCGAACTGCCACCCGGCCGGCGCACCGAGTGCAACACAAACAACAACAGCCCCAGCAGCACAGCAACAGCAATTACAAACCATACAGTCATCAGATATCACCAACACAGATCACACAAATTTCTGCTATCTTGACCGCCATGAAAACAACACTCGGCCTGCTCCTAATCTTCTCGATCGCAATCACAACATTGGCCCAAACACCGGAACGCCAACAGTTCATTCGCACCGAAGCACCGGTGATCGCACTGACGCGCGTGCGCGTGATCGACGGCACGGGCGCTGCCGCCGTCGAAGATCAAACGATCGTTATCAGCGGCGGGAAGATCCAGTCGTTTGGACCATCGCGGTCAGTCACGATACCAGCAAACGCCGAGACCATCGACCTGAACGGTTACACAGTGCTGCCGGGCATCGTCGGCATGCACAACCACATGTTCTTTCCCATGGGTGGTTCACCGCCGATGTACTCCAACATGGGCAGCAGTTTCCCGCGCCTCTACCTCGCCAATGGAGTCACGACGATTCGCACCACCGGCAGCATCGCGCCGTATACCGATCTCGAAATCAAACGCCTCATCGACGCCGGCCGCATGATTGGACCAAAGATGCACGTCACCGCGCCGTACCTCGAAGGCAAAGGCGCGTTCACGCCCGTGATGCATCAACTCGCCGACGCCAACGACGCGCGCCGCATGGTGAACTTCTGGGCCGACCAGGGCGCCACCTCGTTCAAAGCTTACATGAACATCACGCGCGACCAGTTACGCGCGGCTGTCGAAGAGGCGCACAAGCGCGGCTTGAAAGTAACCGGACACCTCTGCTCGATTGGTTTCAAAGAAGCGGCGGAGATTGGCATCGACAACCTCGAACACGGGCTGTTTGCCGATTCAGAGTTTGTGCCGAACAAGCAACCCGATCAGTGCCCGCAAGGCGTGTCGAACAGTCTGCGCCAACTCGATCTCAAGAGCGCGCCGGTGCAGGAAACGATTAAAACCCTCGTCGCTAAGAACGTTGCGATCACGTCAACGTTGCCTGTCTTCGAAGCAGGCGGCGCGCCCCTCGCGCAATCAGGAATCGGGGCCGCGAGCGCGTTGCTGAATCCGCGGATGCTCAACGTGATGTCGACCGATGCACGCGTGCGCTATCTGCAAGCTCGCGCGCGCGTCTCGTCGCAAGGCGACTTCGTTGCGCTGCTTCGCAAAGCAATGGAGTTTGAGCGTGCGTTCGTGCAAGCGGGTGGTCTACTGATCGCCGGACTCGATCCAACGGGCAACGGCGGCATCGTTGCCGGCTTCGGAGACCTGCGTCAGATCGAATTGCTGGTCGAGGCAGGTTTCACTCCTCCGGAAGCGATCAAGATCGCCACACTCAACGGCGCGAGGTTTCTCGGCGAAGACGCGCGCATCGGTTCGATCGCCGTGGGCAAGCAAGCTGATCTGGTGATCGTCAAAGGCAATCCGGCGGCAAATATCAACGACATCGAGAAAGTCGAGATCGTCTTCAAAGACGGCGTGGGCTACGACTCCGAGAAGTTGATCCAGTCAGTCCAGGGCCTCGTGGGAATACGCTAGTATCTAAAGGTTACGTCACTACCTTGGTTCGCGCGTAGAGCGCCACAGGCGGCAGCGGGTAAACCCTGAGTCCTGAGCGCCACAGGCGATAACGGGGTAACCCGAAGTCCTGAGCGCCACAGGCGCGACAGTTGGTAGCCAGGGGCGTAAGCCCCTGGTCTGATTGGAAATGAGTACGAGCTCTGAAAGAGCGACAGAACTTTTGATCCAGGGGCGGCGTGCACGCTGCGCGTGCACTTGCCCCTGGCTACCATCTATTGCGCCTTGCGGCGCTCAGCCGACACGGCACCTTCCTTGCACGTATTAAGCTCGCCCAGCTTCGACGCGCGTTTCTGCATAAATACAGAACAACACTCGTCCAGTTGTGCGTCACGATACGATGCGCAAGATACTTCGCAATAACGGACTGACAATCGTTCTAGTGCTCTGCCTCACTCTTTTCCTCGTCGGGCAGATCGTCGCTGGCATGCTCGACTACAATGAGGATCAACGCACTCACGGCCAGCCGGAAGTCGGCGTCATTTCCTATCTCGCCACGCCACACTTTCTCGAAGCGACGACGGAAAACTGGGAAAGCGAATTCCTCCAGATGTTCGCCTTTGCCATACTCACCGCATGCTTGTACCAGAAAGGATCTGCTGAATCGAGAGACCCCGACAAAGACGAGGAACCAACCAAGCGCAACAAGAAAGACGCGCCATGGCCTGTGCGCAAAGGCGGGATCGTGTTGAAGCTTTACGAGAATTCGTTGTCGCTCATTTTTCTGCTTCTCTTTCTCATGTCGTTTACACTCCACGCCATCTCCGGCGCGAGAGAGTACAACCAGAACCAACTGGAACATGGAAACACGCAGCAGGTCTCCGCGATCGAATATCTCGGCACCTCACGATTCTGGTTTGAGTCGTTTCAAAACTGGCAGAGCGAGTTTCTGGCAGTGGCGGCGATGGTGGTATTCAGTATTTTCCTGCGACAGAAAGGCTCGCCGGAGTCGAAACCCGTAGACGCGCCGCACAGTCAAACCGGCAGCGACTAACACTCAGCGAACAAAATACGCAGACGCTTTCGGACGAAACAGAAAGAAAAGTACGACGGAGAAGATCGCGACGTGAACCAGGAGTTGAGCTACAGAATGCAGCGCGCTGATTACGATATGAAACGCGATCCAGACGACGAGCAGCCAGCGAGCCCAGTTGAAACCACGCAGCATGAATAGGCCACTCACGATCGAAGCCAACCGCGAAAGATGGACCATCCAATGTGACTTGAGTTCTGCGACGAATTGATCGGCACTCGCGCCGCCGATTGGCAGCAGCCCGCTGAGTAGCGCGATGCTGCCAAAGAGTATGAAGAGCCAACTGATGATCGTGATCGAGAGGGGGCGCTCTTTCATCAGTTCAAAGCTAACGCAACTTAATTGCTCGTTGATATATGACGAGGCCGGCGATCAGCGCCAACGCAAACAAGCCGACTGCTCCAATAACAAGCCAACGCGCGCTCGTCCGCGACTCGGCGACCAACGCCTGCGTAGGAATCTGCCGCGCACTCTCCTGGTAAGCACGTCCCTCGGCTTGCGCCAACGCGGTTTCCAATCGCGTCCGACTCGTTTCAAGGATCTTGAGTTGGGCCAGCACGCCGTCTCGCTCGATAGTCAACTGCTTGCGTCGTGCTTCGCGCAATTCTTCCGGCCTGGTCGATCCGACTCCCGCCAGTGAGCGCTCGATATTTTCAGGTCTCAGCGCTTCTTCCAACTGGGCCGCCCGCGCTTTCAGTTCCTCTTCTTTCGCCTGAAGATCGAGCAACTGTAACTTGATCTTGTCGACCGTCTCCGCCGCGCTCGTCCCTTCCTGCGCGTGAACAGAGACAAATGCCAATAAAATCAGCACTAAACTGAGTTGAAACTTCACACCACACCTCCCGACTGCCTGGATAGTGTCGATGATAACCTATCTGTGGTTATTACTCTTAGGCTCGCGATACCAGCGGGCGCCCGATGCGTATTCCCGATCGGTGGGACGCAGACGCGTGAGTGAGCTTTTCGGATCGATGTGAGCGCACGCGACGTGTATCGCCGTGATGGCGGCCATCGGCGCAACGTAGGAGTTGAGAAACGAAGGACTGGCGACCAATGCCACGAGATGAGCGTCAGCGTGACGCGCGATCGGGGTCGTATCGCTGTCGGTGATGCCAAAGGTCGGCACACCCTGACGCTTTGCACGCAACACCGATTCGACAGTATCTCGCAAACACTGTCCGAAACTGATCGCGATCAGCAGATCCTTCGAAGTCAGACCTTTAATCTTGTACTGGAGATTGCCAGTGCTGCCGACCGGCGCGTCCGCGTCGAAGCCGAGCGAAGACAGTCCATAAGCGAAGTAGTAAGCAAGCGAAGCGGCGAAGTCGAGACCGACGACGAGCACGCGGCGCGAACGCCTGATCGTTTTCGCCAGTTCGATCAACCGTTGCCGATCGAGATCCGACTGCAACACGTTCAGGTTTTCCAGTGCCTTGTCCAACGCATGATCGATGTGATCGGCAACGCTGCGTTTCTCTTTGGTCGCCGCTTTCAACGCAGTGTAAGGCGTGATACGCGCGACGAAGTGTTGGCGCAGGTCGCCGGAGAAGGCTGCGAAACTCTTGTAACCGAGCACCTGCGTCGTGCGCAGGATCGTAGTAGCGTCGACGTTGTAACGTTTGGCTAACTCGCGAGACGACAGGAAGCACGTCTCTTCAGCGGAATCGATAATCGCCTGAAGCAGACGTTGACGACGAGGATTGAGACGAGTTCTGGCGCGTGCAAAACGATCCTCGACAGAGCTCGATTGGTTATTCCCGTTGGCAGTGGCATTGATGGAGGCGTTCACGACCGGATCGCTTTTCTTACGTCCTTTGGTTTTGGTCGAGTTCTTGTTCACGACTCTCAGTGCGGCTCGAATCTCATTACAGTTTCCGTGCGAGCGACAATGTAATCGAGATCCACGTCAAAACCGAGTCCCGGCGCACGCGGCGCTGCCACGGTGCCGCCGGCGGAAACAGTCACTTCAGGAACGATCAAGTCACGCGCGAAATAGCGCGAGCTCGCCGAAATATCACCCGGCAACACAAACCCCGGCAAACTCGCAAGCGCGATGTTGTGCGCCCTGCCGATGCCTGACTCTAACATCCCGCCGCACCAAACCGGTATCCCTTTCGCGTGACATAGATTATGAATGCCGAGAGCCTGCGAGTATCCGCCCACGCGCCCGATCTTGATGTTGATGATGCGGCAACTGCCGAGATCCAGCGCTTGTTGAGCCCGTTTGATTCCGGTGATGCTCTCGTCAAGACAGATCGGCGTCGACAATCCGGTTTGAAGTTGCGCGTGATCCATCAAGTCGTCGTGATCGAGCGGCTGCTCGATCATCAAGAGGCCAAACTCGTCGAGTTCTTTCAGGTGTTGATAATCAACCAAAGTATAAGCTGCATTCGCGTCGACCGAGAGCAGTATATCGGGATGACGGCGCCGCACTTCCCGCACGATCCCGATGTCCCAACCCGGTTTGATCTTTAGCTTGATTCGTTGATAACCCCAACCGAGATAACGATCGACGCGTTCCAGCAAATGGTCCAGCGTCGGTTGAATGCCGAGACTCACGCCAACTGGAACCTGATCGCGCGTCCCGCCGATCAACTCCGATAGTGACTGGCACTTTAAACGCGCAAGCAGATCCATGTAAGCGAGTTCGAGCCCGGCTTTCGCCATGTTGTGCCCGCGGAACGGCGCAAGCCTTCGTGCCAGATCCGCAAGATCGCTCACCGGTTCGGCTAACAACGCCGGCGCGAGGTAATCGCGAATCACGTGCAGCGCCGTGCCAACAGTTTCATAACTATAGAGCGGCTCTTCCCCAGCAACCACTTCGCCCCAACCCGTCTGACCACCGCCGCTAACCGCAACAAGAAAGATGAGCCGCGAGTCGATGCTGCCGAAGCTGGTCTCGAATGGTTCGTTCAACGGCAAACGAACCGTGCGTATCTCGACCTGTTCGATGGCGAGCCGATCGGGTGCGGCATAAACGGGCTGATTCAAAACCTCGGATCGCGGTTGCATGGACGCGGAAGATAACAAATCAAAATTGGAGTGGCAAGGCGTTTTGCAGCAACTGTCGCACTATTGACATTATGCAGCACTTGCTGTAACTAGACTGTTGCATATCCAGAACAGTTTCCGTTCAGTTCATTCGACAACCTTCGAGGAGGCAGGCGTTATGACCCAGATCGTCTCGACACCAAACCGGCAAGGTCGAAAGCAAGGCTATCTCCTACTCTTAGTATTAGCGCTGTTCGCGCTTCCGCTCCCTGCCTTTGCGCAGACGACGACTTCCACCATCGAAGGAGACGTCAACGACGCACGAAAAGCCGTCGTCGCCGGCGCGCAAGTGATCGTCAAGAACCCGTCGCTCGGCATCGAACGCAGCGTCAACACAGACGCGGAAGGCTTCTTTAGAGTCACCGCCCTGCCCGCCGGCAACTACAGCATCACCGTATCGGCGACCGGCTTTGCGCCGCGCAACTTCGAGAACATCGAAGTCACACTCAATCGCACGTTGCGTTTCGACGTTGAGTTGGAGGTGGGCGCGGTGCAAGAGCAGGTCGACGTGAGCGCCGCAGTGCAGTTGATCGATTCGACTTCCGCCGCGAGTGGCGCGACAGTCACGCCACAGCAGATCAAGGACCTGCCCGTCAACGGCCGCAACTATCTCGACCTGCTGCAACTCGTTCCCGGCGTAGTCGTCAATCGCCAGGCAGACATCGGCAGCGACAACTCCACGCCAGTGCTCGGCGAAAGATCGGGCAACAACACTTTCCTGATCGACGGTCAACCCAACAAGAACAACGTCACCGGTGGCGCGGCTTCGCAGTTCAACCAGGAAACGATCGCGGAGTTTCAGGTGTTGACCACGGGTTACAAAGCGGAGTTTGGACAAGCGTCCGGCGCTGTCGTCAACGTCATCACGCGCAGTGGCACGAACGAGTATCACGGTGTCGCGTCACTCTTCTATCGCAACGACGCCTTCGATTCGTCGAACTCACTCAACCAGGCAATCACCGATGCGCCGCCGCTCCGGCGTTGGGACTACAGTCTTGCCGTTGGTGGTCCAGTAGTTAAAGACAAGGTCCATTTCTTCGGCTCGTTCGAACGCATCACCGAGAATCGCGTCCTGAACTTCACGTTTCCGCCCAACACGCCGCAATTCCTGCGCGACTTCGAAACGCAGTTTGACAATCCTTCGCGGTCGTTTGAAACGCGCGGCTTCTTCAAGTTGGACCAGCAACTCGGCCGGCATCACCTCACGCAGGAAGTGAATTACACAAACGGCGTCGTGCGCGAGTTCCTGCCGCTTTCGGCCGCCAACAGTTTGCCGTCGCGGCGAAACAATACGAGTTCGCGACACCTGTTGCTCGGATTCAGCGATACGATTCTGGCGGGCAATCAAGCAAACCCGTGGGTGATCACGCTACGCGGTGCTTATCGCTCCGAGCCTTCGAATTCAGCGCCCGCGCATCCGGAGGCCGGCGTCGGCACCACTTTCAACATGTTCAGCTCGCTGACGACAAATAGTATTGCGGGCAATCTGGGCGCGGTTCAGTTTGGCAATCTGAACAGTCCATCAAACCTGGACCAAAAGTACACTTCATTCGGCGCCAATGCGGCGAAGTTGTTCGGCGATCATAGCGTGAAGTTCGGCTGGAATTTCCTGCGCACCAAAGTCGACGGTGTTGAAGCATCGGTCCTGCAACTGCAACTCTTCGCCCTGCAACCTGACTTCGCCACGTTCGGACCGGTCAACGCCGGCTTCTTTACCGTCACCACTGCCGGTGGTCTGATGCCTCAAGCCAACGAGATTCATCTGCGTAACAACTACAACGGACTGTTTATCCAGGACGACTGGCGCTTCCGGCACAACCTGACCTTGAACCTCGGCCTGCGCTGGGATTACGACTCGGAATTTGAAACGAAGCAAAACATCTCGCCGCGCGTCGGTTTCGCGTGGATGGCGACGCCGAAGACTGTCGTTCGCGGTCACTTCGGCGTCTTTTACGATCAGTTTCGCTTGTCGACCGTACGCGCAGTGCCGACATTCGGCGGCGCGGACCAGCGCGTGGTCCAACCGTTCTCCTATCCACGCGGCTTCTTTGGCAATCCGAGTATCGCAGCCGCGGCGATTGGCGCTTCCCTGTTTCCCGGCGGACTTTGTGTGTCGTCGAGCTTGACTGACGCGCAGATCCAATCGGGCGGACTCACTTGTCCTGCTTTTGGTGGTGGACCAGCCAATCAGTTCATCGGCATCGATCGACTGAATCGCGTCGTCTCCGCGGGACATGCCTTCATCCCCGCCAACGCGGTGATCAATCTGTCCAACATTCAACAGCTCTCAGGATTGACGCCCGATCAGTACCTGATACAAGCCGCAGCCGCGATTGGAAAACCGGCCGGCTTTTTCTTCTGGGGACCGTTCGGCGTCCTGTCACACGCAGCGATTCCCGCGCAGCTTTTCCCGACCGACATCGATCGCAGTTTCAAGACGCCTTTCACGACCAGCTACGGCATCGGCGTGCAGCGTGAACTCGGCAAGAGCATCGTCATCACCGCCGATTACTATCACCGCAACATGAACGACATGCTCGGCGTGCGCGAAGCCAACATCGCGTTTCAATCGCGCTCAAACGCGCGCCAGTTTCTGCCGCCGTTCGCGGCTGGTCCAATCAGGACCTTTGGCCCCTGGTACGAAGGCACCTACGACGCTCTCGTGTTGAGCTTCACCAAGCGGTTCAGCAAACGTTTCACCCTCAGCAGCAACTACACGTTCGCCGATCAAACCGACAATCAACTCGGCATCAACTCGTTGCCGACCGATAATTTTGTCGGCATAGCGCCGGTGGTGAGCAGCGTAGAAAACGGCGTGCTGATGACAAATGCCAGCGGGCCATACACCCGCGCGAATGGCCGGTTCGTAGCGGCGGCCGGATCGTTTGTCAACGGTCCCGATCTCGACAAAGGACCATCCGATTTGTCGGTGGACCATACCTTCCAGGCAAACGGGCTTGTCGAGTTGCCGTGGAAGATCCAACTCAGCGGCATCTTCCGCGCGCAGAGCGGATTCCATTACAGCCGCACGGGCTCGGCAACGGATCCGGATGGAAACGGAACTCTCACCGGTATCGATTTCATTGCCGGACGAAACGCCTTTACGGCGCCGCCGTTCGTCAATCTCGACATGCGGTTTGCGAAGCGAATCGATTTCACGGAGCGGATTCGGATGCAGGTGCTGTTCGAGTTTTTCAACATCCTGAACCGCCAGAATCCGGCCGCGGTCTTTACGACGCTCGCAGATCCGGTTAATTTCGGCACCAAAGCTCAGGTGCTGCCCGGACGCGAAGGGCAAATCGGATTCAGATTTGAGTTCTAACCAGACCACACTCAAGATGAAGTTTCCCGCAAAGGCGCAAAGGCGCAAAGTAGTCACCCTAAACCGTCTCGCAAAATCTTCTTTGCGCCTTTGCGCCTTTGCGGGAAAACTCTTTCTTATTTGCCTTGTTGTCTTCAGCCTCTTGCAAGTGCCGGTTGCGGCGCAGGAGGCTGAACCAATCTACGACATCGTGATCCGCAACGGCCGCGTGCTCGACGGCGCGGGTAATCCGTGGATCCTTGCCGACGTCGCGATCAAAGACGGCCGCTTCGCGCGTATCGGCAAAATCCCCGGACGCGGCAAGCTGGAGATCGACGCCACCGGACGTTACGTGTCACCGGGCTGGATCGACGTTATGGACCAGTCCGGCCGCGCGTTGATGCAAAACGCTCTCGCCGAAAACAAGCTCAAGATGGGCGTGACGACGGCCATCGGCGGCGAAGGCGGCACGCCAGTTCCAGCAGACAAGATCTCCGAATACTTCGCCGGTCTCGAAAAGTCAGGCATCAGCATCAACTTCGGCACTTACTTTTCCGAGACGCAAGCCCGCATCGCCGTGCTGGGCCAGGACTCACGCGCCCCCTCGCCCGAAGAACTCCAACGCATGAAAGCGATCATGGAGACGGCGATGAAAGCGGGCGCGATGGGCATGACGACTGCGCTCATTTATCCGCCTTCGAGTTATGCCACGACCAACGAGTTGATCGAGATGGCGAAAGTCGCCGGACAGTACGGCGGCATTTATGCCAGTCATATTCGTGGTGAAGGCAAGGAGTTGGTCCAATCGATCGAAGAGGCGATCACGATTGGCGAAAAAGGCGGACTGCCGGTCGAGGTCTTTCACTTGAAGGCCGCGTTTCAACCCGGTTGGGGACGCTTGATGCGTCAAGCCGGAAGAAAGATCGAGGAAGCGCGGGCGCGTGGCGTCGACGTTGCCGCCGACATCTATCTCTACACCGCGGGCGGCACCGGGCTCGAAGCTGTCATTCCCTCCTGGGCCTTCGAAGGTGGACGCCAGAATCTTCTCGATCGCCTCAAAGACCCCGCCACGCGCGCGCGTTTGAAGCGCGAGATGATAACCGGCTCGCCTGGTTGGTGGAACATCATCGAAGCCGCGGGCGGTTGGGACGGCATAGTTCTCGCCAACGCGCAAAACAAAGATCACAAGCACTTCGAAGGTAAAAACCTCGCGCAGATCGCGCGCGAGTGGAAGAAGACTCCGGCTGATGCCGCGTTTGATCTCGTCGCCGCCGGACAGGGACGCGTGACCGCCATCTACCACATGATGAGCGAGCAGGACATCATCACGGCGCTGAAGTTCCCCTGGACCAGCATCGGCAGCGACGCCGGCGCCTCCGTTAATCCGGCCGCACTCGACACCCTCGGTCTCGGTCATCCACGCGGTTACGGCAACTTTCCGCGTCTCATCGCCCGCTACGTTCGCGAGAAGCCCGTCCTGACACTCGAACAAGCTATTCGCAAGATGACGTCATGGCCGGCCACGCGCATGCGTCTCAACTCGCGCGGCGTGATCAAGGAAGGATGCTGGGCCGACGTCGTGATCTTCGACTACAACACGATCCAGGATCGCGCCACGTATGACCAACCGTTTGTCTATCCAGTTGGGATCGACTACGTGCTCGTCAACGGACAACTGGTGATCGATCGCGGTAAACACACCGGCGCGCGTCCGGGCCAGGTCATCTATGGGCCGGGACGAGTCGCTAATTAAAGGTAGAGGAGGTTTCCCGCAAAGGCGCAAAGACGCAAAGAAGAATGAGATTCACTTGTCTTTGCGCCTTTGCGGGAAACTTTCCTGATGGAGCAATAGTTTGAAAACAAGGCAAACACAAGAGCTTTGGAACCGTCGGCAGTTATTGAAGACTGGCGCGCTCGCGGGCGCGGGTCTGCTCGCAACACCGATGTTGAATCGCGGACGCTATCGTCTCTTTGCGAGTTCCCCGGCGGAATACTCGTCGCGCGCGATCAACCTCGTGCAGCAGTCGCTCGTCGTCGACATGCTTGGCGTGCTCACGCTCGACTTCGCGAAACAGAACCGCTGGTTCACTAATCCCGAGAGCTTCACTGCCGCGGACCTGCAACCGTACAAAGATTCCGGCATCAACATTTTTCACTCTGCCGTAGGCGTCGGCGGTCCCGACGCTTACGATCGCGTGTTGCGAATGTTTGCCTCGTGGAACGGCTTCATCGCCAATCACGATCAGCATTTCATGCGCATCGACAGTCCCGCAGACCTGAACCGTGTGAAGACGTCAAACAAGATCGGCATCCTGATCGGCTTGCAAAACTCCGATCAGTTTCGCCGGCTGGACGACGTCGACTTCTTTCACGGCATCGGTCAACGCGTCTCCCAACTTACTTACAACGCGCGCAACCTGATCGGCAACGGCTCGACCGAGCGCCGCGACGACGGCATCTCGGATTTCGGCGTCGCCATTATCGAGCGAATGAACAAGGTCGGAATGGCTGTCGACGTCTCCCATTGCGGCGATCGCACGACGCTCGACGCCTTCGAGATCTCGAAGAAGCCCGTGCTGATCACGCATTCAAACTGCCGCGCGCTCGTCGCCGGCCACCCGCGGCTCAAGACTGACGAAGCGATCAAGAAAGTCGGACAGGCCGGCAGCGTGATAGGCATCACCGGCGTTCGCATGTTTGTTAAAGGCGACGAACCGACCACGGTCGAACACGTCATCGATCACTTCGATCACGTTGTGAAACTGATTGGGCCAGAGCACGCCGGCATCGGCAGCGACGTGGATCTTTACGGCTATGACGCAATGCCGCCGGAAGCCAACAAGGCACTGCGCGCCGGTTATAAAGGCAGCTACGCGTTTCGCGAGAAGATCGACATCGAAGGGCTCAATCATCCGAAACGGATGTACGACCTGACTGAAGGTCTGATTCGCCGCAAGTACAGCGACGCCGCCATCACCGGAATACTCGGCGGCAACTTCAAGCGCGTGCTGACCCAGATCTGGACCACTTCCTAGGAGTTAAATCGACAATGAAAATCCGTGTCTTAATACTGCTGCTGGTTCTATTCCCGGCCGCTTACGGCCAGGCGCCCGAACCCGGCTTCGATCAATACGTCGAGAAAGCGATGAAGGAGTGGGAAGTTCCCGGCCTCGCAATCGCCATCGTCAAGGACGATCGCATCGTCTTTGCAAAAGGCTACGGCGTGAGAGACATTGGCGGCACGGCAGCCGTGAACGAGCATACGCTCTTCGCGATCGGATCGTCGTCGAAAGCGTTTACGGCAGCGACGATCGCGTTGCTGGTCGACGAAGGAAAGCTGAAGTGGGACGATCCGGTTACGAAATACCTGCCTTCGTATCAACTTTTTGACCCGTACTCCACCCGCGAGTTGACCGTCCGCGATCTGCTGACACATCGCAGCGGCCTCGTGCGCGGCGATATGCTCTGGTATGCGTCTCCCCACGATCGCAACGAAGTGCTTCGTCGCATACGTTTTCTCAAACCAAGCTGGAGCCTGCGATCGCAGTTTGGTTATCAGAACGTCATGTTTCTGGCGGCCGGGCAGATCTCACCGGCAGTGACCGGAAAAGAGTGGGACGACGTCGTGCGCGAACGCATCTTCCTGCCGCTCGGCATGAACGCGAGCAGCACCAGCATCCGGAAGTTTGCCGGCGTCGATAACGTCGCTTCGCCACATTCAAAGATCGACGACAAACTCCAGAAAGTCGCGTGGCGCAACATCGACAACATTGGACCAGCAGGTTCGATCAATTCCAACGTGGTCGACATGGCCCAATGGGTTCGTATGAACCTCGGCGGCGGCATGTACGAGACGAAACGAGTGCTCAGTGCTGCCGCGATCAAGGAGATGCAGACGCCCCAAACGATCATCCGCATCGAGGGCAACAACGAAAGACTTTATCCCGAAGCGCATTTCCTGAGTTACGGATTGGGCTGGTTTCTCAGCGATTTTCGCGGCCGCAAACTCGTCGAACACGGCGGCGCGATCGACGGCATGCGTGCCGTGGTCGGAATGTTGCCCGAAGAGAAGCTCGGCGTCGTGATCCTGACGAATCGTCAAGGTTCGGTGTTGCCGCACGTCCTGATGTATCGCGTTTTCGACGCGTACCTCGGCGTGGCCAAGCGCGATTGGGCCGCCGAGATGCTCAAGAAGTTCAAGGCGATCGAAGACATGGCGAAGGCGGCGGAGAAGAAGACCGAGGACGAACGAGTCAAAGGCACTTCCCCATCGTTGGCCCTCGAGAAATACGCCGGCACGTATCAGAGCGAGATGTACGGCGAAGCGAAGTTTGCCGTGAAGGACGGCAAGATGACTTCCGAGTTTGGTCCAAATTTCAACGGCGATCTCGAGCACTGGCACTACGACACGTTTCGCGTCATCTGGCGCGATCGCATGGAAGGCAAAGGCTTCGTCGTTTTCAAGTTGAACGCGAAGGGCCAACCCGAGACCGTGTCGATTGATGGTCTGGGCGAATTCACGCGCGTTCCCGATAAACCTGCGCCTGGCGCAGTCAGCAGCAACTAAAACTTCGAGGATACATATGAAACGGTGTCTGGTTCTTTCCGCACTCCTGTGTCTTTTTGCGTTTACTCCGGCCCTCGGTCAAGGCACGCGACTACTTCGTCACCCGACGATCAGCCGCGATCAGATCGCGTTCGAGTACGCCGGCGACTTGTGGCTCGTCTCGCGCAGCGGTGGTCAGGCGCGTCGCATCACGTCGACGCAGGGAGTCGAGATCGAGCCGCACTTCTCGCCTGACGGAACCCAGATCGCTTTCACCGCCACCGTCGCCGGCAACACGGATGTTTACGTGGTCCCAACTGCCGGCGGCGATCCGAAGCGGCTCACTTATCATCCCGGCAACGATCGCGTGCGTGGCTGGACGCCGGACGGACGCCGGATCTTGTTTGCGTCTGCGCGCATCAGCGCGCCGCAACAAGCCTACGTCAAACTATGGACCATCGGCTTCGACGGCGGACTGCCGGAACAAGTTCCCATGCCCCGCGCCTTTAGCGGCGCCTATTCTTCCGATGGACGTCGCATCGCTTATGAAGAATTCCAGACGGCGTTTATTCCCGACTGGTACGAGGCGAGCATGTGGCGGCACTATCGCGGCGGCCGCACGCACCCGATCCGGGTCATGAGTTTCGCCGATCACTCGGTCGAAAAACTTCCCTGGACCAACAGCAACGACTCGGAACCGATGTGGATCGGCAACACGATCTACTTCCTCTCCGATCGCAATCACACCGTCAACCTGTTTTCTTATCGCACCGATACGAAGCAGTTAACCCAGCTAACACAGCACGACGACTACGACATCATGACCGCGTCGAGCGGCGCCGACGCCATCGTCTACGAACAGGCCGGTTACATTCACCTGGTCGATGCGAAGTCAGGCAAGTCGACGCGACTGAACATCGAGGCGACCGGAGATCTTCCGTGGACGCGGCCGCAGTTTAAGAAAGTCGCCGCCATGATTCGCAACTCGGCGCTGTCGGCAACCGGCGTGCGCGCCGTGTTCGAAGCGCGTGGTGAGATCTTCACTGTGCCAACCGAAAAGGGTGACTACCGCAATCTAACGCAGAGCGCTGGTGCGCACGATCGCTCGCCGGCGTGGTCGCCGGATGGCGGGCAACTGGCGTGGCTTTCGGATGCGAGTGGCGAGTATCAACTGATGATCGGCGATCCGGTTGGCATCACGCCAGCACGGGCGGTTGCGTTGCCGAATACCGGGTTTTATTCAGCGCCTGCATGGTCGCCTGATGGAACGCAGATCCTCGTGCAGGACAATCATCGCAATCTTTGGACGGTGGAAGTGTCGAGCGGAAAGTCGACGAAGGTCGATACCGATTCTTATCCCGACCCGATGCGCCAGTTTGATGCCACGTGGTCGCCTGATTCGAAGTGGATCGCATATTCGAAGAACCTGCCGAGCCGGCTGCGTGCGATCTTCATTTACTCCACAGCCGAGCGGAAGGCTTATCAACTAAGCGACGGGCTCGCAGACTCGATCTCGCCTGCGTTCGATCTCAATGGGAAGTATCTCTACTTCCTGGCGAGCACGAACTTTGGACCAAGCACCGGCTGGCTGGAGATGAGTTCGCTCGATCGGCCGGTGAGACGCGCGGTTTATCTCGCGGTGCTCAGCTCGACTGAGCCTTCGCCGCTACTTCCCGAGACAGGCGACGAACCGCCACGGCCAGCAACGCCGGCGGAAGCACCGGCGGCGCCGCCAGCGACACCCGCGCCGCCGGCGCCAAGAACAGTGAACGTTCGGGTTGACGTCAACGGAATCAGCCAGCGAGTGATCGCGGTGAATGTTCCGGCTGGCGAGTACGCGAATCTCTCCGCCGGCGCGGCCGGCAGTTTTTATTACACCGAACCGCTGCCTGGTGGTGGTCCAACCGCGCTGCGATTGCAGCGATACCAGGTGCGCGAGCGAACAGCCGCTCCTTTTCTCGAAGGCGTCCGCGCGTACTCGCTTTCCGGAGACAAGAAGAAGCTTCTCTACCAGGCGAGTGCTGGTGGTGGCGCGAACTGGGGCGTCGTTTCCACTGAACGACCGGCGAAGGTTGGCGATGGTCCAATCAACGTGGCCCAACTCGAAATGCGGGTCGAGCCCCGCGCCGAATGGGAACAGATCTTCCGCGAGACGTGGCGCGTGCAGCGCGAGTATTTCTACGACGCGAAAATGCACGGCGCTGACTGGAATGCGATCTATGAAAAGTATCGTCCGCTATTGGCCCACGTGGGCCATCGCGCCGACCTCGGGTATCTCATCGCGACGGTCGGCGGTGAACTGACCGTGGGCCACTCGTACCTGATGGGCGCCGGCGACACACCGGGTGAAGATCCGGTGAACGTGGGTCTGTTAGGCGCTGACTTTGCCGTGGAGAACGGACATTACCGCATCAAGCGGATCTACAGCGGTGAGAACTGGAACCCTGAACTCCGCGCGCCGCTCAGCGCGCCCGGCGTTCAGGTCTCGGCCGGCGATTACCTCGTGGAGGTAAACGGCCGGCCGCTCACGTCGGCAGTCAATATCTATAGCGTGTTCGAGGGCACGGCGAACCGGCAGACGATGATTCGAGTGAATAGTACGCCTTCGCGCGAAGGTTCGCGTTTGCTCACCGTTATTCCGGTCGCTAACGAGGATGGACTGCGCACCCGCGCGTGGGTCGAAGACAATCGACGGATGGTGGACAAACTTTCGAACGGGCGACTGGCGTATGTCTGGCTGCCCAACACTGCCACGCCCGGTTACGTCTCTTTCACTCGTTACTTCTACTCGCAACAGGACAAAGAGGGCGCGGTGATCGACGAACGCTACAACCAGGGTGGCATGGTGGCTGACTACATCGTCAACGAGTTGGATCGTAAGCTGATGGGCTATTTTGCGTTACGCGATGGCGAGCCTTCGACGTCGCCGATCGCCGGTATCTACGGTCCAAAGGTGATGCTGATCAACGAGTCGGCGGGGTCCGGTGGCGACGCGCTGCCGTTCTACTTCAGCCAGCGCAAAATTGGACCATTAATCGGGACGCGCACGTGGGGCGGGCTAGTCGGAACACTTGGTTTCCCGCCGACGATCGACGGCGGCGGCATCACGGCGCCTAATCTCGCGTTCTATAACAACAAAGGCGAGTGGGACGTCGAGAACATCGGCGTCGCGCCGGATATCGAGGTCGAGTACTCGGCTCCGGAAGTTCTCAAGGGCCGCGATCCACAGCTCGAACGGGCAGTGCAGGAAGCATTGAAACTGCTCGAACAGAATCCTGTGCGTCGCGTGCCGCGTCCCGCGCCGATCAATCGTGTTTCGAAAACTTCGGAGAGGTAATCCGTGTTCATTCGTGTAACTCTGTTCCTGCTGCTGGTTGCAGGCTCCGCAAATGCGCAGTCTGTTTTTAGACGGATCGAAGCAACGATCCCGATGCGTGATGGCGTGAAACTGTACACACAGATTTATAGTCCAACACGCACAACCGAGCCGGTGCCGATTCTCTTCCTGCGAACGCCTTACGGCATCGGCGATTTGACTTCGGAGCAACTTGTCGCCGCGCTCAGCGAACTGACTGACTACATCATCGTTCGCCAGGACATTCGCGGACGCTTCAAGTCTGACGGGCAGTTCGTCATGCTGCGCCAGCCGCGCGATCCGTCCGACAAGAAAGCCATCGACGAAGGAACAGACACTTACGACACGATCGACTGGTTGTTGAAGAACGTGTCCAATCACAACGGGCGCGTCGGCATGGTCGGGACGAGCTACGGCGCGTGGCTTTCGGTGATGGGCATGCTCGATCCGCATCCGGCACTGAAAGCGATCGTGCAGCAGGCGTCGCCGGCCGACATGTGGATCGGCGACGACTTTCATCACAACGGCGCTTTCCGTCTCAGCTACGGTCTTGAATACGCGTACATGATGGAGTCGTCGAAAGAGATGACAGACGTCAGGCAGCTCATCGATCGCTTCGACTCGTACGACTGGTATCTGGAACTTGGACCACTGTCGAACGCGAACGAGAAGTATTTCAAAGGCCGCCTGCCGTCGTGGAACGACTTTATCAATCATCCCGATTACGACGCGTTCTGGAAACGCCAGGGTTTCGAGCCGTGGCTCACCCGCGTCACAGTGCCGACGCTGAACGTCGCGGGTTGGTGGGACCAGGAAGACTTCTACGGTCCGATCAAGATCTACGAACTGCTCGAGCGGCACGATACAAAGAAGCAGAATTTCCTCGTCGTCGGTCCGTGGAACCACGGCGGGTGGTCGCGAGGCGATGGACGCAAGCTTGGACCAGTGGATTTTGGCAGCGCGACTGCCGAGCACTATCGCAAAAACGTTCTCGCGCCGTTCTTTGCTTACTATCTGAAAGGCAAAGGAAACGCGGAACGGGCGGAAGCGTTGACGTTCAGAACCGGCCGCAATCAATGGGTCGAACACGCGACGTGGCCGCCGAAGCAGAACGTCGTCGACAAGAAACTCTACTTTCATCCGGACGGCAAACTGTCGTTCGATCCGCCGCCTGCCGGAACTGGATCGGCTTTCGATAGTTATGTTTCCGATCCCGCGCGGCCGGTCCCCTATCGCCGGCGGCCGATCGAAGTGAGAACCGGATGGTCCACCTGGTTAGTCGAAGATCAGCGATTCGTCCATCATCGTCCGGATGTGCTGACGTGGGTTTCCGATCCGTTGGACCAGGACGTCGTCGTCTCCGGCAAGGTCATAGCTAATCTCTTCGCTTCGACCACCGGCACTGACAGCGACTGGATCGTAAAGTTCATCGACGTGTATCCCGAAAAGTACGAACCCGATCCGAAGATGGGTGGTTATCAACTGATGATCGCGGGCGACGTGTTTCGCGGCCGCTATTACAAGAGTTTTGAGAGACCTACGCCGCTTCCGGCAAATGACGTGGTCCACTATCAGATCGGGTTCCCTGCAAACGATCATGTTTTTCAGAAGGGCCACCGGATCATGGTCCAGGTGCAGAGCACGTGGTTTCCGGTGATCGATCGTAATCCGCAACGGTTTGTGCCCAACATCTTTCTCGCCAAAGAAACGGACTTTCAGCCTGCGACTCAACGCGTGTTCCGGGCGGGCCGGCAAGCCTCGCACATCGCGGTTCCGGTGGTACAATCCGCGCCGTGAGCCACGAAAAAGCACAAAAAACACAGACACAAAAGGCACAAGACGCTGCGTATAAACTCGTTGCCGCTGTCCTTTGTTTACTGCTGAGTGTTAACTCGGTTCTGGCGGTTGACACTCTTTTACCAGAACCAATCATCGCCGCTCTGGCCCAGGAGATCTCGGGCGAGACTGCCAAGCGCAATCTCGAATATCTCGCTCGCCATCATCGCATGCGCGGTTCGCGCGGCTTTCGCGCCGCGGCCGACCACGTTGTCGAGCAGCTTCGCGCTTATGGTCTAAGTGATGCGCGTGTTGAAGAGTTTCCCGCGGACGGGAAGCGTTTCTACGGGACGCAGAAATCGCGTCAACCATGGGACGTGGAGTTTGCCGAACTGTGGGAACTGCGCGAGACGAATGGGCAGTGGGTTCCTCACGTGAGGCTTGCGAGTTGGGAAGCGACGCCGATCTCGGTCGCGCAGGACAGCGAGAGCGGAGAGGCGACGGCGGACCTGGTTGACATCGGCGCGGGCACGTCCGAGCGCGATTACACAGGCAAGGATCTGCGCGGAAAACTCGTGCTGACTTCGTCGCAACCCGGCGCGGTTGTGCCGCTCGCGGTGAAACGTTACGGCGCGGCAGGCATCATCAGTTACGCACAGAACCAACGCACCGCCTGGTACGGCGAGAATGAAAACCTCGTGCGCTGGGGACACCTCGATACGTTCTCACCCGATCCGGCGTTTGCCTTCATGATCTCTTTGAAACAGGCGCGCAGTTTTCAGTCGCGGCTCGCGCGCGGCGAAAGGGTTCGTCTTCACGCTTCGGTCAAGGCAGGAAAGCACGCCGGAACTTATGACCTCGTGACGGCGACGATTCCCGGCAGCGATCCAAACCTGCGCAACGAAGAGATCGTGTTCAGTTGTCATCTGGATCATCAACGTCCGGGCGCGAACGACAACGCCAGCGGCAGTGTTGCGATCCTCGAAGTGGCGCGCACGTTCACCAAGCTGATTCGTGAAGGAAAGATCGAACGACCCGCGCGCACGATTCGCTTCATCTGGCCGCCGGAGATCGAAGGCACGATCACTTATCTCAACGCTCGGCCGGAGATTGCTGCTCGCATGAAAGCCGTGATCCATATGGACATGGTGGGCGGTGGTCCGGAAACGAAAGCGATCTTTCACGTCACGCGTGGACCAAGAAGTCTTCCCTCTTTCGTCAACGACGTCGCCGAGCATTTCGGCGAGTTTGTGAACGAGCAATCGGCCGGCTTTGCAGGCGGCCAAACAGTTGCTTATCCACTCGTCGCACCTGAAGGAGGCAAGGAACCGCTGCTCGCCGAAATGGCCCCGTTCTCGTTAGGCAGCGATCACCAGGTTTACGCCGATAGTTCGTTTGGCATTCCCGCGATCTACCTGAACGACTGGCCCGATCGTTACATTCACACCAACTTCGACACGCCCGCCAACGTCGATCCGACAAAGTTGAAACGGTCAGCTTTTATCGGCGCAGCGAGCGCGTTGTTCTTGGCGAATGCGTCGTCGCGCGATGCGGCTGAGATTTTACGCGTGCTCCAGATCCACAGTCTCCACCGCACCGCGAGGATGCTTGCCCAAGCGGACGCGAACGCCGCCAGGCGTCATCACCTCGCCTACGAGCGCGCGCTGATCGATTCGATGGAACGTTTCTTTCGTGTTCCTGCCGAAACGCGCGCTGCGGCAAAC
This sequence comes from Pyrinomonadaceae bacterium, assembly GCA_035276045.1. Lineage (GTDB taxonomy): Bacteria > Acidobacteriota > Blastocatellia > Pyrinomonadales > Pyrinomonadaceae > PSRF01. Next base: position 15,307 of record DATELZ010000125.1, on the reverse strand, counting down.
ACCTTTCTCGATAATCTTGAACGTCAAGTTGGGCCAATTGGACCGGCGAGTGCGGCGGAAGGCGATGGCCGCCTGGTGTTTCGTCGTCGTGCTGATTTGAAAGGCACGATGAGCGCCTTCGGCTACGACTATTTCGACGATCATTATCGTTCAACAACACCCGCGCTAACGACGTATCGAGGTTTGCGCGGATCGGGCGGCGATTACGCTTACGAAGTCTTGAATCTTGCCGACGGCCGTCGCACGGCCCAGGAGATCCGCGACGCCGTCTCCGCAACCTATGGTCCAATCTCTGTCAATCTAGTGGTCGAGTATCTCAAAGCTCTCGAATCCATCCGTGTTACAGAAAGAGTAAAGTAGATGAACGTCAAATCATTGTGGCTCGCATTCTTGCTGATCGCCTGTTCCGTCGCCGTCAACGCGCAGGAACGAAGACTGAAGATCTACATCTCGGCCGACATGGAAGGCGTCGTCGGCGTGGTTACGAACGAGCAGTTAGGCCCGCAGGGCTTCGAGTACGCGCGTTTTCGTGAGTTCATGACGCAGGAAGTAAACGCCGCGATCGAAGGCGCGCTGGCGGCGGGCGCTACCGACATCGTCATCGGCGACTCGCACGGCAACGGGCAAAACCTGCTGATCGAGAAGCTGCCGCGCAATGTACTGCTGGTACGCGCGTGGCCCAGGCCGTTGGGAATGATGCAAGGCATCGACGAGACTTTCGCGGGCGCGATGTTTATCGGTTATCACACGGGCACGACAAACCTCGACGGCGTCCGCGCGCACACGATTTCGAGCGCTCGCTTGACCGACGTGCGTTTGAAAGGCGTGTCGGTGTCCGAAGCCGGACTGAACGCTGCAATCGCCGGTCATTTCAACGTGCCGGTGATCATGGTCTCGGGCGATGACGCTGTGGTGAAAGAAACGCAGTCGTTGCTGGGGAATATCGAAGGCGCGGTCGTGAAGTGGGCCTCTGGTTTTCACTCGGCGAAGACGATGATGCCGGAAGCGTCGTACCAGTTGATTCGTGAGAAAGCACAACGCGCAGTGACACGCATCCGCGACTTCAAGCCTTACAAACTGACTGGACCAATCGAACTGGAAGTCCGCTTCAAAAACTATCGTCCAGCGGAAGTTCTAAGTTACCTGAGCATCGTCCAACGCCCGGACGCCCACAGCATCCGCTTCGTCGGCAAGGACATCGTCGAGGTCTCGAAATTCCTGTCGTTCGTCAACACCTACGAACTCAGCCTGGAGCCGTAAGATTATGGTCGCAGGCGGATGCGGCCGAGGATGTCGGTGAATCTTCGTTCGGTGCGTAGTTTTGCAAATACCGGATCGACTTTCAGGTTCATCAACCAGATGTCGCGTTCTTCGACAGCCGTGTCCAACCACTTGAACGCCTGCTCGCGGTCGTTGAGGCCGGTGTAGATCGCGGCGAGTGTGTAAGGAGAAACGTAGCGCTGTCCCTGCAACTGTTCGAGATCGGCAAGCACTTGCTGCGCCTCCGCTTTCTTCCCTGACACTGCGTACGCGTGACCGAGCAGTGCGAGCATCAACGGGCTGCCCGAAAGCTTTACGCCCGTTTGAAACTCGGCGATTGCTTCCGCATACATGCCCTTGGCTTCGTACGCCAAGCCGAGATAGCGCCGCGCGGGGAAAGAACTCGGATCGAGTTCAAGAATCTTCTTGCACTGCTCGATCGCTTCGTCGTTCTTGCCTGAAAGATAGTAGATCCAGCCCAGGTGCGAACTTGCCACGAACGATAACGGTTCGAGTTCTGAAGTGCGTTTCGCCGAGGCAATAGCTTCGTCGAATCTTTCCACGGCGACGAGATACGAGCTGTACCACTGGTGCGCCGGCGCGTAACCCGGTTTCAACTTGATCGCCGTCTGAAACTCACGTTCGGTGGCGGCCCGATCCCAATCGAAACGAAACTTGATAAACGCCAGTGACGAATGCGCCTCGGCGGAACCTTCGTCGATCTCCAATGCTTTTACCGCCGCGTCTTTCGCTTTCGGAAAACCTTCTTTCGGTTTCATGCGGCCGTAGACGACGAGCATGTTGTAGCAGTCGGCGAGTCCGGCGTAAGCGGCGCTGTTGTTCGGATCGATCTGAATTGCCTGGTTGAAATAGTCGATCGCCTGCAACAAGGCGTCGCCGGTGCGCTTGTTCCACGCATTGCGGCCTTTCAGGTACAGGCCATACGCTTCGAGTTGTTTCTTTTCGTCGACGTTCAGTTTTAGGCGGAGGTTTTCGAAGATGTCGCGCGAGATGTCGTCCTGGACCAACAGCACGTCGGAAAGCTTGTGATCGTAGTGTTGTCCCCAAAGTTGGGCGACGTTTTCGAGGTCGATCAGATCAGCCTGGATGGTGATGATGTCGCCATGACGGCGCATCCGACCGGTCACCACGGCGCGGACATTCAACTCCTGACCAATCTTTCGCGGATCCATCTCGCGGCCTTTGTAACCGGCGACGACGCTACGCGGCACGACGCGCAACTGCGGCAACTTTGAAAGACTATTGATCAAACTCTCGGCGATCTTATCGTTGATGTACTGCGCATCCGGATCGGACGACTCGTCGGTAAACGGCAACACGGCAATCGACTGGATGGCTTCGCCATTTCCCGACTTGCCCCAGCCAGTGAAATAAACCAGCCCCACTATCGCGACTACGACGACACCGGCCACCGCAGCAAATGCGGGACTTCTCTTGAACCAGGCAAGTCGACCGTTTGAGGCTGGAATCGATACAACCGGCGTCGACGTCGAGTTGTCCTGGTGCGCGACGGTCTCCGCTGCAACCTCGTCGACGAGCGGCGCCGGCGATCCGTTTGACGCCTCCTTGATCTCCCCGACAAACCGGTAACCCCGCCGCGGAACAGTCTCGATAAACTGCACGCCACCCGGAGTCTCGCCCAGCGCCTTGCGCAGCAGCGAAATATTCTGCGTCAGGTTTCCTTCCTCGACGTACGTGCTCGGCCAGACGCGTTTCATCAAGTCGTCTTTCGAGACGACCTGTCCGCTGTGCTCCACGAGCGTGATCAGGATGTCGAAAACCTTCGGCGTGAGCGGGACGAGTTCGTCTTCGCGCAGCAGGATTCGTTCCGCCGATTTCAGGCGGAAACGACCAAATTCATAGATAAGACTGTCCGGTTGACCCATTAAAAACGGCCTTGAGAAACATCTTTGAGGACTTTTTGAGTGCGTTCTGAGGACTTGCCTGGCGACGCAGTCTTAGGATGCGCCCATTCCGGCGTGCTCTTAACAGCAAACTCAGGATGCACGGATTGTACGAATGATGTCGGCCTGAAACAAGGAATCTCCCCATGATTCAAGAAAAAAAGACTTCGGAGCTGATTGAAACGTCGCTGATTTGTCTTTTGGGTGCAGGTGTGGCTGTCGGTGCGTTTCTGCTGGTCTGGTTGATCGCCGGGCTGACGGTCGCCGAGTAGCACTAAAACGGCTTGTCAATCGACTCGCTCTGCTTCGTGAAAAACTTCGGTCCGGACTCCGTGATGTACAGGCAGTCTTCCAGCCGAATTCCAAACTCGCCATAAATCACGACGGTCGGTTCGTCGCTGAAACACATTCCCGGCTGGATCGGTGTCTTGTTTCCACGCACAAAATTTGTCCACTCGTGTCCGTCGAGACCGATGCCGTGGCCGGTGCGATGCGGCAGTCCCGGCACTTTGTAATCAGGACCAAACCCCGCGTCGACGATGACTTTGCGTGCGGCAGCGTCGACGGCCTCACACGTCGCCCCGACTTTCGCCGCGGCAAATCCGGCGTCCTGCGCTTTCCGTTCTAGATCCCAAATCTGTCGCTGCCGATCTGACGCCTTGCCGAAGACAAACGTGCGCGTGATGTCTGACTGGTAACCGTCGACACTGCAACCGCCATCCATCAACACCACATCGCCTTCTTTCAGCCGCTGCGGCGTGCTGCTGCCGTGTGGAAACGCCGTGTACTTCCCGAAACTGACGAACACGCCGCCCGACGAACCAAGCGCGCGCATCGCCGCCGAACAAATCCCGCCAAACTCACCCTGCGTCATGCCTTCGGTCATGCTGGCGTGCGTCGCTTTGTAAGCTTCGATCGCGATGTCGTTTGCTTTTTGCATGAGGGCGAGTTCGGTCGCCGACTTGAACATCCGGCAGCCCGCGGTGATCGGCGTCGCGTCGACATATTTCAACGACGGCGCAGCTTTCCGAATACCGTCGAATAAAAAGAATCGCACGTTCTCTTCCATGCCGACTGTTCCGCCGCGCACGCCGCGATCGCGAAAGATCTCAGCCACGCGTTTGTACGGGCTCTCGTCTTCTTCCCACGTGCGGATGTCTGTGCCGATCTTGATCAGTTCGCGCGCGCGTTCTTCCTCAAACTTTGGACAGATCCACGCGAGTTCGCCACGCGCCGGAATCACTGCCGCAAACATTCTCTCGCTCAAGCCCCAGCGCATCCCGGTGAAGTAGAACAGGCTGCTGCCTCCTTCGAGATAAATCGCGTCGATGCGATTGTCGCGCATCAGCCGTTGGGCCTTTTCGATCCGGCCTTTGCGTTCTTCGAGTGTGATCGGAACGACGTCGTCGGTCATGCGGCGCAGTCGTCGCACGGCTTCCGGTTGCGTGCCCTGCTGCGGCGGCGGTTCGACGGTTTCCGAGTCAGCATGGGCCAACGAACTTCCGAACAGAGCAGCACCGGCCACACCGGCTGATAAACGTAGAAAGTCGCGACGATCGGTACACATGGCTTAGATTGTCCTTAAGTTAAATGGCTGGTGCCTGGTGCTCCGGGGAATGTACACGACCACCCGTATTGCGGCAAGCTTTGTTAGCATTCAACTCTGCGTTCGCTGCGTTCCTTGGGCCTCTGCGTAAACTTTACTTTAGGTGTTAAACGCAGGGCAAAATAAGACCTCTATCTAGCATTCGGTGGCGTCCTAATTTAACGATCACAACTCGACAAAACTCATCGAGACAATTTGGAGTGCGCCCTATACTCTGTTGACGTTAGGAGTATCTTCTTTGGATTGTAGATTCGCGCGATGAAAGGTGCGGGGCGAGCTTTTAGTATGCGGAGCATTTTAGGGAGAGCCGCGACAATCATCGCTGCTTCATCTTCCGTCTTCATTTCAAGATGAACAATGAGAAAGGCTCGGCCACCTGCGTTTCGCAGCGCTTGTCTCTCTAGCTCATTGAACTGATCTTGTGAGATCACGACCCATTCTTTAGAGGCAACGTCAGGAAGCCAGACTTGATTGTCTTCGTCTGGTTTATAGTAGTCGCAGTGTCTTTCAACACGCGCCCCTTTGGCTTTCAGGGCCTGATATAAGACGTTGCTTTCGGCTGCGCGATCCAGAAAGAAAGTATAGAGGTCAAGCGATTCTAAGCTCGTATCGGATCGCGTCGTCGATTTCTTCTTCTTTGCGGCCATAGTTGGCGGCTATTTGAGGAATCGAATCACCCGCTTTGAACCGCTCAGCCACTATGCGGGTCGGTAGGCCGGTACCAGAAATTACCGGCTTACCAAAAGAAACATAAGGATTAATGACTACATTTCTGGGTTGTTCTGCACCTAGCAGACGAATGAACGGATATAGCTTGGCCGCCTTTCCAGAAGGATCATGCTCGACCCGAGTGAGATATGTTTCTAGAACCTGCTTCATGGCTAGCTGCCCGCCTCTACCCACGTTAATCAGTTCTCCGTATTCCTCAACAAACAAATCTACACCATTAGTTTGAAAGATATGTTCAGCTAATGGATGTTGAGACTTAAATCTGGTTTTTAGCGATTCTATGGCCGTTCTAATCTTGTAGAGGTCGATTCTGTGCTTGCGACGCAGACTACTGAGCACAAACGCTTCAACCAGATTTGTATACGACAAGTAGGGCGAAGTGTCCTTCTCCGGTAATGAGAACACAGGCTTGAAGAATCTCCGGTTCTCTTTCACACCGTAAAACGTGCCGTTTACCCATGCTCTTAAAGTTGTCTGGGGAATCCGCAGGTATGAAGCGGCGTCAGCAAATCGATACGCCGGAATCTCACGTGGATCGCGTCCGCCATATATGTCTGTCTTTAGCAGCTCGTTTCTAGACATTGGCTCTCCAAGAATGGCTTAATGCGCGGGTTTGCGTAGCACGGTATTTCTATCGGCTATGGCAAACGTCTTGAGCAAAGATAGCGAGATCGCAGTTACGGATCACTCGTTGAGGAGTACAAGATTTCGTCTATTAAACGCATGCTTGGCATCACACCAGGACGCTATTATGCTCTTGACATCGGAATCGGACAAGGGAAGCAGCAGCGTCGATCCGGATGTTTTTGGGGGCTATAGTCGCGTAGATCCAGATCTTAGATTGAAACACTAACTAAACCGCGGCTAAAATCCCCGCATCAAGGAGGGCTTAATGAATGCCAGTTGGCAGTCACGATCTTCATGGGTCCGCGCCGGATAAATCTGCGGCAGCGTTGCTTCTGATCGACGTTATCAATGACTTCGACTTCCCGGAAGGCGAACAACTCCTGCGCCTCGCGCTGCCGGTCGGGACGAATATCGCCAAGCTCAAACGAAGAGCAACCGCAGCGGGAATTCCGTCGATCTATGTCAACGACAACTTCGGCCGCTGGCAATCAGACCTGAAAAAGATCGTCGCGCACTGCCGTCACGATGAGTCGCTCGGTAAACCATTTGTCGAACTGCTCCTGCCCGACGACAACGACTACTTCGTTCTCAAACCAAAAAACTCCGGCTTCTTTTCGACGACGCTCGACTTACTGCTCCAACATCTCGGCGTGAAGAATCTAATCCTCACCGGCATTGCCGGCAACAATTGCGTCTTCTTCACCGCCAACGATGCCTACATGCGCGATTACAAGATCTTCGTCCCCGCGGATTGCTCCGTTTCAAATACCAAAGAAGACAACGAACACGCCTTGAAACAGATGCAGATCGTCTTGAAGGCCGACACCACGCCCGGAACAGAATTGGATCTAAAAGCGATCTGCGGCTAGAATCCCCATTCGTTTTTGGCTGTTCAAAAAAGCGGAGGAACACCCAAGATAAAATTCTGCCGGATTCTCCTATGTCTTCTCTGCCTGTGGACCACCGCGGGCGCGCAGCAGGTTTTGCGTTGGGGAGCCGACCCAAGCGGCGGCGCGCCTTACGTTTTCACCGACCCTGCCAAACCAGATAATTACATCGGTTATGAAAAAGAGATGGTCGACGCGCTCGCCGCGGCCATGGGCCGGCGCGCCGAGTTTGTTCCCAGCGATTGGGAAACACTCGTCTCCGCGCTGCAACGCGACTCGTTTGACGTGATCGTCAACGGTCTCGAACCAACCGGCGATCGCGCGCGCCAGATCATCTTCAGCAAGCCTTACTACATCTTTCAGCTTCAACTCACCGTTCGCAAAGATGACGATCGCATCAAGTCGCTGGCCGACTGCAAAAACCGTGTCGTCGGCACACTCGCAAACACCGCCGCGTCGCGACTGCTGCAAACGGAAGGTATTGCTTACAAGAGTTACGCGGATCCGGTTGGCGCTTATCGCGATCTCGAGTTGAAACGCATTGACGCTGCGTTGTTTGACGTTCCGGCCGAGGCTTTTTACGCGCGTCCCAATCCGCGATTGAAACCCGCAGGTGAACCGTTTACACGCGGTCTGTACGTCATCGGTTTGCGCCAGGGAGACGAAGCGTTGAAAGCACAAGTCGACGCCGCGATCGATAAGATCATCGCCGACGGCACGCTCGAAACGATTCTCAAAAAGTGGGGACTGTGGAACCAGGCGCAGGTCGAGTTTCAAGCGCCGATTCGTTCCGGAAACAAGACCGCCGAGGTCGAGTACACGCCGACAGAAGCAACGTTCAACTGGGCTGAAGCGCTCTGGCGGCTCACACGCGCCGCCGCCGTTACGGTTTTGATCGCACTCGGTTCGATGGTGATCGCGGTGGTGCTCGGATTGCCGCTGGCGGTCGGACAATGGAAGGGCCCGGCCTGGCTGCGCGTGCTTTGCACGATCTACGTCGAGTTCTTTCGCGGCACGCCGGTGCTGGTCCAACTACTGTTTCTCTATTTCGGACTGCCGGTGATCGGGATCGCGATGCCCGGTTGGTTAACGGCTCTTGTCGGCCTCGGCCTCAACTACGCGGCTTACGAATCACAGGTCTATCGCGCATCGCTGGAAGCGATTCCGACGGGTCAATGGGAAGCGTCGTACTCGCTCGGCATGGGACCGGTGCTCGCATTTCGCCGGATCATTTTGCCGCAAGCGTTTCGCATCGCTTTGCCGCCGATGACCAACGACTTCGTCTCGCTCTTCAAAGACACTTCGGTCGCGTTCGCGATCTCCGTCTGGGAGCTCGCTACCGCTTATCGCGAACTCGCGAATGCTTCGGGACAATTTTTACTGCTCGGAGTCGCCGTGTCTGCGTTCTATCTCGCGATGAGTCTGCCGATGGCCCATCTCGCGCGCATGTTGGAACAACGATTACGCAATCGCGCCACGGAACGTGTGGTTGAAACAGAAGCGGAGGCGGCCGCATGATTCGCGTCACTGGTTTACGCAAACACTTCGGCGAAGCGCATATTCTCAAGGGAATCGATTTCGAAGTCCCGCCGAAAACCGTGCTCGGAGTCATCGGCGCGTCCGGCAGCGGCAAGTCGACGCTGCTGCGCTGTCTCAACGGACTGGAGACGATCGACGGCGGAACGATTGAATGTGATGGAGTACGTCTCGAGACTGGTTTAACGCACGCGGAGTATCGCCGGCGCGTGCGAGAGTTGCGCTTGAAGGTGGGAACGGTGTTTCAGCACTTCTACCTGTTTCCACATCTTTCGGTCCTCGGAAACATCATCGAAGCGCCATTGCATGTGCTGCACACGCCACGCAAAAAAGCAGAGACTGAAGCTTATGAATTGCTCGACTCGGTAGGATTGAAAGTCGCGGCGCGCAGGTATCCGGGATCGCTGTCGGGCGGCGAACAGCAACGCGTCGCGATCGCCCGCGCGTTAGCGATGCATCCGGCGTTGTTGCTGCTCGACGAACCGACCAGCGCGCTCGATCCGCGTCGTATAAGCAGCCTGCGAACGTTGCTCAGAACGTTCGTCGATCGCGGTCACACGATGATCATCATTTCCCACTCGATGGGATTTCTCAACGCCGTGGCCGATAACGTTCTGTTTATGGATGGTGGTTTAGTAGTCGAACACGGGCCGGCGGAGCAAGTCTTCAACTCACCGCGGGATTCACGCACAAAAGAATTTTTGGAACAGGCGGAATAGAGCTTTCGGCGATCTCTGCGTTTCTCTGTGTTCTCTGCGTTAACCTTCTTGGGGGAAAGTTAAACGCAGAGAACACAGAGAGACGCAGAGACCAAAATTAATGGATTCGCTGTGGAGCTGAAAGGCGTTCGATATAACGCTCGAACCGATCGGGCTGATTGACACTCGTGATCTTAGTGCCGAGCAGGTAACCCGAAGCCGAGTTTGTGCCCGTGATCCTCTCACACCTGACCGGACTTACTTCGATTCTGATAACCCCATCCGGCAAATGAAGTGAAAGATTGAGACGGTTATCGCCGGCACAGAAGCGTTCGTCGATGATCGTGGAAGGGATGATCATCGCGAGTCCAGCGGCGCTGAGGTCGCTGGTTTCGCCCATAAAGATGAGCGATTCAAGGGGTTCACCGGCGTCTGCGTCGAGCAGAGACAGATCGGCAAGTAGCTCAACTTCGCACTTCACCTTGAGCCTGCGCACTTCCCGACGTTCGATGGTTGAAGCGAGGTGATCCAACCTGCCTAATCCGCTGACCGGGAAGTAATAACGAAAGTCCCCGGTCCGATCCACTTTTTCTTTAATTGTTAATGCCCGAAGTCGAAGACCGCGCTCTCCGGTGGGCCAGTAGTAGCATGAAACTATGAATTTGTACATTCAAGAGTCGGTTTAATTCTCTGGACTTAAAAGGCTGTACTCAGTTTATACGGTCAATGAGGTCACGATTCCTGCTTTAGCAGACGGGGCCGGGAGGGATCTTGAAGATATTCAATAAAGGCGCGCAACGTCACGAGCCGCTCCTCCGGAAGGTCGACAAACTGGACGCCAAAACCGAGCGGCGGCGTGTGATGCGCCACGGCGCCGGTCAACTCCAGCCATTCTCCATTCGGGAGTTTCAATTTCAGGGTCAGGAGCTCGCCTTGAATAGCCCCGGCCATTGTATCGATGTAGCAGCCGCCTTCGGAGAGATCACTGATGCGGACGGTGCAGTTCCCACTCCTGCCGTCCCACACGGCGTCGAGAGAAACCTCCCACCTTTTTCCGCTCCTCCGCTCGCTCATTTTTACTTCGTGATCTGAGTAACAGTTAAGTCGTGAGAACCTGCGCCCGATTCTAGCAGATCCGGCCACATTCATGACATGTTAAGATGCGGCAATGTCCAAAACGTCCCGTCAAACCCAGATCGAAATGGCGCCGGTCGGCGAAATCAGGCAACACTTCCCCGCTCTCGAACGCGTCCACAATGGTTATCCGGTGGCTTACTTTGATGGTCCCGGCGGCACTCAAGTGCCACGCTACGTCGTCGAGAGAATGAACGACTATCTCTATCACCACAACGCAAACACCCATTGGGCGTATCCGACCAGTGCTGAAACTGACGCTGCGATCGAGTATGCGCGCGAGGTGTGCGCCGAGTTTCTGAATGCGTCGCCAACTGAGATTGCTTTCGGCGCTAACATGACGACACTCACGTATCACCTGTCGCGCGCGCTGGGACAGAACTATGACGCCGGCGACGAGATCGTCGTCACGGAGTTGGATCATCATGCGAACATCGATCCCTGGCGGCGATTGGCTGTCGAGCGTGGCGTCACGATTCGCCAAATCAGGATGGATAACGCGACGGGGACGCTCGTGCAGGAGGATTTGGAACGGTTTATCGGTTCGCGCACGAAGCTCGTCGCGATCGGGGCGGCGTCAAATTCGTTGGGAACGATTAACGATCTGCCGCAGGTGATCGAGATGGGACACAGTGTTGGGGCGCTGGTGTTCGTCGATGCCGTTCATTATGTGCCGCATATGCTGCTGGACGTGCGTGCGCTTGATTGTGATTTTGTCGGGATGTCGGCGTACAAGTTTTATGGACCACACATTGGGTTGATGTTTGCGAAGCGGTCGTTGCTGGAGCAGATCGACTTTCCGAAACTCGTGCCGGCGGCTGATTATGCGCCGGAGAATGCGGAGACGGGGACGCTGAATCAGGAAGGGATCGTGGGCGCGGCAGCGGCGATTGACTATCTCGCGTCGCTCGCTTCCGGACCGGATCGCCGCGAGAGTTTGAGTAGAGCGTTTGCTGAAATGCACGCGCGCAGTTTGCAACTGTTCGAGCGTTTGTGGAACGGGTTGAGCGCGTTTCCGCGGGTTACACTTTATGGTCCGCCGCCGGGTTCGCCACGAACTGCGACGCTTTCGTTTACGATTGAAGGTCTTACTTCAACGGAAGCTGCACGGCGACTTTCTGAAAAAGGATTGTTTCTTTCACACGGGGACTTTTACGCGTGGACCGTCGTCGAACGTCTCGGTCTCGCACCCGAAGGACTGATCCGCGCGGGTTGCGCGTGCTATACGACTGAGGAAGAGATCGATCGATTGATCGAGGGCGTCAGCGATCTTTGTTGATCCGCGTTACGTTGATGAAGTCCGCCAATAGGCCGTAGGCAGTGCTTTGCAGGTTCGGACGGTGAGAGACGATTGTCAGTCCGGGTATCGTGTCGAGTTCGAAATGAACGGCGAGTGAAGTGCCACGGACGCTGCTAAAAGGATCGCCGGGCGCGATCTGTTCCGGCCGCACTGTTGCAGCAATAGAACCGTCCGGGTTGATGATTGCGCGGGAAAGTAATTTGTAAGGCTTCCCTTCCGCGCGCGCGGCTTGCAGAGTTTGCGGATCCAACCCGCGAATGCCCTCGCGTCTCACATCAGATGGCTTCAATGGCGCCCGGAGTATCACGCGCGCAATCGCGCAGATTTTCATGATCGAGTCCCAACCCTCGACGTCGTGAGTCGGATCGGTCTCGGCAACGCCAAGCTCCTGGGCGGTCTTCACGCCCTCCGCAAAACTTCTTCCCGCCTCCATCGTCTCAAGAATCACATTCGTGGTGGAATTGAAGACGCCGCTGAACCCACGCACCTTCACACCAGGCAACGTCTCGCGAAAGAGTGAAAAGACCGGAGCGCTGTCGAGCACAGTCGCTTCAAAGAAAATTTGCTTACCGTGTGCATCGGCAATCGCCTTCAGTTCCTCGTACGCATAAACAATCGGTCCTTTATTAGCAGTGATCGTATGCGCGCCGGCTGCTAACGACGCTTTCAAATACTCAATCGCCGGCTGCCCGTTTTCCGGATTGAGCGACGTAGTCTCAAAGAGCACATCAGGCCGCGCCTTCGCTACCCATTCACTAAATCCGTTTTCATTCGGTATTTGATCCGTGTTCCCAAGATCGATCTTCTGTCCACTCGCACGCCAACCCATCCGCCTTGTCGCAACACCCGTGATCTCCCACTCAACCCCATACCGCTCTCTTAACTCCGCAGTCTTCGCCACCAACAGCCGCGCCAGCGCCCGTCCAACATTTCCATAACCCAAGAAGGCAAGTCTGTATCGTTTCATCGTCGCGTTCATTATAATGAACACCGAATGAAACAATATCACGATCTGCTGCGATCGATTTTGGAGAATGGTGTCGAACACCACGACCGTACCGGTGTCGGGACGATTTCGCATTTTGGGTTTCAGACCAGGTTCGATCTGCGGCAGGGGTTTCCTATTGTCACTACCAAGCGCGTGCCGTTTCGCTGGGTGGCGGAAGAGTTGTTCTGGTTCCTGGCGGGCGACACTAGCGAAGCAAATCTTCGCGCGCGTGGTGTCGACATTTGGGCCGAGTGGGCCGACGAAGAGCACACCGGAAAGTTTGGCCGAACGGCGGGCGACCTTGGACCAGTTTACGGTTACCTGTGGCGTTCGTTTGGCGGCGACTATCCGAAGAAGAACGGCGTCGATCAGATCGCAAATCTCATTTCACAAATCAAAACCAATCCGGATTCGCGCAGATTAATCGTTACCGGGTGGGATCCGCGGCAGGCGGACAACGTCGATCTTCCGCCGTGTCATACGTTGTTTCAGTTCAAGGTTGAGAGTGGAAGAATTCTTCACTGCCAACTGTATCAACGATCGGCTGATGCGTTCCTCGGCGTTCCATTTAATATCAGCTCGTACGCGCTGCTGACGCATATGATCGCGCATGTTACGGAGCTTGAAGTTGGCGATTTTGTCTACACACTCGGCGACTATCACATCTATAAAAATCATATGGAGCAGGTGAAGGAGTTATTATCGCGCGAGCCGTTTCCGCTGCCGGAACTAAAGATAAACGCAAGTGAGTTACGCGGATTGGACGGATTGCTAAAGATCAAGTACGAACACCTGGAAATGGTTGGCTACAAATCGCACGGCAAGATTGCCGCGCCAGTGGCAGTTTAAATAAAAATGATCATCGGAATCGTAGCAGTCGATCGCAAAGGCGCAATCGGGAAGGGCGGGAAGCTTCCGTGGCACTACTCCGCGGATATGAAGTTTTTTCGCGAAACAACGACGGGTCACGCAGTGGTGATGGGACGAAAGACGTGGCTCACGCTCGGCAAGCCGCTCAAGAATCGGCTGAACATCGTGCTGAGTCGCGACTCGACGATCGAGCCGCAGGAGTCGTTGCTCGTGTTGAGCGATGTCGACAGCGTGATCTCGTTCAACCACTCGTTGACGACAGATCTATTTGTAATCGGCGGCGCGCAGATCTATAACGCATTCCTGCCACAGATCGACAAATGGATCGTCACCGAGGTGCCGCTGACGGTCGCGGGCGCGGACACGTTTATGCCACAAGATTATTTACACGGATTTGAAGAAAAAACCGCAAAGGAACTTGGTGAGGGTCTCGTAGTCAAATCTTACGAACGCACCTAAAACAACTCTTCCAAAGCTTCATCCACCGAACGCACGCCAACAACACGCACGCCAAGCAATCGCTCCAGTCCGGCCACATTCGATGCCGGCATCACGACCTTTTTGAACCCCAGCGCCTGCGCTTCCTTGACGCGCACCGCCGCCTGCATCGCGCCACGCACTTCACCCGTCAACCCGATCTCGCCAAACACCGCCGTATGCGGATCGATCGGCTTGTTTTTAAAACTCGACGCAATCGCCATCACCACACCGAGATCCGCCGCCGGTTCGTCAACCTCCAACCCACCAGCGATGTTTACAAAAACGTCGTCGCCGGTCAGTTGCATGCCCGCGCGTTTCTCCAGCATCGCTATCAACAACGAAACGCGGTTCTGGTCCAACCCCTGCGTCATGCGTCTGCCCGTCCCATATTTCGTCCCCGACACCAGCGCCTGGATCTCGACCAGCAACGGACGCGTCCCTTCCATGCAAGCCGTCACAACCGATCCGGCAGCATTCTGCGGCCGCTCGGCGAGAAACATCTGCGACGGATTCGCCACGGGCATCAGTCCCGCGCCGGTCATCTCAAACACGCCGACTTCATTCGCCGCTCCGAAGCGATTCTTCGCCGCCCGCACGATGCGATGATTGTGATGTCGTTCGCCTTCGAAGTAGAGCACCGTATCGACGATGTGTTCGAGCGTCTTTGGACCAGCAATCGATCCTTCTTTCGTAATGTGCCCGATCAGGAAAACAGGAACGCCGCGATTCTTCGCCAACAGCAGAAACTGGTGCGCCACTTCCCTCACCTGCGAAATCGAACCCGGCGCCGCTTCGAGCGCACTCGAAAAGACTGTTTGAATCGAGTCGACAATGACTGTTCCGGGACGAAGGCGATCGATCTCGTGAAAGATCTTTTCGAGATTTGTTTCGGGCAGCAGGTAGAGGTTTTTGGCGGAGACGCCGAGCCGATCGCCGCGAAGTTTGATCTGTCGTTCCGACTCTTCACCGGAAACGTAAAGCACGATGGTGTTCGCCGTGCTCAAGCTGTCGGCAACCTGAAGCAACAACGTGCTCTTGCCGATACCCGGATCGCCACCGATCAAAACAAGCGTCCCCGGCACGATCCCGCCGCCGAGCACTCGATCGAACTCCGTTACGCCAGACGGCAAGCGCCGATCGTCCTGTGGCTCGATCTCGTTGAACGCAATCGCCGTAACTTCACGCACGGCAAAACCGTTGCGAGACTTCCGCAGCCGTTCTTCGACAAGCGAATTCCACTCGCCGCACTCAGGACACTTGCCGAGCC
>DATELZ010000124.1:0-5431 GCA_035276045.1 Pyrinomonadaceae bacterium | reverse complement strand
GCCTACGATCCGGTGGCGAAGTCGGAAGCTATGAAAGTGTTGCCCGACATTGTTTATGCAGACGACGAATACGCGGCGGTCAACGGCGCGGATGCGTTGGTGTTCGTTACGGAGTGGAACCAGTTTCGCGCGCTCGACATGTTGCGCATTCGCGATTTGATGAAGTCGCCGAAGGTCGCCGACCTGCGAAACATTTACGACCCGGACGATATGCGCGAGATGGGATTTGAGTACGTGGGGGTGGGCAGGTAAATGGCGCTTTCGGGAATAGCCCTCGTGACCGGCGGCGCCGGTTTTATCGGCTCGCACATTGCTTCGGCGTTGCTGGCGAATGGCGCGCGTGTTCGCGTGCTTGACGATCTATCCACCGGACATCGCGAGAACATAGATGAAATCGGCGGCGACGTCGAGTTCATCGAGGGCAGCGTTGCCGACGAGCAACTGCTGAAAAAAGCATTCGAGAACGTCGAGTTAATCTTCCACGAAGCCGCAATCCCTTCAGTGCCACGTTCCGTTGAAGCGCCACGCAACACGCACGTTGCGTCGGTTGACGGCACTTTTTCAGTCTTGCTGGCAGCGCGTGATGCGGGCGTGAGGCGCGTCGTGTACGCGGCGTCGAGTTCAGCTTATGGCGATCAGCCGACGTTGCCGAAGTCTGAAGAAATGTCGCCGCAGCCTCTGTCGCCATACGCAGTGGCAAAGCTGGTTGGCGAATACTACTGTCAGGTGTTCACGCGTGTTTACGGTTTGGAGACGGTCTCGCTTCGCTACTTCAACGTGTTTGGACCACGACAGGATCCCGGTTCGCAATACTCGGGTGTCGTTTCGCGCTTCATCAGCGCGTTGTCGAAGGGCGAACGGCCGGTGATCTTCGGCGACGGAGAACACTCGCGCGATTTTACTTACATCGACAACGTGGTGGGCGCGAACCTCAGTGCTGCCACAGCACCGAAGGCCGCGGGCAAAGTCATCAACGTGGCGAATGGCCAACGCGTGACGTTGAATGAATTGCTGGCGGAGTTGAAAACGTTGACTGGTAAGACTGACGTCACCGCCGAATATCTCGATCCTCGTGTCGGCGACGTCCGTCACAGTCTCGCCGACATCACGATGGCGCGTGAACTGCTCGGCTATGAATCGAAAGTAGACCTGCGCGAAGGACTCAAACGAACCCTCGATTGGTGGAAGACAAGCCGCTTCGCTATCTCGCACGCGTAAACTCAGCGGTCTCGGCATCTCTCGGTGTTCTCTGCGGTGACTGTGGGGTAACGCAGAGGTCGCAGAGAACCGCAGAGCTTAGACTAAGTCATCACTATCGAATCAACGGATAAGCTGCCACGGAACCAGCTTGAAGTTCTGTTTTCCCGTATTATCCAAACCATCCTGCGCGATGAAAACGCCGTTGGGAAATGCTGGCCCAAGGTTCGCCGTTGTCACATGAATCCCGTCGGTCTCGGTTACCTCGTCGATTCCATTCCCGGACACAATCCGAAACGTACGCACATATTCATTCGCGCCTTCACGCCGGTAAATCACGAACGTGTTGTTACCCTGGCTCGAAGCGATTAAGTATCCCTTGCCATCTTTCTCGTACGCGATCGTCAATCCTTCGACGTCGGCTACGAGATTGCCGCCAGTACCGACACCATCAACCCTGGTCCTATCCGTCCCGGCATCAGGCTCGGCTTGATACTTCCAAATGCCAATAGCTTCTTCGCCGATATAAAGTTGGCCCAGTTCGTCGTCGGCGACACAGCCTTCCAGTTGTTTGCCCACCTGTAGCTTTCGCACTTGCTGCGCGTCGACGCGTCCTTTGCCATCGTTCGTCAGCTCGTATTGTTCGACGATGCCCAGCTTGCTGGTGACGAAGTAGTAGAACTTTCCACTGTTCGCGCTGTGGTACATGCACGAGCCGTAAGCTTCGATAGTCTTGATACGGCGGGCGGCGACGTCCTCCAGCTTCCTCGTTTCCGGATTAACAGCATAGATGGCGATCGAATCAGTGCTGCGATTACTCGCCGTCACCAGCGAGACTTTCCTGTCTCCAAGCGGAAACCCGTCACGATGATCGACATTGTTCATGCGCCCGTCAGGAAGATACTGAACTTCCTTGCCGGCGAGGTTATAGACAACGAGCCCGCGTTGTTTATTCGTGCCAACGATCAGACTCTGAGATGGATCTGTTGGATCGATCCAGAGTGTTGAGTCGTCGGCCGAATCGCCGCTGGTTTTCATTGGTTCGGTTTCGACGGTAGCGGCGACGCCGGCGACTGTAGGGATTGGCGGGGCCGCCGGCTGTTCATGCCGCCCGCGCGCGGCATGACAGCCCGTTAACGTTGCGAGAATAATCAGAATGCCAGGTTGTAAACGAGTAAGCATATTAGAAATGTATCTTGATCCCACCGGTCAACCACCAACGATAATACTCTTCCTGCACCGGGCGATTTTTGAACCCTTCAAAGCGGCGCAGTGGCTCGTTCGTCAGGTTAAGTACGTCGACGTAAACTCGCAACCAGCGATTGAGGCGTTGGCTGAGCGAAAGATCCCATTGCCCGTGTGAATCAAAGAATAGATCGCGGGTGATGTCCTCTCCTACTTCTTCGAGATAGCGCCCGTGATAATTGAAAGCGAGCCGGCCCGAGAAGCCAAACTTTTCGTAAAAGACCGCGAAGTTACCGGAATGTTTCGCCTGTCCCGGCAGTGGTCCATCGTTTCTCCCGGCGATGCGCGCTTCGGATTCGGTGAAGGTGTAATTCGTGTAGATTCCGAGTCCGTCGAAAGCCTTCGGCAGGAAGCGCAGTTGATTGGAGAACGCCAGCTCGATACCCCAAAGACTCGCGCGCTCGCCGTTGAGCGGTTGAGTGATGTCGAATGTATCGCCATTGCGATCCTCTTCGAAGCGCGACAGGAAGATGTTGTCCGTGAGTCGTTTGTAGAAGAAGCCGGCCGACGCGACGCCGACTGTATTGAAGTAGTGTTCGGCAAGCACGTCGAAGTTTACGGACTTCGTCGGATTCAACTCGGGATTGCCGCGCTCGATCTCCCCATCTTCTTCGAGGATCAATTGGAAGGGAACTACGTCGACGAAGTTGGGCCGCGAGAGAGTGCGGGTGATGGCGGCGCGCAGATTGGTATTTGCGCCGAGTTGATAACGCGCATGCAGCGCGGGCATAAAGAAGTTGTAGTCTTTGCGGCCCGTGATCGGCGCGATGCCTGCCAGATCGCCTTCGTCGTCAAAGAGGATCTGGGAAGCCAGGTAGTTGTTGCTCGTGTGTTCGTACCGTAAGCCCGGCAGTAACATGAAGCGCTCGCCGAGCATCAGTTCGGCCATCACGTAGCCCGCGCTGATCTTTTCTTTGGCGACGAAGTCGGCGAGATCTTCTTCCAGGTTCTTTTCGATCTCGACTGCAAACTGCGACGGCAGATCGCGTGACACTCGCGGGTCGACAAACGCATTGCCGGGAGTGTAGCGGCCGTCGAGAAACTTGCGGACGCGATAATTCGGATCGAGAACGTTGCTCAAAAAGAGATCGTCTTCTGTCTCAACTTCCAGCACTTCATTGTTCCGCGCCTTCTTGCGATCGCGATATTTGCCGCCAAACTTCAACACACCGCTGAAAGTCGAGAGCGTGCGAAGCGGCAACGCGAAATTCACCGCTGCCGTCACTTCACGATCGTTGGTGATGTTGTTTTCGCGCGTTTGCTCGTCGAGCACGTACTGGTTCAGATCCTCGTTGAGTGGATTGGCCTGAATGTTGTTTGGATCGATCTGCGTCGGCGTGACGTTGGGCGCGAACTCGACGTCCTCTTGCACAAACGTGCTCGTGATGTTCTTTGGCTCGGCTTCCTCAGCATAAGAATAAGTAACACGGAAATCCATGTTGAGGATGTTGTTGATTAGATGGCGACCACCAAAGGCGCCGGAAATGATCTCCTGCACCTCGAAACGATCGCGCAGGTTACGTTCGAGCGCATTGTCGGAAACCGCGTTCACGAAGAAGCGGCGAAACTCGTCGTCGGAATAACGGTTATAAATCCCGCGCAGGAAGAACTCCGTCGTGTTGGACGGTTTGAAATCGAAGACGGGGTTAATGCCGAAGCGTCTGCGCGTCAGGCGATAGTCACGCGTCTCGAGTGAATCGAGTTCGCCGTCGTCGTATTCAGCTTCAAAATTCTGCGAGCCGCGCTTCGTGCTGAAAAAGCTGCTCGACACGAGCGCGCCGAGTTTGTTGTTGAAGAACCGCCGGCCAACCGCGCCGTTGATTGTTTGCAGGCCATTGCGAACGATGTTGTTGTAACCGAGGCCCGCAGTGAGCGAGAAGATCGTGCGCGCCGGAGCTTGTTTCGTGACGAGATTGACTGCGCCGCCGATCGAGTCGGAGTCCATGTCCGGCGTGAGCGCTTTCGACACCTCAATGGCTTCAAGCAGGTCCGCGGGGATCACGTCGAGCGCTACGTAGCGTATGTCGCCTTCAGGCGCGGGAATGCGTTCGCCGTTGATCGCGACTGAGTTGAGACGCGGCTCAGTGCCGCGAACGCTGACGAAGCGCCCTTCGCCCTGATCGCGTTGAATGACAATGCCGGGAATGCGTTGTGTCGCCTCGGCGGCGTTGGGATCAGGAAAACTGCCAATTTGATCTGATGAAATGACGTTGACGATGTTTGGCGACGTCTTTTGTTGATTGAGTGCGCGCGCCTGTCCGTCAACCTGCGGATCGCTGTGAATTTCGACGTATTCCTTGATCTGGGGCTTTAGTGTCGCTTCGAGTTTTATGTTTTGACCACCACGGACCTCAACCTCAAACGAGCCGACTTCGTAGCCGATATAAGAGATCGTGATCGTTTGTGGTCCTGCCGGCACGCGCAGCAGTTGAAACTCACCGGACCGATCGGTGTCGGTGCTCAGAGGCGAACTCTGAAGTTTGATCGCAGCGCCCGGCAGTGGACGCTGCGTGGTTGCATCAAGCACGTTACCTGAAATGACGCCCGTCGATTGGGCCATCACGCCGGGCGCGAAGAAGAGAGCAGGCAGAACAAACCATAGCATCGAGTTGATCACTCGCTTTAATGTCATACAGACGTGTCTCCAGTCTATACGAGCCGGCGTGCCGCATGCCGGACTACTGATTTGATTTTTGAGAGGACTTAAAAGTGAATGTTTAGCAACAGTGCGTTACGAACTACTGAATTGGCCATTAAGAGTCCGTTAACAGATCGGGAGAAGTGTGAAGGTAAGAGCGCCGCAGGTGCGGCAAGCTGGTAGCCAGGCGTGAGCGCGTAGCGCGAGCCCCTGGTCTGATGGAGAAGCATGAGAGCTCTGAAAGAGCGACAGAAAAACATCTGGTTCTATCGCACTTTCAGTGCTTGATGTATTCCTTGTCGTATTCCAGGGGCTGCGTGCTTGCTTCGCGCGCACTTGCCCCTGGCTACC
>DATELZ010000123.1:0-14919 GCA_035276045.1 Pyrinomonadaceae bacterium | reverse complement strand
GCCAAGGCCCGCGCCACGATGACGACCCACCGCGTCGATTTCGTCGATAAAGATGATGCACGGCGCGTTCTTCTTGCCTTGTTCGAACAAGTCGCGCACGCGTGAAGCACCGACACCGACAAACATCTCGACGAAGTCAGAACCAGAGATCGAGAAGAACGGAACGTTTGCCTCACCAGCGATGGCACGGGCCAGCAAGGTCTTGCCGGTTCCCGGTGGTCCCATCATCAAAACGCCCTTGGGAATACGTCCGCCGAGTTTTTGAAACTTCTGCGGTTCCTTCAGGAACTCGATGATCTCTTGCAGCTCTTCCTTCGCTTCTTCAACCCCGGCGACGTCTTTAAACGTCACCCGCTTTTGTTGATTGTTGAGCAGTTTGGCCCTGGATTTCCCAAACGAGAGCGCCTTGTTTCCGCCAGACTGCATCTGGCGCAGCATGAATATCCAGATCGCAATTATAAACAACAGCGGCGCCCACGTTATCAGCATGGGCCAGATGTAACTGCTGCTCGATTCTTCTTCTACCTTCGGCACACGCGGCCTGCCGTCAACCACTTCGCGCGCAGCTTTGAGCAGGTCGTTTTTCGCCGGGTCATTTGATAATGCGACTCTATATTCCTGACCGTTGTTATCGATGGCTACAGTCTCAGTTTGCTTGACTGTCAGTTGTTTTAACTGACGAGACTGGATCATTTGATCTAGCTTCGTCAGGTCGACAGTCGAATAACTGGTGCCGCGCGGATTCACCAACTTGTAAAGCAGAACCGCGCCGGCAATTATGAGAAGCCAAAATACGATCTGTCTTGCAGTAGAACTCAAATTCATCAACGCCTCCGACGCCGATAATACCTTATCTAGCCGTCAATTGTCGCTGTCCACCGAATTGAGTGAACACCGATCTGATAGATACCTTTGATGCACGGCAGCAACCAAGGTTCCCTCGTTAATAAAAACGGCGAATCGGGGCATTCTCGCCAATCCCTACAACAGGGCTGACTATAGAGTTTGAAGGCTCGTTTTTCAATCGTTTTGCTGCTCAAACTCCAATCGGTTCTTCTTCTTTCTTACGCGCGATCCGCCCGGCAACTCCACCACCCGTCCCCCGGCGCTGCCTTCCAGCAGCTTCTCTACCGCCAACAGATGAACCATTTCCAGCCGCCGGGTGCTTCCCCTTGCTTCCGAAATCCACTGCCGCAAGGCGCGCCGGCGCAGGGCCGGGGCCGCGGCGGCGAGGACCTTTACGTCGAGCGCCGCCGTTTGGGTTTCATCTTCACCGTGATCTAACACCGCGGCGCGCCTTAATAGTGCATCGGAATCGTTGAGCAGCACGGCGGCGTCTTCGCGGAGTTGGCTGGCGGTGCGAGAGATCGCCTCGACGATCTTGTTGTTGAACGACTGCATCAGCGGCAGGAGCTGTTGCCTGACCTTCACCCGGGCAAACTTCTGATCGTCGTTCATTTCGTCCGTTAAAAACTCGGTTTTCCGGAGACGGCAATAAGTTTCGGTGTCGGCGCGGCGGGCCCAGAGCAGTGGGCGGACGAGTTTGATGGCCGACTTTTTTCCGAGCGGGCGGATTTGTTCCATGCCGCCGAGGCCGGGACTGGCGCTGCCGCGCATCAGCCGCAGGAGGACGGTTTCTGCCTGATCGTCCATTGTGTGGCCGGTCAGGATGAAGGTGGCAGACTTTCGTTTCGCGGTTCGTTCGAGGAATGCGTAACGTGCTTCGCGGGCAGCTTGTTCGAGATTGTCGGCGTTTGAACGCGCGATTTCTTCGACTTTGCTGCGGCCGACGACGCATTCGTAGCCGAGTTTGGCTGACAGTTCTTTGACCCATGCGGCGTCTTTGGCGCTGGTTTTTCGCAGCCGGTGATCGAGATGGGCGACGCAGATCTTGATAAACAGTTTGTTGGCGTTTTTCAGTTCGGCGAGCGCGAGGAGGAGGGCGGTCGAGTCAGCGCCGCCGGAAACCGCGACGATCACGGTTTCGTCTGCGAATGGCAGCCTGAGCTTGCGCCATTCGCTCAGCAAAAGACGCGGAAACTGGTTGAGTCGCGGTGTTCTGGTTTGTCCCATTCGCATGATGGGAGATTGTCAAACGGGTGCTATCAACGTCAACCCCCGATTGCGGCAGGCTTTAAGTACATTGAGCGCCGGAGGCGCGAGATTCGTTTCAACGCCAGAGGCGCAGCATTCGTTAGCGTCGGAGGCGCGGCTCCGTGTTTCAGCGCCGGAGGCGCAGCATAAGGTAGCCAGAGGTGAGCGCGTAGCGCGTAACCTCTGGTCGATAGATGAAAGCGTTAGAGCTCTGGAAGAGCGACAGAGGAGGCGGTTGTGTCGCACTTTCAGTGCTCAATAGCTTGCTTATTTGATCCAGGGGCGTGTACTCGCTGGACTCGCACGCGCCCTTGGCTACCTTATGTTGCGCCTTTGGCGCCGAGGGGACACGAAGCTGCGACATTTTGTTGAAAGATTTGCGTCGTTTCTAGTTTAGAACGTCACACGCTTTGGAAACACATGTCCGCGCAACCCGCGTTTGCAAGGGGGAAATACGATGAGGGTAGAAAACCAAATACGCTTTAATGAATGGCTGTTAGGCTCGACGATCTTGTGCGATTCGTGCGGTTGTTTGTGGTTGGTCCCGGCTGCTCAAGAAGAGGATAATTACCGGTGCCGGCAGTGCGGCAGTGAAGTAACCAGCAAGTCGCAGCCGATTGGCCGCGAGCAGATCGAAAAACGCCCCGGGAATTAACCAATGTAATTGATAGTTTTGCTCTTTGGTCTCTGTCACAAATGATTACAGCGCGGTGTTTACCTCACTGAGCACCTTGTATTTTCATCTGTCTACTCGACGGATTTCCGTTTCCCATCCATTTGTTTGCAGGAGGCCCGCCATGAGCAATACCCGTATCCGTTTCATCGCCGTCGTAGCCGTTTTATCCGCCGTCTGGGCGTGCTATCCGGCTACCGAGGTCAGCTACTCGAACCCGCAGGACACAGTCAGCCAATGGATGATCGAGTTCAAGACTGACGAGGCGAAGGCACAACTGACGATGCGCTACCGCCGCCAGCGTGACAGCGGCTACAGCAGTTACAGCAATACGGGCTTCGGGATCGGTCTCGATCAATTCGCCGGCCTGTCGCGCGAGCAGGTGAT
The DNA here is from genome assembly GCA_035276045.1 of Pyrinomonadaceae bacterium. Lineage (GTDB taxonomy): Bacteria > Acidobacteriota > Blastocatellia > Pyrinomonadales > Pyrinomonadaceae > PSRF01. The sequence goes on along the minus strand of DATELZ010000123.1, from coordinate 11,765 downwards.
GTCGTCAGCCGGCACGAACGTCCGCTTTCAGTTGAAACGCGACGCCGGCACGTTCAACTTCGAAGGCTGGTTCAAAGACGGCAACGGTTCCGGTCACTTCACTTTCAGCCCCAACAGTTCCTTCGCCGCCGACCTCGGCAGCCGCGGATTTGGCCGGCCAAACGACGAACAACTCCTTTCACTCGCGATGAGCGACACCGGTTACGCCTTCATCAACGAGTTGAAAGCACAGGGCTACGACACGAACACAGTCGAGCAGTTGGTGAGAATGGGCAACCACGGTGTGCGGCTGGAATATGTCCAGGGATTGAAATCACTCAGCTATTCGGTCAAGTCAACTGACCTCGTCGTGCGGATGAAAGACCACGGCGTGAGCCTCAATTTCATTCGGGAACTCGTAGCCCTTGGCTACAGCAATCTCAGTCCTGAAGAACTGGTGCGAACCAAAGACCACGGCGTCAGCGCGAAGTTCATCGACGAGTTCATCGCCGCCGGTTACGAGCGCGCCGAACTCAACCAGTGGATCAGGTTGAAAGATCACGGCGTCAGCCCCGCGTTCGTCAAAGAGCTAAAGGAAATCGGCTTTGACAAGGTGCCGCTCGACCAGTTGGTGCGGCTCAAGGATCACGGCGTCAGCGCGAGCTACATCCGCCGCATGAAAGAGAAAGGCTACGGCGATCTGGCCCTCGACGAGTACATCCGGATGCGGAACCGGGGCGAGCGCGACGAGTAGTCTGCGCATCAGAGATCGAGTAATCTGTGTGCACTAATCGAGGACAAACAATGAAACTTAAAACAAGATTTGCAGCGCTCCTACTCGCGCTGTTCAGCATCTCCGCACTTAACATTCCGGCGCTCGCCGATGAAGGCATGTGGACGTTCAACAACGTCCCTCGCGCCGAGATCAAGAAAAAATATGGCTTTGAAATCACCGACGAATGGTTGAAGAACGTGCGTCTCGCATCGGTGCGCTTCAACAACGGCGGCTCCGGCTCGTTCGTTTCGTCGAACGGCCTCGTGTTGACGAACTATCACATCGTCGAAGACATCGTCGGCGAAGTGAGCACACCGGATAACGACTACGCGAAGAATGGATTCGTCGCGCGGACGCGCGCGGAAGAGATCAAAGCGCCGAGTCTCGAACTGAACGTTTTGATGAGCATCGAAGACGTGACTGCGCGCGTAAACGCCGGCGTCAAAGCGGGAACGTCCGATGCGGAAGCGTTTGCCGCGCGCCGCGCAGCGATCTCCGCGATCGAAGCGGAGTCGTTAAAAGCAACCGGCCTGCGTTCGGACGTCGTCACGCTGTACCAGGGCGGTCAATACCATCTCTATCGTTACAAGAAATACACCGACGTGCGTTTGGTGTTCGTGCCCGAGTTTCAGGCTGCGTTCTTTGGCGGCGACCCGGACAACTTCAACTTCCCGCGTTTCAACGTCGACATGGCCCTCGTCCGCGTTTATGAAAACGATCAGCCGGTCAAACCCGAGCACTACTTCAAGTGGTCCACCGAAGGCGCGAAAGAAGGAAGTCTTGTTTTCGTGACCGGCCATCCCGGTTCGACTTCGCGACTGAACACAGTGGCCCATCTCGAAGAACTGCGCGACACGAGCATTCCGATCATCATTCGCCTGCTCGAGCGGCGTGAAGCGGTGCTCAAGAAATACATGGCCATGGGCGAAGAACAAACCCGCCAGGGCCAGAACGAACTGAACAGCGTGCAGAACGCCTTGAAAGTCTATCGCGGCCAGCTTGCCGGTTTGAAAGACCCGGCGTTGATCTCGCGCAAGACGAAAGACGAAGACGCCCTGCGCAAATCGATCGCGGCGAACCCCGAACGGCAGAAGCTGTACGGCGATGCGTGGGACGCGATTGCGAAGGCTCACAAAGCCTATCCGACTTACATCCGCGAGCGCAGAATCTTCGAACAGTCAGGTGGTTTCAACAGCACCTACTTCACATTTGCCCGCACCCTCGTTCGTCTCGCGGCGGAAAACGAGAAGCCCAACGCCGAGCGTTTGCCGGAATACACCGACGCGCGGCGCGCTTCGTTGGACCTAGCCCTGTATTCACCGGCGCCGATTCATGACGATTTCGAAAAGCTGAAACTCGCCGATTCGCTGGGTTTCATGGTCGAGCTTTTGGGCGCCGATAACGCGCTCGTGAAACAGGTGCTCAACGGCAAGTCGCCGGAAGAGCGAGCGAACGAAATGATCGCAGGCACGAAGTTGAAAGACGTTGCCTATCGCAAAGAACTCGCGGCCGGTGGCAGCAAAGCCATTGCCGAGTCGACCGATCCGATGATCGTCGCCGCCCGGCTGATCGACGCGAAGGCTCGTGAGGTTCGCAAACGTTACGAGAGCGAAGTGACCGGCGTCGAGCGCGCGAACTACGCGAAGATCGCACGCGCGTTGTTCGACACGCAGGGCGAGAAGCTCTATCCGGATGCGACGTTCACACTTCGCCTGTCTTATGGAACGGTCAAGGGTTACACGGAAAATGGTAAATCCGTTGGTCCTTTCACGACGCTCGGCGGCCTTTATGCCCGCGCCGATCAGTTCAAAAAGTTTCCCTGGGTGCTGCCGCCACGTTGGACGGCGAAGAAGCCGGCGCTCGATCTAAACACGCACTTCAACTTCGTCTCGACGAACGACATCATCGGCGGCAATTCAGGTTCGCCGACGATCAATCAGAACGGCGAACTGGTGGGGCTGATCTTCGACGGCAACATTCAATCGCTGGTCGGCGATTTCATGTACGACCAATCAGTCAATCGAGCGATTTCGGTTGATTCAAAGGGAATGTTGGAGATCTTGAATAAGGTGTTCGACGCGAAAGAGATCGCGAATGAGCTGACGGCGAGTACGACGTCTAAGCTTTAAGCTCAGGCTTTAGTTAAGCCGGCATATTTCTCGACCAGCTTTTTCTGTCCGTAACCGGGAAAACTAACCGTTAACTTCGCGGACTCTCCTGCTCCTTCACGGCGCAGGACGAGTCCGCGACCGTATTTAGAGTGTTTCACGTACGAGCCCGGTGTGATTTCCGCGCTCGACGAAGCACTGGCTGGCGGCGGAGTTTGTTTGCTCGTGCCGGAGGTTTGGCCCATCTGCCGGTTGCGCTGCTTGAAAAACTCTGCGATCGAGTCGACGCTGTTATAAGTCTTGCCCATGTATTTCTTCTTCTCCACCCGCGGTGACTCCGGCGGTTCGATCTCGATGGCATTAGCTTCGCGCCGGAAGTACAGCCACGACTTGCCGAGCGAAAGATCGTCGAGCAACTCCCCCGGCATCTCGTTGAGAAACTGCGACGGTTCGGAAGCGATCTCTTCACCATAAACCCGCCGCTTCATCGCATGCGACACGTACAGATGTCGCTCGGCGCGCGTCATCGCAACGTAAGCCAGTCGCCGCTCTTCTTCCAGATCTTCCGGGTCGCTCACCGATCGTGAATGCGGAAACAAACCATCTTCCAGGCCGGCGATGAAGACGAGGGGAAACTCCAGTCCTTTTGCCGAGTGGATGGTCATCAGCGTGACAGGCGCATCGCGTTTGTAATCGTCCTGATCCGATACCAGCGCCGAGTGATCGATAAACTCGCGCAGTCCTTCTATTCCCTGATCGTCGTAATCCACCGCGGCATTCACGAGTTCCTGCAAGTTTTCCAAACGGCCTTCGGCTTCTTCGGTCCTCTCGGATTGCAGCCAATACTCGTAACCGGTTTCGACAAGCGCAGCGCGCACGACGTCGGAAACGGGTGATTTCGAAGACGTGTTTTCAGTCGTCGCGAGTTCGCCGAGACGCGTGATCATCTGGCGGAAGTTTCGCAGTGCGTTGACGGCGCGTGGCGTCAGTTTTCCCGGGTTCTCGATGACGACGGCGAGCGTTTCCCACAACGAAAGATCGTAGTTCTTCTGTTGGGCCGCGATCTCTTCCATCGTCGTCTTGCCGATACCGCGCGGCGGACTGTTGATGACGCGATCGAGCGCGATCGAATCGTTGGGATTCAGCGCGAGTTTCAGGTACGCGACGATGTCGCGCACTTCCATGCGCTCATAGAAACTGAAGCCGCCGAGAATGTTGTATTCAAGACCGGCGCGGCGCATCGCTTCTTCAAATACGCGCGACTGTGAATTCGTGCGATAAAGCACGGCGCCGCGGATGTCGAATTCGTCGCGGCGGTGTTCGAGGAACTTGCTCGCCACCCAACGCGCTTCCGCTTCCGCATCGTAGGCCTGGTAGTAACCGACGCGCCCGCCGCGCGGATTCGAGGTCCACAACGTCTTTCCTTTGCGCTGGCTGTTGTTCTTCACCACCGCGCCGGCGACGTCGAGGATCGTTTGCGTCGAACGATAGTTCTGTTCGAGACGGATGATCTTCGTTCGCGGAAAATGGACTTCGAAGTTGAGAATGTTACTGATGTCCGCGCCGCGCCATTTGTAGATCGACTGGTCTTCGTCGCCGACCACCGCGATGTTCTGTTGTTTCTGCGTCAGGAACCGGATCAGATCGAATTGCAGCGCGTTTGTGTCCTGGTATTCGTCGACGAGGATGTAGCGAAACTTGTTGTTGTACTTCTCGCGCACTTCGGGAATGTCGCGCAGGAGCCGCACTGTTTTGATTAACAGGTCGTCGAAGTCGAGCGCGTTGTTCGAGTGCAGCCGGTTTTCGTACATCTCGTAAACCTTGGCGATCGCGGCGCGCCGTTCGTCGCCGTATTCGGCGCGCGCGGCAAATGCGCTTGTGTCTTCACCACGGTTTTTGGCGGAACTGATGGCCGATTGCGCGGCCCGGTGCGCGAGAAACTTGTCGTCGTAACCGAGATCCTTGATCGACTGGCGGATTAAACGCAGCGAGTCGTCCTGATCGTAGATCGTGAAACGGCGCGTGTAAGTATCCTGTAGTTTCTCGATGTCCTGGCGAAGAATGCGCACGCAAAGACTGTGAAACGTCGCGACGAGCGGCAAACTCGTGTCGCTGCGCTCGCGCAGCAGCCGTTGCACTCGCACGCGCATCTCTTCTGCAGCTTTGTTTGTGAATGTAACCGCGAGTATGTTCCACGTCGGAACATTCTTTTCGGCGATCAGGTACGCGATGCGATGCGCGATGACGCGCGTTTTGCCGGAACCTGCTCCGGCGAGAATCAGGAGCGCTCCTTCGGTAGCAAGCACGGCTTCGCGCTGCTGTTCGTTCAGTAGTGACAGAAATTCTGAGTCCACGAGTTTTGATTGCATTTAAACACAACGATTGAAGCAGACAAAATGGAGGTAATCTCTGCGGTCCTCTGCGTCTCTGCGTAGAAACTTAAGGTACAAACAAGTAAACCGCAGAGACGCAGAGATGCGCAGAGCACGCAGAGAATTCAAGCGCAAGAACCAGATAGATCATCCTTTTTGCATGCTTTAGTATTTGCATCATGGAAACCGAAGAAAGAATGTGGGCCGCAGTGACGGGTAAAGATCCGCGGTTTGACGGGCAGTTTGTATTCGCCGTGACGTCGACAAAGATCTACTGCCGTCCGACGTGTCCGTCGCGGCGTCCGCATCGCGAGCATGTGAAATTTTTCGACGTGCCTGACGCAGCCGAGCAAGCCGGATTTCGTGCTTGTTTGCGTTGCGAACCACGACGCGCAGTCGATTCGCAAGTTGAATTAGCACAGCGTATTTGTCGTTTTCTGGACGCGCGTCACACGGAGACGATCAACCTCGCCGATCTGGCGGCGCATTTTGGCGTCAGCAGTTTTCATCTGCAACGCACTTTCAAACGCATCATGGGAATCAGTCCGCATCAATATCTACGCGCGATTCGGGTCGGTAATTTCAAAGCGCTTGTTCGTGAAGGAGAACCGGTGACACAGGCTTTATACGATTCAGGTTTCAATTCGAGCAGCCGTCTCTACGAGCACGCTCAATCAGAACTCGGCATGACACCCGCGACTTACGGCCGCGGCGGACGCGGAATGACGATCAACTACACGATCGCCGAATCGCCATTCGGACGGTTGCTTGTGGCTGTCACCGATCGCGGCGTGTGCGCCGTGCGCATCGCCGATACAGACGCCGAACTCGAACAAGATCTGCGCGCCGAGTTTCCGGCGGCGACGATTCAACGTGACGAAACAGCGTTACGCGAACCTGTCGAAAAGATCCTGAATCACCTCACGAACCACGAACCGCGTCTCGATCTGCCGTTAGACATTCGCGCGACTGCGTTTCAGCGCCAGGTGTGGGAACAACTGCGCGCGATTCCTTACGGTCAGACAGTTTCGTACGGCGCGGTCGCAAAAGCATTAGGCAAACCGGGCGCGGTCCGTGCTGTCGGACGCGCTTGCGCGACCAATCCAGTCGCACTCGTGATTCCATGTCATCGCGTCGTGCGTGAAGATCAAAGCCTGGGCGGTTATCGCTGGGGCCTCGATCGCAAACAACAACTCCTCGAACACGAACGTAAGAACAGGTGACATTTTCCATTTTCCGTTTGTCATTTGCCATTTGTCATTTTCAGACCAATGACAAATGGAAAATGGAAAATGACAAATGGAAAATGTCCTGCACCTTTTTGTCTCTTACTTGCGCGTTAGAGAGAGGCGGGGGGCAAACGGGGCAACGTGGGGGCACGCAGGGGGAAGCAGTGCCGCTCCCGTTTGCCCCGAGGGGGTCGTATGTATAGAAGCTGAATCAGTAATAAAACGGCGGCACCACGATGGCCTCTTGCACGGCCTTGCGTGGGAGAAATTTCGAGAAGCCGGAAATCCATCCTTCCAGCTCCACTAATTGCAGTGACGACGTGTCGACCACGCGCGGGAGTTTGTAAATGTCGGAACGATTGTCGACGAGCCCGGGGTCGCACGTAGTCGCGGAAGTTACTTCACACGCACTAAACCACGGCGCAAAACAATCTTCATACAAGCCATGCGGATACGAAAAGTGCTGCGGGTGTTTAGTAAACCTCGTGATGAAATTTCTATTCTCATCCAATTCGAGCAGAAACGACTCTCGCGTTTTCGGAGAGTGATGACGATGTGTGTGCAACTGAATGTCGACTCCTTGCGCTGCGAGTTCAGCACATTCGTTCAACGACAAAAGATGCAACAGCCGCTGCGATAGAATGGCCTGGTAGTCAACCGAGAGTCGCTCCGCGAGGGCAATGAGAAGCTTGTCTTTTCTCTCCGCCGAAAACTTTTCTCGCCGCGTAAACTCGCGTATCGCCATCGTTGCGCATTGACGTTGTGACTCGCTTCGCAGATCGAGCGACGCGACGTCGTTCAGCAATCCGTCGACGTCAATCACTCGCCCGCGTCCTTTCCACAACAGGTACGAACACATGACGTCGAACACGGGCCGGTTGTAGTTTGAGTAATAGCTCGTGAGATAAACGGTGGCGGGCCAGCCAAACTCACGTAGAATCGGAAACGCTCGATGGTAAAAATCGCAGCCGCCATCGTCGAACGTGAGCACGACGCTACATTCCGGCAACGTTCCTTTTTCGAGTCTTTGCAGCGCTTCGCTCAACGGCAGCACGTTGCAGCCATAGTCCTTCAGTGCCTGCATGCGGCTGCGGAAATACGCCGGCGTGACGAAGAGATCGGAGTTCCAAAGATGCTCGTCATCCATGGAAACGCCGTGGTAGGCGAGAATCAGTAACTGGTTTCGCCGCCAATCGCTGCGACTGAGGAAGCGAAAGACACCCAGCGACTTACCGGCATTGAGAGCTAACAACTTAGCCGTTCTGAGAACGCTCATGGGGGACACCTGGTGGTTTAGTCGAGTCTCAAACGAGATCCAGAGGTTTGGATAATCAGGTTGAGGCCGAGGAGGCTGAGTCAAAGCACGATTTCAGAGGTTTTGCAATGTTCAGCGCCGATTCAGATTATCACAGTCTGGAGCTATCGATAGCAAGGAATCCGCACGACTCACGCCGAGTCATGCCTGACGTCGAAGCGAAGCACCGCCGCCTCCTCGACGTCGGGTGTGGAGCGGGGCAAACACTAATCGGTTGTAATCTGTCCACGGACGTGTTTGCAGTCGGCCTGGACAACGATCACTCGGCTCTGTCTTTGGGAAGACAGTTCAGTGCGGGTATTGACTTCGTGAGTGGGCAAGGTGAGACCTTACCTTTTAGAAACGAGAGTTTCGACCTGGTTATTTGCCGGGTCGCACTTCCTTACATGCACATCTCACGCGCACTGTCCGAGATGTCACGGGTGACTGCCCCAGGAGGTGACCTGTGGCTCGTATTGCACCCGCTTAGTTTGACGGTCAAAGAGCTGGGTACGAATATCGTTCGCTTGCAACCAAAGGCCGGTGTTTACCGGCTCTGGGTAATGCTAAACGGGCTCGCCTTGCATCTGTTGGGAAGGCAGTGGAGTTGGCCTGTTGACCCGCACCGCTATGAGAGTTCCCAAACAAACAAAAGTATCAAACGCGCCTTGCTGGCCGCCGGCTTCGATCGGGTTCAGATCAGCCGGGGAAACCACTTTGTAGTCACGGCTACCAAACGAGCCGCTTGATCATTCTACCGTAACTGACTTCGCCAGGTTGCGTGGCTGATCCACGTCACAGCCGCGTCGAACCGCGATGTGATAGGCGAGCAGTTGCAGCGGAATGATTGAGAGAATTGGCGACAGCAGATCGCTCGACGCCGGAATCTCGATCACATAATCGGAAGCAATTGACGACATCGTGTCGCCCTCCGTCAATACCGAAATGACAATACCTTCGCGCGCTTTCACTTCGACGATGTTCGAGTGCGTCTTTTCATAACGCAATTCGGAAGCGCGATTGCCCTCTTCGCGCGTGTTGATGAACAGCACCGGCAAACGTTCGTCGATCAGCGCGTTTGGACCATGCTTCATCTCCCCCGCCGGATAACCTTCGGCGTGAATGTAGGAGATCTCTTTCAACTTCAACGCGCCTTCGAGAGCGACCGGGAAGTTGATGCCGCGGCCGAGATATAAAAAGTCAGTGGCGCGGAAAAACTCTTTCGAAAGCTCTTCGATGCCGTCGGAATCGTTGAGCAGGTGTTCGAGCTTGACTGGCAGCTCAGCCAGTTCCTGCGCGTGAAATCTTGCTTCGTTTTCATTCAACGTGCCACGCACCTGCCCGAGGTACAGTCCGAGCAAATAGAGCGCGATCATCTGACTCGTAAACGCCTTTGTCGACGCGACGCCGATCTCGGGACCCGCGTGAGTGAGTATCGTTCCATCCGCTTCGCGCACGATCATCGAGCCTTGCACGTTGCAGATCGCGAGCACGCGCGCGCCAAGCTCTTTCGCTTCGCGCAACGCCGCGATCGTATCGGCGGTTTCACCTGATTGCGAAATGACGAGCAGCAACGTCTTCTCGTCCATCACCGGATCGCGATAACGAAACTCGGAAGCGTAGTCGACGTCGACCGGGATGCGCGCGAGTTGCTCGATCATGTACTTGCCGGCGAGCCCCGCATGCCACGAAGTGCCGCACGCGGCGATCTTGATCGAGGTGAAGCGCTTGAAGTCTGACTCGGTGATGTTCGCCATCTCGTCGAGAAACACGCGGCCGGTGTCGAGCGAGATCCGGCCCTGGACCGTATCGCGAACGGAACGCGGCTGCTCGTAGATCTCCTTGAGCATGAAATGCTTGAAGCCGCCCTTTTCCGCCATGATCGGATCCCATGTGATCCGCTGGATCGACGGTTGGACCGCGTTGCCTTCGAAGTCGGTAACACGGACCGCATCTTTGTTGATGATGGCGATCTCGCCGTCGCCGAGGAAGAAGACGTCGCGTGTGTGATGCAGGATCGGTGGAATGTCTGACGCGACAAAAAACTCGCGATCGCCGAGACCGATCACAACCGGCGGTCCCTGGCGCACGGCGATGATCGTGTCCGGCTCGTCGGCGTTGATGATCGAAAGCGCAAAGATGCCACGCAGCTCGACGACAGCGGAGCGCACCGCTTCTTCAAACGTTTGCTTCTGGCGCAGGTGCTCTTCGATCAGGTGCGCGATGATCTCGGTGTCGGTCTCCGTTACGAAGCGGTGATCGCTGTTACGCAGACGATCTTTGAGTTGGAGATAGTTTTCGATGATGCCGTTATGGACCACGACGACGCGGCCCGTGCAATCTCGATGCGGGTGCGCGTTCTCTTCGGTGGGACGCCCGTGCGTGGCCCAACGCGTGTGGCCGATTCCGTACGTGCCGTCCAGCGGGCTCAGCCGGATCGTCTCCTCGAGATTGCGCAGCTTGCCTTCAGCGCGGCGGATCTCGAGTTCGTGTCCTTCGTTTACGACGGCGATGCCGGCGGAGTCGTAGCCGCGATACTCGAGCTTTCGCAAGCCGTCGATGATCAGCGGCACGACCTGTTTGTTACCTACATACCCAACGATTCCACACATGATTTTCTTTGCTTATCTCAACTTCTTTTTTACTTCCGCGGGGACACCGGCGACGAGTGAATCGGGCGGCACGTCTTTCGTCACGACCGAACCAGCGCCGGTCATCGATCGCGCGCCGACCGTCACAGGCGCGACCAGCATCGTGTCCGAACCGATCTTAACATCGTCTTCGATAATCGTTTGGTGCTTGTGAGTGCCGTCGTAGTTGCAGGTGACGGTTCCGGCGCCGATGTTCGTGCGCTCGCCAATCGTCGCGTCGCCCAGGTACGTCAGGTGCATCGCTTTCGTCCCGCGCTTGAGCCGCGATTTCTTGACCTCGACAAAATTGCCGACCGTGGCTTTGTCTTCCAACGTTGCGTTCATCCGGAGATGAGCAAACGGTCCGACAGAACACTTCGCACCGATTTCGGAGTCGACGATGATCGAGTGATCTTTGACCGTGACTTCATCGCCGAGACGCGAGTTGGTGATGCGCGCGCCGGAGCGGATCACGCAGCCTTCGCCGATCACGGATTTGCCTTCGATCGAGACGCCGGGATAGATGATGCTGTCGCGTCCGACGACAGCTTCGGGACCGACGTACGCATGCGATGGATCGATAAACGTCACGCCCGTTTCGAGCATCAGGCGGCGAATCGTGTTACGGCGCAGGAGATTTTCAAACTCGGCGAGTTCCGCCCTCGTGTTGATGCCGGAAACTTCGCGCGCCTCGTCATGAAGATAAACGCTGACGTTTCCGCCGAGCGAGAGAATGATCTCCGCAACGTCCGTTAGATAATACTCGCCTTGCTCGTTTACCGGCTCGACGCGCCTCAGCGCCTGAAATAGATCCCGCGATTCAAAACAATAGATCCCACTATTAATCTCGCGAATTTGTCTTTGATCCGCGGTTGCGTCTTTGTGTTCGACGATACGCGTAAAGGCGCTGCTTTCATCGCGGACGATACGGCCGTAGCCGGTCGGGTTCTGGAGTTCGACGCTCAGAATCGAACACGCGGCGTCGTTCTTTCGATGATGCTCGATCAACTTCTGCAACGTCTCCGCGCGAATCAACGGCACGTCACCCGACAAAACCAGCAGCAGGGAATCGGAGTTTTCCAACAGACCGCGCGCAGACTCAACCGCATCGCCGGTGCCGCGTTGTTTTGCCTGAACGACGAAACTGCCCAGCTCGCCGACCGCATCAAGCACCGCTTTCTCGACTTCTTCCGCCTGATGGCCTACGACGACAAGGATCGTCCGCGGATCCAACGTCTGCGCCGTCTTAACGACGTGCGTGATCAGCGGCAGGCCGCCGAGTTCGTGCAGCACCTTGGCGCGGCGGGATTTCATTCTTGTCCCAAGGCCAGCCGCTAATACCACCACGCTCAGATTGTTGTTATCGGGCAAGAAGAGA
>DATELZ010000122.1:0-28943 GCA_035276045.1 Pyrinomonadaceae bacterium | reverse complement strand
TCGCGCGCCTCCGGCGGCACGCCGTCGATCACGCCGGTCTATAACTGGACCGTCTCGGCGGGAACCATCGTCGAAGGTCAGGGAACGAACACGATCAAGGTCGACACCAGCGGTCTCGCGGGCCAAACCGTCCGCGCGTCGCTGTCGCTGCCTGGGTACGGTTCGTTGATCTGCACGGCAGACTGCGGCGTCTCGATTCCCATTCCGAGGATCGTCTCGCGCAAGTTTGACGAGTTTCCCGACATCCAGCGCAACGACGAAAAAGCGAGGCTCGACAATCTTGCGATCGAGCTACAGAACGATCCGACTGCGACTGCTTACGTCATCGTTCATCCTGGCCGCAAAGGCAAACGCGGTGAGGTGCAGCATCATTCGAGTCGCATCGTCGAGTATCTCGTGATGTCACGCGGTATCGACTCGCATCGGGTCGTTACTCTCGTGGGCAATCCACGCGAGGAACTGTTTGTCGAACTGTGGATCACTCCGCAGGGCGCAACGCCACCTAATCCGTAATCTCCACAAGTTTTTCGGTATTTGTGTTGCCTTGTACACTACCGGACTGACACCTTTCGTCCGTTTTGTGCGCGTTAACAAGACGGGACCGTGATGGTCCTTGTACCAGAAACTTACAGTGTGGAGACAATCATGTTGCGTATTCGATTCGAATATTGGCGAGTCTGCCTTTTGGCCTTACTCCTGACCCTGCCCATCACAGCTTCAGCTCAAGAAAAAGATAAAAAAGAGAAGCCAATCCCGACCGGCACGCCGGTCTTCTGGCGCGAGGCAGCCGACGCCTCGTCCCGGAATCTGCTGCTCGGCGCAGGTGGCGAAACTATGAAGCCCGACGTCAGCAAGGTGACTTTCGTCGCAGTAAAGACCGGCGGCTACTCGACCAAGTACGAGGTGCGCGACGCCAAGGGCAACAAGTGGATCGCGAAGATCAGCAAGGAATCACAACCCGACACGGCGGCGAATCGACTGCTCTACGGCCTGGGTTACCCGACCGAAATCGCTTATCTCTTTCCCAAACTGAAAATCGAAGGCAAAGGCGAGTTTGAGAATGTGCGGCTCGAAGCGCGGCCCAAGGGCGTGGACCGCGTCGGCAATTGGATGTGGGAGAACAATCAGTTCCAGAACACGCCGGAGTTTCGCGGCCTGAAGATCTTCATGGTGATGATCAATAACTGGGACATGAAAGATGACAACAACGAAATCCTCGCCACGCGAAACGCGACCACCGGGGAGGCGGAGTTGCAGTACATCATCAGCGATCTCGGCGGCTCGTTCGGCAAGACCGGCGGCTTCTTTTCACGCAGCCGCAACGAGCCGAAAGATTACGTCAAAGCCGAGTTCATCAAGGCCGTCAATGGCGACGTGATCGATTTTGTTTACAGTGGAAAGAATCAGAAGTTGTTTGAAGGCATCACGGTCGCGGACGCCCGCTGGCTCCACGACCGGTTCGCGGCTTTGAGTGACGAGCAGATTAAGGATGCTTTTCGATCGGCGAATTACACGCCGGAGGAAGTTGATACTCTGACGGCGGCGCTCAAGATGCGCATCGCGGCGTTAGCAAATCCCGCGGGCGCAATAGCTAACAGGTAGTAAGACAGGTTTAGCCACAAGAGGCACAAAAGGGAAGACACAAGAAGCACAAGAAATAAAACACCAGGGATGCTTGTGCCTTTTGTGTCTTCCCTTTTTGTGCCTTTTTGTGGCTCATCTCACGACGTCGATTGCGATGAGTTGCTGCCCCGAGATTACAAACTCCGCGGGCGGCAACTCCATCTCATAAACCGGAGAAAGAACAGTCGGCGTATAACCGCCCGAAGTGCGATCGCTGTTCAGCGTCGCCACCATCGACGGCGGCAGGCTCGGCAATTCGCTGGTTCCGATCACCGCGCCGGACGTAATGCGAAACAGCTTCACATACAAGCGGTCGCTCTTCTTCACCGTGTTGATTGCCCGCACTAACTGGCTCAGATCCTGCGGCACAAACGACTTCGCCGCCGATCCTTCCTGCAACGCTCCACCATCGCCGACAAACACCAGCAACTGTCCGGTCGCCGCGTCTTCGGGAATCTGCACCGGGATTCGTTGCACAAACTGTTTGCCGGATTCAGTCCTGACATAAGCCTGAACTTCAACCTTTTCACCGCGGCGGACTTCAGTCCGATCGAGCGTGATCCGTTCCAACGTTCCGGCGTACTTCGTTTCCGAAGACGATATATCGAGCGTGATACCGTCGAGTTGAACGTCCTCGAACCCGCTGGTCAACAACGACGCGACGGGTGACGCAATCGATCCAGCGGCCGCGACCGGCGCGTTGTTGGCCGAGAAACGGCGATCGATGTCAATCGTCTCCTGGCCTTTCACTTTGATCTGGCCCTTGATCGAGATCGTCGATTCGCCGAGCACGCGTTCGCTAGAGGTGATCGTGTTGAAAACGGTGATGTTCAGCAGCAACGGCGTCAGGAACGTGTCGCTGACGACTTCATAAGAATAAGTTTCGGTGCGATCGCGGCTGGTGTGCAGGTTCACTTTCACCGGGATCATCTTTGGCGCGCGACCCAGCAAACCGTAAATTCCCGACGCCCGATCCTGCGAGATCGATCCAACCATCCGTCCCGGAACGGCGAGCTTGAAGGAGTTGTTCACGTTCGGAATGACGGTGACAACGGACGACTCCGTCATCGGCATGTCCGACGCGCCGAGACTCAAAAACGGATGACCAAACGCATAAATCCGATCGCCGTCACGCATCGTCACGGTGCCGGCAGCGGCAAGCGAATAATCGCCGCGAACGAGTTGCACGCTGATCGAGCTGCCCGGCGGAAACGTGTTGCCGTTAACTTCGGCCAGCGGCGTGATCGCAGCAGAACCACCCGCGCCTGAAACCGGTAACATTCCACTCGCGACCAACTGCGGCGCAAACATCGACAACGATTCCTGGCTAATGCCGTTGAAAACGAGCGGAGTCGCGATCGGCGCCATTTGTTGTCCGAGCAGCGGCAACAGCGGCGAACCCGCCGACACGGGCGCTAAAAGTGAAACTGACGAAACCGCAGGCTTGGGCAGGTTGGGTTTCCAGTCTGTGCCCGCGAGTTGCATAAACGAAACGGCGCGCGGCTCTTTCGGTTTAGCTCTTTCCTCACCGGCCCCCTGGTCGAAGAGGTCGATCATCTGTTTGATCGGCGTGATGCCCGCGATCGGCTCTTTCGAAAATGGAAAGCTGAACGCGATTGCCCCCACAATCTTGCCGTCGATGTAGACCGGCGAACCGGACATCCCGGCGAAGACGCCCGTCTTTTCGACATTTGATCCACTCAGCCTCGCGATGATGGCCGACTGGCGCGCTCCCGGAAAACCAGGCAGGACGCCGAGCACTTCGACGCCGAATTCCTGTGTGTCCGAACCGCTGAAAACAGTTCTCGCGGTCCCTTTCATGCCGGGGCGAACGTCTTCCAAAGGAAACAGCGCAGCGTTGATTTTGGGGATCTTTGGCGCTGCAACCGGCTGTTTTGTCATGGCCGGTTGTTGTGCTATTGCCAAATTTGCTGCTGCTGCCAGTGTTAATGCGCTAAGTATGGAGGTAAATCTGTTCATCGTTTACGGACTATAAACTTCGCCTGAGAAGCCGGTCAAGATAAGATAGTTGGCGGTTTGCCGATACAGATTGCACAGCTTGAAGGCTTTATCCTCGCCGGCGGCGCATCGAGCAGAATGGGGACTGATAAGTCTCAACTGCTGATCGAAAACCAAACCTTTGTCGCGCGAATTGCAGACTCTCTTCTGACGATCACAGACTCGGTTAGGTTGGTCGGCGGACGCGAGAATTCGAAATTGGCAGTTGTGCCGGACATCTTTCCGCAATGGGGCGCGCTCGGCGGACTGCACGCTGCGGTCACGGCCTGCCGGCGCGAATGGGCCATCGTCGTCGCCTGCGATCTGCCCTTTGTCACGGCGGAGCTTCTCTTTCGCCTCGCCTCGCTGCGCGAAAATTACGATGCCGTGGTTCCGATTCAAGAAGACGGACGGCCGCAACCGCTTTGCGCGTTCTATCGCGCGGAAACCTGCGCTCGTTGGGCCACCGAACTCATCGAAGCGGGCCGTCGCCGTCCCCTGGACCTCCTCGAGAGCGTCAACACGCGTCGCGTTGAGTTTGCAGAAATTGCTAATCTCGCTCAAGCGGAAAGGTTTTTTGTTAACATCAACACGCCGGAAGATTATGATGGCGTTCTTCGTGCTCCCAATGGGGGTTGACCAGGGGACCACGGATTCGTTTACTTACTCTCATGCCACCTCGACGAAGATTTGGGAAAAGGCTGATTAAGTCTTTCCTGCCAATAGCGCTGGTCATCGTGCTGGCTCTCGTCGCCTCACTTTCTTTTATCGTCTATTGCGTTTCGAGACCTCAGCGCCGCGCCTACGTCGTCACGCCCGAAGCGTTCGCGCACATCAGCGGCCGCGCGCTCAAGGTCGCCGACGAAACATGGCCCAACCGCGATGGCCGCCGCGCGCGTGGCTGGTTGCTCAAGGGAGCGGAGGGCGCGCCTGCGGTCGTGTTGCTGCATCGATACGGCGGCGATCGCTCGTGGCTCTTCAACCTCGGCGTCAAGCTCAACGAAACGACAAACTTCACGATTCTCTGGCCCGACCTGCGCGGTCACGGCGAGAACCCGCTCGTGAATTGGAGTTCACTGGGCGCTACGGAAGGCGACGACGTGCTCGCGGCAGTCGAGTTTCTGCAAACACTTCAATCAGATAGTAAGAAGAAACTGGTGAGCGATAACTTCGGCGTTTACGGCGTCGAACTCGGCGCGTACAGCGCTTTGAAAGCGGCGACAGACGCGCGGATAAAAGTGCTCGTGCTCGATTCGATCGTGAGTTCGCCGGATGACCTGTTGAACAGCGCGGTTTCGAATTGTGTCGGGATTGATAACGGTCTCGTGCAGTCTCTGTCGCGCACGGCTATGAAGATTTACTTGTTGGGCAAGTACGACAGCACTACCGCCTGCGACTTTGCGCGCTCAGTTCGCGATCAACGCGTGATGCTGCTGTCAGGCAAAGAAGCCGGGCCGTTGCAAGAGGCGACTGGAGCGCTGTTGAATTGTTTTCCGAACCCGGCGAACGTCGAGGCGCGAACCGATCTGCCGTTGAGTGGCTTTAGTTTGCCATCGGCGACGGGCGAACAAGGTGAAGCTTACGATCGCGTCGTGATCGAATTTTTCGATCGCAATCTCCGCTGACTTCAACCTCAAGTGATAGCGGCTATGCACGTGCTGACCTTTTAACGTTGGACGGTCCAACCGAGCACGGCTGTTCGGCCGTTGTCGCCAAGCACTTCGATACCAGCCCAATCCTTGTACTCGTCGACGTAATCCACCGAAATAAAAACGACCAACTTGCCGCCGAGTGCTCGCGCTCTGTCGACCGTAACCTCGTCAAACGTTACGACCTCGCCTTCCTCGTTATAGACCACGCGATCGTGGGCGTAGAACTGCGCGGATCGATCGTCGCTGCGTTGCGCGAGCACGGGAACGTTGGCGTAGCCGCGCGAATCGGCAAGTTTTAGCAACTCGCGAACAGATTCACGCTGCGCAACCGCCGGCGCGGCGCAGGTAATAATGATCGCGACCAGCACGAAGATCCCGCCGATCACGCTCGCGAGCGCGGCGCGCCGTTCCAACACAAACGTGCAAACCGCCGCCGCAAACATCGGAATCGCCGCCACCACGGCACACGCCATCGATATATGACCCGATTGCGCGGCGTAAACAATTCCGCCAACTCCCAACACGAAACAGATCACGCCCGTCATGCGCAACGGCCACGTCGACACCGACAGCAACCGATCCGTAATCAACAACGACGCCGCGGGCAACGCCGGCAGGATGTAACCCGGCAGTTTCGATCCGGAAAAAGAAAAGAACACGATTGGCAACGCGAGCCACCCAAGAGAAAACACGCGCACGATGTTCAATCCATCAGCACCGCGCCAGTTCCAGGCTCGCACTTTCGCGAGGGCGTCGACGAGAAACCCCGTCCACGGCAAAACAAGCATCAGGATAATTGCCGGAAAGAAGTAGATCGGTTGCGGATGCTTGTATTTGTTCGACACGTAGCGCGCGAAGTGATGCTGCACGAAAAACTCGTCAATAAAAGTCCACCCGTGTTTCGCGATCACCGGTCCATACCACAGCGCCGCCACAGCCGCGGCGAGCGGCGCGCCCCAAACCAGGCTCACCAAAACACGCCGTTCCGGCCAAGTGCGTCTCAATAAGTAATAAAAACCGACAACACCAAATGGGACCACGATGCCCACGAGTCCCTTTGCAATCAGCGACAGCCCGACAAACACGTAGAAGCCCGCGAGAAAAGAAGTCTTCCGCGACATCTCGTACAACAGGAAAAACGCGAGCGCCCACGTCGTCGTCATCGTCACCACAATGTCAAAACTCGCCGCGCGCGAGAACACGATCAGTCCTAAACAACTCGCCGCCACGAGGGCGCTCCACAAGCCAAAACCTTCAATACCGCTGCGTTCCACCGCGCGTCCGACACACCAAACAGCAGCAATCGTCAACAGCCCACAAATCGCCGGCCCCAAACGCGCCGACCACTCATTCACGCCAAACACTTTCGCCGCCCCGATCATCATCCAGTAAAGCAGCGCCGGCTTTTCAAACCACGTGTGCTGACCAAGCGTCGGCGTGACCAAGTCGCCACGCAGAAACATCTCGCGCGCGACCTGCGCGTAACGCGGCTCGTCGGGACCGAGTAACGGCAGTTGTCCCAAACCGTAGAGATAAAGGGCGATGATGATGAAAAAAAGTACGAGGTAGACTCGCTTGGCAAGCGCGGAAGGTTGCAAGTATATTCGGCTCCGATTTCGATTGATCCGTGGTCTAAATTACATAACCCATGTCGTTACGTACAGCAGTCATCGGCGCAGGCAGTCTCGGACGCCAACATGCGCGCATTCATAGCACACTCGCCACCGAAGATGTTTCGCAGTTTGTCGCGGTTTGCGATCTCAACGAAGACACGGCCCGCAGCGTCAGCGCGGAACGAAACAGCGAATGGACCACCGACTGGCATGACCTGATCGGCCGCGTCGACGCCGTCAGCCTGGCAGCGCCGACTGAGGTCCATTGCGAAATCGCCTGCGGCTTGCTCGAAGCCGGCATTCACGTGCTCGTCGAGAAACCGATCTCGCGCACGCTTGAAGAAGCCGATCGCATGATCGCCGCGGCTGCCCACAGCAACGCCGTCCTTCAGGTGGGACACCTCGAACGCTTCAATCCGGCGATGGTTGCGTTGCGTCCGCACGTGCGCAATCCCGTTTACTTCGAGATCCATCGCATCGGCGAGTTCACCGCGCGTTCGCTCGATATCGACGTCGTGCTCGATCTGATGATTCACGATCTCGATATCGTGCAGTGGCTCGTCGGCGAAGACGTTGAAGTCACAAACATTCACGCGGTCGGCATTCCGATTCTGACGGAGAAGGTCGATGCTGCTAACGCGCGTCTGGAGTTTTCATCAGGCGCCGTGGCAAACATCACCGCCTCGCGTGTCGGCACGGAGAAGATCCGCAAGATGCGTTTCTTTCAACCACACGACTACGTCGCGATTGATTACACGACGAAACATGCTTCGGTCAGCAGTCTTGCGCCGCCGCGCGCGCCCGGAGCGTGGCCGGTCGTTCATGCGAACCGGTTGGAGATCGTCGACGTCGAACCGTTGCGCGCGGAGATCGTGTCGTTTTTCGACGCGGTGAAAAACGGATCGCCCGTCGCCGTGTCAGGCACTGACGGACGAAATGCTTTAAGCCTAGCGTTGCGGACGTTGGAACAAATCAGGGAACATTCTGAGCAGCTCAATGTCAATCGCGGATGAAACGAATCGTAATCCCGACATCTCAAACCTGCTCGAAGAGCATATCCGGGCGGGCGACTTTCCTTCTGCCGTCTATCTCATCGCCGAAGATGGCGAAATAGTTTTTACCGACGCTCTCGGTCATTCGGCCGTCGAGCCTTATCGCGTCACAAACAAGCTCGACACGATTTACGATCTCGCCTCGTTAACGAAGCCGCTCGTCACCGGCATGCTCTGCGCTCGGCGTATCGAGCTTGGCGAGTTGACGCTCGACAGTTCCGTCGCTCACTACCTGCCCGAGTTCGATCGCACCGACAAACAGATGATTACGATCCGCGAGCTGTTGACGCACAGCGCGGGACTGCCGGCGTGGCGTCCGCTCTACCTGCTTGCGGAAGACGAACCCGATCGCGCGGCGGGCGCGATCGCGAATCTCGATCTCGAATACAAACCCGGCACGCACGTCGTCTACAGCGATATGGGGTTTATCGCGCTGGGTATCCTGCTTACACGGATGCTCGGACATCCGTTGGCTGAGATAGCGCGAAACGAGATCATCGAACCACTCGGCTTGCAACAGACTTTTTTCAATCCCGAAGAAGCATTGCAAACCGGAATCGCCGCCTGCGAAACCGGCAACGCTTACGAACGCGACATGTGCGAGCAAACGGGCACGGGTGGGTATCAGAATTTTCGCCAGCGATTGATCTGGGGCGAGGTCCACGACGGCAACGCGTATTTTCTCGGCGGCGCTGCGGGCCATGCCGGACTCTTCGCGAGCGCGCGCGACACGCTCGCGATGGCCCAACAGTTTCTTGCCGAGCCGAGCAAACTGCTTACACCGCCAACGTGCCAACTGTTTCGCACGAATATGACTGAAGGATTGGAAGAATCGCGTTCACTCGCGTGGCAACTCGCTGGAACGAAAGACTCGACCGCCGGATTGGATCTGCCGCCAGACAGTTTTGGTCATACCGGATTCACCGGAACGTCTTTGTGGATCGATCCCGAGCACCGCCGCGTTTTCATCCTGCTCACTAATCGCACACACGCACGCCAGTTACCGTTCGTCAACATCAACAGCGTACGCCGTCGCTTCCACAGTCTCGCCGCCGCGTCGTTGCAAACCCACGATTAAAGCCGAAATCGCAGACTCGTGCCGATGACGTTCAGATCGCCCGGGATACTGACGCCGTCGTTCTGGCGCAGGTAATAAAAATCCTGAGTGAAGTGTTTGTTGAAAACTTTGCTGCCGCCGACCGCAAAACGATTGCGAACCCAGCGGTCCACGGTCCAGTCGTAAAAAATCTCGTCGGCGATGAACAACGAGAGGCCGAGTTTCGCTGGTCCAACCGGATGTTCGACTTGTAACCGGTTGCGATAACGCGACAACTTAACGCCGGAGTTGCGATAGCGGCGTTCAAATTGGTTTCGATCGCGAAACGTGAATTTGCCGATCTTGAATTGCAGTTGCACGGGAAAGCTTAGACGGTTTTCCCAAACTCGCCGCCCCCGGAACGGCTGCATGCCGATGTGCACATAGTTTGGCGAGATGGTGACGTGCTTGCCGGCTTTGAACGTAAAGCCTGCGCCGACGCGCTCGTCTACTGGATGACTGATGCCGCGGCCCAATCGCAGCGTGCCGAGCAGATTGAAATCGAAGTGGCTCGTGACCGGGACGGCGAGTTGCACGTCCGACCAAAACTGG
This sequence comes from Pyrinomonadaceae bacterium, assembly GCA_035276045.1. GTDB lineage: Bacteria > Acidobacteriota > Blastocatellia > Pyrinomonadales > Pyrinomonadaceae > PSRF01. The sequence goes on along the minus strand of DATELZ010000122.1, from coordinate 19,357 downwards.
TTGTCGGTGCGGTCAAGGATTGGCTGCGCAGAAACTAGCCACGAAGAGGCACAAAAGAAAAACCAAAAAGCACAAAAGAGACCACTTTGTGCCTTTTGGCAGTTCTTTTGTGCCTTTTCGCGGCTCATTGTTTGGCCGGTGGCAGAACGGTGAAGGAAGTCAAAGCGACCACGACGGCGTCGCCAATCTGTAATCGAGTAGCCGCAGCTTCAGGCTTGGGCCGCGTGGCGATTATCGTCTCGCCGCCGCGATCCAACCGCAATCGCAACCGTTCGTACGCGCCGACAAAATTGACCTCTTCGATCCGGCCCGTGGCGATCTTCGAAAGACCCGGACGAATGAATTCACTCTTGCTCAACACCACGTCTTCCGGACGAAAGACGATCTTCACGCGGTCACCGGATTTGAGTCCTTCCAATGGCGCAGAAAGCCGAGCGGGACCGACCTCGAGATAATCGTTTCGCACCACAGCTTCGAGTATGTTCGCCGCGCCGAGAAACGTCGCGACATACTCCGTCGCCGGATTGTTGTAGATTTCGTACGGTGTTCCCAATTGTTCGATGTGGCCCTTGTAAAGCACCGCGACACGATCGCCAAGCTCCAGTGCTTCTTCCTGATCGTGCGTGATGAAGATCGACGGCACGTTCACCTTGCGCAGCAACGCGCGAATCTCGCGCCGCAGGTGAACGCGCGTTTGCGTATCGAGCGCGCCAAACGGTTCGTCAAACAGCAGCACCTCGGGTTTGTAAGCCAGCGTGCGCGCAATCGCGACACGCTGCTGCTGCCCGCCGGAAAGTTGTGACGGATACTTCTTGCGATGTTCTTCGAGTTGGACCAGCGCCAGCAACTCGTCGACCGTCTGCCGGATCTGCTTGCGCTTTTGTTTGCGAATACGCAAGCCGTAACCGATGTTCTTCTCGACGGTCATCTTCGGAAAAAGCGCATAGCTTTGGAAGATCACTCCGACGCCGCGCTCGCGTGCGGGAAGCTCAGTCACGTCCTTGCCGTGCAGAATCACCTTGCCCGTGTACGGCATTTCCAAACCGGCAATGATCCGCAGAATCGTTGTCTTGCCGCTGCCTGAAGCGCCGAGCAACACGAGCACTTCGCCTTCCGCGACGTCGAAACTGATGTTCTCCAGCACGCTTGTCTTGCCGAAGCTCTTGCTGATTCCGACGACACTGGCAGCCGCCGGCGGTGGATCGGGCAGCGCCGCCGCCGGTTCGACAACTCTCGGAATCAGTGTTTCTTTGGCCTTCACAGTTAATAAAATTTCAAATTTCAGATCTCAGATCTCAAATTCCCTTAGTCGACGTCGAGCCAATCACGCGCGAAGAACAGCACGCTGAAGATCAGAAAAGAAAAGAGAGCAAGCACGATCGCGATCGCGTTCGCGGCCTCGATCTGTCCTTCGTTAAACTTCGCAAAGATGTAGAGCGGGGCTGTTTGTGTTCGTCCCGCGAGGTTTCCGGAAACAAGGATCGTCGAGCCGAACTCGCCCACTGCGCGCGCGAAAGTCAGCAACGCGCCGGAGACGATTGCGCCGCGCAACGAAGGCAGCGTCACGTGCCAGAACGTTTGCCAGCGCGTGGCGCCGATCGTAGCCGATGCTTCTTCAAGCGAACGGCTCATCGTGTCGAAAACGGGTTTGATGACGCCGAAGGCGAGCGGAAAAGTGACGAAGATGTTCGCCAGGATGATCGCTCCGGCCGTAAACATGATCGGGTAATCCGGCGTCAGGAAACGGCCGAGCGTGCCGTATGGTCCCCACAACAGCAGCAACGCGAAACCGGCGACGGCAGTCGGAATCGCCGTCGGCAATGAGATGGTGACGATGAGCGCGTTGCGTCCCCAGAAGTTGTAACGCGACAGGACGTACGAGGCGAACAGACCGAAGATGACGTTGAAGACCGTGGCCCAGAAACTGGTCGCCATCGAGAGTTTCAGGGCGAAGATGGCTTCCGGAGCTGTCAACGCCGCCCAAAATTTATCAAGACCAGTCCTGGTGCCGAAGATGAAGATCGAGGCGAGCGGAAGAAAGACCAGCGGCAGCATCATGAACACGAGCATGCCGATACTGAGAGGCCGAACGACGTCGAAGCCTCGAACGTGTCGCATTGCTGGCGCGAGAGTGCTCATAAGTTTTAGATCTCAGATCCTAGATCTCAGATCTCAGAACTGAGATCTCCGATCTCCGATCTGAGATCTATTTAGTCCCCTGAACCTGACCTCTGAATATCTTCTCGATCACGTCCGGGTACGCCTTATCCCAACCACCAAAATATTCAATCGTCAACGGCAGCTCGACGTGTCCGAATCCCGTGTTCGACTGGTTCAGCGCATCGTTAGTCGTCGAATAAAAGTGATACTTCACAAACGCCTGTTGTGCTTCCTCGCTCCAGAGATACTGCATGAACGCGTCGATAACCTGACGTTTATCGCTCCCCACGTTCTTATCGATCACGACCGCCGGATGTTCGCTGAACATCGTCGAGCGCGGCACGACGATCTCGATCGGCGCATTTGCCTCTTTCATCAACAGCGCTTCCAGCTCATAGGTGATCAACGCGTCGCCATTGCCGAGCTCGAAAGTCGTACGCGCTTCACGCGCCGAACCGGGCGTTGAGATCACGTTCTTCCAGATCGCGCGTAACGTTTGCAACGCCCGCGGCCGATCCGGTGTGCCATCAGGCGCTTGAGTCTCCGATTTTTTCAACTCCGATCCGTAAATCGCCAGTATCGACCACTGCGCGCCGCCCGAACTCACGGGATCGGGGTGGATCAACCTGATCCCCGGCTTTGCCAAATCCGGAAAATCGCGAATCCCTTTCGGATTTCCGCGCCGCACGATGATCACGAACGGAGTCTTGTTGACGAAGCCGCGGCTGGGATACGAACTCCAGTCAGAAGTCACGAACCCGCTGCTCTTCAGACGCTGTGCATCCCTTTCAATCGACAAGATCGCGACGTCGGCCGGCGCTCCTTGCAGGATCTGGTTCGTCACCGTTTCCGATCCGGCAAACGACGACTGAAACCGGACCTCCTGGCCGTGAAGCTGTTTCCAACGCGCTGTAAAACCCGGAAAGATCGCCTTCTCGAGCGACTCTTTCATGATCGAGAAACCGTAAAGCGTGACCGTGATGTCGCCGCTTTCTGCCGGGGGTTTAGGCAGACAACCAGCCGCGATCAGAGCGACACACAAACAAGCCGTCGTAACGAACGCCACGTTTTGGGATGTAGTCTTCCTCATGAGGACACTCGGACCTCCTCATTCGTGGACAGCCCAAAAATCGCTGCCGTTATCGGTTTAAGTAACGGGGGTGTGCTCCGTCTATACCATAAATCTGTCTAATCTGTGTAACCCTTTTCGTAGTAAGATGCCCGGGCAATGCGTAGTTCCCTCGTCCGGAGAGTCGTCACTTTACTGCTCGCCCATTCGTTGTTCCTGTCAATTTCGGTCGGGCAGCAACAATCCCGCGACGCAACACGGCCGCGCCGGACACAACCCGCATGGCCCGCACCCGCAGCTTCCACGCCGATCATCACAACTCCAAAAATCGCGACTGTCGCCGGTCCTGAACCGACGATTCGCGTCGCTTTGACGACCAGTGCGCGTTCGGCGGTTATCTCGACTACGACGGGCCAACTGATGAACGCGAGTGGCGGTGGATCGAAACTGGTGGCGCTCGATAGTTCGCGCGTGCGCGTCGATCCGCGACTGTTGTCGCCGCTGCCGGCGAACAACGCGGAGGCCGTCTATCGCGTGGTAATCGGAGGCGCGGCGTCACGTGAAGAGGCGGAAGAGAACGACAAAGAGATCCGCAAGCTGACGGGCGAAGACACGGACACGGTTTACGACACGACAACAAAAACGTGGTCGCTTGTCCTTGAAGAAAAGAAGCCGCGTGACGAAGCGGAAGAGATGGTCGCGCGACTCGACGCCGCCGGCATTGATGCGACGATCGAAGGTCCAGCTAATTCATCCGCTTCTGAAACAAACACACGCATCACCGGTACGTCATCCTCCAATGTTCGTCTCACTTCAGCGCCGCGAATGCCGTCGCGCGAAGTTGTCGCCTCCTCGTCGAGTGGTTCGATATTCAGCTCCAGTGCTCCGGTTGCGTTTGCTTCCGACGACGAAACGAAGTCGCCGGTGCGTTTCAACGATCGTCCGTATCGCGGACGTATCGAAGTCTTCACCAACCTGCGCGGCTCGTTAACCGTCGTCAACGAACTCGGGCTCGAAGATTACGTCCGCGGAGTCGTGGCGAACGAACTCTCGCCCGGTGGTTATCCCGCAATCGAAGCATTGAAAGCCCAGGCGATCGCCGCGCGCACTTACGCGCTCAAGAATCGCGGACAGTTTATGTCACAGGGTTTCGACATCCTGCCGACCACGCGTTCGCAGGTTTATCGCGGCCTGACTTCGGAGAACACGTTGTCGAATCGCGCCGTCGAAGAAACACGTGGCCTCGTCGCCACCTACGGCGGCGAACCAATCAACGCGCTTTACACTTCGACCTGTGGCGGCCGCACTGAAGATTCGGAAAACATTTTCAACAACGCCATGCCCTACCTGCGCGGCCGCGAGTGCGCCGCCGAAGGGCTCGCCGCGCTTGAACGTTACGTCGTAAAAACATCACGCGACCCCGCCGAGTTGCGCGACGACAGCAACGTCACCATCGTGCGCGACATCGCGTTGCTGCAAACGCAAAACTTCGGTTCGCTCCCCTCACGTGTCACCGACACGTGGCTCGCAACCGAAACCTCAACCGCGGAAGTGCGCAACTGGCTAACGCACGCAGCGCGCATCGCTCGCCAACCGGCGTCGCAAACCGGCGACGACGTGAATCGCCCACCCGCATTTGCGAGCGCACTGGCAGTCGCAGTGATGGGCGAAAGCCGGACCAGCACGCTGATGAACAACGCCGACGCCGATTACCTGCTCGGCATTCGCGACGCGCTGGCCGTCCCACAGGAGAACCGCGCCGATCTCGCAATGCTCATCCGCGAAGGTCATCTTTCACTCTATCCCGACGCAACGTTGCGCCCGCGCGAACCACTCTCGCGCGCCCGCGTCATTCACGCGATCGCGCGTCTGCTCGAAGCTCGCAATCTCTTGCAACTGCAAAAAGCAAACGCCCGTCCCTCAACCGATGGACAAGTGATCCTGCGTTCCGCAAAGGGGAAGGATCAACCGCTGCGAGTCAGCGCCGACGCGTTTTTGTTTCGCCAACTCGGCGAACGCACGTATGCAGTTTCATCGGTGACTCTAGTCGGCGGCGAACCCGTAACTTATCACCTCGCGCTAAACGGACAGATCGACTATCTCGAAGTTAAGCCCGCGCCCAACGGCGCCGCTGCCGATCGCTTCTCGCCGTTTTCGAATTGGACCAGGGGAATGACTGTAGGCCAGGTGCAGTCGCGCCTGGCACGCGCCGCGCGCGGAATCGGACCGATCGTCGATCTGCGCGTCGTGTCGCGCGGCTCTTCACATCGTGTTACCGATCTCGAAATCGTGGGCACAAACGGCACGGCGCACGTACGTGGCGGCCGCATCCGTTCCGCGCTTGGCCTGCGCGAACAACTCTTCGTCATCGATCGCGAGTACGACGAGACGGGACGCGTCTCCGAATTTAATTTCATCGGCCGTGGTTGGGGCCATGGCGTCGGCATGTGCCAGGTCGGAGCTTACGGCCTCGCCAAACAAGGCTGGTCAGCCGAACAGATTCTCAAGGCTTACTATTCAGGTATCGAACTCACGCGTCTGTATTGATCGACAATTAACGTTTTCTTTTTTGAACCCCAGCGAGGAAGGAACACTTAAACTTTGTCACAAGAACAAAACGAAACCCCTTGGGCGCCACCACCACCGCCGGAAACCTCCATCGGCAATCCGATGTACCCACCCAACGTCCTCGAGGCGAAAGCGAAGGAAGCTTCGGACGACGCGCGTAACGCCCTGATCATGGCCGTCATCGGCGTGTTCTGTTTTGGCTTCATCCTGGGTTTTCTCGCGTTTCGCAAAGCAAACAATGCGCTTGACATCATCAAGCAATACGAAGTGGCGCAAGACAAATACACCTTGGCAATGGTCGCGAAAGTGCTCGGCATAATCGATATCGTCGGCTGGGCCATAGGACTGGTTTTGCGCTTCGCAACTTAGGAAACGACAACTGATTGAGGTTCTCACGTAATCAGATCGCCGGCGGACTGCTGCTGCTCTTCCTCATGTGGACAGTGGCAGTTTTCCGCATGCTATCCTCTGGCGCGTGAGTGCTAATCAACCTGAAAGCCCGGTCATCGCGATTGTTGGACCAACCGCGTCCGGCAAGAGCACGCTCGGGATTGAAGTCGCGCTCGCCATCGACAGCGAGATCATCAACTGCGACTCCGTCCAGGTCTACCAGGAGATCCAGATCGCAACTGCGAAGGTGACGATGGCGGAACGCAAGGGCGTTCCGCATCACCTCATCGATTTCGTCTCACCGAACGTAAACTACACCGCCGTCGAGTGGGCCGCCGAAGCGGCGCGCAAGATCGAAGAGATCGAAAGTCGCGGACGTATCCCGTTGCTCGTCGGCGGCACTGGCTTTTACCTGCGCGCCCTGCGACGGCCATTCTTCGTCAGCCCGCAAACTGACGAATCGCTCCGCCGGCGGCTCAACCAGATCCGCGAGAAACACGGCGCGGAACATCTTCACCGCCTGCTCCGCCGCATCGATCCGCGCGCCGCAGACAATTTCTTCCCGCGTGACTGGCCGCGCGTGCAACGAGCAATCGAGGTCTGCCTGCAAACCGGCAGTTCAATCATGGACCAAAAGGACGAACGGCCCGATCCTCACGAAAGCGCCCGGCGTTTACGCATCCTGGCCCTCAACCCGCCGCGTTCCGAACTCTATCGCCGCATCAACGAACGAACCGACGCGCACTTCGAGGCCGGTCTCGTCGAGGAGGTTCGGGAGCTGCTAAATCGTGGTTTTCCGGCGAATTCAAACGCTCTCGGCGCTCATGGCTACCGCCGCGTCGTCGAGTATCTACAGGGCCAACGCGACCTCCCGAGCGCTATCGAACAGACCAGGTTGGACGTGCGTCACTATGCAAAACGGCAATTGACATGGTTTCGCCATGAAGCTGATGTTGAATGGTTCGACGGTTTTGGTGAAGAAAAAGACATTTTGCAGTCGGTTTTAGCAGCGATCGGTACTGGACCACGGTTTAAATAATCATCTTTCCGTCACATCTTCCCCTACCTCTTGTCCAGTTCCTGATCCGTGTTGTAATCTGATTGCAATCGCGCATTCATTCCCGGGTTTCGAAACATGTCGGACGGTAAACAGGCACCGCAGAACATTCAGGACGCCTTTCTCAACACGGTCCGGCGGGAGAAGACTTCCGTCGTCGTTTACCTGTTGAATGGGGCAAAACTCACCGGTCGGATCAGAAGCTTCGACAAGTTTTCGGTGCTGCTCGAGTCAGGCTCGCAGGAGCAACTCATCTTCAAACACGCCATCTCCACGATCTCTCAGTCGCGGCGCGGCACCGGCGACCTGCACTCGCAAACAGGCGCCGAAGCCCATCCGCGAGACGTTCGTGATGCCAACTCGCCTGAGGCGTGACATTCGTTTAAACTCTCTCGGCTTATCCGCAATCCGGGATTCTTTAATCCAGACTAGAGGACCTTTGTGCCTGGAACTTTCATTACCTTCGAAGGTATTGACGGCAGTGGAAAATCGACTCAACTGCGCTTGCTCAATCAATTTCTGCGAGCAAACACTTGTTTTCCCCTCGTGACTCGCGAACCAGGCGGAACGCCCGTCGGCGTTCGGCTGCGAGCGGCTCTACTCGACGCTTCGGAACAAGTCGATCCCTTAACTGAACTACTCGTCTTCGCCGCCGATCGCGCCCAGCACGTGCGACGCGTCATCCGCCCGGCACTCGCATCCGGACAGATCGTGATCTCCGATCGTTACGCCGATGCGACTGTTGCTTACCAGGGCGCCGGCCGCGGTTTCGCGCCCGAGTTGATAAGCGAGATCGTCCAGCTCGCGACGGAAGGTCTCAAACCCGATCTCACATTGCTCTTCGACATCGGGATCGAAGAATCGACCACTCGCACGACCCGGCGCTCGGCGAATAAAGCCTCGCCAAACAAACCAGGCCCCGACCGGCTGGACACCGAAGACGCCGACTTTTACGCGCGCGTCCGCGATGCTTACTTGGTGATTGCCGGCACCGAACCGGAACGAGTGAAGCTGATCGACAGCAGTGGTCCAGTAGAGCAAACACACGAACGCGTTAAAGGATTGATTGTGCCTTTCTTGAGAAGACGGAGGCTCTTTTGAACTTGGAGCTTTGTACTTTGAACTTTGTGCTTTGACGATTGCACTTCGAGACAAAGTACAAAGAACAAAGCTCCAAGTTCAAAAGCAAAACAAATGTTCGATCGAATCGCCGGAAACACACGAGTCAAAGAAATACTCAAACGCATGCTGGATTCCGGCAGGCTTCCCGGCGCGTTGCTGTTTGCCGGCGAAGAAGGCGTGGGCAAGAAACTCTTTGCGCTGGAGATTGCGCGCGCGCTTAATTGCCGCACGCCGCGCAACAACGAAGCGTGTGGCGAGTGCAGCGCGTGCGTGCGCATCACGAAGATCAATTACCCGGAACGTGACGACGCAGACGAGTGGAGCCAGATCATCTGGACTGACTATCCCGACGTCGGGCTTGTCGTCGCACCGCGGCGCGTGCTGCGCGTCGAGCAGATGCGGCAGATCGAAAAGGAAGCAAACTTCCGTCCGTTTGAAGGCAAAGCACGCGTTTTTCTGATCGACGAAGCCGACAAACTCAACGACGCCTCGGCCAATGCGCTGCTGAAAGTGCTCGAAGAACCGCCACGCACTTCGCACCTGATCCTGATCACCGCGCGGCCCGCGATGTTGTTGCCGACGATACTCTCGCGCTGCCAGATGATCCGCTTCGCTCCGTTAACCCCGGACGAGATCGAACAACATCTCATCGCAAACAAACTAGTCGACAGCAAGACAGCGCGAATTCGAGCACGCGCCGCCGGCGGCAGCATGGGACGCGCACTCGCAAACGATCTCGCCACGTTCACAGCGCAACGCAAAGCGATGCTCAAAGTCCTGCACACGCTCGTGCTCAGCAAAAATCGCGCGGAATTGCTTCGCTCCGCCGAACAGCTCAACGCAGCGCAATACAAAGAGGAGTTTGAAGAGCGGCTCGACGTTCTGGAAACGTTGATTCGCGATGCTTGGATGTTGTCGCTGGGTGTGAACTCGTCGCAGTTAGTGAACGAAGATTTGTTATCCGAACTGCAACCGATCAGCGAGGAACTCGACTCCGGCCGGGCTGGAAACTGGATTCTTCAGATCGAAGACTTGCGGGAACAGTTGATCGTCAACATCAATCGCAAAGTCACGACTGACGCGCTATTTCTAACAATGGCTGGTGACGTCGCCGCGCTCAAGCGGCCAAAGGTTCGGTAAGTCTTAGGGATTTCCTTTGCGTCCTTTGCGCCTTTGCGGGAAACCTTCTCCCGTCAGAATTGATCCCGCAAAGGCGCAAAGGACGCAAAGAAAGAGCTTATTTACTGATGGTGACGAGTTCTGGTTCGGAGTTGACGGGCTTCGCGGCGGCGCCTTCGGCGAGCAACTTCTCAGTCTCAGCCACGAAAGCATCGACGATGTTCTCGCCCGCGACCTTGCGCATCGGCACACCGTCTTTGAAGATCATTCCCACGCCACGGCCAAACGTGATTCCGAGCTGAGAATCGTGCGCTTCGCCCGGCCCATTAACCGCGCAACCCATAATCGAAAGGTGCAGCGGCTCCTCGATATGCGCCAACCGCCGTTCGATCTCGGTGACGATGCCGACAAAGTTGTCGACGTCCAGCCGGCCGCAAGTCGGACAAGCAACAACGGTCACGCCGCGTGTGCGCAAGCCCAGTGACTTCACGATTTCCCACGCCACGCGAACTTCTTCCTGTGGCTCCGCCGCCAGCGAAACGCGGATCGTGTCTCCGATCCCCTCGTGCAGCAGTATCCCGAGACCGATCGACGACTTCACAGTGCCGCTAAACGACGTGCCTGCTTCGGTGACGCCGAGATGAAACGGGTAATCGACCTTCTCCGCCAGGAGACGATACGCGGCGACCGTCCGATGCACGTCTGAAGCTTTCAACGAGATGATGATGTCCGTAAAGTCGAGATCTTCGAGGATCTGAATGTGGCGCAACGCCGATTCGACCATCGCTTCCGGTGTCGCCGTCCCGTACTTCTTCAGCAGATCCTTTTCGAGCGATCCACCATTCACGCCGATACGAATCGGAACCTTTTGCGTCTGCGCCGCGCGAACGACCTCGCGAATGCGTTCGTGCGCGCCGATGTTGCCGGGATTCAACCGCAGCTTGTCGATGCCGGCTTCGAGCGCCATCAACGCGAGTTTGTAATGGAAGTGAATGTCGGCGACGAGCGGAACGTCAGGAACGCGCTTGCGGATCTCTTTGAGCGCGGCCGCGGCATCGTTATCCGGCACGGCCAGGCGCACGATCTCGCAACCCGCGCGCATCATCTCCTCGATCTGCGCGACCGTTGCGCCAACATCGGCAGTGTCCGTCTTCGTCATCGATTGAATCGAGACGGGCGCTCCACCGCCGATCTGTACGTGTTTTACCTGAACTGGACGAGACTTGCGCATCACTTAGCAGGCGCTGACTGAGACGCCGGCGCCCTGGGCTGTTCGGAACTTCCGCCAAAGGTCTTGATCAGGTCGTTGCTGATTACAAAAACCATCAACAGCAGGACCATCACGAAACCCACTTGCTGTATACGATCGCGCACTACCGCGGAGATCGATAAACCTATCAGCCCCAGGAATCCTTCGATCAATAGCAGGAAGATCGCGCCGCCGTCGAGCACCGGGATAGGCAGCAGGTTGAAGATGCCGAGGTTCAGACTCAGAAAACCGAGCATGCCGAACACGCCGTCCCAGCCAAGCCGTTCGACTGATTTTTGCGCCGCTTGATATATGCCGATCGGGCCGGAGAGCGTGTTTCGCACCGAACGCTGTCCGGTGAAAACCTGTCCCAGCGCTTTGGCTGTCAAACGAAGAATCTGGATATTCGCGTCGTACGCATATTTTGCAGCCGACGGGATAGTCGCTTTGTGAAGCGGAAACTGTTCGCCAAGCAGAAATCCGAGTTTGCCGTCGAGACGGCGTTCGGGAGTCGTGAGCTGCGTGCTCTGGCCGTTGCGCTCGACAGTGATCGGGATCTTCTCACCAGTGTGATTGCGAATGTACTCGGTCACTTGCGCGGCACTCTTTACGTTTTCGCCGCCGATAGCAGTGATCCGGTCGCCGCTCTTCAAACCTGTTTCTTCAGCAGGCGAGGCGGAAAACACGTCGCCGACGACCACCGGCAGACCGCCGTAATCAGGAATGAAGTCGAGAAAACCTGCCTGTTCGCCGTTTTCCGTGCGAATGCTCGGCGTGATCGTCAGCGGAATCTCGGCGCCATTACGGTTCACTACGACGGGCATCGCTTTGCCCGGCGAAAGCAGTGCGTCGCCGTTGATTATGTCCCACGAAGGATGTTCCGTGCCGTTGAAAGAGACGATGCGATCGCCAGGCTGGAGACCGGCTTTTTCCGCGGCGCCGCCTGACTGAATGTAGTAAACAACGGGTGACGGAGTGGCCGGAACGCCATACATCATGGCGCCGACAAACGGAATCGCGAGAGCGGTCAAGACGTTCATCACCGGTCCGGCGAGGGCCACGAGTATTCGTTGCCAGCGCGGACGAAGATTGAACATTTCCTCGGGCGGAATATCCTGCGCGCCACCACCTTCGATCGGCGAGTTTGACTCGTCGCCGCCTAGTTTTACGTAGCCGCCCAGCGGGATCGCGGACACGCGATAGTCAGTGTGGCCCCACTTTTTCCCGAACAACCGGGGACCAAAACCTACAGAAAAGGTCTCGACTCGGATTTTGAACATCTTGGCCACGATAAAATGGCCGAATTCGTGAAGAACAACGGCGGATCCGAGTATAAAAATAAAAGCCAGTGGAACGATTAGAAAATCCATTCAAGACCTTTTTTCTCTAAGAATTACCCCAAACAAACAGGATTTAGACTCGACCATGCCGAGTCAGGTTGCACCAACCGAGTTTAATCCCTGTGCCTCTAAATCCGCAACGAATCTCTGCGTCCTCTGCGTATCTCTTTATTTCTCTGCGTAACTGCGCGTGTGACGCACATTTAACGCAGAGAACACAGAGGCGCAGAGAACGCAAAGATAGTCTCGAACCGACTATTCAACGATAACGGAAACCCCGCTCTTTTCGATGGCCGACTGGGCGGCGAGCCGGGCCGCGCGGTCTGCTTCGAGAATGGTTTCGATGTCGCGGGCGGGTTGGTTGCGGTGTTCGTCCATGACGGATTCGATAATGAGAGGAATTTCCGTCAGGCAGATTCGTTCGTCCAAAAACGCGCTGACTGCTGTTTCGTTGGCCGCATTCATCGCCGCCGGGAGCGTGCCGCCCTCCCGGAGTGCTCGATAGGCGAGCGTGATACACGGAAAACGATCCGGATCCGGCGCTTCAAAGTGCAAACCGGAAATCGCCGTCAGATCGAGCGGCGGCAACTGGCACGAGTGCCGCTCGGGATACGTCAGCGCGTACTGAATCGCGTGCCGCATGTCAGTCACGCCCATTTGCGCGATCACCGATCCGTCGATCATCTCGATCATCGAGTGCACGACCGATTCCGGATGGACGACGATATCGATCTGTTCCGGTCCGAAGCCAAACAGCCAATGCGCCTCGATAACTTCCAATCCCTTGTTCATCAACGTCGCGGAATCGATCGTGATCTTCGCGCCCATCTTCCACGTCGGGTGACACATCGCTTCGGCGACGGTCGCCTGCTTCATCTCGGCTTTGTTCTTCGTGCGAAACGGTCCGCCGGAAGCGGTGAGCACGATGCGGCGCACTTCGTCCGGCCGTTCACCTCGCAGACACTGGTGCAGAGCGTTGTGCTCGGAATCGATCGGCAGCAATTCCGCGCCTGATTTCTTCGCGGCGCGCGTCATCAATTCCCCGGCCATCACGAGTGTTTCTTTGTTTGCCAATGCGACGCGCTTCCCTGATTCGAGAGCCCTCAGCGTTGGCACAAAACCGACAGCGCCGACCGTCGCAGAGACAACGCACTCGGCCTGTGGATGAGTGGCGACTTCAATGAGTCCCGCCTCGCCGGTGACGATGCGCGGCAGATCGATGTCTCGTTCGAAAAGTCTCGCGCGTAGATCGTGCGCGGCTGTTTCGGTGTCGACAGACACGACTTCTGGCAAATGAGTTGCGATCTGATCGGCGAGACGTTCGACATTGCTGCCGGCGCCGAGCGCGACCACGCGCATTTGTCTTGCAGTTAGCGATTCGACGACGCGGAGAGTGTTGCACCCGATGGAACCGGTTGAGCCGAGTATGGCAACGCCTGGGTTTTGCATGCAGTCGTTAAGCAATCAGGAGGGGGATGAGCACCTTTGTATCGTAGGGGTCGAGAAGATCGATCGTTTGGCCTTCCGTGTTGACGTACGAGGCCGAACTGACGCGCCAGTCACCGCGATTCAAATAAATCATCTGCACCGACGCATTCACTGTTTCATTTGCGCCGATGACTTTCAAGTGGAGCGTCGCCTGTCCGTTACTATCGCTCATGTTGACGCTGCCGGTGATGATGCTGCCAAAGTCTTTTACTTCGCCGATGTCCTGTTTCAGTTTCTCGCTGGTGCGCAAAAAATCTTTCGCTTTGGCTGCCGCTTCGCTGTTGCCGACCTGATACAGCGCCAATCCGACGATGCCGCCGACAAACAAAACGACGACCAATCCCAGCACTGCGACCACGCCGCCAATTATCAAAACAATCTTCTTAGTTTTCATTTTCCGTTTGCCATTTTTCCTTTACCATTTTTCGAAAAACGACAAATGGAAAATGAAAAATGGCAAACGGAAAATAACTCAGATGTTGAAGTAAAAGACAGCGAAATAGTAGATGAGCGGTGCGTTGAAGAGCAAGCTATCTAATCGGTCGAGTAAACCGCCGTGTCCGGGCAGTATGTTTGCCGCATCTTTGGCGGAAGCACTGCGTTTGAGAGCGCTCTCGACAAGATCGCCGAGAATTCCCACAACGCACATCACGAGCGCCAACGGCAACGCCCATTTCAGCGGCAATTCGCGAAAGAACCAGAAATGCGCGAGTGTAGCCATCGCGAGCGCGCTGATAAGGCCGCCAACAGCGCCTTCCCACGTCTTTCCGGGACTGATCGACGGCGCGAGTTTGTGTTTTCCGAGGGCGCGTCCAACGTAATAAGCGCCCGCATCAGATCCCATCAGTACGAGAAAGAAAAACGACAACAGGTGGGCAGAGAGCGATGGTTCGAAGCCGGTGCGAATCAGGACGAGGTGCGTTCCGAGTAGCGCGACGTAAAGCACGCCGAGGATCGTCGCGCCACTCGAACCGATCATCTTGTCGAACGGAGCGCCGCGCAGCATCGCGCCGATCAACGTCGCGATGACGAGCACGATGATGACTAAAAGAAACAGCAGAAAAACGATCGCGGGCTCTTTTGCCTGCAACGAGATCGTGATGAGCGCCGCGCCCGCGACGAAACCAGGGACCGGATCGGGTTTGAGTTGCAGCTTTTTGGCGAGCAGGTAAAACTCCCAGAGCGCAAGGATCATCGCCGCCGCTGCGAGCAAAACAAACAACCACCACAACCACGAGATCAGAATTGAAGCGATCAGGAATGGCAGGACGATGACCGCCGTTAGGAGTCTTTTCATCCGTGGTCCCTATTCACCACTAGTTTTAAACCTCCAAACCGTCTGTCTCTTCTTTGATAATCGACCACCGCTTCGAGCAAATGCAGGCGACGGAAATCGGGCCACAGTGTTTCCGTCACGTAGATCTCGGCATACGCGCTTTGCCAGAGCAGGAAGTTTGAGATTCGCAACTCGCCGCTGGTCCGGACCAAAAGGTCCAACTCCGGCAGGTTGCGCGTGTAGAGCTCGCTGGCGATGCGCTCTTCGGTGATCTCGTCGGGACGGATGCCTTCGTCGAGCAGTCGCCTGATAGCGGCGCGGGTGGCATCGACGATCTCGGCGCGTCCGCCGTAGTTCAACGCAACTGTGAGGATCATGCCTTTGTTGCGCGCGGTGCGTTCGGTGGCGCGTTGAATTTCTTTACGAACGTTTTCGTTGAGCGCGCCGATGCGGCCGATAGTTTGGAACTTGATGTTCTGGCGATCGATCTCGTCGAGTTCGATGCGCAGGTAGCGGCGCAACATCCGCATCAGGGCGTCGACTTCGTAACGAGGACGTTTCCAGTTCTCGGTGGAAAAGGCGTAGAGCGTGAGTGCGCCGATACCGAGCCGCGCGCCGGTGTCGACTGCGGCACGCACTGCTTCAACACCCGCTTTATGACCGGCGATTCGCGGCATACCGCGTTGGGCGGCCCAACGGCCGTTGCCGTCCATGATGATCGCGATGTGTCGCGGCAGTCGATCCCACGCGACGGAGGCCAGTAATCCTTCTTCGCGTGTTCCCTTTTGTATTACTCCTGTGAAATCAGCAAGCATGAGTCATTCTAACCTATGAATAACGGACCGAGATTAAAGTTAATCCACACGCGGGAGCGGTGATTGCTGCCAGGGGACGGCGGCCGGTGGCGATGGCTTCCGCGATCGTGTCGTTGTCGAGTTCGTTTCGGGCGGCAGCCATCAATGTTCCGGCGATTGCTCTGACCATGTAGCGCAGAAATCCATCAGCGGTAACACGGATCTCGATAATAGAATTGCGTGCTCGTTCGTCGAATCGAGCGCCGATGTCGAGCTGCGTTATGGTGCGAACACGATCTTCGACGTCTGACTGCGTGGCGGAGAAAGCGGTCCAGTCGTGACGGCCAAGAAACAACTCCGCTGCCGAGCGTATGCGATCGAGATCGAGTTTGCGTGCTTCCTGATGTGCGTAACGCGACCAGAATGGCGAGATCACTGGACCATTTACGATCCGGTAAACGTAAGTTTTCCCGAGCGCTGAATAACGTGCGTGAAAGTCGTCCGCAACGACTTCGGTTTCAAGCACGCGCACGTCTTTTCCAACGTTCCCATTTATGGCCGAGCGCAACTTCTCCAGCGTGATCTCGCGCTGAATCTCAACATTCGCCACCTGTCCCTCGGCATGAACACCCGCATCAGTCCGGCCCGATCCCTGCACGTTAACGTTGCGCCCTTCGATCAACGACAGCGCCCCCGCCAACTCACCCTGCACCGTTCGCAACCCGTCTTGAATCTGCCACCCATGAAAATCCGTGCCGTCATACTGGAGTAGCAGCTTGTAGTTCATTGTCATTTGCCGTTTTCCATTTGTCATTTCTCATTTGTCATTGCCCGCAGGCACGTTCATAAATGAAAAATGACAAACGGCAAATAATCAATGGAGAATGCTCAGTTCTTGCGGCTGCCGGGTTTCACTACCGGCTCGCCCACCCGGCATGCGTCGCAAGCGTCAGGTTCGACTGACAAAACTTTGAGTGACGCCAATGCCATTCGCGGCACGCTGACGTCCGCGGCGCCTGCGGAGCGATCGATGATCGACGCGGCCGCAACAACATCCGCGCCTGCTTCTTTCAAAGCGTCGATCGTCTCGCGTGTCGATCCGCCGGTCGTGATCACGTCTTCGACAACCAACGTTTTCTCACCCGGCGAAACGGTAAAACCGCGCCGCAACGTCATCCGTCCGGCTTCTCGCTCGGTCCAGATAAACCGCGCTCCCAACGCTCGCGCCACCTCGTGACCGATCACAATTCCACCAATCGCCGGCGACGCGACGAGCTGTATTCCCTGCCCGGCAAATCGCCCCGCGATCGCTTCGCCAAACGCCGCCGCCTTCTGCGGAAACTGCAACACGCGCGCGCATTGCAGATAGACCGTGCTGTGCAGTCCGCTCGTGAGTTGGAAATGACCTTCGAGCAGCGCCCCGGTCTCCTTGAATTCATTTATTACCTGGTCAGCGTTCAATTTCACACCTCGATAATTGGGCCGGCGTGCTACAATCCGAGCCCGAATGCCGCCTTATCCCAACCTAGTTTCAGATTCAACGCTAGTTCAAGACACAATCGATCTTCTAAATGGCGCCGGCGGACGCGCGCCCGCCACCGAGATCGTCGACGCGGTATTCAAACTCTCTCACGTCGACGCCGAGCTGGCCGGTATGCTCGTCGCCGATCTCATCAGAAACGATCGCCGTTTCAAGATCGAGAACCACACCGTCGAACTGCTGCGCGACGATCGCCAGTCGCGCCTGTTGAAGGAACTGGATTTCGTCGTCGTCGACGTCGAAGCGACCGGCGCTAAGACACCGCCGAATCGACTGATCGAACTCGGCGCTTATCGCATTCGCAGCGGACGCATAGTCGATAAGTTTCTCTCGCTCGTCAATCCCGAGATCCCGATTCCGCGCTTTGTCGCGACACTCACCGGCATCTCAAACGAGATGGTGAAACAAGCGCCCTTCTTTGCCGACCTCGCGCCACAATGGCTCGACTTCGTCAGCGATGCCGTTCTGATCGCTCACAACTCAAACTTCGACGCCAACTTCCTGAACCACGAAATCTCGCGCGTCTATCCCGGGCACCGCATGGTTAACCCGCACCTGTGCACCGTCAAACTTTCTCGACACGCGCTGCCCAATCTGCTCAATCACCGGCTCGACACACTCGCCAACCACTTCTCGATTCCCATCCCCAGCCGGCACCGCGCCGGTTGCGACGCACTCGCCACCGCCGAAATCTTTCTCCATCTCCTCGAAAAACTGGAGGAAAGTCACGGGGTCAAAGATCTCGCCGCTCTGTGCCTCCTCAACGACATGGACGAAACGTATATCAAGATAATCAAAACGACACCCAACCCGATCCAGGGATAGTAACGCGCCAGAATCTCCTTCGCCTGCTCGCCGTAACGCATTGCGAAAAATCCTTCCAACAAAAACCGAAACGCGCGCCCGACGACGATCGCGATCATGAACCGCGTCAGGCTGAAACGAAACACGCCCGCGGTCACGACAAACAGCTTGAACGGAAACGGCGGCGGCAAGAGCGTCGCGACCAGGACCGCTGCCATGTCGTAGCGCTCGATCCAATCTTTCACGCGTTTCTGTTTCGCTTCGGAAAATCGGCGCAACGCACGCGCGCCGGCGCGTCGTGAGATCGAGTAAAGAATCCAGCAACCGATCGCCGATCCGGCCGTCGCCATAAACGCGTAGAGCAACATCCAGCGCGGGTGCGCCGTCGACAGCAGCAACATCAGCGCGTCGGCGCTGCTCGGCAACGGAATGAAAGCTGAATCGAGCAGAGCGACGGCAAACAAGCCGAAGGCGCCAAACGTGATCAGATATTCAGAGACGCGCGTGAGTGCTTTGGTTATCGGATTCTTAAAGAGGAGCAAAATCAATCAGTGGGCCTTTCGGAGACGTCGAGTTCCTCCAGATCGCCTTCCTCGGCTTCCGCCGGAGCGAGTCTGCTATTGCGACGACTAACTATCAAATACACGATGACGGACAGCAGCACGACCGATCCAACTATGCTGACGATCATCAATCCGTTGTCTTTCAGAAACAGCAAAACTCTGCGGCCATAGAACACCGCGAGTATGCCCTCGACGTAATAACGAAACGAACGCGCGATCATTACCGTCAGCAGGAACTTCCAGCGCGGATATTCGAGCGCGCCTGCCGTCGCGACAAATATCTTGAACGGCAGCGGCGGCGGCAATATCGCCGGAATGCCGATCGCCAGAAATCCAAAACGCTCGTACGCTCTTTCGACGCGCTTGATCTGGTGCACTTTGAAGCGCTTGCGCAGCACCGCCTGCCCGCCACGCCGCACAATCGAATAGAGCAGATTGCAGCCGAGCACAGAACCGGCAGCGGCGAAGAGCGGAAAGTAAAAAGCCGCGGTCGGATACTTGTAACAACGGCCGACGACGAGATAGTCGTTGATTTCAGGCAGTGAAAGAAGCGAGGAATCGAGCGCGCCGATGATGATCATCGCCGGCGCCGCGATGTACAGGGGCATACCGATGACGTTCACTTCCAGCCACTGTGCAATCCGCCATAACCAGTCAACCATCCGTGTTTCCGTTATTACCTGACCGGCGCGAAGACTGCTGGTGTGTCGTAAGTGACTCCAACTGTAAATCCTGAATTGGGACTAAAGCTGGTGAGACCTTTGATGCCTGCGAAGTCGAAACGCAAACCCGAAGCGCGAATCTGCATGCCGAGCCGC
>DATELZ010000121.1:0-28835 GCA_035276045.1 Pyrinomonadaceae bacterium | reverse complement strand
CATCCGTTTACGACGCTGATCTTCATCGCCGTCTGTTGGCTGGTAGCTGTCAATACCGTTTACAAATATCCGAGGAACACGCTGATCGGAATGGCGATCATGGCGGCGGGCATTCCGGCGTACTTGTTTTGGAAATGGAGGAGCAGTTAATGACGTCGTGGCGAGACGTGACGGGTTCGACTTACATGCATTGGGCCAAGACGCAGTCGGTGTCGCGTTTCAACCTGGCGACGAGCGGGCTCGGCAATCTCAGTTTGCGTGACTTGCGCGTGTCACTCGACGATCTCGAGCTTACATCCGGCGGTTATGGATACGGACCGTTGAAGCAGGCGCTCGCGGCGCGGTATCGGGTCGATCAAGCGTCGATCGTGACCGCAGCAGGGACGAGTTTTGCGAATCATCTCGCGATTGCGGGGTTAATAAAACCCGGCGATGAAGTGTTGTTCGAAGAACCGGCCTACGAGCCGATGCTCGCGACCGCGCAGTATCTCGGCGCGGACATCAAACGCTTTCAGCGTAACTTTGAAGACGAGTTTCGTGTTTCAGCGCAGGAGATTGAAGCACTCGCGACCGAAAAAACGCGGCTAATTGCAGTGACGAACCTGCACAACCCGAGCGGTGCTTTGATTGACGACGCGACGCTCAAGCAACTCGGCGAGATCGCGCGACGTGTTGGCGCTCGCGTGCTCGTCAACGAAGTCTACCTGGAGACGTTGTTTGAAGAGACGCCGCGGACTGCTCTTCATCTCGGCGACGAGTTTGTCGTGACCAGCAGTTTGACGAAGGCGTTCGGGTTGAGCGGTCTGCGCTGTGGCTGGATCCTCGCGGAACCGGAACTCGCGAAACGTATGTGGCTGCTCAACGATCTCTTCGCCGTGACGCAGGTTCACGCAGGCGAGCGTTTGAGTGTCGTCGCGCTCGGGCAGATCGAAGAGATTGCCGCTCACTCAAAAGCGTTAATGGATCGCAATCGCGGGTTGTTGAATGCGTTTTTGGATACGCGCGACGATCTCGAAACTGTGCGGCCGCCATTCGGCACCGTCATGTTTCCGCGTTTGCGCAGTGGTGAGACTGCGGACAGGTTGTGTCGCGTGTTGCGTGAGAAGTATGAAACGACAGTCGTGCCGGGAAGCTTCTTCGAACGCCCCACTCATTTTCGCGTGGGGATCGCCGGCCCAACCGATATTGTGGAACACGGATTAGAACGACTGGGCCAGGCGTTGGATGAAATCAAGTAATCAGTTTTTCTTCTTCTGCTCTGCGACGATCAGCCAATCGCGCACTTGTTCGGCCACTTCGATTCCAACTGTTTCCGTAGTCATGCGCACCGGCGTGCCTGACGGCCAGTTGTCTCGCTTCAGCATTAGACCACCAACCGATTTGTAGTAAACGTCGCCTTCAAATTTCTTCTGAGCCGTCTGCGGCGCGAAGACCAGTATCTTCACCTCGAGATCGGTTGGGTTGGTGATGATCGTTCCGGCCTGAAACTCGTCGACGTCAAACTGGACCAACACGACAGCGGCATCCGTCTCTTTCTTCGCTCGTTTCACTGCCTCGTCGCGTTTGAGATCGCCTGCCTCCGTGACGGTGACGTTGGCAAACTCGCTCAGCCGTTGGACGAAGTGGGAAAAGATCGCCTCTTCGCTAACCAACCGGTGCGAACTCAGCTCGCGCGCGACGACAAGCGAGACTTTGTGTTTCAGTTCACGTCCATTCGTCGACGGACGCGCTTCAGCTTCGGGTTGTGGAGTAGTGACAGGGACTTGCGGTGGTTTGGGCGCTCGCCGGCCTGACTGGGCAAGCGTGTCGATGCTAAACAGCAGCAGCAAGGTTGAAACCACAAACGCAGATCGGGGTCTTTTGTGGACTCGCTTCACCTTATTTGCTCCCCTTTATTGATTCAACGCCCGGATGGCTTCACGGGCGAAATAGGTCAGTATGATGTCGGCGCCGGCCCGTTTGATGCTCGTCAGCGTTTCCAACATCACGCGCTGCTCGTCGATCCAGCCTTTCTGGGCTGCGGCTTTGATCAACGCATACTCGCCGGAAACGTGATAAGCCGCAGTTGGCAGATCGAACCGGTCGCGGACCATCCGCAGCACGTCGAGATAGATCGTCGCCGGTTTTACCATCAGGATGTCCGCGCCCTCGGCGGCGTCGAGGTCGGCTTCGCGCATCGCTTCGCGCGCGTTTGGCGGGTCCATTTGATAGGCGCGGCGGTCGCCAAACTCCGGCGTGCTCTGCGCCGCCTCACGAAATGGACCATAGAACCCGGACGCATACTTCACGGCATAGGCCATGATTGCCGTGTCTGTAAAACCAGCGTCATCAAGAGCTTCGCGGATCGCGCCGACCTGGCCGTCCATCATCGCCGAGGGGGCCACGAGATCCGCGCCGGCTGCTGCCTGGCTCACGGCCGTTTGCGCCAGTAATTCGAGCGACTCGTCGTTCAACACTTCCTGCCCGCGCACGACGCCGCAATGTCCGTGCGATGTGTATTCGCACAGGCAGGTATCCGCCATGATTAAGACACCGGGAGTCGAGTTTCGGATGGCACGAATCGCGCGCTGCACGATTCCGTCTTCGGCGTAAGCGCCGGAAGCGAGTTCGTCTTTCGACTCGGGCAGGCCGAACAGAATGACGCTGCGCACGCCTGCGTCGTAAGCAGCGGAAACCTCTTTTGTCGTTTCGTCGATGGAAAGGTTGAAAACGCCCGGCATCGACGAGATCTCACGGCGCACGCCGCTGCCGGGACAGACGAACAAAGGCAGAACGAAATCGTCGCGCGTGAGGCGGGTTTCGCGCACGAGTGAGCGAAGCGCATCGCTTTTTCTGAGCCGGCGGGGACGATGAATCATATGGACTTTGAGCTTGGAGCTTTGTTCTTTGTGCTTTGTACTTAGTTGTACTTGGTATTAATAGTGCTTTGAACAAAGAACAAAGTACAAAGCACAAAGCTCCAAGTACAAATTCACCAGCGATGATACGCCGGATGACCTTCTTTGACTGCGACAAACGTCCCGCGACAAGTGGCACAGACTTTATCGTGCGCGATCAGCTCGCCTTCGACGATCGCGCGATCTTCAGTCGACTCGACCACGCGTGCCCGGAGTTTCACTGGCTGATCGGTTGGCGTCGGGCGCTTCAACATGATCGCGTAATCGGCGGTGACCGTACACGGCGGTTTATCAGCGCCGCTCTTTTGCATCAAGTGCCACGCGGCGGACCAGTTGCAATGACAGTCGAGCAACGTGCCGATAATCCCACCGCTCAACACACCCGGAAACGCCTCGTATTCCACGCTCGGCTGCCACTCGGCGACCACTTCGTCACCGTCGGGAAAACTGCGGATGTGCAAACCTTTCGCATTCGCGGGTCCACAGCCAAAACACGCGAGATTCGGTGCGTATGTTTCTTGGATACTTTTCATTCCGTTGGTGCTTGGTGCTTTGTATTTAGAGCTTTGTTCGCCTTAGCAGGAGTACTTTGAGTGCCACAGCGTCCGCTGCGTAAGTCGAACAAAGTACAAAACACTAAGCACAAAGTTCAAACCGAACGCAACAACTGCCTCAACTTAAACCTCTGAACCTTCCCCGTCGCGGTGTACGGCAGCTCGTCGACAAACACGTATCGCCGCGGTTGTTTGAATCTGGGCAACGATGCCGCGGCCAGTTCCCGAAGCAACTTTTCCAGCGGCACAGGGTCGGATTCTAACTCTTGCCTGACCACAAACGCACACGCGCAGGGAAGCCCGTGGGTGTCAAAATCTTCCACGACTGCCGCGCGCCCGACGCCCGGATGCCGCAACAGCACGCCTTCGACTTCAACCGGCGACACCCACTGGCCACTCGACTTGAAACAATCATCGCTGCGCCCCATGTGATACCAATAACCATCACCATCGCGGCGATAGAGATCGCCCGTGCGCACCCAGCCGTCGACAAACGTGCGCGCCGTTTCGTCCGCGCGCTCCCAGTAATAAAGCGCGGCGCTGTCGCCTTTGATCCAAAGATTGCCCTCGACGTTATCCGGCGTCGGTTCGCCGTGCTCGTCGACGAGCCGGGCTTCGTAACCGCCCAGCATCCGGCCGCTGCTGCCGTAACGCACGTCGTTCTCGTGGTTCGACATGAACATGTGCAGCATCTCGGTCGATCCGATGCCGTCCAGCACCTGCACGCCAAACTCGCGTTCCCATTCTTCGCCGAGGTGCGCCGGCAGCGCTTCGCCGGCGGAGACGCACAGGCGCAAACTCGAACAGTCGAGTTTCTTGCCGCTGCGATGATGGTCCAGGAGCAGGTTGTAAACCACGGGAACGGCGAAGAAGATCGTGGGCCGTGCATTCGCGAGGGTTCTGGCGATGATCTCCGGCGTTGGTTTTTCGCGGCAGAGGATCGTGGTCGCGCCGTTGAGGAGGGGAAAGGTGAAACTGTTTCCCAGTCCGTAGGCAAACGGCAAACGCGAAGATGAAAACAGACGATCCTGGCTCGTTATCCGGAGCACTTCACGGCAAAACGTGTCGTTTGTGTAGAAAATATCGGCCTGGCGGTGGACGGCGCCCTTTGGTTCTCCCGTGCTGCCGGAGGTGTAAAGAATGAAAGCTGGATCGTTTTCGGCAGGTGTGGGAAAGTCAGGTGGTTGCGTGTCGCTGGCTTTCGCCAACACGGATGTCAGTTCTAGACAGCGCAGCTTTTCCGGCGCATGTGTCGGCAAGGTATTGCAGAGATCGTCTTCGACGAGCGCTAACCGGGCGCTGGAGTTGTGAAGGATCGAACATTGTTCCTCCAGGCGGAGCGACATGTTGACCGGGACGGCTATTGCGCCGAGCGAACACGTGGCGATGAATGCTGCGATAAACCCCGGTGAATCATTGAGAAACAGCGCGACGCGGTCGCCGCGCGTGATGCCGAGCGACGTGATGGCGTGGGCCATGCGCGAGGTCGTGGTCCGCAGTTCGCCATACGTGATGTCGCGCCCCTCGAAATGAATCGCGGGCGACGCGGGGTCGTTGGTGAAGACGGCTTCGAAGAGATTCATTGTTCTTAGGCTGTGTTCTTTGTAGTTTGTATACCAGAATTACTATGGTCGATCTACTTCCTGTACTGTTCGTGCTCGTGATCCTGTTGGCCATCATCACGGTGGTGGGCCACGTGATCTGGGTGATCATCAGGGAGATACTTAAGTGGTTATTTGACTCAACGCCCGTTGTAGAGCCGGACGAGCTGAAAGATCTCGCGGCGACTGAGCGGCAGATAATTCGTTTTCACACGGATGGAAAGATCAGTGACGAGATCTTTGAACTAATCCTGGCTCGGATCCGTGATGAAGCCACGAGACAGACAACACCGCCTCCCCGGCCAACACCACAACCGCAACCAAGACCAGAACCACGGATCTCTGAACCTAAACCTGAACCGGTTTTTAAACCGATCGAACCGATTGAACCGCCACCGCCACCTCCGCCACGCAGACCGTTCTCCGAAGTGCTCAACTCCTTCATGGAACAGAGCAACATTCGCTGGGGCGAGATCGTCGGCGGACTGCTGATCATCGGTTGCTCGACAGCCCTCGTCGTCAGCCTGTGGGCACAGATCTCTGCGATCCCCGTGCTGAAGTTTTTGATCTTCACTACCGTGACGGCAATCCTCTTCGGCGTCGGTCTATACACCGAGCATCGCTGGAAACTCCCAACGACGAGCCGCGGCATTCTCACGATTGCAACGCTGCTCGTGCCACTCAACTTCCTCGCCATCGCCGCCGTGTCTGCCAGCAACACATCAGGCGCGCTCGTGATCATCAGCGAACTGACAGCGCCAGCCATCTTTCTCTGTCTCGTTTACTTCGCCGGTCGCGTGATCACGCCGGGTTGCGCGCACGTCCTGTCAGCCGGCGTCTTAGGATCGTCGATCGGACAACTGCTCGTTCGTCACTTCGCCGCGGCAGATTCCGCGCCGCTGTTACTCGTGTTTCTCGGCGCGTTTCCCGTGATCTGTTACGTGGCAACGGTGGGCTTGTCGTTGCGTGTAGTGCTGTCCGATCGCGAGGTCGACGAGAGCGAAACGACGACTGTCTTCACCGTTTTAGGCGCGATGAGTTTCGCGGCGTTGTTGCCTTTCGGACTGTTGCTTTACAAAGCCGGCCCGTTGAGTTTGAGCATGATGTATCTCGCGCCGATCGTCACGCTTTGGGGCTTGCCGATGCTTGCTACGGGAACGATCCTGTGGCGGCGCATCAACAACCCGGAACTCGTCTTTGCACGAACCGCGGGAACGGCGCTCGGCATTGTCGGCGTCGTCATCGTGCTGGCCGGAATGATCCTCGCATGGCCCAATCCGGCGAGCATCGTGCCTGCGGCTTTGCTCAACTTCACGATCTTCACCGCGCTCGCGATTGCGCTCGAACTGCCCGCCGCGCATCTGATCGCGGCGAGCTGTTTGAGCGTCGCTTATCTCGTCACGTATCACGTTCTCGTCGGACACATTCCGTGGGAAAACCTGCGCGTGATGTCGCTGCTCGAAGTGAGTCTTTCCGTTTCGAGCGGACAGGCGTGGGCGGGCACGTTCGTGCTCTTCATCGTCGCTTCGGAATGGCTGGCGCGCCGCAAGCGCAAACGCGACGCCGATTATTACGTCCTAGCGGCGGGCGTGATCGGCGCGTTGAGTCTTGCCCTGGTGACGCTGTTTGGAAAATTTGCTGGCGAAGATCACTCGCTGTGGATCGTTTACGGGATCTATTCGCTCGGTGCGTTCTGGATCGCGGCGCGGCGAAACCTCGCGCCGCTGGCGTGGGCCGGGTCGGGATTGTTGCTCGTCGCACTCGCGGATGCTTTTGCGTATCCGCTCTCGCTTTCGTTTCCGTGGCAGACGGCGATGTTCGCGCATGCGATGTTGTGTGCGATTGGCGCGATCGTTTGCTTGCGTGATGCGCGAGTGAAGATTCTTTCCGGGCCGTTGAACTACAGCGCGATGATCTCGCTGGTGTTTGGCGTGCTCGGTTTGTTCCAGGCGAACGATTGGGAGACCACGGGACAACAGGCGCAACGAGTATTTTGGATTGCCGGCACACTGCTCGTTCTCTTGTGGCTCAATCGCAAGCGGCTGATCTTCAATGCGTTTCAGATCGCTTTGACGTGCGCGGCGGTCCTTACTGTTAAAGCTGCGTTGCAGCAGTTTGATTGGTACTCGTATCTCCCGCATGCGTTTCTGCATCCGGCCGCGCTCCAGATTCAGGGCACTGTACTCACGCTGCTCGTGCTGCTTTGGATCGGATTGCGATACATCGTGCGTCACAAACTGACGGGTGAAACAGGTGATTGGCTTGACGACGCGAAACGCTTGCTCGACAGCGAGTATTCCATCGATCGCCTCATAACGTGGGCGCTCCTGGGCGCGTTTTTGTTGCTCGCCGTTTACGGCGCGCTTTCGGGCGTGACGCAGGAGTTTGCGGTATGGGGCAGCGGTTATCCGGGTTTCGACGTCGCCGGCTTTCCGCACCGGGAAGCGCTCGGCCTTGGCTCGTGGATCGTGCTTGGTCTATTGACCGTCGCGATGCTCGCTAACTTTTGGGAACGCCGCCGCGGAGCTTACCTGCTCGGCGCGCTCGCAGTGCTTTCGGCTGCGATTCCGCTGCTCGCCGGACTCTTCGAATCGCAAGTAGCGACGGCGACGGCGTGGCGTTGGCTCGCGGCGTTGTTCCTGATCGCCGGATCATTGGCAGTTTGGAACCACAGATTTGCACTGATCTCGAAAGATCTGCGAAGCCTCTTGATGGCCCTAACGATTGGGCCATTGCTCATGCTCACCCTCTATCCGGCGTTGCGAGCGATCAATCACCTGCCGGTTCAGGGACCCGTTAGCGGCATCTTCGCGCGTCTGTCTGACGGCTTCTCGTATGGCGCGCCGCTCGTGCTCGTCGCCTTCGTGATGATCGGTTACGCGTTGCGGGAGCGAAGAGCGGAGTTTGCTTTCTTTGGCGGCGCTTTTTTCAACCTCACCGTCACGCTTGCGTTTCTGCTTGCCGTGGTCGACACGCAAGGCGCGATGGACCGCGTGGTCCTAATCCGCCTGGCGCAGCTCAACGCGATCGCCTTCGCCGCCTACGCGCTGCCGTGGCTCGCCGCGCGCCAGCGCTGGCTTGGCGCGTTAAATGAGGAAGCAAGAGAACTCTCTGACTCCCTGCTCAACCTCCAGCTTACCCTGGCAATTGCGCTGATCGTTATCATCTTCGCGCCCGTTGTGTTTGGACTGGTGGTTCTCCCTACCGGGAGCCGCAGGGGAATAATTGCCGCCGGTAGTTTTCTGGGCTGGTTAGCGTTCGCCGTCACGGTCGCCGCCGACATTCTGTTCGTGCGAGCCCACGGACGCAAAATTACCGCGTTGTTTCTTGGTCGCTGGCTGTGGGGATTCAGTTGTTTGATTGCGTTCAGCGTTGCGGACGTAAGCGGATGGTTGTCGCTGCACGTTCTAACCGTCGCTCTGACGACCGCGGCGGCCATCCTGGTAGCAGCCACCTTTGCTCACCCGGAACTGCCACCTTATTGGTTGGGATCTATCTTCGTTCTCTACGAAAAGTGGCGTTGGCGAACCAGGCTACTCGCCATTATCACCGGAACGTGGGTGTTCTTTCTTAGTTTGCGGACCTTGACGGATTCTGGCGCGACACGCTGGTGGTCCATTGGTCCATTGCTCGCTCTTACCGCAATGGCGGTCGCTTTAAACTGGCAATTCCAGAGACGCCGCTATCTGTATTTCGCCGGATTTCTGCTGAACATGTCGGTAACGCTCTGGTGGACGTTCATGATCCGCGGTGACAAGGGCCCGGGCAGTTTCCTGCTCACGAATCTCTTCGTCGCGAACATTGCCGGCATTCTCTGGCTGGCTCTTGAACTGCGCGCGCGGCCACTGCGTGGAAAACTGCGCTCCGCCGCGCTCTCGTTTCACAACGTCGTGGCGATCGCGTCGAGCGCTTTGCTGCTGGTGATTGTCTGGATGAGTGTGGCCGACGTCCGATCGTTTTCGCTGGTGTTGGAAATACCGAGTTTGACGTGGGTCGCGTTTGCTTCCGTCGTCGCGTTGATGGCCGCTTGCATGTGGGACGAGCATGCGAAGTATCCGGTGGCCGGTCTTTACCTGCTCGGTCTTATCGGCATCACGATCGCGCTTCACGTGATCAACCTGCAATCGGATCATTTTGTCTGGGCGTTTACGGTTTTGCTCGCACTCTATGCAGTGCTCGCCACGTTTATCTGGCGACGGCGCGAAACTTTGATCGCTTACGCAATGCAGTACGGCATGCCGCGTCGTATTTCACCCGAAGCGACCGGTCTCAAGTGGCTGTCGGCGTTTACCGTAATCGCCGTAGTCATCGTCGCCGTCATGGCTTACTGGATCGATCTCAACTTCCCCCTGTTTCACTTCCGGGCCACGGCAGCGCTCGCACTCGCCATACAGTTCTTCGGTCTCAACACCTTCGCTACAGGAAGCAAGGTCGAAGAGTGGCGGCGCGGCGCGATCGTCGTCGCCCTCGCCGGATTGGTTTTACTCGGCTGGTCGTGGCTCACGCCCGGTGTCAACGCAACGTGGTTGAATCGCAGCGTGATCCTGATGCTCGAAGCGTTTGGTTTAACCGCGATCTATGCGCTCTTCCTCACGAAGTTCACTAAAGAACGGCCGGAATGGACGAGCGCCGCGCGCGCCTGCGTGCCGTGGTTGCTCGGCGCGGGCGTCGTCGCGTTGTTCTTCTGTTTGGGAACGGAAGTCTTCTACCAGATCAGCTTCGGCACGGTGCGCATTCATCCGTTTTCACTCATCGCGATCGGCCTGACGCTCGCCGCGGCTGTCGTCATCTGCGTGCTCTTCGCCTTGTCGCCGGCGCACGATCCGCTCGGTCTTTCCGAACGTGGACGCATGCGCTACGTCTACGTCGCCGAAGTAATGCTGGCGCTTTTCTTCGTGCACGTGCGGCTCACGATGCCGTGGCTGTTTACGGGCTTCCTCGAACGTTATTGGCCGCTGGTGGTGATGGTAATCGCGTATTTCGGCGTGGTGACGAGCGAGTCGTTGCGAAGACGCCGGCTGCTCGTACTGGCGCAACCGCTGCAACGAACCGGAGTGTTTCTGCCGTTGTTGCCGGTGCTTGGTTTCTGGTTTGTGTTGTCGGAAGTCGACTATTCGTTAGTGCTGTTCGTCGTCGGCGGATTGTACGGATTGCTGTCGATATTACGACGCTCGTTCATGTTTGGCGTACTCGCGGCCGTCGCCGGCAACGGCGGTCTCTGGTACATCCTGCATCGCACCGGCGATTATCAGTTTCTCCAACACCCGCAGTTGTGGCTCATTCCGGTCGCGCTTTCAGTGCTGCTGGCGGCGTACCTGAACGAAAAGAACATGAGCGAAGACCAGATGGCGGGCATCAGGTACATGTCGCTCGTGACGATCTACGCGTCGTCGACGGCGGACATCTTCATCAACGGCGTCGCCAATTCGCCGTGGCTGCCACTCATACTCGGATCGTTCTCACTCATGGGTGTGTTTGCGGGCATCATCTTTCGCATTCGTGGACTTTTGCTGCTCGGTTCAGTCTTTTTATTACTGTCGATCATCACGATGATCTGGTACGCCTCGGCGAACTTCGGCTGGACGTGGCTGTGGTACGTCGCCGGCATCGTCACCGGCGCGACGATCATCTTCATGTTCGCCGTGTTCGAGAAGAAACGCAGTGAAGTGATGCGTGTCGTCGAAGGACTGAAAGAGTGGGAGCGCTAAGATCGCTCGATTTAGCGCTGTGATAAATTTAGCGCCATGAAACTTCTCATGGTGATGGTGTTTCTAATCGCGCTCGTTCCGTGTGCGCTCGCACAGGATCTGATTCAGAACGTCGAGGGTAGAAAGACTGTTAGCCTTGATGGCGAGTGGCAGATGATCGTCGACCCGTATGAATCGGGGTTTTACGATTACCGGTATCAGCCAAGCGCGAATGGTTATTTCAAGAATGCCAAGCCGAAAAATAAGACCGAGCTGATCGAGTATGACTTCGATAAGTCAGCCACGTTGAAGGTTCCCGGTGATTGGAACACGCAGACGGATCAACTGTTCTTCTACGAAGGCACGGTTTGGTACAAGAAGTCGTTTGACTATCAACGCAAGCCGGACACGCGCGTGTTTGTTTATTTCGGCGCTGCTAATTACCAGGCTGATGTTTATCTCAACGGCGAGAAGATCGGGCAGCATGAAGGCGGGTTCACGCCGTTCAATTTCGAGATCACGAGGCTCGTTCGCGAACGCGATAATTTTCTCGTCGTCAAAGTAGAAAACAAGCGCCGGCGCGATGCGGTGCCGACGTTGATGACCGACTGGTGGAACTATGGCGGGCTTACGCGCGGGGTGCAGCTTGTCGAAACGCCGGCGACGTTTGTCCGGGATTACCTCGTCCAGCTTCAGAAGGGAACTAAGGATCGTGTTCGAGGTTGGGCGAAGTTGGATGGCGCGCGGGCCGGTCAAAGAGTGACGATTCGCATTCCCGAGGCTGGTGTCAGTAGATCTTTCACGACCGATGCGAGTGGTGTTGCGGCGATCGATTTCACTGCGAATTTGAAGTTGTGGTCGCCGGAAGATCCAAAGCTCTATGAAGTTGTGATTGAAGCCGAAGGCGATCAGGTGCGCGATCGCATCGGCTTTCGCAGTATTGAGACTCGCGGGACGGACATTCTGTTGAATGGACGGCCGATCTTTTTGCGCGGCATCTGCATGCACGAGGAAGCGCCGTTTCGTGGTGGACGTGCGTTCAGTCGCGAAGATGCGCAGACGTCGCTTGGCTGGGCTCGTGAGCTGGGCGCGAATTTCGTTCGCTTGGCCCACTATCCGCACAACGAGTTCACGATCAGAGAAGCCGACCGGCTGGGCATACTGCTTTGGTCGGAGATCCCGGTCTATTGGACCATCCTCTGGGACAATCCGGCCACATTGGAGAACGCACGCAACCAGTTGAGCGAGATGATCGCGCGCGACAAGAATCGGGCGTCGATTGTGATCTGGTCTGTTGCCAACGAGACGCCGCTTAGCGACGCGCGTCTGTCGTTTCTCAAGAACCTCGTCTCGCATGCGCGGAGTCTTGATTCGACGCGCTTGTTGTCGGCGGCGATGGAGCGTCATTACATAAATCCGACGACGCAGATGATCGACGATCCGCTCGGCGAGTTTTTGGATGTGCTCGGTTGTAACGAGTATGTCGGTTGGTACGACGGGCTGCCTGCGAAAGCGGATGGCTTGCAGTGGAAATCTAAATACGACAAGCCGTTGATCATGAGCGAGTTTGGCGGCGACGCGCGCTACGGACATCACGGCGATTCGTTGACGCGCTGGACGGAGGAGTACCAGGAGAGCATCTACGAACATCAGATTCGCATGCTGAAGAACATCCCTTTCCTTCGCGGCGCTTCGCCCTGGATCCTGATGGACTTCCGCTCTCCGCGCCGCCCACTGCCGGGCATCCAGGATTGGTGGAATCGGAAGGGATTGATTTCCGATAAAGGCGAAAAGAAGAAAGCGTTTTATGTCATGCAGCGTTGGTATCGCGAGATCAGTGCGTCGCAGAAGTAATTATCCGGCAAAGCGTGGCCGGGTCGATATTCCCGCCAGACACAATGCAGACCACTTTTCCACCACCGGCCTTGCCTGCGAGGGCGCAGGCGACCGGACACGCGCCGGCGCCTTCGGCGATGATGTGATTGCGCTCGGCCATCAAGCGTAGAGCGGAGGCGACCTCGTCCAGTTCGGCGACGAGCGAGCCGTCGATCAATTCGCGGGCGCGATCGAACATCTCCGGAAAGACGAGGCGAGCCGCAATGCCGTCGACGAACGACGGTTGGTAATCGACAGGTTGTGGCGAGCCGGCGGCGAGCGAGGCCGCGAGCGGCGCGCCGGTCGTGACTTCAGCGGCGTAGATTTTGCACTTCGCGTTCAGCGCGCGCAGGGCTGAAGCGATTCCGCACGTGAGTCCGCCGCCGCCCCACGGAATCACGATCGCGTCAAACTCCGGCAGCTCTTCGACGATCTCCAGCGCGATCGTGCCGTTGCCCGCCATCACGTTGAGATCGTCGAACGCGTGGATGAAAGTTGCGTCGACACCGGGGAACGCGCGTTCCTCAAACGCCTGCCACCAGTCTTCAAACGGGGCCTTGATCACACGCCCGCCCAGACGTTCGACGGCGCGCACCTTCGTGTCCGGCGCTCGCTCAGGCGCAACGACCGTGCAGGGTATGCCAAGCTCACGAGCGCGCCATGCCACGCCCTGGGCCATGTTTCCCGCCGAGGCCGTCAGCACTCCGCGCGATAACAGTTCAGGCGCGAGATGGCCCATCGCGTTTGCCGCGCCGCGAATCTTGAACGAGCCGATCGGTTGCAGGTTTTCCAGCTTCAGGTAGATCTCGGCTGGAGCTTCGGACAAGTTGAGACGAATGAGCGGAGTGCGGATCGCGGCGCCCGCAATCATGTTTCGCGCGTCGTCGATTTGGGTCAGTGATGGTAGCAGCATGCGTTTAGTCGAATTCGAACCAGGCGCCGGTGTTCAACTCCTTCGCCTTCCGGTACAGGTAATTGGCGGCCGCCAGATCCTCGATTGCAAGACCAAGCGACTTGAACAATGTGATCTCTTCGGGTGAAGTGCGGCCCGGCTTCTCGCCGCTGAGCAACTCACCAAGTTCGGCGCGAATATGATCTGGTCCAATCGCGCCTTCACGCGCGGCGAAGAGGTAGTCGCCCGCTTCGTTGATCGTAGATTCGCGACGATCGACGAACAGACGCGACGCGGCCATCGTCGCCGTGTCGACTTCGCGCGCATGCGGAGTGCTCGATCCGACGACGTTCAAGTGAGCGCCAGCCGCGATCCACTCGCGTTTGACTACCGGTTCTTTCGCGTTGGTTACAGTGGCGATCAAGTCTGCTCCGTCGAGAGCTTCGGCGACAGTTGCAGCCACTTCGATAGTAAAGGGAACGCGGTCGCTCATCTTTTCAGCCAACTGTCTGGCGTGTTCGATCGTTCGGCTTACTATCCGGCAACGCTCGATCGAGCGCACCTCAGACATCGCCGCGAGATGCGTACGCGCCTGCACGCCGGCGCCGACGATTGCGAGAGTATGCGCATCTTCGCGTGCGAGTAAATCGGTCGCAACGCCGGAAACAGCCGCCGTGCGAATGGCAGTGATCGCGGAGGCATTCATCAGCGCCAGCAACTCGCCCGTCTCAGCACTGAAAAGCAGCACGGCTCCCTGGTGCGCATCTTTTCCGATCGCCGGATTTCCAGGAAACACGCACACCGTTTTCAAACCGTAAGCAGCCTGTTCACCAGAGACGTACGACGGCATCAACCCCATCACGCCCGCCGCCCCCGGCGGCCGCACAATCATCCTCAACGGCTGATGCACCTCTCCCGCCGCAAGCTTAACGAGCGCTTCACGCATCAGCGCGATACACTCCTTCATCGGCAGCAACCGCGCCACGTCATCGTGATTCAGGATCAGGATTTTCATCCCGCCCATTCTAACCGTTCTAGTGATTGCCAAGCGAAAATTGCGCCGTTAAGTTTCAGGGATGAGCGCGGTTGGGTTTGCCCCCATAACGTCCGAAAATCCCGAGCTTGAACAACTCCGCGAGGCGTGCAAGCGGTTGAACTTCACGATTCGGGCCATCAAGGATGCGCAAGGCTGCCTGAACAAAATGAATATCGGGCAGGCGAAGGAACGCCTCAACAACGCTCAGTGGCAGGCGCGTGAAGCGAAGCGTTTGCTAGCCGAAGTTGGCCGAAAACAGAAGCGCCATAAATGAATTTGGCTACGATATTTTGTACCCGCCACTAATCATCACAACAAGACTTGCAGCCCGCCAGCAAACCAATTAGACTCACCGCCATTCTGCTTCAACCTGCTCTGCTCGTTAGCCCAGATCTGTCCGATTGAAAGCTCCGATGATGAACAAAATACCAGCCGCATTATTCGTGTTGTTAATCTCTGTCGCCGTGCACGCTCAGGACGTGGTCTGGCCGCAGTTTCGCGGACCGGAGTCGAATCCGGTCGGGACGCACGCGCGGCTCGCCGAAAAGTGGTCCAAGACTGAGAACGTCGAGTGGTTCCAGGAAATCCCCGGACGCGGCTGGTCGTCGCCAATCGTCACCGGCGGAAAGATCTACTTGACCACCGCGACGACCGACGGCAAGTCGAAACCACCCCAAACCGGCACCGAATACAGCAACGAGTACGTCGCGGAGATGCAAAAGCAGGGTCTCCCGATGCAGGAGATAATAAAGCGCGTCACCGAACGCGACATCGAACTGCCAAACGAAGTCTCGCTGCACTACTTTCTGTATTGCCTCGATTTAAAGAGCGGCAAAGTCGAATGGTCCAGGGAGTTCTTCACCGGCCGTCCACCGGGTGGGCGTCATCGCAAGAACAGCTTCATTTCAGAAACACCCGTCACCGACGGCAAGTTTATCTACATCTACGTGGCGAACCTGGGAGTGTGGGCCTTCGACTTGAAAGGCAAGCAGGTTTGGACCACTCCGCTGGAAGCCCAGCCGATCTATCTCGACTTCGGAACCGGAAGCTCGCCCGCGCTGGCGGGAAACCTGCTGGTAGTGTTGAGCGACAACCAGAAACAGCAATACATCGCCGCGTTCGACAAGCAGACCGGCAAACAGGTGTGGCGCACGAATCGCGATCTCGGCGGTAATCAACCACCCGTGCAACGCTCCGGATGGGCCACGCCGTTTATCTGGCGGCATGCATTGCGCACCGAGATCGTCACGGTTGGACCAGCCACCGCCGTTAGTTATGACCTGACAGGGAAAGAGTTGTGGCGTTTGTCAGGCATGGCTTTGACGCCGATACCGACGCCTTTCGCATACGAGGGTTTGCTATTCATCAACGGCGGGCGCGGGCGGCCGTTGTTCGCGCTTCGTCCCGGCGCTAAGGGCGACATCACTTTGAAGGAAGGCGAGACGTCGAACGAGTTTGTCGCGTGGTCGCAAGCACGCGGCGGGACTTATCTTCCTTCTTCGCTCGCGTATGAGGGAGCTGTTTATTCGCTGACTGAAACCGGAATCCTGAATCGCTACGACGCGAAGACCGGAGCGCAGAGTTACAAGACGCGGATCGATCCGGCTGCCACCAATTTCACCACCTCGCCGTGGGCGTACAACGGCAAACTGTTTTGCCTGAGCGAAGAAGGCCAGACGTTTGTCGTCAAAACCGGCGATCAGTTTCAGTTATTGCACACGAACAGTCTGGACGATTTCGCTCAAGCTTCGCCGGCGCTCGTCGGCGAGCGTTTGTTGATTCGGACAGAACAGCGGCTGTATTCGATCCGGCGCAAGAGTTAGTGAAAGAGCGACAGAAAACACCTGGTTCTATTGCACTTTCAGTGCTTGATATTTATTGGCTAGATCCAGGGGCGGCGTGCTCGCTGCGCGCGCACGCGGCCCCTGGCTACCATCTATTGCGCCTTCGGCGCTCAGAATGTTCAAGGAACAACGATTTGCGTGAGTTTTGGGCAGGACACTAGAGCCGGCGCGAATCGTAAGCCCAGTGGAGCAGTGCCTGTCGTTGCCGCGGCCGGCATTCGATTTCACCCGGCGGACAGTTCTTTTGAAGCTGCGCGATGTGGCGGCGGATGGCGCGCCAGCGTTTGATCTGTCGCTCGTCGTCCGGACAGCGGCGGCCCAGGTAGTAACGGCAGTACCACTGAAACCAGCCACGCGGATCTTCGTGATAGATCCAGCCCTTTTTCTTCCAGTAGGAAAGCGGTTTTGAGGCGTTGACTCCGAAGTAATTCAACTTCGGATCGTGCCGCTCGGGACACAGCTTCGCGCGGCGAAACCACGAGGCCGGAAACTCCCGCTTGCAATCCGTCATGTACCTGCCGCCAAAGACGCCAAGCTCCAACATCTCGCGTGGCGTCAGTTGCGGCTGGAACTCAGGATGAAAGTTTCTGCCGATCGGTTCCGTGCAGAAGTAGACGTAATTAGACTGCATCAGATCGTCGACTGCGACACGCCGCTTCTTCATCGACGACCATTGAATCACAAATGCGCTTAACGATCCTGCCGGCAACCGCCGCACTCAGATCGTCGCGGATAGGAGTTGTAGACGCGCAGATCGCGTTGGTAGCCTTCGACGATGTCGAGGATGAACTTGATGTCGGTGTCTTCCATGTTTGGATAGCGCTGGTATGCGATGGCCACGGACGCGTCGAGAGTGTTTTGTGCTTGTGAGAAGTTTCCGCGTCGCGCGAGTTCGGTCATCGCGAAAAGCGAATCGGCCAGTTCGGCGATCGTGTAGTTCTTCTTCACTTCCACGTCGGCCAGCAAGTCGCACGACTCGCTTTCGGCCGGCGCCAAACGCAGTTCCTGCACCTCTTCGACCATAGATTTGCGTCTGACGTCGTAGTACGAGAGCCGCACCTTTACCGGCAACGTGTTCTTAACGGAATCGGTGCGAAACTTTGCCATCACAACTTGCGTCAGTCCATTGTTCATATCGTCTAACGTAAGCGAAACACTTCCATTGCCGCGCCGCGGCTGGTAACCGTAGATCTTTTGCAACTGCAACTGTGGTCCATAATCGATCCGGACCTCGACTTTCTTCGCCACGGAAGAAACGAGACTCTGCACTTCGTTCACGAAGACCTTGTTGATGTCTTTGTAATCGGAGATGAAGTGATAAAGCCCGCGTCCGGAGCGCGCCAGCGTGCGCAGCAGCTCGTTGTTTAGATCGAGCCCGACGCCAATCGTCGAGAGATCGATCCCCTGTCCATTGAACTCTGAAGACTCAGCAGCGATACGTCCGGGTTCGACAACGCCGGTGTTGGCGATGCCGTCGGTCAGAAGAATGACGCGGTTGGTTGCGCCGGCGCGGTAGTGTCTCTTTGCTTCGGCATAACCAAGCATCAAGCCGCTGTGAAGATTCGTCGACCCGCCGGGCGCGAGACAATCGATGGCGTACCGCAAACCGTCGCCGTTACCGATACGATTCGCCGGGTACAACACCTGCGCTCCGCTATCAAAACCGACAATCGAAACGACGTCGTCGGGACGAAGTCTCGTCAGCATGGTGCGCAAGCCTTCTTTCACGCGCGACATCTTGTCGCTGTCGGCCATCGAACCGCTCTTATCGATTACAAGGACGAGGTTAAGTGGACGCAGGTCGGTGCGTTCGTTGACCTCGGCGGTCGTGAAGCCGATTTGCAAAACGGCTTCGCGTTGCGAACGCGAGATCTCGCCGTTGCCCCAACGCGTGTCCATCGCGACGGCCTGGCCCACCTTCGGCAGCGGCAGCCGGTGCTTGTGATAGTTCACAAACTCTTCGACCGCGACCTCGTCGGGCGCTTTGAAAACCGGGGGCGGGGCGTTGTAAGCCGGGTAAGCCGGGTAAGCCGGGTAAGCGGGATAAGACGATGGATAAGTGGTTGCGGGCGCCGGTGTGTACGGACCGGAGTTAACGATGGCGCGGCTGCGCGAAACGGACGCGGCCGACCCGCTTTGCTGTGCCGAAACAGACGTCCAGGAACATAAACAGAGCATTACCACGAGGACCTTCGCGCAGAAACGATAGACCTTCATCAGCCTTCTCCTAGTTGTTTTGAACTTCAGTTTGTGAGCGGGGAGCCTGTAGATCTGTTGGCTCCAAAGATTCGGTGAGTGGGGCTTGGAGTTGCTTCGAGTTTCAAAACTTTTTTGCCCGTCTCGAATCACAACAAGAGCAACAATCGTCGGAGACAATCGGTACACGCATCGCTCACCATCCTTGTATTTGCGACTGGCACGGCAGTTGTGTTTCAACCAGCCATTCAAGGGGGCGTAATGAGGCAGGTGGAGACGACGATTTACCGCGACCGATCTGAAGCAGGTCGAATCCTCGCAACCCGGTTATCCAAGTACAAAAATCGCAAAGACGTGCTGGTGCTGGCGCTTCCGCGGGGCGGTGTTCCCGTTGCGTTTGAAGTGGCGCAGGCGCTGCGAGTGCCGCTGGATGTTTTCCTGGTGCGGAAGCTCGGCGTGCCCGGTCACGAAGAACTTGCGATGGGCGCGATCGCAACCAGTGGCGTGCGCGTGCTCAACGACGAGGTCGTCGATTACCTGAGAATCCCACCGCGCGTGATCGACTCCATCGCAGCAATTGAGATGAATGAGTTGAAACGCCGCGAGATCGAATATCGCGGAGATCGTCCTGAACCTGACGTCACGGGCAAGACCGTGATCCTGATCGACGACGGTCTGGCAACCGGTTCGACGATTCGCGCGGCAGCCTGTGCCCTGCGACAACAAAACCCGGCCCGCATCGTCGTCGCGGTGCCTGTGTCAGCGCCGCAATCTTGTGACGAGTACCGGATCGGCGTCGACGAGATCATCTGCGCCTCAACTCCGGAACCATTTCTTGGCGTCGGACAATGGTACGAGAACTTTTCCCAAACCACCGACGAAGAAGTGCGCAAGCTGCTCGAACAAGCACTGTAAGCCTTTTCCGGAGAATTAATGACGAACAATAAAAAAACCGGCGGCCGGCTTTGCACAAAAAGTCTCCCGCAAAGGCGCAAAGGGCTGCCGCGTTACTAAGAGTTTCTTTGCGTCTTTGCGCCTTTGCGCCTTTGCGGGAGACATCTTCCTCCCGGCTCGGCTGGATCACGACGGCGGCGAGCTTTGCGGCGTCGGCAGGATTAGTGGCGAAGTGGTTTTTGTAGACTTGTGAGTTCGCCGATTACGCCGCATGCGCTCCATCCAGCCGTCGACTTGCTTCATCCCACGGGGATTATGGTTCAGGTCGCGGTCCCACAAAACAAAGCCGCGCAGGCAAACTCTCGAGATCCTCGACGTGAATCCTCAGCTTGACGCACCTGCCCTGTCCAAGCGCCGGCAACAGCTTGACGTTGATCTGTTTCAACCAACTTTGGCCAGGAATATCGCCGACGAATTCAACTGATAACGGATAAACCAGGTGGTTCGGGTCTTCCGCTGTCACCCGCACCTGCGAGGGGCTATTGAATCTCTCAAGGTTTCTCGCGAAGATCGTCACTCGCGCGAGTCCATCGTCGCTAAAATCCAGATCGTCAAAGAGCGACAGCGGCTGAACGACGAATCTTACCGAGTCGACGACAATCGCCACGTCGGTATTGTCCAGCGTTAGCAATTCGGGAAGTGGTCTGCCGAGGAAGTTGGCCGTGCGATCTTCCGACAGGTTCTCGATCCTTGTGCTGGCGGGAGTAAAGACAAGACCTTTCGATAAGGGAAGGACGGTGAAGGTTCCACCTCCCGGCAGGTCCGCGAACACGTAGTTTCCATTCGCATCAGTGGTCGTGGTGATGGCGCCGTGTAGCTGTTGGACCAATTGGACCGTAATACCCGCGATACCGCCACCGGTTGGTTTATCGACCTGACCTCTGATCGTGTAATGGTTCAGAGTAGCGCTAAACTGAACGTTGACATCTCGTATCGCACGCACGAACGTCTCACCCACAGAGGTGAACACATGGTGAGGCTTGTTGGCTCTCACCGTGTAAGTTCCGGTGGTTGCCAAATTGACGAATTTGACCCTGCCCTGGGCGTCGGTAAGCCCGCTTACAGATTGTGAACCGCTGATCGTGACCGTAGCGCCGCTAATCGGATCTCCGTTTTCATCTACGACTGTGGCCGTCACTGAAAAATCCGATTGCGGATTGCTTTCGAGATACTCGGTCAGTTCCGCGCGCTCCTGATTCACACACTCGGTATTGTTTCCACACCTGATCAGAAGATCGGCCCAGTAGAAGAGAGCCGCCGGCTCAGGTTGTCTGCCGAGAATTGAAACAAACTGCGCTTTGACATACTGCACCGGGTCGTCTTCGGGCGCCGTTACCATTTCGGTTGTCGTGAGCGCCTGCGAGTCGAGTCCGCCGTACACCGAGTTGATCATCGTAAGCCGTTCGGTGCGATCGTCGGTGCGAATGCGATCGGCTTCTGCTATACAAGTCAGACGATCGAGTATCGCGTTTGAGGTTCGATAGAGATCGATGGCAGCGCCGGTGTTGTGGCTCCAACCGTAAAGTGAATTCTCGATCAGCACGTTACGCACATCGAAAAACTGGTGACCCGCCGTGCCCAAATTAGAGACGTTTATCTTGATGCCGGAGATGTAGATCAGATCGGGCGGATCGACTGGAGTCCCCCAAAGGTGACCGTAGGAAGTGATGCCAACCCAACCGCCTTCGTCGAAAAATGTATCGCGAATGCTAACTTCGCGGCGCGAAGATTCAGGCGTTCGCGGGGCAACGGCGGCAAAGTTGATCCATGAGAGTGGCGCGCCGAGTCCCATCTTGCCGAAGAACGATCGGACGCCGAAGTCGATGAAGATCGAATTGGAAATGCTGAAACCTTTCCAGTCGATGTTTTCGATGATGGGCGCGTAAGCGCCGCTGTTTGCGGTTGATCCCAGCACCATCAACTGCCGGATCGTCAGATCACTGCGCACGGCCCTGATGATGTTTCCCCCTCCGAGTCCAGGCAACAGGCCGAAGGTGCTGATGCCATAAAACTCGGAATGGAAGATCGTCGCGTGCTTGATGTCACTCATGTTCAGAGTGACGAAGGCATCGGTGATTACCGATTCATTGCCGGTAAAAGCCAGGTGCTCGACCGTTAGCGTGTCGAGGTTGGTGATCGTGAAGGCACTTTGGGTTGGACCGGTCGCCGGGAGTATTTCCGACACGAGATCCAAGCTCTCCGCCAACTCGTGTCCACCCGCAAATGGCGGAGCAGGCTCCGTGGCGGACGGAACACCCTGAATAATCACAGTGCCACCGTTGAGAGCGGAGAAGTCTTTTATGACGGGCGTTCTAATCAGGTAAAGGCCGGCAGGCACGAAGAGTGTGCCTCCGCCAGCCTCGGCGACAGCATCGAGGGCACTTTGAAAAGCTGGACCATCGTCGGTAACGCCATTGCCGGTAGCGCCATAATCGGTGACATTGAAGATCTGTACCGTTTGAGCGCTAGAAGTAAGTGAACAAAAAACCAGAATCGCGACGAACGTAGCCGTGCGCGACAGCAAAAAGACCAAATTCATTTTATGCATATGTAACTTTGGGATCTAACGCTGTGAAGGGCGGGGGAAGTGCAACTTACGCCGAGACCAGAGTACAGAATTAACTAATTGATACGCAACAACTTTTTACAGACCACCACGGATTACACAGATGTTGTGTAATCCGTGGTTTTACGGAGGCGTGGTTTACCTGGCGTCGAGTTTGCGGCCGGCGTTGAGGTTGTCCCAATTCAGGATTGCGTTGAAGACGAGGAAATAGCTGCCCTTTGTTTGGCCGCGCCAGAATGGATTTGTGGAGAAGAGCAACACGTGGCCGTTACCTGACGGCACGTCGATGATTGCCGGTCGCTGGGCGATCTCGTCGCCACCGTCCAACAATCCCGAAACAAACAGATCGCGACTGTCTGCATAACGAACCACCACGCGCGGGCGCTGGTTGGGCGGAATCAGTCCGACTGCGTTGCGTCGCTGTTCGTCGGTGACCGGCGGCGCTTCCCAAGGTTCGACTCTCGCCGGCGGTTCGGGAAGTTCTGCGGGTGGACGGCCCTGTGGCACGTCGGGATCGTCAGGAGTGCCGCGTCCGGTTGCACGCGGCGCACTGCGTGGACCACGTCCACCGGCGCCGTTGTTGATGCTGTAGATCGCGCCGTTGAAGCAGTACATCGCGAGGGAATCGCCATAACCGTAGGCGATCGGACTCTCTGAATCAACCGTCCTGGTGCGAAGGATCGCGCCGATGGCTTTCAAACGTGACGAGCGACTAGTGTTCACGCCCGCAGTGAAACCATAGTTGACTGCGAAGTCTGCCGTGTCGTCGACGCCGATGAACAGTCCGCCGTCCTTGACGAACTTTTGCAGGTTTTGCAGACCGTTCCAACCGAGACCGGGACGCATGTCGTCAGTCTCGTCGATACCGCCGAGGTTGGGAGTCAACGTCGTCTTCTTCCACGGCAGCGCATTCCCGTACATCGGCATACCGTTGATGATCGCCTGGCTGCCGCGTCCGACCGGACCAAACAGAATCACGTCATACTTGGCCTTGAGATTCGGCTCGCGCGCGACGTCCTGCGTGCTGATGTAACTGAAAGGCACTTGCAGATGATCGAAGCCGATGCGATACCAGCCTTCGTCCTGCGTCGAGAGCCACGTGTGCATGATCGCGACACGCGCGGCGCGAACCGGATGCGTCTTGACTGAAGGCGCGTCCGCCACGGCGTGAACCTGAATGCCGAGTTCGTTGGCGACGCTACGCATCTCGTCTTCCGGCGCGCGGCGAATGATGAACGAACCGCGATTGAATTTCTGTCCCGCCGCTTCGAACGGTTCTTCAGCCGCCTCCATTTCGACGTCTTTCAAACGATAACGGAAGGTGACGAGCACGTTGTCCGCGTTGTGATTGACGAGATAGACGGTGCTGGCGCTGCCGGAGATTCCGCCCGGCGAACGGATCTCGTTCGTTACACGCTGCATCGGCGCTTGCAAAACTTTCGTATCGACGACGCGCACGACCTCGATGTTGGCGAGTTCGCCCATCGTCCAGGCGGTGTCGTCGTAGATGTCCTGCTGCGGATCGTTGGGCGCCCAGTATTGGTAATCGAGCAATGCATCGGCGATGCGGCTGTACGGTTGGTCCATGCGGACGATGTAACTGCCCGCGGGGAATGTTCGATCTTCAGTCTTCGGCGCCGGCGAAGATCCGGGGGCTGGTCTTGGCCCTTCGGAACCGGCTTTTCTTTTAACGGCAACGGTAAACGGCGCGGTTGCTTTGCTGATCTCCACGCCTTGCGTCTGGAGGGTTCGCAGCAACTCGGCCTGGTTACCCATGCGCACTTCGTCGCCGGGCAACACGTAAGCCGCCGGACCTTCGTTCTTCGGTTTATCGATCGAGCGTTTGCTCTTCAGGTAGAAGTTTTTGAGAAACAGTTTGCCGTTGTTCGCGAAGTGATGCATGGTCGTCAACAACGCTGTTTGCTGGTAGTTGTTGTTGTTTCGCTGTGACCACTTTGCTTTCGGCAACGGTGGGTTTTGACGATACCAGGTGCGCTGGTAGTCGCTGGGCGACAAGGTGCGTTCGACTGTGTCGGCGCCGGCGTTGCCGAAAGTTTCGTACAGGCGGCTGATGCCATTGTGCGTCGCGGCGATGAACATCAGGTAGCCGGGCGACCACGTGTCGAAGTTGCCGTGGGCGAAGACGCCGGGCATGCCAAACTTCGTCATCTCGGAAACGTTGTGCCAGCCGATCATCTGCCATTCGTCGGTCAGGATCGGATCGACCCAGGCGTTGTATGGACCATCGCCGATCGTGTTGTCGTAGAGATAGGGAACCGATTCGTGCAGGTCGTGCAGCACCTGTGGTTTCCACTCGATATACGTCTTGAGCACGTTGCGCGTGAGTTTCAACGAGAGGCCGATCGCGTCGCGATTGTTGTCGTGCGCGACGTACTTGCCCCAGTAGATCAGCGACGGCCAGTTGCTGTTCGGATTCGCGAGGTGCCAGTTGTAAATGTCGACTGCGCGATTGCGGCCGTCTACTTCGACGACGGGCGTGATCAACGTGACCATCTGATCCCGAATCGCTTTGACGTAAGGACTGTTGTCGACAGCCAGGCGATAAGCGAGTTCCATTAGCGCGGTTGGCGAACCGGTTTCGTTCGAGTGAATCGCGCCTGTGATGTAGTAGACGGGGAACGAAGCGGTCACGAGTCGATCGGCTTCGGCTTCGTCCATGTTGATGGTGCGCGGGTCGGCGAGTTTCTGGAGACGCGCGCGGTTTTCTTCGAGTTTCGCCAGCAATTGTTCTGACGCCACCGCGACGGCGATCATCTCGCGTCCTTCTTCGGTCGTCCCGATCGAGTAGACCTTCACGCGCGGGCTCGCTCGCTCCAGCATCCGCATGTACTTGTACACGTCTTCGGCGTAGGGCAGTTTGCCGGGCGCGCCCGCGACGTCGCCGAGCACTGCTTTCGGCGTTGGGACGTTGGGCGAAGCGGGCAAGTAGTCAGTCAGCGGCGAGTTGAAGTATGGCGCGGTCGTGTACTCGCGAATCTTGTTTGTGTATTCCTGATCGATGGGTTGGTTTGGATCGCGCGCCGGTTTTACCTGTACCTGGGCGGTGGCGAAGGTTCCGATAGCACCAAGGATTGCTAGAGAAAGAAGGAGTAGAAGCGACCGAACGGGGCGCGAGTGGATCATATAGTTTTGTCCTCGGCAGGCTT
Organism: Pyrinomonadaceae bacterium; assembly: GCA_035276045.1. GTDB lineage: Bacteria > Acidobacteriota > Blastocatellia > Pyrinomonadales > Pyrinomonadaceae > PSRF01. Next base: position 3,566 of record DATELZ010000121.1, on the reverse strand, counting down.
TTAACATAATCTGTGATGCGATGTCGAAGGAATCCTCCAAGAGCGCCGGTGGCGTTCCGGCAATCGTAGCTACATTGAAAACCCTTTCCGCGGAGACGGGGCTGATTCGTGGCGCCCGGACGATGCTGAAAGTAAATCAGGTTGGCGGAATCGACTGTCCCGGTTGTGCCTGGCCCGAACCGGATCAACACCGATCGCATTTCGAGTTTTGTGAGAATGGCGCGAAGCACATCGCCGATGAGGCGACGACGAAACGCGTCACGCCGGAGTTTTTTCAGCAGTGGAGTGTGGCGGATCTGTTGTTGCAATCAGATCAGTGGCTCGGCACGCAGGGAAGAATCACGCATCCGATGTTGTTATCGCGCGGCGCGACGCATTACGAGGCTATTAGTTGGGACGCTGCGTTTGAATTGCTGGCGGACGAACTCAACTCGCTGAACTATCCGGATCAGGCGATCTTCTATACGTCAGGACGCACCAGCAACGAGGCTGCGTTTCTGTATCAATTGTTTGTACGACAGTTTGGGACGAACAATCTGCCGGATTGTTCGAACATGTGTCACGAGTCGAGTGGTTCGGCGTTGAGCGAGACGATTGGGGTCGGGAAGGGGACAGTTACGCTGGCGGATTTCGATCTTGCGCAAGCGATCTTCGTGATCGGTCAGAATCCCGGCACGAATCATCCGCGGATGTTGTCGGCCCTCGAGCATGCGAAACGAAACGGCTGCAAGCTCGTCCATATCAATCCGCTGCCCGAAGTCGGCATGACGCGTTTCAAACATCCGCAGCACGTGGCGGGACTGTTTGGGTCAGGCTTTGAGCTGGCCGACTTGTTCTTGCAGGTTCGAATCAACGGCGACGTGGCGTTGTTGAAAGGCATCATGAAAGCGGTGCTCGCGCGTGATGGTGCCCTCGATCTGGAATTCATTTCGACTCACACAACAGGATTCGACGAATTTGTGCCGGCATTGAAGACCGCTTCATGGAACGACATTGTCGAACAAAGCGGAGTCTCGCAGGAACAAATCGAACAGGCGGCGCAGATCTTTGTTGAATCTGAGCGGACGATCTTCTGTTGGGCGATGGGTTTGACGCAGCACCGGAACGCGGTCGGCAACATCCAGGAGATCGTCAACCTGATGTTGTTGCGCGGGCAGGTTGGCAAACCCGGGTCGGGATTGTGTCCGGTGCGCGGTCATAGCAACGTGCAGGGCGATCGCACGATGGGCATTTGGGAGCGTCCGACCGCGGCGTTTCTCGATCGACTCGGAGCGGAGTTTGATTTTGAACCGCCACGCAATCACGGCTTCGACACCGTCCGCGCGATTCACGCGATGCACGACGGACAAGGCCGCGTCTTCTTTGCGCTCGGCGGCAATTTCCTTTCCGCCACGCCTGATACGGACTTCACGGCTCAGGCGCTGCGTCGTTGCCGTCTGACGGCCCACGTCTCGACAAAACTAAATCGTTCGCATTTGATCACTGGGGAACGCGCGTTGATACTTCCGTGTCTGGGCCGGACTGAGATCGACGTTCAGGAAGCTGGGCCGCAGTTTGTTTCGACCGAGAATTCGATGGGCGTCGTGCAGATCTCGCGCGGCTCCCTCGCGCCCGCTTCGCCGGAACTCTTGAGCGAACCGCAGATCGTCGCGCGCCTGGCTAAAGCCACTTTCGAACATCGCACCACCGTCGATTGGGACACGTTGGCAAACGATTACGACAAGATTCGCGACGTGATCGAGCGCGTCGTTCCGGGTTTTGAAAACTACAACGCGAGGGTGCGCGAACCCGGCGGGTTTTATCTGCCCAACGCTGCTCGCGAACGGGTTTTCAATACCGCGTCGGGCAAGGCAGTCTTTACAATTCACCCGCTCCCCGACCACAATCTCGCGCCGGACCAGTATTTGATGATGACCATTCGCAGCCACGACCAGTTCAACACTTCGGTTTATAGCGAGAACGATCGCTATCGTGGCATCAGCAATGGCCGGCGCGTCGTGTTTTTGAATCGAGACGACATCGCCGCGGCTGGTCTACGCGAGCGCCAGGCAGTCGATCTCGTCAGTCATTTCGAGGGCGAAGAACGAATCGCGCAGCAGTTCACGGTTGTGCCTTACGATATTCCGCGACGTTGCGCCGCGACCTACTTTCCGGAAGCAAACGTTCTCGTTCCCGTGCGGTACGTTGCCGAAAAGAGCAACACGCCGGTTTCCAAGTCTGTGGTGATCAGCATCCGACCCATAGCTGAATAGATCTTATGAAGAAAAAAGCGACCCGCAAAAAGCCGGCTAAAAAACGAGCCCAGGCCGCCAAACAGAGCCCCAAGCAAACCGCCAAACAGAAACTTTACGCCGGTCTGGTGGTCCAACTGTTGAGCCTGCTGAAAGGCGAGCACGACTTCATCGCCAACGCCGCAAACTTCAGCGCGTTGTTGTTCAACTCGCTGCCGAACGTGAACTGGGCCGGTTTCTATTTTCTGCAAGGTGAGGAACTGGTGCTGGGACCGTTTCAGGGAAATCCCGCGTGCGTGCGAATTCCTTTGGGAACGGGCGTGTGTGGCGTCGCGGCGCAGCAGGTTGAGACGATCATAGTGCCGAACGTGCACGAGTTTCCCGGCCACATCGCTTGCGACGTGGCGTCAAATTCCGAGATCGTCGTGCCGTTGTTTGACGGTCAGCGACTGCTCGGCGTTCTCGATCTCGATAGTCCGGAGATCGGCAGGTTTGACGATCAGGATGCCGAAGGGCTGAATGAGCTTGTCACGGTGTTCGTCGCGCATGAAGAGAGGATGGGGCTTTAAGATCTCAGATCTCAGATCTCAGATCTCAGATCTCAGACCCAAGACCCAAGTCCAATGATCACAATCCGTCATTCACGAGAACGGGGACATTTCGATCACGGGTGGCTCAACACGTATCACACGTTCTCTTTCGATCAATATTACGACCCGCGCTTCATGAGCTTTCGCACGTTGCGCGTGATCAATGAAGACTTCGTCGCGGCCGGTCGGGGCTTTCCGATGCACGGGCATCGCGACATGGAGATCATTACTTACATTCTCCGGGGCGCGCTGGAACACGAAGACAGCATGGGCAACGGATCGGTTATTCGGCCCGGCGACGTGCAGCGGATGAGCGCCGGCACCGGCATCAGGCACAGCGAGAAGAATGCGTCGCCGGACGAGTTGGTCCATCTGCTGCAGATCTGGATCCTGCCGGACACGCTCGATCTCGCGCCGGGATACGAACAGAAAGCGTTCTCCGAAGACGAACGGCGTGGACAGTTGCGACTGATCGCGTCGAGCGATGGGCGTGATGGTTCCGTCACAGTGCGCCAGGACATCAACGTCTATGCTTCGATTCTGGATGCCGGGCAGACGGCGACGACGGCGATGGACCAGACGCGTTATGGCTGGATTCAGGTCGCGCGTGGTTCGGTTTCCGTCAATGGCGAACGCGGCGAACAGGGCGATGGATTGATCGCGGTTGGCGAAAGTTCGTTGGAGATTATGGGACAGGACCAGTCTGAGTTGTTGTTTTTCGATCTCGGGTGAACGCGGTGTAAAT
>DATELZ010000120.1:0-9708 GCA_035276045.1 Pyrinomonadaceae bacterium | reverse complement strand
AGCACAGAGTGTTGCGGAGACGTTAATGTCAGCTTACGTGCCGGAAGTGTGGCCGCATGGGCCAGCGGATCGCGGCGAACAGCTTCGTCGTAGATCTCGACGACGGCTTTCTTCGCGAGCGAAGAGACGGTTGAAGATCCGGCCCCGGCTACTTCGCATAACGACTGCAACGACATCGGTCCGCTTTGCGCGAGTGTTTTGACGACGCGTTCCTGCGTTTCTGTCAGTTTCTGTTCGTCTGAACGAAGCAAACGAACGAAGCGGCGCATTTTTGGTTTGACGAACGTGCGGCCGCGTTTCGCCGAAGGCGTCATTCCCGGCGGGAGGGCGGCTTTGATTACCTCGCCGAGGGGACAGGCGTAATAGTCGGCGACCCAGCGCGCGAGTTGCAGAATCTCGGGACTGCAAACCGGTTCCAGATCGACGAGATCCTGTGCGTCTTTGATATCGAGTTCGGCGAGACTGGCCGGAAGCTCGTCGAGCACGGCGACGATGTAGCCGGTCACAGACTTTCGCCCGAGTGGGACGTGGATGCGCGCGCCTGGCACGGCTTGCGCGCCTTGGTCGCCGTTGAGTCGATAGGTAAATGTTTGAAAGACGTGCAGCGGCATGGCCACTTCAGCGTAAGTGAGGTTGCGAGCGGCGCCGGCGTCGTGAGGTTCGCTTTGTATCTCTTTCACGTTTTATCCAGAAGGTCGCGTACTTTCTTCAAATCTTCCCACGTTTCGCGTTTCTTTGAGGGGTCGCGCAGCAGGTACGCCGGGTGAAATGTCGGCATTACCCTGATTCCTTTGTAGTCCTGGAAATTGCCGCGCAGCCGGGTGATGCCGACGTTGGTATCCAGGAGGTTTTTGGTTGCCGTGTTGCCCAAAACCACGATCACTTCGGGTTGGACCACGGCGATCTCGCGCAGCAGATACGGTTTGCACGTCGCCACTTCGTCAGGCATCGGCGGCCGATTGCCTGGCGGTCGGCAGCGATTTACGTTTCCGATCAGCACCTGTTCGCGCTTCATGCCGATAGCTTCGATGATCTTGGTGAGTAACTGTCCGGCGCGGCCTACGAACGGACGTGCTTGCGCGTCTTCGTCTGCGCCCGGTGCTTCGCCGACAAACATCAGGCGAGCTTTGCGATTGCCTTCGGTGTGGACCACGTGCTTCCGTTGCTCGTGCAAAGGGCAGCGGGTGCAGTCGCCGATCTCGGCGTGGATCTGTTCGAGAGTTTCTGTTGAAGGAGTGAGCTTTACCGGCGCCGGAGCGAGATCGCCGAAGAGGGAGTCTGGAACACGGATTTCTGGGATTTCAGGAATTCTGATTCCTTCGACACCCAACTCACGCAGGTGTTCCAATTGCTTTTTTAATGACTTGAGGATCTCAGGTTCCATTTTGTCTCATACTGACTATCGCATCCAAAACACGATTCGCGGCTTGTCGTTTCGACATTAACGGCAGCGCAACGGGGTCGCCGTCCTTCGTGATGATCGTGATCGCATTGGTCGTCGTGTCGAATCCGGCATCGGAACGCGACACATCATTTGCCACGATCGCATCCAGATTCTTGTTCTTCAGTTTCTGAACCGCATTCTCGACGACGTTTTCCGTCTCCGCCGCAAAGCCTACCACCAACATTCCATTTGTACGCGCAGAGGCAACTCGTGAGAGCACATCAGGCGTGCGTTCCAACGTCAACGTCAGCGTGTCCTGCGATTTCTTGATCTTCTCCGCCGCGCGTTGCGCAGGCCGATAGTCCGCGATCGCCGCCGCGCCGATAAAGACCGACGCGTTTGCAGTTTCTTGCTCCACGGCCTGTGCCATCTCTTCCGCCGATAGTGCCGGAACAATTCTTACGCCGGACGGCGCCGCAACCGTCGTGACTCCACTCACGACCGTCACTTCCGCGCCGCGCTGCAACGCTGCTTCCGCAAGTGCGAAACCCATTCTGCCGGAAGATCGATTCGAGATGAAACGCACCGGATCGATCTCTTCGCGCGTTGCGCCAACGGTGATCAAAAACCGTTCGCCCGTCAGGTCTCGTTTTCGTGACGAGCCGAGGATCTCCAGTGCCGCGGCGACAATCCGATCGGGCTCGCTCAAACGGCCTGGACCAATCGTGCCGCAGGCCATCTCGCCCGCGTCCGGCTCCGTGATGTACACACCATCGCCGCGAAGCCGATCGAGGTTGCGCTGCGTGGCCGGATGTTCCCACATCGTCGTGTTCATCGCAGGGGCAACCAGCACCGGCGCGAAACACGCCAGGTAAGTCGAACTGAGAAAATCGTCGGCCACTCCGTGCGCAAACTTGGCGATCATGTTCGCCGTCGCCGGAGCGACGATCAGCAAGTCGGCCGTTTGCGAGAACGTGATGTGCGCGATGGGATCGGGATTGTCGGGCGCGTAATCGTCAACCACGACATGCGCGCCGGAAAGCGCGCGAAACGTGAGCGGCTGCACAAACTCACAGGCCCGTTTGGTCATCGCGACGCGCACAGTGCAGCCGGCACGCTGCAGTCCGCGCAGTATCTCGACCGCCTTGTAGGCCGCGATTCCGCCGCAGACGCCGAGCGCGATATTGTAAGTGGTTGCTGATGCCTGAAAGTCCGGCGAAGCCATGCGCTTAACGGAAAACGAAGATCAATGTAACATTGCCGACAGACCTGTGCAATTTACTCGTCTGGACTGCTGTTATAATCACGGGTCGCAACCAAAAAAGGATAAGTTCCGGTCCATATCAAGATGGCGACGCTCACGAGAAGACTAACAATTCTTCTAATCCTCGGCATTCTCCCGGTGATGTGCGCCAGTATGAGTGTTCGCGCGAGCCAGTCGCGGCAGGATTCCGACGAAGAGTTTGGACCAGTGGTCCGCGCCTACCTCGGCTACCTGAAGGCCGAGCAGGAGGTGGTTGACGACCGCGCGAGCCGCCATGAAGTTAGCGCCAACTATTACCGCCGCAATTCAAACCGCATAAGAGCGCTGCGCCAGATGGCGATTCGTCTCGCGCGCGAGAGTGATAACGATTACCTGCCTGAACTCGAAGCTGTTGCCGGAAACGAAATGAACATGCTGTTCGGCTCGCAGCCGCCGCCGATCGCGTCGTTGAAAGCCGGGGAAGTGTTGCGCAACACGTTCCGCTATCTCGGCATGGTCCGCGCCGGCGAACCGTTCTACGTCTTTGCCCGTCTCGACCCCTACGAACAAGCAGAGCTGGCCGAAAAGAGTGTTTCCAAATCCGGCGCCGAAGTCGAAACCGCCCCCAAGAACGCCACCCGCAGCCGCCGCGTCGTTCCGTAACAAATACGGATACTGCCCCTATTCTGAGTTTTCCTCTGCGTATCTCTGCGATCTCTGTGTTGAAATAGCCCTCTTTAACGCAGAGACCGCGGAGATACGCAGAGAAACACGGATTGACTTACACAAAAGAACGCGATTATTCTCCGGCCGCCGAAACTACAGTTTAAAAACAGCGGAGGAGGATAGTTCTGAATGTCACTTTGGGGTCCTTTGGAGGATAGGTACGCGACCAGGCGGCCGCGTAAACTCTTGGCGCTCGACGGCGGCGGCATCCGCGGCGTTCTCACTTTACAAGTGCTGATCCGGATGGAAGAAATGCTGCGCGAACACAGCGGGCAGGGCAATGACTTCCGTCTCTGCAATTACTTCGATTACATCGGCGGCACCAGCACCGGCGCGATCATCGCCGCCGGACTCGCGCGCGGCATGTCGGCCCAGGAATTATCAGACTTTTATATGAAGACCGGACCGGCGATGTTCGACAAGTCGTTCATCCTTTTCCGGCTGCGGCATCTTTACGAGTCGAAACCGCTTGCGGAAGAGTTGCAAAAGACCTTCGGCGTCGACACTACTCTTTTCCCGGAACATCTAAAGTGCCTTTTGCTCGTCGTGACGCGCAACGTCAGCACCGATTCACCGTGGCCCATCAGCAGTAACCCCGCTGCCAGGTTCAACAGTCGCGATCGCGGAGACTGCAACCTCTGCATTCCGCTTTGGCAACTGGTGCGCGCCAGCACGGCAGCGCCGATCTATTTCGCACCGGAAGTTTTGCAATGGGACAAGAACGATCCGTCGAAGACGTTTGTCTTTGAAGACGGTGGACTTACGCCTTACAACAATCCGGCGTTCCTGCTGTCGAGAATGGCGACCGTAAGCCACTACAACCTGAACTGGGAAACGGGTGAAGACAAGCTGCTTGTCATGTCGGTCGGCACTGGCGCAGCGCCGAAGGTTGACGCCGAGATCTACGCCGCCGGTAAGAATGCCGTCTCGAACCTTGCGAGTATCCCTTCAGCCTTGATGTACGGCGCGCAAGTGGATCAGGACATCAACTGCCGCACTGTCGGCCGCTGTGTTTATGGCGCTGATATCGACGAAGAGATCGGCGACCTGATTCCACGCGACGATGGCGGCAACGTGATTTCACTCGATCAGAATCTGGGGCGCAGTTTTCTCTACGCGCGTTACAATGCTGACCTGAGCGCCAAATGGTTGAATTCGCGCGGACTCGGCGACATCGACGCAGCGCAAGTGTCGCAACTCGATTCCGTCGAGCACGTGAAAGATCTGGTTCGCGTGGGCCAGTCAGTTGCTGACGACCTCAAGATCGAACACTTTAGTCTCGATCGCTTCGGACAATTCTATTAACGCAAGAGGCACAAGAGAGAGCAAAAGGCACATCAATGCGAGCTTTCATTATCCGTCCTTTTGGCAAAAAGAAGGACGGCAAGGGCAACGAGATCGATTTTGATAAAGTTGCCAACGAATTGATCAGTCCGGCACTCGCGGCCGTGGGCGCTGACGGCCGCGAGACGCTAGACATCGTTCAATCAGGCAACATCCGCGTCGACATGTTTCGCCGTTTGCTCACGGCGGATCTCGTCATTGCCGATCTGTCGATTCACAACGCCAACGTCTTTTACGAGCTTGGCATTCGTCATGCTCTGCGCGATCACGGCACGCTCATGTTGCGCTGTGATGCCGACGCGTTTCCGTTCGATCTGCAAACCGATCGCTATTTCACGTACGACAGGAACGATCCGGCGACGAGTCTGCCGCTGCTGATCGAGAGTCTCGAAGCTATCAAGGATGAAGTGGCGAAGAATTACACGGCGAAGGACAGTCCGGTCTTCGCGTCGCTGCCGAATCTGACGGAGCCCGATCCGTCACTGTTCAACCCGGTGCCGCAGGACTTCGGCGAGGACGTTTCACGCGCTGCGGCTGATGGGGAGGCTGGGGACCTGGCATTGTTTTCTTACGAAGTGAAGGGTCTCGAATGGGAGTTACGAGGCTGGCATGCAGTTGGGACGGCGCAGTTTAGAATAGCCGCTTTGCCAGGCGCGAAGATCACCTGGGAACACCTTCGCCAACTGGATCCGCAGGACCTCGAAGCGAACCTCCGGCTCGGCACGATTTATCAGCGACTCGGCGATCTGGTGATGTCCACGCAGGCGCTTGAACGAGCGTTGGACAACCCCGCTATCAGTCAAGCACAACGCGCCGAGGCTTATGCGTTGATGGCGAGTAATCTCAAGCGGCGCTGGCATGGCGATTGGACGGCGAAAGCTCCCGAAGAGCGAGTAGCCGCCGCCTTGCGCTCGCCGCACCTGCAAGCCTCCTTCGAGAATTACCGGTCCGCCTTTGACGAGTATCTCAATCACTTTTACTCTGGGCTGAACGCACTCGCGATGCTCAAGATCATGCTTGCGCTCGCCGAACTGCTGCCTGACGTTTGGGCCGAACAGTTTCCCAGTGACAAGAAAGCGGCGGACGCGCTGGAAGACTATCAGGATGAGGCTCAGGAACTTGCCGCCGGAGTCCATCTCTCGCTGGCTGCCAAAGCCAAGCAACTCGAGCGCGAACAGAAGGAAGATATATGGCTGGAGATTAGCCGGGCTGACCTGGGATTCCTGACTACGGACGCTCCGCTAAGAGTTGCGGCGGCGTATCGCAGGGCAATCGCCTCAGAAGCCGACTTCAACCTCACCACGATCCGGAACCAACTCGTTATCTATCGCGACCTTGGCGTGCTTACTGCAAACCTCGCGGAAGTATTCAAAGTGGTAGGCGAGCCTCCGCCGCTTGAAGAGTCGAAGTCTGTGGCTGACGTTGTCGAGCCGCGAAAGCGCGTGTTGCTTTTCACCGGTCACAAGATTGACGAGGCGGATCGAGAAGAGCCTCGTTTTCCAGCGGACAAGGAAGCAGTGGCGCGCGAGAAGATAAAGGAAGCCGTACTCAAAGAGATGAACACCGGCGCGGGCGTCGCTGCTGCTTATGCAGGGGCGGCAAGTGGTGGCGACATCCTGTTCCTCGAAGTGTGTGAAGAACTCGGGATACCGACTCGTTTGTATCTCGCAATCCCCGCGTGCGCTTATGTAACTACTTCCGTTAGCGAGGCTGGATCAGACTGGGAAGATCGTTTCTGGAAACTTCACGATAAACATGCCGCAGCGCACGAGATCCGCGTGTTGAGCAACGCTGCTGACGTCGCCGATAAACGCGAGTATCTGCCAGCCTGGCTGCGTGGGAAACCCGAGTACAACATCTGGCAGCGAAACAATTTGTGGACGTTGTTCAATGCGTTAGCTGAAGCCTCCGATCCGAAGACCGGCGATCCGAATCTCACGCTGATCGCGCTCTGGGACGGCGAGGGAGGCGATGGACCAGGTGGCACTGCCGATCTCGTGGAAAAGGTAGAGAGCTTTGGCGCTCGTTCCCGGATCATCAGGACGAAAGACGTTTTCGGTCTGTCGCCCTTTCAGGGCTCGATTTAGTACGTGACGTGACCAGTCGCCACGGCGCTTCGCGCCTGGCTATCTTCTGACACGCCTCCGGCGTTCAGCACTGCTCGGGCGTTCATCAATTTCCGCCGAGCGCCTGCTGCGCTCGTTTTCGGTCTTTAGTGTCCAGATTGAGTGTGTAGCTGAAATCCTCATTCCCGATCAGCAGGTTCCCATCTTTTCCGACGAAGAAGAGAACGTTGGGATCTGCTTTCAGAAGATAAATTGGTCCATCCTTGCTGGCTGGATGATCAGTCGGTTTGGCGGGGTCGAGTTGATAGACCACCGCGTTCGGGTTTGTCTTTGTGCCTTTGATTACTTTCCATGTGCCTTCGCGCGGAAATTCCGTGTCGGGGTTTTCCTGGCGATAGAGTGTGCCTTTGATGTGATAGGTAGTGGGTGCAAGTGTTTTGGGATCGCGACGCAGCGTGAGCAACCATTTGAGCTTGAAGCAGTCGGAACCGATCGATCTGTTCACGTCTTTTGCTATTTCGCTGCATGGGGTGCGGCCGCAGAAGACGATCTCCGGCTTCAGGTCTTTTTCATCTACCGATCCGTGGTTGCCGGTTGTTATCACAGACGACTGCTGATCTCTGCTCAACGTATAGCTAGCGCCGGAGTCGCCGATCGCGAGGTTCTTGTTCGCATCGAGCAGATGAAGGACATTCTGATCGACGAGCGCAAACGCGAGATTATTTTTATTGTTGTTCTCAAGTTGGATAAGGACCGGAGTGTTTGTTCCGCCCTTAGCTGTTTTCCAAGCGCCTTCGATACTTGTCGTCCCTTTGGCGAGGTACGTCGCGTTGTCGACCCAATATCCCCACTCCCTGCGCAAAACATACTTTCCTGATTCATGAAGGCTGAGCTGCCACTTGATTCGATCGCAGCTTTCTGCGGCTGGAATGGCAAGGAATGACTTCGCAAAGTCAGCGCACGGACTCGTTCCTGCGAAGACACCCATGTTAGGTGACGAGACACTAGTATCGGCGCTCTTCGACGAGACGCAAGCCAGCAACGACAGTAGTGCGAGACTGCCAACGGCGATTCTCTTCATCATGAAGCATTGGACGCAGCAGCCGGGAACTTTCTTCCGTCACGCTGTTTCGAGAACTACGTCGAATACACCGGTTTCGAAAGACTTGCCGTTTAGGGTGCGTTGTTCGACCGTGATTGCGTTCTCTGTGCGGAACATCGGATCGGTTTTCTTGGCGTCGTCCTTGAAATGAATCTCTGTGACGAGAGGTTTGTATCCGGGACAGACTGCGACGAGATGAAAATGCGCGCAACGCCAAAAGTTCGGCGAGCCGGTTGGATCCGGACGATAGGGAATCGGACGAATGCCTTCCACCTCGTACAGCCCGGTTTCGGATGAAACTATTCGGCCACGATTGCGAAAGTCAGTCACTCCGTCTGAGTATTTCTCTTGCAAGTCGACGTGCCAGAAATCCAACACCGCGCCCGCCAGTGGACGCTTCGTATCGTAAGCCCACACGCGGCCGGAGAGGATGAACGTCGTTCCCGGTTCCCCGGGCAGACTCAGCTTGCCTCTGAACGGCGCACCGGGCCGGTGAAATGGTCCAAACGGCATCGGCGTGACCTTACGCAGATCGCTTTTGGGCGCGACCGCATCCTTTGGCGCGGGTCCCATTTGGATCAGAATGCGATCCGTACTGTTCCTGCTGATTTCCTGTGTTGGTTGCGCTTCAGAGCGCAGCACCAGACCCGAAACGCCAACAGCAGCCAATCCCAAGGCACTTTGCCGCACAAAATTTCGTCGCGTGGAGTCGAACATGATCTTTCACCTCAGCTTGGAAACACCATCCACGCCGGTTTTATGGCGGCTCGTTTTCCGGTGCGGGCGTAACAATGCTATCTTTTGGCTTCGTTTTTGCGCGTTAGATTACGGTGTGCAAATTCCCAAACCAGCCGTGTGGGACAACACAAAATCTTAAGGGTAAACAATGAATCAGAATCGGTCGCGGGTAGCAATCATCTCAGTCTTAGTTTCTTTTGTGGCTCTCGTGTTCGTGTCGGCGGCCAAAGCGCAGCAGCAGGCGTGCTTTAGTGCCGCCGAACGGGCCCGCGCGGAGCAGACTGCCAAAGTCTATCGAACACCGGACCCGGCTTATGACCCGGTGCTTGGCTACAACCCGGCCAACGGTCCGCGGCCCGGCGCGCCGCCCGTCGACGAGAACGGTCTCGCCAAAACCATCAACTGCTTGGCGAACAAAGACGAAAGCCCCGGCGCGGGCACGACGCCGAAGTTTCATTGCTCGGTGCAGGGCGTGACCGACGAAGACGGCAAGCTGGTTCGTTACAAGGTCAAACCGCATTTCAAAGGCCAGCAACCCAATCGACGAAACGGCGAGATCTACGGCGAGTTTCTTTCGTCACGCTTTTCCAAAGCGCTCGGCTTTTTTGCCGACGACGAGTGGGTCGCGGATGTTAATTGTCCGAACTGCGAAAAGAGCTTGACGCGCAGTTTTCAAGGCGCGCCTTTTACGGGAAATCAACCGGCCGCCGGCATCGAACTGTCGCTTGGACCAGGCATCGACGTAGACTGCAACGACAAAGATTCGGGCTCACTTGCCGAGACGCTTACGAAGTTGTCACAGAACGGCGAGTCGCGTGCAGAGGTCGACGCGTTCAAACTTTGGCTCGCTTTCATCGACCACGGCGACACGAAGACCGACAATCACAAGTTCGCCTGTTTGAAGACAGTAAAGAACGCCGACGGCAGTCGCGGCTGTGCGCCGGGCGAAGCTGTTTTCTATGTCGGCGACATGGGATCGACGTTCGGGCATTCAAGCTCCAGCGAGAAAAAGGCGACACTCGACACCTGGCGTAAAAAGAACCCGATCGAAGTTAGTGGCGGCCGCTGCACGACGACGGCGAAGAGCGTCGGCGATACCAACATC
>DATELZ010000119.1:0-46918 GCA_035276045.1 Pyrinomonadaceae bacterium | reverse complement strand
ACACTGCGCGCGATCAGGATGCTGGTGGCGATCCCCAACGGAAGCAGAAAGATATTCACGCCAAACGCGTGCAGCGTCTTGGGCAACCCAAACGTCCAGTTGGCGCGATTTCTTAGCGTGGCTGACATTTAATTCTCGTCGGTGGTTCTCTGCGTTCTCTGCGGTTTAATTGCTTCCGCACCGGTTCAACCCAGAGAACGCAGTGAAACGCAGAGAAAGACTACTGTTCTCCTGTATCAGATTTACAAACCTCTTCTCAGCGCCAGGATGTCGTTGCCGTATTGCACGAGGCGATACCCGTTGCCGCGCAGAAGTTTGCGGGCGCTGGCAAATTCGTCGTCAGGGAGCAGGTGGTGTTCGAACAGGATCACCGCAGGCTTGTACCGTTCAAGGTCGATTTGGGACAGGACTTTGTAATCAAAACCCTCCGTGTCTATGTGAATCAGATCGATTGCTTCGACTCCATTTCGATCCAGCACGTCTTGTAGCGGCAAACACTCAATATCCGCGGCGACGATGTACGGGATCATCTGCTCGCCCAGCGCGCGCGTGATGTGCTCCCGGTCGAAAGAGCCTAACTGATCGTGCCAGTAGGGTAAATCCAGCTCCTTTGCTTTCTCGGAGACGTAGTAAAACTTTTTACTGCCTTTTTCAGTACCGATCGCTACGTTCTCGAACACAAATCTGTCGGCGTTTCCGTAGTTACTCCGCAGCCGCTGAAAAAGAAAATCAATCGGCTCGATAAAGATCCCGCGCCAACCCGGCCGCTCGACGATGAGATCGTGAATCGGATCGCCCTGAACGCCGTCGTTCGAACCGACTTGAACAAAGAAAACGGCAGATTTCTGGCCGACGGCTTTCAGAATTTGCTCCTGGATGGTGAGGTCCGATCCGCGAAACCGGCGATAAATCCGCTTTCCAAGGCCGTAAACGAGCGGAACGTTGCGCAGTCGCTCCTTGATTCGCTCGCTGGCGGGTTGCCGGTTGTGGGGCTCACTCATAAGGTAAGTAAAACGCTTAAGAATCTATTACTTCCGGGAACTATCCCGTCGCCATTTCGCGGCGGTTGTAGATGCGCCAGAGAATGCCGGGGGCGATTCTCAAACCTAAACAGACGAATAAAACCTTCCAAGTGTGCCGAAACTTACGCGCTTCGTTAAAAGATTGAAGCGCGCCGTGAAAGTCGCGGCAGAGCAGTTTTTCCTTGCCGTTTTCGAGCGCGAGTTCGCGCAGCGTCCGGTTCAGGTTCACCTGAAGCGCGGCTTCTTCACTCGCCGTCAGTCCTTTCGCTTTGATCGCTTCGAGGACGGCCAGCGTGCGTTTGAGCTGGCTGATCGTGCCGCCGGAAAGACCGCTTTCGACGATGCGATGATGCGCCAGCACTTCATTCTGATACGCAAAACGCGCTCCTGCTTTTGCGAGTCGCAACCACAGGTCGAAATCCTGACCGCGCCGCAATGACACGTCGAAGAGGCCCACTTCCAGAATCGGCGTCTTGCGCGCCAGCACAGTGGACGTTAGCACCGTCACTTTGACGGAGAGCAGGTTCTCGGGTGTCACGTTGCCACGCGGTGGTTCGACTTGCATGAAGGTGCGGCCTGCCAGCGGCGAGTCGCCAAAGAGAAGCGCGTCGGCGAAGACGAGATCCGCGTTGTTTTGTTTGAGCAGTGCGAATTGTTTTTCGAGGAATGCGGGGCGCCACGTGTCGTCAGCGTCGAGAAAGGCGACGACATCTCCACGCGCGGCGAGCAGTCCGGCGTTGCGCGCTACGGCCGCGCCCTGGTTTTCCTGTTTGAGGTAATGCAGTTTCGCGGGAAAGCGCTGCAACACGCGTTCGAGTTCCTGCGTGTCGGGCGAACCGTCGTTGATGACGATCGCTTCGAAGTCAGTAAACGTTTGCGAGAAGACTGAGTCAAGAGTTTCGCCGATAAACTCCGAAGCATTGAACGCAGGAATGATCACGCTGACCAGCGGCTTCTCAGTCATACTTGAACCAATAATAAACCGACTTCACAAACTCGACCCCCACCGTGCGCCAGCCTTGCGGGTGTAACCACCAGAATGATGACGGCGCTGCCGTAGCCGGCTCCAAACCGATGGTCGTGCTCGTGCCGGCGAACGCCTGTTGCAGAGTTCGCAAGGCCCTTCGCGAATGATAAGACGAAGTCACGATTAAGACGGCTCGAAACCGCTCATTGGCGGAATAATCCTTGATGATGAGCGCTTCGTCGCGAGTGGTCTCGGCAACACCAGGAACGATCCGGATGCGCTCCGCCGGAACGCCGGCTTTGATCAACTCGTCCATTGCTCGTTCGACGAAGAACGGGTTTCGCTGTTGAGCACTGGACCATCCTCCACGCGTATGATCGTTTGTCAACAAAACCAACGGCGCGCGGCCTTCGTGATACAACTGCGCCGCTTTCTGCGTCCGTTCCACGTAAGCACTCGAACCGCTGAGCACGACGATCGCATCGGCCGAAGCAAGTGGCTCACTCACGACCAACGTCCGCGGCGCCAGCGCAGCGACAATGGTCCATATAACCACCAACAGCACCACGATTTTAAAGATCCGTGTTTTCAAAACCTCGGCCGCTTTATCAAACAATCAACCACAGTCAGATCGCCGGCGATGCCGATCGTGTGCGTCGCAAGCAGATCCTTGTCCCAGTTGGGCAAAATGCTCGACACGTGCTCTTCGCTGAACCCGTCTTCGTCGAGTTGCATGATCCGGTTGATCGAGATCGCGTAACCGTATCGCCCCGAAGAATCCTGCGCCGGCCGATAGACATCGCCGTTCCATTCAAACAACGCGCCCGCTGGACGAGATCCACGCACGTCCGACTTCACCGGGTTGCGCGCGTGCGGCGTCCATGGTCCAAGCGGCGTGTCGGCAATAAACAACGACAACTCATCCGGAATGCTGTGCTCCGACAGCGACACAAACATCCACCACTTGCCGTCGATCTCCGCGAGGGTCGCATCCTTCGCGCGGACGTCCGTCATGAGAACCTTTTCCAGTTGCCACACATAGGGAAACGTCTTCGCGCGATATAACTCGATCGTTTTGTTGGCCGCGCTCTCCGGCACCATGTAGTAATGACCGTTCCATTCAAAAACGAACGGATACGACAGGTGATACTCGCGTTCGAGCACCTTGGTCGGTCCCTTCACCACGCCTTTGCGGTCCAACTCGATCACCGAGATGTGGCCTTTGTTCGTCTCGTACAAAAGCTCTTCGAGGAAAACGTAATAACGCTCGCCGTCCTTGCCGCCGTCCTTGATCGCAAACGGATCGGCCCAGAAGCGATCCTTCGGCGGCGTCAGGCGCTTGAAGCGATACAACGTGTTGTTTGCATCACCTGGTCCGGTCCGGAATCGATAAGCAAGCGCCCACTGATCGCTATTGAATGCTGCCTGAAACTTACTCGCGAGGTAACGCGCGCCGAGGCGTGACAAATGTGAAAACATCTCGCGGTTCGTCGGCATGCGATACAAGCGGTTCGAATACGGACGATAGATCCGATCGGGAGAACTGAGCGGAACGCCTGCCGCGAGATCCTTTAGCTTGCGAATCACAAAGGCAGCGGACTTCCAGTACAGGTTGTTGCGATTGGCTTTGACTGAGAAGCGGTCGGCCGTCGGCGACCACGATCGATAAATGACGCCGCCGTTATCAAGATCTTCGGTGAGTATTTGCAGCACGGAACCGGTTACGGGCGTGCCTTCCATCACTTCCCAGAAACCTGCTGGTCCACCGCGATTGACGAGGTTGTCGCCGTGATGAAACGACCACACGCCGTGACGTGCAATCTTCAGCGCGTCGCCTTTGAGGATGCGAAAGCCGAAACACAACGCGACGTCGAGATCGAATTTGCGAATCTCGGCGAGCGTTTCTTCGGGGAACCAATCGGAGTGTTTCTTCATCTCCGGCGTGACTGCCACGACTGGAACGCCGTCGAGCAGTGGCTTTAAATCAACGGGTTCAAAAGCGTCAGGCTTAACTTTGACGCGCCGCTCGTCGATCTTTCCGTACAGCGCGTAGAGCAGGTAATTTCGATTTTGCCAGTAACTCTTGAAACGCCCTTGCGCAGGCTGCGGCGGCGCTTCGTTCTTGATAACGACGACGACTTCCGCAAAACCCGAGGCCCGGATCTCCTCGACCACCTGATGGATCCACTTACGCTGGACAAAGGAATCGATCAGCAGTCCGATTCGTAGTGGAGTTGAAGACATAGTGACCTAAACCGATGTGCTCTCTGCGGCCCTCTGCGTCTCTGCGATAAAGCTATTGTGCACAGAGTAAACGCAGAGACGCAGAGGACCGCGGAGATTACGCAGAGATGAAAAGACTTCGTTCACCAGCAGATGCCCTGGTAGTTTTCACTGGACGTGCGGCCGTCGAAGAGATGCACGAGATCGATGAGCTGCTGGTCCTTTCGCAATCGCCCTTCGACGTCGCGAAATTCTGCGGCGTTGTTGCCGATGATGATCACGTCTGAATCGGACAGCACTCCGTCGATGCCGGCGCGCATCAACTTCGAGATATGCGGGATCTCACGTTCGATGTATTCCTTGTTTGCGCCCACCAATCGCGCGAGTGAAACATCGCGGTCGTAAATTGCGAGTTCGAATCCCTTGCCAATCAGGGTTTCGATCAACGTCACCATCGGCGACTCGCGCAGATCATCCGTGCCGGCTTTGAAACTGAATCCAAGCACGCCAACGCGTCTCTTGCCACTCTCGACAACCATCTCGATCGCGCGCTCGATCTGTAAACGATTGCTCGGCAGGATCGCGGAAAGCACCGGCACTTCGACGTCGAGCTCTTTTGCTTTGTAGTTGATCGCGCGCAGATCTTTCGGCAAACACGAGCCGCCAAAAGCGAAACCCGGTTTCAGGTAATAAGGCGACAGGTTCAGTTTCGTGTCCTGGCAGAACACGTGCATCACTTCATGACTGTCGATCTGAAGCGCTTTGCATATGTTCCCGATCTCATTCGCGAAGCTCACCTTGAGCGCGTGGAAACAGTTGCAGACGTACTTGACCATTTCCGCGGTCTTCAACGCCGTGGTGTAAACAGTCGCGTCGATTTTCGCGTAAAGACTGCGCACGGCGGCGACTGTCTCTTCGTCGTCGGCGCCGATCAACGTGAACGGCGGCGAATAAAAATCCTTCAGCGACGATCCTTCACGCAAAAACTCAGGATTGATGCAGATGCCAAAATCCGTGACGGCTTTCTTTCCTGATGACTCCTCAAGCGCGGGCACAACCGTGTTCTGCACCGTGCCCGGCAACATCGTGCTGCGAATCACGACGATATGCCGGCCTTGCTTCTGCTTCATGGCCGCGCCAATCTCGCGGCAAACCTGTTCGACGTGACGCAAATGCAAACTGCCGTTTTGATTGCTCGGCGTGCCGACGCAGACCAGCGACAGATCCGAATCATGGACCGCGCGTTCCGAATCTGTCGTCGCCGAGAGCCGGCCCGCCTTGACCACTTTCGCGATCAACTCGCTGATGCCTTCCTCGACAATCGGGCTCCTGCCCGAGTTTATGATTTCAACTTTGGTCGGGTTGACGTCGACGCCGATGACTTCGTTTCCCTCTTCGGCAAAACACGCTGCCGAAACACAACCGACGTAACCCAAACCAAATACGCTCAGTTTCACTAAGTTCTCCTCATCGTTTTGCCACAAAAAGGCACATGAGACACAA
Source organism: Pyrinomonadaceae bacterium (assembly GCA_035276045.1). GTDB lineage: Bacteria > Acidobacteriota > Blastocatellia > Pyrinomonadales > Pyrinomonadaceae > PSRF01. The sequence continues at coordinate 41,203 of DATELZ010000119.1, read as the reverse complement.
AAGGCACAAACCAGTTAAGGGAAAACCATTTGTGCCTCTTGTGCTTTTTGTGCCTCTTTGTGACTAATCGCTCTTTCGCATATCGCGGCGAAATCGTCGGCGACCGTATCCCAACCGAATTCCGCCCGCACTCGCGCCGCCGCGCGTTGTCCGATCTCATTCGCGAGCGCTTCATCGCGGATTAGTTTGATAACCGCATCCGCAAACGACTCCGGCGTGTCAGCGAGCACGATCTCTTTGCCGTCGACGACGGGCAAACCTTCCGCGCCAATCGAAGTCGAGACGATCGCCTTTTCCATCGCCATGCCTTCGTAAATCTTCAATCGCGTGCCGCCGCCGATGCGCAACGGAACGATATAAAGCGCCGCCTGGTCCATAAACGGCCGCACGTCGTCAACGCGGCCCGTCACGATCACCGACGGATCGCGCTTGCTCAGCTCCACCAGCCCCGGATATGGATTACGACCGACCACCGTCAGCGTAACGCCGGGAACCTCGCGCTTGATCCGCGGCATGATCTGTTCGGTGAAATACCGAATTGCGTCTTCATTCGGCAGCCAATCCATCGAACCCGTAAACACGAGATTGTGCGGCTTACGCGCGCCGCGCGAACCATCCGGTCGAAAGAACTCCGTATCGACTCCAGTCGGCACGTCGTAAACATTCTCGACGTGATACTGCTGCTGCATCATCTCGCGATCTTCACGCGACACGGCGACGACGCAATCAAACCGCGGACACGCTTTTGCTTCGAAGTCGAACATCTTGCGCCACTGGCGATACAGGTACGCCTTGCGCGCCGCATTTGTCTGCACTTCGTAATGACGCTTCCAGATCATCGCCTCGACGTTGTGCTGAAACAGCACCGTCGCGCAATCGATCCTCGCAGGCACGTTAACCGCCGGAGCGAGAAAGTCGCAGATCAGCACGTCAAACTGGCCCACGCGCTGCTCGATCTCCCGGCGCATCTCCGCTGACTCATATTTCTTGATCGCATACGGGAGATCCGAAGCGAGATTCAACACGAGTTCGACATAAAAACCGGTCGTAAACTTCTCGCGCCGCCGGTGCGGAATGCACACCAGTTCGTGGCAATACTCGTTTGCGAGTTCGCGCGCCGAGTTGTCGCTTGTTCCGTCGTCGAGCGTCAGGTAGGTGATGTGCGAGTTACGCTTCAATGCCTTGAGCATGTTGTAACTGCGAATCTTCCCGCCCTTGTCGACCGGGTGAAGCAATTCAGTTTTGAGCCAGAGGATTCGCACTCTTTGCGTAATCTCTGCGTCCTCGGCAGAGAATCTTCAATTCAACGCGCACGCTCACGCATGAACCGGCGCGAGTTCGGCCTCGCGTGTCGTCGGAGTATCAGGGCCACTAAGACCATCGTCGCCGTCAAAAAATCGTCGTTGCCACATCTCGAAATTCACGAGCGCCCACAAACGTTCGTCGTGGTTCTCGCCGCCGGATTGATGCCGCCGCGCCAGGTCTCTCACAAAGTCCGGATCGAATATTCCCCGGTCGAGCGCACGCGCGCTCAGCACGTACTCGTCGATCACGGAACTGTACGGCCCGCGAAACCACGCGCCAACCGGCACCGGAAAACCCATCTTCGGCCGCGACAGGATCTGTTCCGGCAATACGTTCTTCATGCTCTGTCGCAAAATGTATTTCGTGGTCCAACCACGCAACTTCAATCGCTCCGGCAAGCTCGCCGTGAATTCCACGAGTTTGTGATCCAAAAACGGCACGCGGCTTTCGAGCGACGTCGCCATGCTCATTTGATCCTGCTTCATCAGCAGCTCGTGGAGATACGTCTTGATGTCGGAATACAGCAGGCGATCCAGCAGAGACTCGGCGTCCGTTTGTTCCAGCAGGTGCTTGACTTCGATATACGGATCGCTGTGACCGATCCGTTGACGAGTCTCTTCAGTCATCAATCCGCCGTGCATCGAACGCGGAAACACGGCGAAATTGTCGAAATAGATCGTTTCGATATCGGGTCGCAACGCCAGAAACGTTCGCGACAGCTTTTGTCGAATCTTCGAACCCGGCGGCATGCCGGCGATTCTGTTTTGGATCGTTTTGCGAATGCCGGCCGTGGTGAAAGTCTCATACCGTGCGCCGAACGTGAGGTTGAAAACCGTCTTCTTATATCGCGCGTAACCGGCGAGAAGTTCGTCACTGCCTTCGCCTGTCAACACCACCTTCACGTTTTGCGACGCGAGGTGTGAAACGAAGTAAAGCGCGACGCTCGACGGATGGGCCAGCGGCTCGTCTTCGTGCCAGATCAGCTTCGGCAACGCGCCGAAGAAATCTTCCGGGCTGACGATCACTTCGTGATGGTCCGTCTTGTATTTCTCCGCCACGAGTCGCGCGTATTCGAGTTCATTTGCTTCGCGCTCGCGAAACGCGACTGAAAACGTTTTGATCGGCTCGTCGACCATCCCGCTCATCACCGCGGCAATCGCCGACGAGTCGATGCCGCCTGAGAGAAACATTCCGAGCGGCACGTCGGCCATCAAACGCAGCTTCACAGATGTGCGAAACAGTTCGCTCCATTGCTCGACGTAATCGTCGTCGCTGTAGCCGGTGTCAGTCGCTTTGACAAAACTCACGTCCCAGTAACGCCGCACGTCGATCGTGCCATCGCGCCAAACAAGCGTGTGACCCGGCAACAAACGTTTCACGCCGGCGAAGAGCGTCGTCTCACCGGAAGGCGCGTGATTGGCGAGATAGTCAGGCAGCGCCGCGTAATTAAGTTCCGGTTTGAGCGCGCCTGCGGCGAAGAGCGTCTTGATTTCGGAGCCGAAGAAGAGCGAACCGTCGTCTGCGTGAAAGTAGTAAAGCGGTTTTACGCCGAGACGATCGCGAGCGATGAACAGCTCCTGTTTACGCTGATCCCAGATCGCAAATGCAAACATCCCGCGCAGATGCTGCACGCAGTCGATCCCGTGCTCTTCGTAAAGATGAAGAATCGTTTCCGTGTCGCAGTGGGTTTTGTAAACGTGGCCGCGCGCTTCGAGCCACTCGCGAAAGCCGGCGTGGTTGTAGATCTCGCCGTTGTAGACGATGTGCAGCGAGGAGTCTTCATTGGTCATCGGCTGATGACCGGCGGCGACGTCGACGATGCTCAGGCGGCGATGGCCGAGACCGACGTTGCGATCGATGAAGAGACCTTCGTCGTCAGGACCGCGATGTCTAACCACGTCGCGCATCGCTTCGAGCTGCGGGCGCGAGACCATCCGGCCCGATCGACTCGAAAACGCAATTCCGTTAATGCCGCACATTTATTTGAGATCGAATCATAACAAGAGGAACGTGTAAACACTCTCCCCGGGCTGCAAAACTGCCGAGAACCGGAAGACTTTCGCCGGCTCCTTTAGACCATAACATTGCGAAACCCACTGGTTTTCCTCGAACCAGCGGCCATTCCCGGTAACACGGATTGTCAGACCGGATTCGGGTTCGTGGATTTCGCCGTCTTTCAGAGACGGATTTGCGCCCGAATTGAAGTGAAAATAAATGTCGGCCGTGTGTTCCGTCGGGGATTTTAGAGTGTCGCGAATAATCCAGTATTTGCGTTTAAGAAAGAAAATACTGCGAACCACTCCGTCACGTTCACCGGAGATGAAATCGTAGCTGTCCGTCGTTACCCAGTCGACCAGGCGGCAGGGGGCGATTGTTTGCCAGGTGAAGGCGGTATTGGGAATTGAAGACGAGATGCCGTCGAGCGTCACGGTGTTGTGGGCCTGCGAACTGCGAAACCAGTCGCGCAATTCTTTCGAACCGGTGTAAGTGTAGGTTCCGGGATCGACGAGGGTCGTCCGGCCGTTTGCGGCAACGTCGATCGATAACGCATCGGCGTGAGCGTGGCCGCAGTTGAGCGCTCCGTGTGGTCCACAATCGAACAGTAAGTAATTTGATTGACTAGCCCAACCGTCGCGCATGACGAAATAGCCGCCGTCAGGAAACGCGCGTGACGTTTCCACGGGTTCATGCACGTCGATCTCGTCGTACTCCTGTAAACCTTCGGGACCCAGTAACCACAACAATTCTTCCGCCGCATCATCCGCGACAAATTTGTAGTCGCCGCGCCGGAACAACACAGCACCGGTTGCCAGCGAGGGGCGAAAGTCGTTAGGCGCACGCGCGTCGAGCATCAACAAACGTCCGCCATCGTCGTCGCCGAAGAACGGAGTTGTGCCATCAGGCCGCGTGATGTACATCAGGTGGTCCAACAGCGACACGAGCGCATCTTCAACTGTCTTCGGAACCGCGAGCCCGTTGAGGCGCGAGAGAATTAAAAAGTGAATGTAAAAATCCGTCGTGTAGCGATGGTAATAGCTCGACTGTTCGAAATAAACGCCGTCGGGTTTCACGTGCACCGGGATCTGTTCGATCAAAATGTCGTGGCCCAACGTCTGCCAACGCTCTGCTTCGTCGAATTCCGGCAACAACGTGCCGAGATAGAACAGTCCGAGCGCTTCCCCGGTCAGGTGCGTGTTGGGACTGAAATACGTCGATAAATACGATTCGAGATGCCGCGCATTCAGATATAAAAACTTCACCGCCCGCTTCATCGTCTGCGCCGGTGCCGCGTCTTTGAAAAAGTAAAGCCCCCACAACCACGAGATCGATCGAAACGCGACTTCCAAACTGCTGGCCCAATTAATGCCGAGCTTCGGCGGATTCGCGTCCATCCACGCTTCCAGATGATTCGCAAACACGCGCGCGTATCGCTCGTCGCCGGTCAACACGTAAGCCTGGCCCAACTTCATGAAATACTGGTGCCGGTTCAGTTCCCAAACGATCTTCTTGTCACCCGCAACGCCGGCGTCGAGATAGTCGAGCTTGCTCCAGTGGTCGAGTGGAATACGTTTGCCGCTGACGGGCTCGAAGTGCCAGTCGATCGGATCGCCAAAACTCAGATCTTTAAAACCAAGCAGGTCAAACTTTCCTTCACAAATACGATCGGCTTGCTGAACGATCTCACGCCGTCTCGACTCCAGTTGGACCACCGATTTATCCAGATCGTGAAAGCCTTTGAAGAATCGCTGATTAAGAAAATCCGTGTGAGGAACTGTCTCGGGGAGTCTCACCAGGCTGGACCACCCGCGACGCTCGTTGAACGCCGCGACCTTCTGCGAGGCCCGCACGCGTAACTCGTCGAAACTCGCGTTTTTCAGCCTTTGTAATTTCATCTAAGTTCCATCAACTCGTACAACTCACTCACGGCCCGTTCCGTCGCCGTGCCCGGCTGATAAAACATCTCGTTCGCCACCGCCACGCGATCGCTCGACTTAAATTCAGGCTCGGCAAACGCGCGCTCTACCGCCGCAATCACTTCGTCAACGTTGTTCACGCTGATCGACGCATTCGCCAACAGCTCGACATAGCTCGGTTCGATGTCGGTGTTTTTGATCAACTCCGGCACGTGTATGCGAATCAACGGACGATCGAGCAACAGGTATTCAAATCCGACCGAACTGTGATCCGTGATCATCACATCAGCCGCCGGCAAATAACGCGACGAATTGCTGCCCGTCGCCAGCACGCCGCCATAACGTTGCAACAACGGTTCGAGCCGCGCGCCCCAATCAACACCACCGGAGTGCGCATATTCCAGATCGCGCGAACGATCGTGCAGCTTCACGATCACCGCATAACCCGCTTCGCCCAGTCGCGTCACCAGCTCTTCGCCCATCGAAACGACAGAAGAATGCGCGGACCACGTCGGCGCGTACAAGATCGTGCGCCGCGCCGGATCGATCCCGAGCGAAGCAACGATCTCGTCCCTGACAAGCGATCCGTCGACGAGGCAATCCAGCTTCGGCATACCGATCAAACGGGCGGCGCTGCTGTCTGCTTCAATCGCGCCGCAATCGATAAAGTGTTGCAACCGCCGCTTATTTATAAAGAACAACCGATCCCAATCGCGCATCGACTCCGACGGCGAATCGTAAACCGTCCGATACTTCCCGGCGACGCCATGAAACGTCTGCACTCGTCGCGCGCCACGCGGCAGCTTCACCCACAAAAAATCCGCCGCGAGATAAACATCGAAACGCGTCAAGGAAGCCTGAAACGGCGTGATGAATTTATACGGCTGCGACGCCTCTGCAAAAACCGTTTCGATCAGCGATGGGTCTTCGCTCGCGGTGAAGCAAAACTCCAATCGCTCATCGCGCTGCATTCGTTCGACGATGGGCGCGATGGTCGAGTAGTTCATCGCCGTCCGCGCGTTGACGAGCAATCGTCTCCGATCGGGAGAACGCCAGCGCTGCAATTGCTTGTCGATCTCTCGGCCAGTGGTGAGAACGCGTTTAAGGCTCATTCAAAATGGTGACGGCGGGTATCTGTGGATAAATCTCATTAACTGCGCGCACATAATCTTCCGGAAAATCGATCTCGATCCACGGCAATCCGCGCGTGCTCAACGCGTGCAACGGATGACGGCGGGCAAACTCGCGGAACGCACGCGGCGCCCAATCCTTCACCGCGCCCGACTCGATCAAACTGTTCATGTACTCGACCAGCAGCTTCGCGCCTGATGGTCCAAACTTCACGATGCCGACATTCTCACCGTCTGCCTCCAGCGGATCGAGGTCTTTCGAAATATCGACCACGAGCTGGTCCTGCACCTTGATCTTCATCTCCTCGTCGCCGAGCGGATTCGGATCTGCATCGGAGATCAGCAACGCCGCTTCATGATCCGATTCAAGCAAATCGGCGAGCATCTGCGGATGAAACAACACGTCGGAATTGAGCACGACAAAGCCATCGGTCAGGTGTTCGCGAGCCATCCACAGCGAATAAAGACTGCTCGTTTCCGCGTACTTTTCGTTTTCCACAAAACAGATTTCACCGTCGCACTCTTCTTTAATACTCTCGCCGGCAAATCCGATCACGACGACGATCTCCTCCACGTTCAAACTGCGAATTGTATCGATCTGCCGCTGCAACAACGTCAAACCGCCGACTTCCACCAGACACTTCGGTTTCACAGCCGCGCCGTCGAGCCGTGTTCCTTTTCCTGCTGCGAGTATTACTGCCTTCATGACGGGATGCTCAGCTCGTTCGCCGGCTTGGCCGCAACCGAGCGTCGCCCTAACACTTCCTTTACTTTATTAAAATACCAATCGCGTTCTGTACGGCTGATCGCAAAGCGCAAAAACAGCGCCGCATAAATCAATGCCGCAACGAACGCCTGGACCACCAGCCAGCGCCACGAACCATCGCCGTGCGGCCGGGCCAGCAGAATAAAACCGGCCATCACGAGCGCCGGCCACGTCGCCGGCCAAATACTCTCGCGAATCACCGTGAACCGCGAAAGCTGAACGCGCTTACACGCCGCCGGAAACACCACAAACATCGAAAATACGACCATTGGTATCAGCGTTCCGATCGCGACGCCGATCAAACCGTACCAGCGCACCAACACAACACTCAAGACCAGGTTGCTGACCGCCATGCTCAAATTCGAAATCGCGAGCACCTTGTGCAGTCCCGCGCCTTTTAAGATCACCGTCGAAGTCGCATTGCCGACGCGCAGCGCCACCACGATACTCAAAATATAGATAACGTTTACGCTGCCCTCGAAATTCGGCCCGACCCAAACCATCACCACCGGCCGCGCCGTCAAACCCAGAACCGTAGCAAGCGGAACTACCATCGCCAGCGACAACCGCGTCCCCTGGATCAGGATCTTTTGCAGCTTGTCGATGCGTTCCACGGTGGAATGATCGACCACGACCGGAAACAGAACGGCGTTCAACTGATCCGTGATGCGCTGGACGATGTCGATCAAACGTTGGGCCACAGCCCAAACGGCAACCGCGGCAGTTCCCATGAATGCGCCGACCACGATCGTGTCGGTCGAGTAATTCAACTTGTTTGCGAGATCGATGATCAGAATGAAGACGCTGAACCCGGTGACTTCACGCAGCCGGTCACGTTTGAAGAATCGCAAGCGCAGGCGAAGCTCGGGAAAGACTCGATATGCGTTCAGTGCGTAAGCGAGGTAACTGAGGATGCGTACGGAAGTAGTAGCAGCGACCAACTCGGTTAACCCATAACCGAGCACGAGCACCGCAACGTTGACCAGCGCCACGACGATGGCGGTAACGAAAGCAACCGCGCCATTCAAATACTGCCGCTGAAAACCGTTGACGATGCCGCCAAAAACGCTGACCGGAAATCCAAGCGCCACGTATGCGCTGATGAAGAGAAAGACGATCTGTCCCGCTTGCAGTTGCGAACCCGTCAACGGAAACACGTTCCCGAGGTTCAGCGCGATAATCACCGCCACCAGAAACGTCACGAGCCCAACGCCGCCGAACATGCAAAACATCGTGCTCGCGATCTCGTTCAACGCGTTCACGTCGCCCTGCGCCCGGTACTTCGCCGCAAATCTCACCTGCGCGACGCCGTACCCCATGTCGAGCATCGAGAAGTAAACGGTGATCGACGCAACCAGCACCCACAAGCCGTACGCCGACTGGCCCAGGTGGGCCACGTTGAACGGCAGCATGAAGATGCCGATAAAGAGTTCCGTCCCGGCAACCAGGTAGTTCACCGAGACGTTCTTGAAGATCAGCTTTGTTTGGTTAACCACAAAAAGGCACAAAAATCAGAAGACACAAGAGTCACAAAGAAAACCACCATAGCGAAGTAACTCATTCCGGTTTGTGCCTTTTGTGATCTGTATTTGTGCCTTTTTGTGGCTAAACTTTTTGCCGGTCCTTCCAGCGCTGACTCACGATGCCGGCAAAGAACCAGATCCACAGCTCATCCTCGAAGCGCGCAATCGCGTCGCGCCGGGCAAGTGCCGACCACATCGAGACAAACTTCTTCAAACACGTACGATACAGATACCGCGGCACGCCCGCTACATGCGGCACGGTGGAAAAATCGAGCGCCGTGCTCTCCGGCGACTCCATATCGAGCCGGTTGTTCTGGTAAAGAATCGCGCGGCTGATCCCATGCCAGTAAAACCAACGCCGAAAGTATCTTTTAGTCAAACGATCTTCCGGAATAACATGATGAACAATCAAATCCGGTGAATAGAACCCGCGCAATCCGGCCGCGCGCGCGCGTTGAGCCCACTCTCTAACTTCCTGACCAAGCAACGTCCCCGCTTTTCGTCCGATACTGTTGTCCCACAAACCCGCGCGCTCAAAACAGTGACGCCGAAAAACCATGTTGACTCCCAGCGGCACTCTGTCGCCAAACTCGATCGGTTCCGGTCCGTAATCGAGCAGCGCAATCACGCCCCAATGCTTGCCGCCGCGGTTCGGCAACCAGTCCGGCCGCTTTCCACCGCTCCAGATCGGCAACGCTTTGCCGCCGACGTAATCGCAATTCAATTCACGAAGAGCACGTTCGGAGTTCACCAGCCAACGCGGATCAACACGCACGTCATCGTCGGTGATTGCAAGTATCTCGCCCTGGGCCAGACGTATGCCGGCGTTGAGCGCCGCGGAACGTCCCTGCACTCTTTCCATCACGTAGTGAAGCGGCACGGGAAACGACTTCACGTTCTCGACAACCTCGCGCGTGTTATCGCTCGAATTGTTGTCGACGACGATCACTTCCCACTGTTCGTCGGTTTCAAGAGACTTCAAGCTCTCGAGTGTTCTGGGTAGTTCTTCGGCGCGGTTGTAGGTGGCAATAATTACTGAAAACTTCATCCCTGGTCCGTCGAGGTTTGTCTATGATTCAGATACAAAGTCTGAATTTGAGAAGAATGTCCGGCTGCACGTCCAAGATCTGAACGGAAAATTTATGGTCGACCGCATTCAACGGTTGGCCCACGTCTTGCATCGCAAAGGCCATTCGACATTGACGTGCGAGCTTAACGTGGCAGCGCCAAAAATAAAAGGTTTTGCGCGTTAGCAAATGGAGTTGTGATCCAATTTGCTATAAATGTCGATTAAATCTTGGATTCAACAATTTGTAGCGAACCCGACGTGACCCTGCACGATTGTGTTTGAGCACTTAAACGCTTCTCGAACCCGTTCTCTTTATATGCGCAGAAAGTTCCTCTACGTCGCGATTGCATTCATTCTCTTAACTTCATTCACGGGTGCGGCCCAGGCGCAGACGACCGAACGTCTCTGTGACACCGCCTTTGAAGATTGCCGCGCGCCGTTGTGGCAACTGATCGACCAGGAGACAGTCGGCATCGACATCGCCTACTGGTTCATGCAAGACACGTCGATTGCCAACAAGGTCATCGCGCGACACCAGGCTGGCGTTCCGGTCCGAATTCTCGTCGACCCGCGCGCGAACCCGACCTATGCCGGCAACGAACAGATCCTGAACCAGTTCAGGAACGCCGGCATACCGATGCGTTTCAAGAACGGCGGTGGCATCCTGCATTGGAAAATGATGCTCTTCGTCGGGCAGAACACGGTCGAGTTTACGGGCGCCAACTACGGCGCGAGTTTCTTTGTGCCGACCACGCCCAACGTGAACTACATCGACGAAGCGATCTATTTCACCAGCGACCAATCGCTCGTAAACAGCTTCAAGACGAAGTACGACAACCTCTGGACAGACACGGTCAACTACTCCGATTACGGAAACATCACCGGGCCGCTACAGCGCAAGTACCCGACGTTTCCCTTCAATCCGGAACTCAACTATCCGCCGAGCCTTGACGACAGCCAGGATTTCTACAACCGGACTGCCGCCAACATGAACGCGGAAAACCAGAAGATCGACATCATCATGTATCGGATCACCAACCAGAGGTATACCGATACGACGATTGCCGCGGTACAGCGCGGCGTGCCCGTGCGCCTGATTCACGAGCCTGACGAATACCGGAACCCGGCACGACAGTGGGATTCATGGAACGTCGATCGCATGTACATGGCCGGCGTGCAGATCAAGATGCGCAAGCATCTCGGCTTGAATCACCAGAAGTCTGTGCTGCTTTACGGCAAGGGAATGACGATCTTCGGCTCGTCGAACTGGACCGGGCCATCGTCCAATTCGCAGGAAGAGCACAACTACTTCACGACCAAGCAGTGGTTCTTCAATTGGTTCGTGGACCAGTTTGAACGCAAGTGGAACTCGGCCAGCGAGAATATTCCGTTCGTGCCACTCGGTCCGCAGGATCCGGTCAACCAGTTACCCGCGAACGGCGCAACCGCGCAACCGACGACGCTCACACTGCGTTGGGAAGGCGGCCAGTGGGCGCACAAATACGACATCTACTTCGGCACCTCGTCGAATCCGCCATTGCTCGTCGCTAACGCGAGCACGGATCAGAGCGGTGCTGCGCCGGGTCAACCACGTTTGAACACGGGTTCGGTCGACGACGGCGTAGTCGAAACATTCACCATACCGGTGACACTTCAAACCGGCACGACCTACTTCTGGCGCATCGTCGGCAAGACGATGGCGGACGTCAGCGCCAATGGACCAACGTGGACGTTCACGACCGCGGGAACACCGCCGGCGCCGACGCCCACTCCAACGCCGACACCGTTTGTTGAGTCGCCGAACAACACGCGCATTCCACCAGCAACACAGATCATCGATAGCGTTGGCGCTGTCTGGACTCGCACCAGTAACGGAACGATCCTGCGCAACGGTCAAGGCACGAGCGGCGCTGGTCCTGAGGTTCTTTACTGCAATCACATCGTTTACGCGTTCGGCACCGATTCGCAATGGTATCGGTGGAGCAATGGCTGGTCGCCAATCGGAACTGTCGATCCTTGCGGCGGACAACCAAATCCAAGCCCAACGCCGACTCCAACACCTACGCCCACACCATCGCCAACGCCCACGCCAACACCGGGCGCAGAGTCGCCGAATAACACGCGCGTTCCGCCTGCTTCTCAGATCGTCGATAGCGTTGGCGCAGTCTGGACGCGTGCAGCAAATGGCGCGATCCTGCGCAATGGCGCGAGCGCACAGGGCGGCGCTGGTTCTGCGATTCTTTACTGTAATCACATCGTTTATGCGTTCGGCAACGACTCGCAATGGTGGCGCTGGAACAATGGCTGGTCACCGGCCGGAGGTGTCGATCCTTGCGGTGGACCATCTTCGCCAACGCCGGCGGTAACCTCAGTCTCGCCACCTTCGGGACTAACGGCGGGCGGCACTTCTATAACGATCACCGGCACCGGTTTCGAGCCGGACGCGACGGTGACGATTGGCGGAGCGGCTGCGTCGAATGTGTCGGTGGTTAACAGCACTACGATCACTGCACTGACACCTGCTCACACGGCAGGCGCTACCGACGTCGTCGTCACGAACACAAGCGGCATAAGCGGAAGCAAGTCGAGTGGGTTCACTTACGTCACCCCGCAAACGTCCGTTCCGCTATTCGATCACGTCTTTATTGTCGTCGCCGAAAACCAAAGCTACGAAAACGTGATTGGCGGTTCGTCAATGCCGTATCTAAACGCTCTTGCGGATCGGTATGGCCTCGCGGTGAACTACTTCGCCAACACGCAACCTTCGATCGGCGATTACTTCTGGCTCACGACAGGCCAAAACATCACGAACGACAGCAACTTTGCGGGCGTCGTGAGTGACGACAACATCGTTCGCCAGCTCAACGCCGCCGGCAAGAGTTGGAAAGCATACGCCGAGAGTCTGCCGTCTACCGGTTACATCGGCGGCGATGCTTATCCGTACGTCAAACGTCACAACCCATTTGCTTACTTCTCTGACGTGCGCGACAACCTGAGCCAGGCAAACCACCTCGTGCCGTTTACACAGTTCGCGTCCGATCTGGCGGGTAACCAGTTACCAAACTACTCGTTCATCATTCCGAACCAGCAGAACAACGCGCACGATTGTCCGGCCGCCATTCCGAATTGCACGAATGCCGACAAGCTCGCGGCTGCCGACAATTGGCTGAAGACCAACATCGATCCGCTCATCTCGAGTGCCGCGTTCCGGCAAAGCGGACTGCTGGTCCTAACCTGGGACGAATCCGTGAATGGCGACACACAACACGGCGGCGGTCATATCGCCACCGTGGTCATCAGTTCGCGCGCGCTCCAGGGCTACGAGTCGAACACGTTGTACCAGCACCAGAGCACACTGCGTCTCATGGCGGAGGCTCTTGGGCTGAGCAACTACCCAGGCGCTGCCGCGACTGCGCCGAACATGTCTGAGTTCTTCTCAGGCGCTCAGAACACTGCGCCGATCGTCGGTGGAATTTCACCGGCCACTGGTCCAGCGGCGGGCGGCACGGCAGTGACGATTTCCGGAACTGGTTTCGCCTCAGGCGCGACGGTGACCTTCGGCGGCGCTGCTGCCGGTTCGGTCAACGTCGTAGGAAGCACGACGATTACGGCTGTCACTCCTGCGCATGGAGGTGGCGCAGTAAACGTCGCCGTCACTAACCCGGGCGGCGAATCTGGCACGAAGAACAACGGTTTCACTTATGCAGCCGCGCCTTTGCCCGCGCCGACCGTCAGCGGTATCACGCCAAACTCAGGCAGCACGTCCGGCGGAACGTCCGTCACGATCAACGGAACCGGGTTTGTCTCAGGCGCAACCGTTTTGATCGGTGGGACTGCTGCGACCAGCGTCAACGTCTCGAACAGCACGACGATCACCGCAATGACCGGGGCCCATGCGGCGGGCGCGGTAAACGTGGTGGTCCAAAATTCCGATGGCCAAAGCGGTGCGTTGACCAACGGCTACACCTACACGACACCACCGCCTGGCGAAGAGACAGTGCTGCTGGCCGACGACTTCAACGACGGCGCAATCGACGGCGGCAAGTGGATCTCAAACAATCTCTTCAGCGGTTTCACCGATGCGTCAGTGGCCCTTCACGAGACGACACAGTTCAGCATTGGACCACTGAAACAGAACACTGACGGTTCTCATTACAACGGCATCAGATCGGCGTCTGCGTTCAACTTCACCGGCGCTTATGCGTACGTGCAACTGGTCCAGGGGCCGAGTGCTTCGACCGCTGCCGATGCGTTCTACACGATCGGACTCAACGTCGATAACTGCTATCGCATGTATGTCGAAGCGGGAAATCTGATCGTGCAGAGCAAGATCTTCGGCGCGAAACAGACGCTTCTGACTGTCGCCTACAATTCAACCAATCACGCATTCTGGCGCATGCGCCATGATGCGGTGAGCGGGCAGATTGTGTTTGAGGCAGCGCCGGCCAGCGGGAACGCGCCGGGAACCTGGGTGCAACTGGCTTCGGCGGCGTGGAACACGTCAGCCGTTCCGTTAGGCTCAGTGAATGTTGAACTAAAAGGCGGGACCTGGCGGACTGAAACCAATAACCCGGGAACGGTCGTCTTCGATAACTTCAAGGCCGCGAGACCATAGGTTTCCCGCAAAGGCGCAAAGAAGAAGGCACTAAGAATACTTGCTGTACTTACAGCGGGTTCTTCTTAGCGCCTTTTCTTCTTTGCGCCTTTGCGCCTTTGCGGGAACCTGCTTGACGCTTACTGAATCTGGAAGTTTGCGATCATCGGATTATGATCCGATGGCCGCACTCCCCAGTCGTCCGGTGTCCCCAGCAGAACCGAAACATTCGTCTGGTTCAGGTTCCGCGTGTCCGGAATCTGCGTTCCCGTCAGCGACAAACTCGACGACAGCGAATAGTAAACGTAATCGATTCTGCCGCGACGCGTACGCGTGTGCATTCCGATTGTGTTGTCGGGATACGCGGCCGCGGTCCCGGCATTCATCGCCCTCATCCAGCTATCGTAGAAAGCGCTCGTCATTCGCACTGTCTCCGACAAGTCGGGACCGGCGTTGAAATCACCCACGACGATCTTCGACTCCGAGTACCCGGACATGAAGGCCAGCAATTCTCCAGCCTGCGTGTACCGGTTGCCCGACGAACCGTCGTCAAGGTGCGTCGCGAAGAAGTTGATAGTGCGTCCACCAACGTTCACCGTCACCTGGGCCACTGAACGTTGCACACTCAGGTAACGGCCGCCGGTGCTCGAGAAGCTGTACTTCGACAGGATCAGGTTTCCTTCCGTCGTGCCTTCATACTTCGGCAGGAAGTGCCAGAACCAGGTGCGTCCGGTCCGCTGATTGAGCAGCGGCACGAGGGTGTTGATGAACTCCGAAGGCATCTCACACAAGCCAATAAGATCCGGGTTCATGTTTGCGATGTACGCAGCGATGCGATCGAAATCCCTGACGTTATCGGTGCCCTTGCCAAACGCCACGTTCCAACTCAGCACGCGGAGATTGCCTCCACTCGGTGGCGGCGGCGGCGTTGGAGTTGGTGTTGGAGTCGGAGTCGGCGCTGGCGACCCACCGCCACAAGGATCGGCCGATCCGATCGCCGACCATCCATTGGACCATCGATACCATTGCGAGTCGGTGCCGAAGGCGTAAACGATGCGGTTGCAGTAAAGAACTTGCGAACCGGCGCCAGACGTTCCCTGACCGTTGCGCAGAATCGTGCCGCTTGACGTACGCGTCCACGATGCACCGGCGCTATCGACGATCTGCGTCGAAGGTGGAAGGCGTGTGTTATTTGGCGACTCCGCTGTGGGTGGTGGTGTCGGAGCAGGCGTCGATCCATCACAAGGATCCGTAACTCCTACCGCCGTCCATCCATTGTTCCATCGATACCACTGCGAATCGGTGCCGAATGCATAAACGGTGCGGTTGCAGTAAAGAATTTGCGAACCCGCGCCAGACGTTCCCTGGCCGTTTCGCAGGATCGTGCCGCTTGACGTACGCGTCCAGACGGCGCCGGCGCTATCGACAATTTGCGTAGCAGGTGGAGTGCGTGTGTTATTCGCAGACTCACCTCCTCCTGGCGTCGGAGTCGGCGTCGGCGACGGAGATCCACCACCTGACTGCGGCAGGATCGTGTTGTCGTTTTTAAGCGGACCGGGCGCAGTGAAGAGGTAGAGTGACGGCGAAAGGACGATCTGATCGATTGAAAGCCCGTCCTCTCGCACTTGAATGCGAATCGTTTGCGTGCCGGTTGACTGGAAATAAATCTGTGGGCCAAGAACGCCAACGCCCCAGCCGTTGTCCTGCCAACCCCACGCGGAAACTGTACAACCGGAGCAATCCTCGAGGTTGTACTCGGTAGCCGACGTCGTGCCGATTCGATAAACGGCGCTGCCACCGCTGGTCACGCTGCCGGAAAACTGCACGAAGACTGAATCGTTATAAGGTGAATTGTTGAGCGTCCGGCCGCGAATCCACAGGCGATACGGCGTGCCTGCGGAGGCATTGAAGCTCATCTCGAAATAGTTAGCAGGGCTGGCAGCGGCGGTTGAGATCTTTGCCGCGTCTTGATCTGTATTCGAGATTCGGGCGCCACCAGCGGCTGTGGGATCTGCCGCCGTACTCCAGTTTCCAACTTTCACCGGAGCTTGCGATGCGTAAAGAACAACTTCCTGAGCGGATGATGGTTTAACGAGAGCAATTAATATAAGTACGGGAAGCAATAAAAAGAACACAAGGGTCCGTCGTACGGTCACTATCTGAATCTCCTTTCGAATTTCGTCCGATTTCCCGACGGGCAGGGCTAACCTGGAGAGTTCGATCATTCTCGAAGCAAAGTTGTCGGTCATCTCCATGTGCTTTGCACACCAGGGCCAAGCCTTGCGCACGACACACACGGAATAAGCAGATCGATTGACACCTGACTGTTTAGGTAGGTGTAACCGCTAAACCACGAGTTTTAGTATTTGCGGCCTCTCGCCTGAGACCTTGGATAGATTAGAACGGATGGTAGCTTGTTCTAACCGGGGGCGCCGTCGGGGAGCGCACGTACCGCTAGTCCGGTCGGCAGCTTGTGACGCCCGGGGACCATTGGACCAGATTTCCCACTATCGGGTGAATACCCGCGCGTCAGCAAGACCCGCGGAAGATAACACGGCAATAGTACCGTGTCAAAAATTTGGATACTTTGTAACGACCTTGCAACACAAAGATAATTTTTCATCGCCATCACCTTTACTGCGCCTGAATGGCGACGAACACGTTGTTGCTCACAGCACTGTGTATGCCAACGTTGATTCTCAGATCACCGTTGATCGTCGTGTCTGCCGGCAACTTCACAATTAGCGTCGATAATCCGGGCAAATTCGAAAATTTCAATACTTGCTCCACTGGCAAATCGTAGCTGTTTCCTCGCGAGTCGACTCCCCGCACTGTGATCGCCGATGGTGTTTCGCCGGATTGTAATTCCAGGTTTGCGGCGAAAAGCATAATGCGCGTCCGGTGATCGGAACTCAGATTTAGCGGCGTATTCACTACGAATGGTTCGCGTTTGAAGAGCACCGAGTGGAGCGCGATGGCCCGATCCGTGTTTGGTTGGACCAGCAAAACGGGCGGCGTCACCGGTGCCGGCGGTGGCGCTCCGGTACTTATGACATCGAAATCGGCGACCACCAGATTGTGATCCGAAGGCCTCACGCCTCTGTCGTCCAACGTTCCCAACGTGACAACCACGTTGGTGTTGCCGAGATCGCGCGTGTCGGGAATGTTTGCGCTCCTCGCCGTCAGGTTCGTCGTGTCGCCGGCGTACAAGATGAAATCGATGCGCCAGCGCCGCGTGCGCGTGTTCATCCACACCGGATTGTCGGGATAAGCGGAAGCAGTTCCCTGGTTCAACGCGTCGACCCAGCCGTCGCGATACGAAGCAAGCAAATGCAGGATTTCCGGCGTGTCGTTACCGGCGTTCATGTCGCCGCAGACGATCCGCGGCGCTGCAAAACTCGCGGTCCAGTCGATCAACTCCTGCGCCTGCGTCAATCGCAGGGACGACGAAGTGTGATCGAGATGCGTCGCAAAGAAGTTGACGTTGCGGCCGCCGACGTTGACTGTCACCTGGGCCACTGAACGCGTGCTGCTGAGATAGCGTGAACTGGTTGAAGAGAAGTTGAACTTCGAGAGAATCAGGTTTCCTTCGGCGATCCCCTCCGCTTTGGGAACAAAGTGTGAAAACCAGGAGCGCCCGGTTTTTTGCGTTAACAACGTCAGAAGCGTCGGGATCTGATCGGGTGGCATTTCACAAAGCGCGATCAAATCGGGGTTCATGCGCGCCAGCCACGTCGCTATCCGATCGTAATTCGTGACGTTGTCGGTGCCTTTGCCGAACGCAATGTTCCAACTCAGCACGCGCAACGGCGTGGCGCTTACAGCCCGTGCGCTCGGTTGCAACCAACTCGTTACCGCGATTAGAAACAGAACAATAACTAAGGGGATAGTTATACGTCGCCGCATTACTCGTCCTTTACTGCTTGAAGAGTGTTGTTTGCCGCCGCTAATGTACGCGGGCGTACAGGGGAACACACTCTTATCGACGCATCTCTGCGAAGCGTTTATTAAATGAACTAACTTGTTACTCTTGAGTTAAAACTTCGGCCTCTCCGAAGTCCCGAATCCGTTTGTTTCGAATGAAACTAACGAGCGGATGCCCTTTCGTAATTCGAGTTTTGCATGGTCCAAGGCGCCGCACGCGCGTCATCAAGACGGGGTGCAAGCTAACACGTTGAGATATGGGTGTAAATACTCAAGTGGGAATTACAAGAGAACCGCAATGTTCGCAAGAAAACGCGATCTACTTACGTTTAAAGAAGTTGTGGGCGCGGATCGAGGTGTTATGAGCTTCGTTGGCGGCGTCGCTGGCGAAAAAAACCATTGAAGAAACGCAGGTTGCACTCGTGAGTAAAAGCAGCGTCGGCGTTGGCAGTAACGACTTGGACCAACCAGTTGAGGGCATCTGAGGCGGTTTGTTTGTAGAGATGGCCCGGCACGCCGGCGAGATGAAAGCTGGACCGTTCCCACTCGGGATCGCTCATAACGGCGTAGAAATGACCGTGGCCCGTGTGCCAGCGGCGATGATATTCCTTGCTCAACCGTTCGTTATCAACCGGCGCTCGCGCAACCATGCCGGGCAGATACAGTCCTTGTCTGCCGCTGCGGCTGACACGCAGCAAAAACTCCGTGTCTTCCATCGATCCGATCGCATTCTTGACGCGTTGCAAGTGAGGCGAGAATTGGCCCACTTCCTCAAACACGCGGCGGCGAAAAGCGATATTCGCAGTCAATAGACCACGCGGGCTATTGCCGCCGATGATCAGTTCGTCCGGACCATAGTCGAGCACGGCCAAAGGAGACCAGTGTTCCGGGGTTAACCATGAAGGCGGCGGCGTGGTCCATTGAGGCAAAACTTTACCACCGACAAACGATAGATCGTCACGTGAATCGAGCGCGTTTTTCAGCGACGTCAGCCAGTTGCTTTCAACCGTCACGTCGTCGTCGATAAAAGCGACGATGGCCGCGCGGGCTTCTTTCACGCCGCGATTTCTGGCGTATGCATTTCCCTGTTCGGTTTCGACGATGTAACTCACACGCCCCGGATGCTGGTCCATGATCGCGTGGACCACCGCTGCCGTATCGTCTTTCGAATTATTGTCCACGACGATGATCTCGAAAGCTGTCCGACTGTCCTGGCCCAACACACTCACGACCGCATCGCGCAACAACGCCGAGCGGTTGTAAGTGGGGATAATGACGGAAACTTCCGGCTCGCTCATCACGTCGTATTCGATCTACGGAAATGACGGCCATAAAGCAGACCAATCCAATCCCAAACACCCAGCTCTGCCGCAAACGCCTGCGCCGGGTCCTTTGGCTTCACTATCACATGCTTCGTCGTCGCCAGCATTCCTTTAAACGCGTTTCGATAATGCCAGCGCGGAATGCCAAACAGATAAGCGCACGGCAACCGGCGCGTGCGATCGAGCAGCCCCAACGACACGCCACGCCAAAAACACCAGCGCCGAAAATATTTCTTTGTCACCCGTTCAGCCGGAATGTGATGGTAGATGATCAGATTCGGCAAATACATGCCCTTCGCGCCATGGCCCAGCAAACGCCCGTAAAGCTCTTCGTCTTCACCAGTTAACAACCCTTTGTCAGTGCGGCCAAGCCATGTCGTGTATGGTCCAACCTTATCCAGCACGGCACGTCTAAAGACGGCATTCCCGCCCATCAGGATGCCGGGATAATCGTGATCGAAAGGAACTGCTTTCTCCCCGCCGTCAACCCACCCGACTACACCGCCATACTGACGCGGCAACCAGTCGGGCGGCGTGATGCTCCAGCGCGGCACGTATGGACCACCGATGAAATCCAGATCTGTGTTCTGAAACGCCTGCAACGCAGTTACATACCACTGGCGATCGATCTCTTCGTCGTCGTCGATCACGCCGATCAGATCGCCGTTGGTCGCGGCGATGCCGGCGTTCAGCGCATGCGATCTGCCCTGCTGCCGCTCGAAACAATAGTGAATTCTGTCTCCGAAGCGATCGCGAAACGACTCGATCACCTGGCGCGTGCCGTCAGTCGAGTTGTTGTCTACAACCGTAATCGAAACTTCCAACCCGGCGGGAATCTCTGCGGCAAACAAACTGTTCAGAGCTAACGGAAGCAGATCCTGGCGGTTATAGGTAGGAAGGATTACATCGAGTTGCATTAGTGGCTTTCGTTAAGCACCTTCCGGGTTGCGCGCGGCTGATCGATGCCGCTCAACTGATGGTCCGGCTTCCGCGTCAGCACACGTTCGCGCACCACAAAAATTAAGGCGACCAAACGCGGCGCATACCGCAACAGGAAGATCACAAACGCGAGTTTCGACCAGCGCAAATGTTCGTTGGCTTTCTGAAAACTATCGAGCGCCGCCCGTGTCTGCCCTGCTTTTAACTGATGCTTGCCTTCGTAGAGATTAAGCATCGCACGGTTTGCAGCAATCTGCTCGTCGAGGATCTTCTTCTCCCGCGGCGTCAACTGAAACGTGCGCGCCGCTTTCTCAAACACCGCCAGCAAATGCCGCGTCATCCAGGCTCGATCGGATGAAAGACTGCCTTCGTGCCGTCGATAAAGCGCCAACGGACGGCGATGATAAATAACACGTCCACCATTCTTGACGATACGCAACCACAGATCGAAGTCTTCGCAACTGCGAAGGGTTTCGTCAAACATCCCCGCCTCGCGAATCGCAGTCATGTGCGCGGTGACGCACGTCATCACCACGCACTTCTCGAGCACGAGCGATTCAAAATTCACGTCGCCATCCGAAGCCGACACTTCCATAAACTCCTTCGTGCCGTCGAATCCATCGCCGATGATCGTAGCGTTCGGATAAACGAGCGTGCTGTCAGGATTGTCAGACAACACACCGAGTTGCACTGCGAGATAATCCGGCAGCCATTGATCGTCGGCGTCGAGTTGCGCGTAGAACTCTCCCCGCGCAACGCGGATCGCGGCATTTCTCGCAGCGCTCACCCCTTTATTTTCTTGAGATATATAGATAACGGGAAGCGGGTGTGAACGAACGATTCGTTCGAGGTCCTCGCGATCGCTCGACCCGTCGTTGACGACGATCACTTCGTAATCGGTAAAAGTCTGCGCCTTCACCGAGTCCAACGCCTGACCGATGTAGTGTGCGGAATTGTAAGCGGCGATCACAACCGTGACGGCTGGATTCTTTCGTTGTGAATCTGCATCTGCGGCCGTCGAGATCATTTATCTTGAAGAATCATTTGCTCCGCGACCACAGCGCCGTCAAGCCGCGCTTCGCGTCCTGCAAGACGCGTATACGCCGCGAGCCATGAAGCGCGCACCGCTTCCCACGTGTACGCCGTGCATTCCTCGTAAGCGTTGCGCGCGATCTCTGAAGCAAACTCCGGCGACTCGAGCAGCTTGATGGCCCACGACGCTATCGCCTCGTGATCGTTCTTCGGCACCAGAATTCCAGTCTTCTCGTGAGTGACGATGCACTTGATGCCGCCGGCGCTCGTCGTTATCACCGGCATGCCCGAAGCAAACGACTCGATTATCGAACCAGGCATGTTGTCGATGTTGGAACTGTTCAGATAGATATGCGCCTGGTTATCAAGCTCGTGCATCCGGTGCGGAGGAATGCGCCCCAGAAACTGGACGTGCTGTAGTTTCAATTCGCGCGCGAGCGCTTCGAGTGACGAACGCTGACGGCCGTCTCCCGCAATGATCAACTTCGCTTCCGGAAACCGTTGTTGAATCTTCGCAAACGCGCGCAGGATACAAGCGACGTTGTACAACGGATACAGGTTGCGATTCGAGAAGAAGATCGGCAGCAACGGTTTCCGCTCGTGAAACCTGAACCGGCTCTGATCGATGATGTTTGCCACTGCCGTTGCGCGCAAATCAAACTTGGCAAACACGTCGATCAAGTATTGCGACGGAACGATCAACTCGTCAGCCAGCCGCATGATTGGCAAAGCGGTGCGCGGCCAGGTGCGCAAGTGATCCTCGGCCTCGCCGCTGCGATAGTTCAAGATGACTTTCTTGCCGAAGAACTTTGCGATGAGTATCGCCGGCGTCGGCGCGAGCAGAAACGAGAGGTAAGACGCGGAGAAAGTGTGAACGATGTCGTGCCGCGGAACCTGGATCAGAAGGTGTATGAAGTAAAGCAGAGACGT
The DNA here is from genome assembly GCA_035276045.1 of Pyrinomonadaceae bacterium. Taxonomy (GTDB): domain Bacteria; phylum Acidobacteriota; class Blastocatellia; order Pyrinomonadales; family Pyrinomonadaceae; genus PSRF01. Next base: position 18,755 of record DATELZ010000119.1, on the reverse strand, counting down.
AACGATCGTGCGCACGTACCTGATCGACTGCAACAGTTTGAGCGGACCGGGCAACAGCGGATTGTGAGGCACGAACGAGACTTCAAACCCGGATTCGCGTCCGAGGTGTTGAAGCAGGTAATTCGCCTGCACGGCCTGACCACCTAAAATGCGCAACGCCGGCGCGACCAACAAGAGTCGAATCGGCTTCTCCCTGGGAGTAGTGTCAGACCGCGAAGTGCGCGTAGTGTTAGTTACACTCATCGTGTGCTCACGTCCCACCCGCCTCTTTAAAACGCTTCAGGAGATGAAGACTTCTGTTTCCCCCGTCAAGAGCGCGTCCAAGTTAATCTCGCGTGCAGTGAGTGTCTGAGCCGATTTCAACATTTCCACACAAACCAGCGTCGCCCGCGCGCCGTCTCTGACGGTTATATCCGGCGGCTCGCCTGTTGCCAGGCTACGAAAGAATGAGGAGAGTTGCGCTTCGTATCCCTTGTGAGCCCACAGCGTGGACCTCGTGTGTTTGAAATTCGAAACCGACTTGAACCGTTTGAAATCCTGAACCGACGAGGTTATGCCTTTCGCAAATACCTCGACCTGTTCCCCCTGTTCTTTCTTCGAGCCAATTGTCGAATAGTTCAGACTACCTATCGATCCATCAGCGAAACGAAAGGTTGCCACCATGTTGTTTTCGCCGACGGGATCGGTTTTGCCGGTCGGCAGACAATACGCCGACACGTTGATGGGCTCAGCTTCGACGAGCCAGTACATCAAATCGACGAAGTGAACCGCCTCGCCAATGATGGCGCCGCCGATCGACGGGTCGGCCATCCAGTATGAACCCGATATGCCTGGCGAGTTCATACGACAGTTGATTACCACCGGACCTGTTCGACCGTGTAACGATTGTTTCAAGTCTTTGTAGAAAGGCGCGAAACGGCGATTGAAACCGACGGTCAACTGGTTCCCCGAAATCGCGACGGCCTTGTAAAGCTCGCGGCATTCCGCTTCAGTCAAGGCCATCGGTTTTTCGACAAAAACATGTTTCCCCGCCATCAACGCTTCGTACGCCTGTGAGAAATGGTGTTGGTTCCTGCTCAACACCATCACTACATCAATCTGCGGATCGTCGAGCATTTGGCGGTAATCTGAGCAGAAGTACGACGCTCCGAACCGGCGGGCGTAAGTGTTGCCCCTCGCGCCGCTGGCCGAACACACCGCGTGCAAACTGACGTTCGGCATCTTCGACAAAGCCGGCAGGTGCGCCCACCGCGCCAGGTTTCCCGCGCCGACAAGCCCCACTTTCAGATCCGATTTGCCCGAATGACCTTTGAGGTTGACGCGACGCTGCGGCGCCGGTTTCTCCGAGCCATTGACAGTGATCGGTTCCGGATAACGCAGCAACACGCCGAGACTGCTCGACGCCGGATCCATTACTGTCCGATAAGCCTGCGGCGCGTCTTCGAGACTGAACTCGTGCGTGATCAACGGTTGAATATCGATCCGTCCGAGTGCCACCAGGCGCAGAAACTCTTCCATGTTGCGTTTTTCGGTCCAACGCACATAGGCGATCGGATAATCGCGTCCGCGCACTTCGTACTCGGGATCGTAGCTGCCTGGTCCATAAGCGCGCGACATGAGGACGCGGATCTCCTTCATGTACATTTCGGACCACGGAAACTGCATTTCGACCGCGCCCACGATCACGATGCTGCCGCGATCGCGGCAAATCTGAAGCGCCAATTCGCAAGGCGCTGCCGATTTCGACGCCGCGGCAACGATCACGCAGTCAGCGCCGAGACCGTTTGTGAGCGCGCTGACCGCGTCAGGAATCGATCCGCTGCCGTCGAGACCGTCGTCCACTCCCAACTTCCGCGCCAGTTCCACGCGATGCGAACGCAGATCGATGCCGATCACACGCGCGCCCTGGAGACGGGCCAACTGGGCCACCAATTGGCCCACCAGTCCGAGTCCGATCACCGCGACCACGTCGCCGACGCCGACTTCGGAGATCCTGATCGAGTTGAGCGCGATGCTGCCGAGCGTCGTGAAGCACGCGTGCTGGAAAGGAACCTCGTCGGGAACGCGAACGATCAGGTTGCGCGAAGCGAGAATTGTTTGGCCGTGTCCGGTTCCCTCGCCTCCGTAAGCAACACGATCGCCGGGTTTGAAATCGGTGACAGACGGGTGCACTGCCGAGAGCAAGCCCGCGCCCGCGTAGCCTAGCGCCGCGTACTCCTGAAATTTGGCGCGTACTTCGGCGACCGTCGCGATTGGTCCCATTGCCTTCACGCCGTCCCAAACTTTGCGCAACTGCGACGGGTTCTCGGCAACTTCCTTGATGATTCCCTCGTGGATGCTGGCGCTCTCGGTGCCGCTGCTGATCAGCGAGTAGACGGGATTCACCAGCACGTGATTTGGAACCACCATCGGCTCGGGCGCTTCGGCCACTACGATGTGTTTTAGTCCTTTGCGAAAAACTTGTTTCATGGGGGAGCTTTCTTTAGAGAGGTGAATCAGTTTCGACGATTGAAACGTGGCCCTGGTTTTGGGCGTTCCTGGTCGTCGTTAACAGACCTTTCGCTTTCGCTAGTTCGCGATAGAGATCCAGCCATTGTTCACGGATGTAGACCCAGGTGAACTTCTGCGTCGACTCATGTGCACGGCGAACCAGCTTTAGCGCAAACTCATTGTCATTAAGCAGGCGAATTGCAGCCGCGGCAAGTGCCTGGTGATCGTCGCGCTCGACGATCAGTCCGGTAACTTCATTCGTCATGATGTAGGGAATGGCGCCGCCGCCATCCGTGGTCACGACGTTGAGCCCGCAAGCCATGCTTTCGGTCAGCGAGCTCGGCATGTTGTCGATGTTTGTAGCTGAGAGATAAATGTCCGCGGCGTCATAAAGCGCCGGCATGTCTTCAAAATTCACGAAGCCGATGAATTCCGTATTGCGGAGTTTTAGATCGCGGGCGAGCGCTTCGAGATCGTTGCGCAGGAAACCGTCCGCAGCAATCGTCAACTGCGCTTCAGGGTAGCTTTGCTGGATGATGGCAAACGCGCGCAGCACGCACGGCACGTTGTAAAGCGGTTCGAGCAGACGGCTCGTCAGAAACACCGGCCGCAGTGGTTGACGTTCGCGATAAGTGAAACGTTCCAGTTCGACGATGTTGTGAATCGCGCGGGCATGAACGCCGTAACGGCCCATCACATCCACGAGATAACCAGACGGCACGACGACCTCGCTGGCCCACTTGATCGTCGGCACTGCCGTGCGCCAGGTTTCGAGATGATCTTCCGCTTCACCGCTGCGGTAATTCAGGATCGATTTCTTTCCGTAAAGCCGCGCGATGCCGAGCGCCGGAATGGCTGACAACGAATACGAGTAATACGACGCGCAGAAGATGTGAATGATGTCGTACTTGCGCACTCGCGTCAGCAGCAGGAGCACGTAATACAACGTCGTCACGATCGTGCGAACGTATTTGATCTTCTGTAACGATCTCAGGATTCCGGGTAGCCGTGGATTGTGTGGCAGAAACCCGATGTCCAGATCGGGTTCGCGTTCGAGTCCGCCCATGAGCCGCACGGCCTGCCGCGACTGTCCGCCGAGAATATCAAGCGAAGGCGCGACCACCAGGACTCGAAGTTTTGTTTGCGTTGGTGACATTAATTCGGATCTACTCGTGACAGGCGTGATGTCTCTGTACTTTGTGCTTTGTACTTGGATCTTTGTAGTTTGTGCCTTTTGTGGTTCGACATCAGTAATTCGGTATAAAGACTCTCGACATTTTGAAGCTGTTTGAGCGACGAAAACTTCTCGTTAATGCGCCGCCGTCCTGACTCGCCCATCGAACGCGCGTTTTCCGGATCGGACAACAACGAGATGATGTGCTCGGCCATTTGATCGTGATCTCCGGCCGGCACGAGATAACCGGTGTCGCCATGAACGATTGCTTCTCTCGCGCCGCCGACGTCGGTCGCGACGACGGGCCGCGCGGCCGCCATGTATTCGAGAATCGAGTTTGAAAAACCTTCCGAACTCGAACTCAACACGCAAACGTCGGAGATCGACAACACGGAACCAACGTCCTGACACCGGCCGATAAAAAACGTCCGATCGGCAATGCCGAGACTGCGGGCCAACTCTTCTGTCGCTTCTTTCAATTCGCCCTCGCCGGCGATGATGAACGCTGCGTCGGGAATACTTTCATAAACTCGTTTCGCGGCGCGTAGAAATGTCGGGTGGTCCTTGTAACAGGCGGGCTCGGGATTCCACACGTGCGCGCGCATGTTTGCCATGATCGTCACAAAGCGCGCCTGCTCGGGCAGGTTGAGACCAGCCAGGATCGCGGCGCGTTCTGTTTGCGCGGGTTGCACGCGAGCGAGATCGAGACCGTTGTAGATCGTGCGCACTTTTTGCGCCGGCACACCTTCACGGATCAGTTGTTGACGAACGTCTTCGCAATTCGCGACGACGGCATGCGCGCCGCGATAGGAGAAACGCTCCACTAATCTTTGACTCTCAGGCCGCACCGCAGACTCACGACGCGACGCGATTCGCACCGGCACGCGCGCGAGCGCCGCTGCTGCCTGACCGAAAACGTTCGTGTAGAAATCGTGTGTGTGCACGACGTCGATCTCGTGCTTTCGCAGGTACTGCGCGAAGCGCCAAACCTGGCGGCCGGTGTGCAGATCGTAAAAACTGTTCAGGCGAAACTCGGGCACCTCGTTCAATCCGAATCGTTCGAGCTCTTCCAGCAACACGCCTTCACGTTCGAGCGTAGTGACGAACACATTGCAGCGCCCGCCCTCCAACAACAGTCGCGTCAACTGCACGGCCTGTCGTTCGGATCCGCCTGAGTGGAAACTGCCAATAACTTGTAGCGCGTTATATCTCACACTTGGTGTTTGGTACTTTGTACTTAGTACTTTGTACTTGGTCCTTTGTATTTGGCGCTTTTTTTTGGCTGTAATTGAAGCCAACGTGCCTTTGAACAAAGCACAAAGTACAAAGTACCAAGATCTATCCTGCCGCATCGCGCCAACCAAACGGATGGGCCACCGGCGGCAATTCTTTATTCATCACGAGATCGGTTTTCCCAACGCCCCAATCGCCCACGAGCGTGATCTCTTCAGGCCGCGTCGTGGTAATGGGCCAACGGAAACTGCCAAACGCCTCGCGCACGATCGGCAAAAGCCGCGGGTCGTAACCCAGCAACTGCGCGCCAAACCAATCGACACACGCCGCATTGTCTCCCGCGAACAACAAGCCCAACGGCAGCGGCTGCGGCGACAATGGACCATCACCCTGTCCGGCGACGACGGCATCCGCAAGATGGACCACGCGCCGTCGCGCCGACGACGTCATCGAACCATCGGTTTCGCCGTAGATCAAAATGCGATTGAGATCGAGACCCGTCCGCCAGATTGTGTCGTTCCCGCTCCACGAACCTTCGATCCCGAGACTGTCGCCCATCAGGTGCAACACGCGATTCAACTGCGTCGCCACCCCACCCCAAACCCTTCCCTTCGTTCCCGAATCAGTCAGGTTCTGCTGGTCCGCGGCGTATTCCAACATGCTCTTGACGCGCGACTTTCCGGGATAACAATCACCGCCGAGATCCGCTCCGCCGATGCGATGATGCGGCAAGTATTCCTTGTTTCCGTTGATCCCGATCAGGTTCTTCAACGCGCACGTAATCCCGGCCTTCTTGTGCGTCTTGAGCTTCGGCAGGTTGATGACGACGTCGGCCGCCAACACGTCGCGAGCGATCAGGTAGCGATGCCGGCCCTTGCCATGTGTCTTGGCCATCAAACGCGGGTCGTAACAGGTGACGCGAAAGTCGTCTTTCTCGTCGGTGATCGGTTCGAGCAAACTCTCCGATCCCAGATCGAACAACACGAACTCGTCTTCGGGAAGCTTGTTCTCTTCGGCGACGCGAACGCCGTTGACATATTGTGAGGTCGTCCTGCGAAAGTCCTTCACGCCTTTAAAACGTGAATCCGTTTTCTTCACGGTTTCCGACCACGCGCCGAGGCCCGTCGTTTCCAACAACGCGGCAAAATCGCAGGTTTGAATCGGCGCGTCGCCGACGACGACTTCGGCAGCTTCAGTCTGCAACGCAGCCTGGACCACGGCCCGGACGACAGACTGGTGCGTGATCATCGGATCCATACCGCCGTCGCTTTGATTGTGATGCAGCACGAAGTTGGGCTTGATGAGCACACGCGCGCCGGGTTTGATCAGATCGCCAAACGCGCCTTTGCCTTCGCACGCCCAACCAAGATATGAACCCAGGCGATCGACGGCATCAGCAATCGCCGTTTCGTCTAAATAAGAATTCGCTTCCACCAGCGCGAGCTTTGAATCGAAGTTTGTACTCATACACGCGCCTCGCTTATGACTGGACGCCACTTGTTTGACTTTGTCCTCACCACGGATTCTTTGAATTCGATCTTGATCGGCAGACCGGGCAGATTCGCCCGCAAAACAGCTTCAATCTTACGCAAACTGTCTTCATTAAACTCCTGCTGCGGAACGATCTGAAGCTCGACCGAGTGGTCCTGTCGTTGTAAAAACAGAAACTCACGCACCGGATAATCCTTCAACAGGTGCGGGACTATCGGTCCAGCAAGCCAACGGCCGTCTGGCAACAAGACGCGATCGACCACGCGGCCCATCACGTCCGACAGAACAAACGTCGGATGTCCCGGTTTGCTTCCGGATGGAAACTGGCCGATGTCGCCGATGCGATAACGAATCATCGGCATCCCGTCAGCCTGGAGTTTTGTGATCAGGATCGGAGATTCTGTTTCGGGCAGTTCCGGTTCGACGAACGTGTAGGACCAATCGAGCGTGTATGCAAGCGGGTTCGCCTGGTCCAACTGCACGCCAAGACAGCCGGCATCGCGCGATCCATATCGCTCGTGCACCGGACGGCCAAATGCTTCCTCGATCATCTGGCGATGCCTGGACCACAGTTTTTCTCCACCGGTGATCATGCAACGCGTTGGATAACTCGGCTTGTAACCACGGGCGAGTATGTGTTCGGCGAGATAACCGAGCGGGCTCGCGTACGCGATGATGCAAGCCGGCCGGAAACGCTCCATCTCCTGGTGATACTCTTCGAGCACTTGCGGCGACAGACGCATCGAGTCGAACCACCTGACGTTGGACACAAACGCCTGGTAACGATCGCGAAATGAGTCAGTGGCTTTCGGATCGAGATGATGTCCCCAAAGCAGTGCGGTGCGACTGCCTTCCGGAACACCGAGCGTCTCGAAGAAGTGTTCCATGCCGCTGTCGCGCCAGCCGCGTTCGTTTGGTCCCAGCCAGATTTCGGTCGGCACTCCGGTCGAACCGCCGGTGCTGTCTTTGCGAAGTTGAGCTGCGGGAACTGACGACGCGATCAGCTTTCGTCCGGCATTGTGGACCTGCTCGCGATCGAGGATCGGCAGCCGCGCGAAATCATCGAAACCAAAATCCGCGCGAGGATCGAAACCGGCTCGATCGAACAACTCACGATAATACTCAGTCTCTTCGTAAGCGCGCCGCACAACGACTCGCAAGCGATCGAGTATCCAGCGAGTCTTCCGTTCCTGGTCCCACGAGGCTGTCTCGCGGCGAAAACGAAGTCCTTCGTTAAATGCGTGCTGCGTGGGCTTGGTTGCCGAACGGGTCGACCGTTGCAGACGTGAAAACGGCATCAGCACATGAAGCGACAAACTGTCATGAATTCCGCCGATTAAATCCATCTCACACCTGACAAACGTCACCCCTCCTACACTTCGCTAGGCCTGCTTCGGCTCCGCTTCTGCTTCGCCGCCAATCAGCTTCTGCGTTTTCTTGGAAAAGGGGTGTTCCCAACGCTCTTTAGCAAACTCATCTTCCGGTGGGAATTTCATGAGGTACAAGCGGTGAATACAAACCGCATAAGCCACGAGGTAATAGACGTACCACTGATAAGCCACAGCGCCGAAGAAACTGCTGAACATGAACCCTATGATCGACGCCTGTAAACCTATCGAGAGATAGTAAAACCTTCTTCGCTCGGGTTGGTCGTAGCTTTCTTTTTCGATCAGCCGCATACGGCGGATCGGATGGATGAGAAATATGAGGTAGATCACCATCGCGGCGAGCCCCATTTCGGAAGCCACCTGCGTGTAGGCGTTGTGGGTTTCGAGATTTCGCGGGGCTTTGTAGTGAAAATTTCCGATGCCCACGCCGGTGATGGGGTAACGCAGCGCGACCCAAACCGATCGCTTGAGCACTTCCGTGCGCTGGCTTGACGAGCCAGTCAGGTCCGCGGCGGAATTGAAGATTGTTCCCAGCCTGCTGGAGAAAGCGCCGGGAGCGAGACCGACGAACAGGATGGCTGCAAACACCAGCGCGCCGATCGTAGCCACGCGATTCTTCTTTCCCAACCTCCACACCAACACAAACGTCCCCGCCACGAGGCCGATAAAGCCACCGCGCGAAAAAGTGACGACCACGGCGGCAACCATCAATCCCGTCACGCCAAAGTAGACCAGCTTCTTGAGAGGATTCCGCCCGCTGAGCCCCAACGCGACCGCAATCGGAATAATCGACACGAGGTGCATCGCCAGGTCGTTGGAATTTTCGAAGAGTCCTTTGATTCTGCCGCCAATGCGCAGGTCGTGAGTTTCGAGAGCGCCAGTGGCGAAAATTCCTGCGCGGTAGTCGTTGATGGCGTTGATGCTCAGGTAAATACTGACGCCGAGCACCAGCAGCAGCAGCAGCTTCAGCCGCATCTCGGTGCGCACGACGTTCACGAGCACGATGAAGATCAGGAGCGTCTTCAACAGCATCTCGTTGAAAGTCTTCCACGCTTCGCCCGGATCGACTGCCAGCGGCATCGACAACAACGCCGCCACCAGCAGCAACAGTGCGAGGTTGATCTCTTTCGGACGCGCGGTGAGATTTCCTTCGGTTGCGAGTTGTGACGCAACGTAGGCGGCGAGGGTGACGATTCCCGTGTAGAACGCCATCTGCTTGAATCCCGAGAGGGCGGGAAACAGTTCGTAAGGCCGCAGGTAGAGAACGATACTGAACAGGAAAAGAAGCGCGAAGCTGATCGCGTGTCCGCGACGTCGCAGCCAGATTTGGCTGTTCGATATAATTCCGGAATCCGGAGGGGTCGGGGATTGAGCGACGGTGGGAATCGGAGACGCAGATGCCGGCGCAGGCACATACGTTTCGTCGTTGAACGACTTCAGCCGCCTGCCGGTGGGCCATACGTCCATGGACGTATCACTATCCCGCCCGCGACCTCCTCGGCCCGGGAAGACGCCCTCGTAATCAAAAGCATCCGGTTTTGACGGCATACAAACGCGCGCTGGCTAAATCACTTACGGATGCGCAACTACACAGTAAAGCTTGCCCACCCGCGTCAGCGTGTGACGGCTGAATCCAGCGTCTTTCATCAGTTGGTTGATCCGGGCAGCACTGTAGAAATAGACGTCGCAGCCTTTGATGGTTAGTCTCACCTTGCGGACCGGCGCTCGCCACGTCCACAACCGGGGAAACGCCATGATTGCCTTGTCGCTGCTCAACTCGCGCATCTTTCGCAGCACCGGCAGTGGGTCGCTGATGTAGTCGAACAGTCCGATACCAAAACTCACGTCAAACTTCACGCCGTTGTTATCCCACTCCAGCAGATCAGTCTGAATGAAGGTGCAACGATCGTCGAGGTTCTTTTCCGCGGCTGCGTTTTTGCACAACCCGATCATCACTTCGGCGATGTCGAGACCGACGACTTTGCGCGCGCCGCGGCGGGCCAGTTCCAAACTGTACATGCCGTTTCCACAACCGACGTCGAGAAACGTGCGCTCGGGAATCGGTTCGCAGTTCGCAATCGTGAACTGGTAGCGCTCGTACATGTCTTTGCGAAAGACCTGGTCGAGCGTGTTCGAAAACTTCGACTTACGATGCGTGTAGATTCGCTGGAAAGCGTCGGCTTCGCTGTTCCAGAAATTACGCTGGGCCTGAATTTCGTTGTTCAAATCTGAAGCACCTCTCTAACCGTGGTGAATTCGAAATCGTTTACAAGGCGGCCTAATCTTCGTTCCGTCTGATCTAAATTGCGATAGTGTCGAAACTTCTGTGAAGCCGACAAATTTTTAATGCGCGGCTGTCCGGGGTCGACTTCCCACGGGTGCAGGTAAAACACGACCGCCCGGCCCTGCTCGTTCACTTTCCGCATGCAAAAACGCGTGTAAGTGTAGGGAAACAGCCGGAAATATCCGCCGCCGCAAAACGGAAAGCGACGGCCAAACATCTCCAGGACGCTCATCGGAAACTCGTAAAGTTGATCGGTAATCTTGTAGGGACTCAACGGCGCGTCCGCGATGCCGTAGTCGGGATGAAAACCGACCGGAAAGACTGACGAGTCGTAACGAAAGCCATATTTTTCGAGTATCGGCAGCGCCCAGTCTTTCGTCGTCTTGACCATCGAGAAAGACGGCGCGCGAAAGCCGACCGGCTGCGTCTTCACGCCCGTTTTGGCAATCGCTTCGAGCGCTTTTCCGAGATCTTCGTCAAACTCTTCGGGCGTGATTTCCGTCAACAGCAGATGGTTGTAACCATGCACGCCGATCTCGTGGCCGCGATCTTCGACCTCGCGAATCAGATCCGGCGCGCGATCGGCGACCCAGCCCAGGATAAAAAACGTCGCTTTTACATTGTGTCGATCGAGCAGATCGAGAATGCGCGTCGTGTTCGTGCGCACGCGCAGGTCGCACTTGTCCCAGTCATCGCGGTTGATCGCGTTCGCCAGGTTCTTAACGCAGAACCAGTCTTCCAAATCTATCGACAGAGCATTCTTCATTCTTTATTCTCGACTGGGTTCCCAACGCGTGTACCGCTCGCCCGTCACAAACTTCACGAACGCGATCAACGAAGCCAGGTTCGTGATCACGAAATATTGCGGCAAGGCCAGCAAGCTAAACGTCACTCCCAATCTCTCGAGAATCGACGACGCCAGCGCCGCCAGGTAAAACGCAACCTGCAGCACAAACACAGCCGCATAAAAAGCACTGCGTGTCACAAGCACCGCCGACGCAATAAAGATCAGGATCAAAAACACCGGCACGAGATAACGCATAACTTTGTGCGACCACAATTCGACCGCATAAAACCCGTGCCTGAACGGATTCAGCACGCTGCGATTGCGCCACAGATCCGAAAACGTTTGCGAGATGATCCGCACCCGCGCCGCCAGCTCTTTCTTCGACTGGCGATTCGGTTCTTCACTGCAAACCGCTTCGGGAACGTAGACCGCGCGCAAGCCTTGTTCCACCATCGTCGTCGCGATGATGAAATCGCTGCACGCTTCGTTATAAAGCGGGATGTAAGCCGAAGCCCGCACCGCGTACATGCAACCACAAACGCCGATCAGCGAACAGACCGCGCTTTCGTGTTTCTTGAGAAAGAACTCGTAGTTCCAATAAGACTGCGTGCCCGTGCCGACGCTCGAATCTTTTTCGTCCTGGTAAATCACGCGGCCAGTGACGCAACCGACGCTCTGGTCCGCGAAAGCCGGGACCATCAGGCGCAACACGTCGGGACGATAGTGCGTCGTCGCATCGGAGAAGACGATGATCTCGCCTTTTGCTTTAGTCACCGCCGCGTTTTGCGCCGCGGTCTTGCCGTGACGTTCTTCCTGGCGGTGCAGCCTGACGCCTCGTGATGCAAAGCTGCGCGCGATCTCGTCGGTTCGATCGGAGGAGCAGTCGGACGTTACGATGATCTCGAGATGCGAAGGGGGGTAGTCGAGCGCGAGCGTGTTTTCAAGCTTGGCGGCGAGGTCTCGTTCCTCGTTGTAGGCCGCGATGATTACTGTAACCGATGGGGTCCAATGGCTGCTACGGACCGGCCGTGGTCTAAGCCGGCTAAGCACGATGAGCAGGAGGGGATAGCCAACGTAGGCATATCCGATCGCTGCCACACTCAACCAAAAGATTGCCTCCACGTTTCCCGCACTCCCTCTTAAAATCCAGTCAATTAAAGCCCATGCACAACCAAACCGCAACAAAAACAAAGCTGCGGCGCGGTTGGCGCAGCAGCCTTCGAGACCCCACATTTAACTACAAAAATCTGTCTAATCTGTGGCTAAACAGCGACCTCTTTCTCGTCCATTTCAAAAACCAGGGTCTTGACGTGGTTCCGCAGCGCCAACTCAAACTGCTTCGCCTCTTCAACCTCGCTAAATGACAGCGCCCTCAATTCCTGCTCGATGCGCCGGCGATAGTCTGACACCAATGAATCAGAAACGCCTAATGCCGCCGCAACTTCCAATTGTGTCGCATGGTCCGGGCTCAAATAGCAGTGCCAAAGCACGCCGATGATCCGGTTGTACTGTTTCACTTTCCCCCGCACGGCCTCGTTCAGACTTACCAAAAACTGGTCTACATAACCCGCCGCTTCCCGTTCCGACTCCCGCCGGACCAGCCCTTCTTCAGGGTTTTCGCGGCGGTCTACCGGCTCGTAACTGTTGCCGTTTTCGTTGTCGCTGTCGTCGCCGTCGAGGGGCACGAGATAGATGTCCATCACCGGCAGCCGCGACATCACCAGCGACCGCAACGTTCGCACATCAACGGGGGAATCGACGGCATCCAGCACTGAAACAATCAAATCTTCGAGATCCGGGTTGCTGATGACGACCTGTGAATCACCCGTACAACCAACCATGCGCGTATCCCGTTGCCGGACCGCGATGATCTGGACGCGCTGTTCGACTTCGTGCGAGCCGCGGCGTGATTTGTCGTTACTCCACTCGCTCAACCCGTAAACACGGTCTGCGAGGCGTCGATGCGGTTCGTCGTCCATTCCGCTCGAATCAAACCGGCGGAAGTTAGTGCTCGACTGGATCAGCGTCGAGATGCGGCGTGCAAGGCGATAGCTTTCCGGATGCCGTTTGCGCAGTTCTGCGGTCAGCAGGTTGGTCAACTCGATCTGGCTGATTTCGCACTCGATCTCGTAATCAGTCATCTCGGTGTCGAGATAGTGTTCGAAGCGGTTCTTGCTGAGCAGTTGGACAAACAGTTCCTGCGTGAGATCGGTGTAAGCAGTGCCGGCGCCCTCTTCGACCAGCAGGCCGGCGCTGCGCGAGGCGCGCACGAGGGGATGGTGCGAGACTATGCGGTGCAGATCGGTCCAGAGACGATTGACGTCCGACGCGCGCAGGCTCTCAACCCATCGCGCATTTTTCGCGTGTCGCTCGGGGCGGCGCGTTTTGGGCTGGGGCCGTTTGTCGACCGGGCCGGGTGCCGCTGATTTGTCCGAATCTTCGCTTATGGATTTCACAGGATTTTCCGTGTGCGCTACGTTGTCGTTCGGTTCAAGAGATGGGTATGTATCGGTGGAAAACAATGCCGTTTGAATTGATATAGAGGGTGAGCCCGACTATGCGTTGGGAGATTGTTAACTATGCCCGACATGCAAGAATTCAGTACTTGGCCAGGAGGCAAGTTCAGAGAAACGTGATTTTTGCTCGATTTGTGGCCGCGAGTGAGCGGCTTTTGATGTTCCTGGAGACGTCAGAGACCGGTGTGGCTCATGAACGACGGGAGACATCGTAACAGCATTTTAAAGAACGGGCAACAAGTTTTTACACTGGTGAGGAGTAAGGAAAAACCTGAGCAAAAGTGCTGGAAGCGGTGGGTAATTGGGTGTTTTTGTACGGTTGAACAAGCAGTAAGAAAATGAATTGCTCACGACGACAGCTCACATTCAGAAAAACGGCGGCTTGTCCTGCGTCGACCACGCTGCTCTCGTTTCGCACTGAGAGGCTCTCGCCGATGGTTGCGAGGCTGATCGAGCAGCACCTCGGCGCCTGCGAATTCTGCAACGCGGAATTGCCACTCCTGGCGCACCATCGTACAGACCAAAGTTCGCTCAAACCGCCCGAAATTCCCATGAATCTCCGGATCCTGGCGGAATCCATCCTCGGCGAACCGCGTAAACCACGGGTTTAGTTGCGGTAGGTGTGAGTCACACTCGTTGTTCTGCCGCGATCCAGGGGCTTCGTGCTCGCTCCGCTCCCACTCGCCCCTGGCTACCCTCTACCGCGCCGTTGGCGCTCCCAGCAAAATGCCCGCCCCGTTGGCGCTACTCGGCGCAATGATCGTGGACTAGTGCGGTGGGTTTAGCGCCGAAGGCGCAGAAGACGGTAGCCAGGGGCAAGCGAAGCGCAGCCCCTGGTTATCCCGAGAAAGGCATTAGAGCTCTGGAAGAGCGACAGAAAATTTAGCTCCGACGGACGCCAACACGGATCTAGTTGTAGAGGGATTCGATTGTGTCGGCGAAGCGCTCGTCGATGACGCGGCGTTTTACTTTTAGGGTTGGTGTTAGCTCGCCGCCGTCGATGGTGAATTCGTCCGGTAATAGAGCGACGCGGCGAATGCGTTCGTAGTCGGTCAACGACGACGTCAGAGAGGAAATGTCCTGCTGCACGATCTTCACGGCCGGCTGGTATTTCGCCAGGGCGGCGCGATCTTTTGGCGCATCCTTTTCCCCAGCCGCGGAAAGCGCCTCGTGCAAACTCTCCCAATCAGGCACGATCAACGCCGACGGCTGCTTCCGGCCCGCGCCAACGACCACCACCTGGCTCACAAATTCACTCTGCTTCAACAAACTCTCGATCAACTGCGGCGCGACATATTTCCCATTCGACAACTTAAACAGATCTTTCTTCCGATCGGTTATATACAGCCGCCCCTCTTTGTCCATGTGGCCCACGTCGCCGGTATAAAACCACCCGTCCTTCAACACGGCGGCCGTCGCCTCCGGCTGACCGTAATAACCACGCATCACATTCGGCCCGCGAACGAGAATCTCTCCATCCTCGGCAATCTTCAACTCGATCCCGTCAAACGGTATCCCCACTGATCCGACGTGATTATTCCCCGGCCGGTTAGCGCAGACGATACACGTCTCGGTCGCGCCATACCCCTGGAGAATCGGAATACCCGCCGCCAGGTACGAGTACGAAAGCGCAGGCGAAAGCGGCGCGCCACCCGAAACGAAATATCGCAACCTTCCCCCCACACCCGCTCGCCACTTCGAAAACACAAGCTTGCTCGCCAATCCCTGCTTCAAACGCAATTGCGGCGAGATCCAACGTCGCTTGTCCCTCAACTCACCATACCGCTGGCCCACGTCGAGCGACCGCATAAACACGTTCTTCTTGAACCCCTTTTCCGCCATCCCCTTCTTGATGATCCGGTGATAAACCTTTTCGAAGAGACGCGGAACGGCAGTCATGATCGTCGGCGCGACCTCGCGCAGGTTCTCACCAACCTGGTCGAACGACGCCGAGTAATACACAGACACGCCGCAATAACAGAAAACATAAAAACCGGTGCGCTCGAAGATGTGCGACAGCGGCAGCACTGACAACGCCACGTCACTTGCCTCGATCGGCAGCCCCGTCCCAATCGCCAGCACGTTCGACATGAAGTTGTTATGCGTCAACATCACGCCTTTCGGTTCGCCAGTCGTTCCCGAGGTGTAGATGATCGTCGCGAGATCTTCCGGCCTGACCGCGCGGAGATAAGCCTCGTACGCTTCCGGACGTTCCGCCGCGTGCGCCTTTCCCTTTTGCTCCAACTGCTCGAGCCCAAGACCGTGTTCGATATCTCCCGCCACTTCAGAATCGAAAAAGATCAGGTATTCGAGCTGACGATTCGCCAGCGCCGGCTGGATATGTTTGTACAGCCGGCGATTGGAAATGAAGATGGCCCGCGTACCGGAGTCGGAAAGAATGAAATCGACCTGCTCAACTGCCTGCGTCGTGTAAATCGGCACGTTAATCGCGCCCAAACTCAGGATCGCGAGATCGACGATCGACCATTCCGGCCGGTTCTCAGACAAGAGCGCAACGCGATCTCCTGGGCGAATGCCGGTAGCCGCCAGTCCAAGTGCGACATTCTTGACGCGTTCGACAAACGCTTCCGCGGAAATGGAGTGCCACTTACCGTCCGCGCGATAATTGAGGGCGTCGGCCTTCTTGTGTCGCAGCACGGCGCTAAGACACAACTCAGGGAGGGAAGAAGATGTTTCTTTAGCTTTCGATTTCGCCATCGTCTATACCAGTAATTCGGATTTATCGTTTGAACTCGATGATTTTCTGCGCCGGCGTCTGCTGCTGCTGCGCGGTGCGTCTTCGACTCTTCCATTGAGCGTCGCGAGGGCCGCCAGCACCAGGAACAGCAGCGCGTTTGAAGTCGTGTGGAGCGTGAAGTCGAAAAAGCTGTGCACGAGCACTGCGAAACACCCGCCGAGCGAAGCAAGCGCCACACCTCTGCGGAAATCGTCACGCGATCTGGCCCTGACAAAGCCGCGATAAAACAATAACCCGACAAACGCAAGCGCGATCGCCGCGCCGATGATACCGCCGTCGGACAACACCTGGAGATAATCGTTGTGCGCCTGTTCGAGCCGGAACAATCCGTTACGAGAATCGAAGCGCGTGTAAACAACGCCGAACGCACCCAGACCGGTGCCGAGGAGCGGATGCGCCTTGATGATCTCCAACGTGACGGACCAGAAGTGCGCGCGGCCGGTGGTCGGATCGTTCGTATTGACGCTATCGACGATCAGGCGATTAATGGACATCTCACCGCCCAACGCCAACACGCCGATAAACAGGCTCACGAGCAGCGCCGCCGCCAGTCCGGCACGCACGGCAACATTCTTCAAGCGGTTCGAGCGCCGGTGTCGTTCCTCGCTTGGTTTGCGCCAGATCGCCGTCACGAGCGCCAGGAAGATCACCTCCGCCACGAGACTGATGATGCCGCCGCGTGATGCCGTCATCACGAGCGCCACGCCCATCAATCCCGCGATGAAGATAAACAGAATTTTCTTCTCTCGCTCGACTGCGCCCGCGAACAACAGTCCGAGCGGCAAAGCGATCGTCAGTTCCATGTAACCGGCGAAGTGGTGCCGGTTGATAAACGGACCAAACGCGGTGCTCTGGTTTAGCTCGCGCATCCAATAGACCTTCGTCGGACTGGTGAACGACTGCGTCATCCCAAAAAGCGCGAGACAGAAACCGAAGATCATGATCGTCCGCACCATCACATGCAGCCGATGCGGCGTGTCTACAAAGACAAGGGTCGCGGAGAAATAGATCAACAGCGTCGCGAGCTGCACGAGCACGAGGCGCGTCGCGTAAGGATCGAACGACAACGTATTGGAGAAGCCGATCGCGAGCGCCGCGTCAGTCGCCACGTCGCGCAACGGCAGTAGTTGGACCAGACCGAGCCCGAGCGCGCCGAGCAACGGAAGCTGAAGCACGTTGCGGCTGACGCGCATGTTTCCGAGCTGCCATGCGTCCACGACCCAAAGGATCAGGAGCGTCAAACCGCCGAGATTGAACAGGCCGAGCGCCCAGTAATGCACCGTGCCGTACGCGAGCGCCGACATCACGATCCCGATACAGATCACGAGAAACGCGAAGCGGCTCGCGAGCGTGTGCCGGATGCGATAGACCGCGCGATCCTGCGACGTCGTCGCGGCCAACGGCGCGACGGGCGTAACCACGATGCTAACGTCGTCGTTTGAAACTGAAGTCGTCATACCAAATCGAACCAAAAATCGGACAGATCACATTCTCTTCTTCTTGCTCGCTGCACGGGACGCGCACGATCTTCAACATCACGGCCTGGGTCTTGTCGCCGGTCTTGAAAGGCAAAGTCAGGCGCGTCCACGGATTGCTGCCGCTGGGCGCTTGCGGCGAGGTCGCCAGCACCGAGGCATTGGTGGCGTCGACCAGTTGGACCATCGGGGCGCTGCCCGTCTCAAGTTGTTCCGTGGTGAAGTAGTATTCGAAATCGTATTCGCTGTTCGGCTCGACGGGAACCAGTTGCGTCACGTCCAGGTTCTCAAGTTTAGCGCGCACCTGAAAGGCAAGACGCAAACTACGCGCGCCCGTGTTGCTCTTCGTCGGATCGATCCCGATCTGGAGTTGCGGCGCAGTTTTCACCTGCCAGCCGAAGATCATTTCCGGCGTGTAGTTGATCGCTTCCTCGAAACTTCCGTCGAAGACTTTGCCGAGTTGCGCTTCGTATCGATTGTTGTTCGCGATGTCGTTCCACACTTTCATCGCGTCGTGATACCTCAGCGCGATGAGCAACCTGGAGATCATCGCATGGCCCGACTCGCGATTTGACTTCTTATCGTCGGCAGGCAAGCTGTCCCAGAAACGCAAACCGTCGTCATACCGCTGTAGATTCAACAGGTAAAGCGCGAAGCGCGCTCTTGTTTGCGAACTTTCGCCGAGCGCTTTCTTCAATGCTTCGAGATCGTTGCTGTAGATGGCCCACAGCATGTTGAACTGCTGCGGTTGGAGCTCGCCGTCGGCTTCCGCCGCCAGGTGCAACTCTTTGAACGCCTCTTCATAACGGCCACTGCGCAACAACAGGTTGCCGAGATACCAGCGCGGAAACGCATACGCCGGCGCGAGCTCGACGGCGCGCCGCAGCGCTTGTTCGCCGTTTGCGCTGTCGCCCGATTTCTCGTAGGCCGTTCCGAGCGCCATCCAGAAGCGGTAGTCGTTTGGCGAAAGACTGACGGCCCGGGTGTATTCCTCAATCGTCTTGTGCTGTTGGTCCAACGGCAGGAGTCTTTGCGTGACCTGCGCCATGCGCCAGTGCGTCAACGGATCGCTGGGCGCCAGCGAGATGGCCATCTCCGCCACGCGAGTATTGTTTTGCGCCGGATTGAAGTATTCCGCCAGCGTGTTGCCGACGTACCA
>DATELZ010000118.1:0-34127 GCA_035276045.1 Pyrinomonadaceae bacterium | reverse complement strand
CGAGTGGCGCAACGGGAATCCGCCTTCGATCAGCCCGGCCATAAAGATCGCGCGAAAGCGCAGTCCGCGAACGTCGGTGGCTTCGAGGATGCGCAGGCCGGATCGATCTGCCGCGCCGAGCAGTTGCGACTGCGAGTGCAGACACCGGCGCACTTCCTGAAGAAAATTTGAGAGACGGACAGTTTCAACCGCGGATTCCGCCGCTGCTGTGATTTCAATACTTTTTACCGCGGCGACGAGCGCGCGCCGGATCGATTCGAGCGCGTTGAGATTGAGCATCACTTGCGGCAGTTCCTGCTCGTCGTTTGACTTGCGCGTTGGTTCCGCGATCTGTTCGCGGAAGCCGAGCCGGCCCAGCAATCGCGTCAGCTCGACACGCAATTCCGCCGGGCGTCCGCTGCGCGGCATCGCCTGTAACAACTCCGCGAAGCGTTGAATGACGAGCGACGTCCAGGCGAGCGCTGCGGGATGAATGTCGCGCGATGGCCGTCGCTTCCGCTCGGCGCCTCGCATGTCGAGTTTGCCTTTTTCGTCGACTTTCGCGGTTTCAGAGTTTTCGACGTTGTCGGCGATGTCGCGCTCGCGATCCTGCGCGCCGGGATCGATATTCAACAGCTCTCTGGTCGCTTCGGCTTTTGGCAGGTTCGTGATCAACTTCTGCGCCCGCGCCAGCCACGCGTCGACGTGGAGATCACCGCCGACGTAAGCGAAGGCGTTTTCGAGTGCGTCGGCGTCCCAAACACCAATCCCGTGATACTCGGCATTGAACCGCTCCGACAATACTTTCAGATCCGCGTCATCCAACCGGAAGTATTCCGACTTGATCAGATCCGCGAGATCTGAAATTCGTATCGGATCTTCAGCGGCGATGCCTTCCAGCAAAGCGATCAACTTCAGCGCGGCACGATTGGCGGGCACGTCGCCGCCGTCGATGCGCAGTTCGAGATTGCAGGGAATCGACTCCTGGCGCAGCACGCGCGCGATCGTGTTTGCATACGCGCCGCGCTGACGAACGACGAGCGCGATGTCGGCGAGATCGTAGTTTTCAGTCAGCACCAGGCGTTTGACTTCGTGCGCGATGGTGCGGATTTCGGTTTCGCGATCGTTGCATTCGAGGTAGCGAATTTCGCGCAGCTTGTCGGATGGCGGCGTCTCGGTGAGCGAAGAGTTGAAGAGGTTGACGCGCAAACCGGAGAGCACGCCGTTTGTCGGCAGGTGATCGGTGGCGTGTTTGATTTCAAACTTGGCGATGCTTTGCAGTTGGCCGATCGTCTCTTCGAACGGGACGAAGATCTCGGCGTTGCGATCGTCGTGATTGAGATTGACGATCGTTTGCGGTATGCGCGGGATTATTTGGCGCAGAAGTTCGCCCTGGATCGGCGTGAAGTCGAAGAAGCCGTCGATGATCAGGAGCTTGACGTTGGCGAGCCACGGAACCTGGACGTGTTGCCCGTCGACGTTGTTGAGATCGCCACGCAGGATTTGAAGGGCGCGCAGTTGATCTGCGTCTTCTTCGGTGAACTGGTTTTGATTTAGTAGATCCGCGTAAGCGGTGTAGATGAGACTGATTTCCTTATCGAAATCGAGTTGAGTGTTTGTTCTTTCAGTTGACGTTTGCAGTTCGAGATCCAGGGCGCGGGCGGCGACGATCTCGGCAAACTCGGCGGGGGTTCGGGCGGCGCGTTGCAGTTCGCCGAGCAGCGTCGTGACTGTGTTCACACAACCTTCACGCGCGGCGAGGGGCGCCATTGCCTGCAACTTTCCCTGGGCCAGTAAGCGCAACAGGATCTGCGAAACGATACTGCGCTTCACCGGCAACTCGTCGCGATCGATTGGGATGCGCGGCGGCATTCCGTGGCCTACCTCGTCTACGGCGGACGACAAGATTCGTTGCGTCAAACCACGAAACAGGTAAACCGGCAACTCACCCCACACACCGCTTCGCTGGCTCGCGTCGAGAATGCGTTGCGTGACGACTTCCAGCAGTGGATGCGACGCGGCGAGATAGATAAAGCTGTTGCTTTGATCGGTAGCTACAAAATCAGCGCAACGCTCGATGAGCAGCGTTCGATTGTTGCCGAGGAGAGGACTGAGCCAGATTTCGTTCCAGACGTTGTGCACGGGGTTTGTGCTTTGAGCTTTGTGCTTTGTTCTTTGTTTGGTCTTTGGGCTTTGGGCTTTGGTCTTAAGGTCTTGTCAAGCAAGCGAACAAAGTACAAAGCCCAAAGACCAATTAAATATCAGGAAACAACCCCCCTTCATCAAGACTCAGCGGCCGGGTTGTCTTATCAATCGGCTCCACGGGCTTGATGTCGTCGCCTGCCAGCGCGCCGCGCTCTTTGAAACGCCGCGCGGTGACGAGCACGCGTGTTTCGAGTGAACGCACGCCCTGGTTGTACGCGTCGAGCGCGCGGTCGAGGTTGCGCCCGACGGTGTCGTAGTGCCTCGTAAACGTGCGCAGGCGATCGTAAAGCTTGCGCGCGAGATTGCTGACCTCGTGCGCATTCTCCGCCATTTGCTCCTGCCGCCAACCGTAAGAGATCGCTTTCAAGAGCGCGATCAACGTCGTCGGCGTCGCGATGATCACGTTCTGGCTGACGCCGTCTTCGATCAACTTCGGATCGTTCTCCAGCGCCGCACTGTAAAACGTCTCGCCCGGCAAAAACAGCAACACAAACTCCGGCGTCGGCTGCACCGCTTCCTGGTACGATTTCCGGCTGAGCGTCGCAATGTGAGTTCGCACAATGCGCGCGTGATCTTTCAACCTGCTAATCCGCACTTGCTCATCAACAGCGGCAATCGACTCATAAAAAGCTTCAAACGGCACTTTCGCATCGACCACGATCGTGCGGTTTCCGGGCAGACGCACAATGAGATCAGGACGCAAGCGGCCATCCTCGCCGTTGACCGTCGTCTGTTCGGTAAAGTCGCAATAGCGCACCATCCCGGCCATCTCAACCACGCGCCGCAACTGAATCTCACCCCAGCGTCCGCGCACATGTGGCGTCCGTAAAGCCTTGACCAGATTGCCTGTCTCAGACTGTAGCTGCGATTGCGACGTTGCCAACGTCTTCACCTGTTCGCGCAACTCGGCATACGCCCCAACGCGTGTTTTTTCCAGCTCGACGATCTTGCCGTCAACCTTATCCAGCGACTCTTTCAACGGCTTAACAAGTTCGTCGATCGCAGTTTGCCGTCGATCAAGATCACCGCGCGCCGTCTCCTGAAACTTCTCCAGATTCTGCTGCGCGAGATCGAGAAACGACTGGTTGTTGTTTCGCAAAGCATCGGCGGAAAGCGCTTTGAACGCGTCGGCAAGTTTCTCTTCCGCGTTGGTCAGGAGCGCGAGCTTTTCCTGATTGATTCGTCGTTCGTCTTCGAGCCGGGTTTGCAGTGCGGAGAGTTGCGAGGCAGTGCGGGAGTTCTCGTTGCGTAGCTCTTCGATCGTTTGGTTCTCCTGATCGAGAGCTTCGCGAAGTTCGCGGACCTGATCTTCTTTACCGGCGAGTCGTTCGACGAGCGTGGCGTGCTCGGTCGTCGCAGCCACCCGGCCGCGTTCGAATTCGTATTTTAGTTTCGCGCGTGTGATGAACCAGAGGGAGACAGCGCCGACGACAAGGCCCACGCCCAGCATCGACAGCGGAAACAAAAAATCCATGTGGCGGATTCTACCCTATCGCGCAAATCCGTGTTTACTTTATCTCCCAAAACTCGCAGCCATACGTTCGTAAATCTTGCGCGTTAACCGGACGTCGTTCAAGTTGTATTCACGGATTAGATCGAGCTTTCCTTTTTGGTAAAGCTCAAACACTTTGCTGCCTTCAACTTCATCCGTTTTGCTCGACTCGATCCCGAGCGCCCACGCGAGGTCGTCGAGACTGACGTGCCGCTTTGCTCCCAACCACCAGCGATGCATCGTGTCGAACACGCCGCGCACGTTGTACTCGCCAAGGTTCACAAACGGCCGCACGTGAATCGCGTGCACCAAACAGCGCTGAAAGATGAACGGCAGATCGAAACCGATGAGGTTGTGTCCGACAAGCTCGTCGCAATCGGGATCGAAGTCTTTCATAAACCGGACAAACTCGAGCAGCGCATGTTTCTCGTCCTGTTCGTAACCGTACTGGTCGATGCCGAAGACGTGTTCGCTCGGATCTGGACCGAGACCGGGAAACTCCAAACCCGGAATCGCGCCGGCGTGCAACGCGATCGACAACACGCGGCCCGAAGTCGCACTCAGCGATCCGAGTTCGTAGGCGCGTTCTTCTTCGGCGGCGATGTTTTCGAAGTAACGCTGTTGCTGTTCGAAGCGCATGTTGCCAAGACGCATCAGTCGTGCGAGTTGTGAACCGACGCGTCCGCGATACTCGGGCAAGCTGAGTGTTTCGATGTCGAGCGTATAGGCGCGCGGGAGTTGCGGTTCGGCGTTTTGAAATTCGCGGTACTGGTCGAGCGTGACCGGCCGATATTCGGCGACGACAAACTGCGGGCGATCCTGAAAGCTTTCGAGTTTTCCGGTGATGCCCCAGAGACCGGGTTTCAACTCTTTCTGGGTTTCGATGATCTCGCCCCAGATCTTGAGCGGGATCGTCCCGGAAGCGTTGCGCGCGGAGGCGTCGTAGAAGAGGCGTCCTTGCTGCGTCCGTCGCTCGCGCACAGACGTGACGAGCACGATCAGCCACATGTCCTCGCCGTGGGGAATCTCGTTAATGGGAACGTTGCCGCGCATCAGGCCATCGGTTACTGAGCATTAGACCAATCATTTTGTAATCGGCCAGGAACGACCAGAGCGGATATTCGAACGTCGCAGGTTTGTTTTTCTCGATGACGAAATGAGCTATCCACGCGCAACCGTAACCCGGAACAAACCCGAGCGGAAACAGATACCACGGTCCGGCAGTGATGAAGTAGACGACGGTGGCGAGTCCCGCTGTGGTGCCGAGCAAATGGAGCCAACGCGTCGCAGACCTGCTGTGTTCCGCCATGTAGAACGGCCAGAACTCTGAAAATGTTTTATATCGACGGTTGGTCATCCGCGTTCACGCTTACCAAGCGAAGGTTCTCGTCGACGTGTTCTACCTGGCTCATACCGACGAGCGCAGTGGTTATACCCGGCGCCGAGCGGACGGCCTGGATTGCGGTTTGGGAATCCATTGCCAGCCGGCCTTGCAACATCGATCCACTCGCCATCACCGTCACGCCGAGCTGTCGCGCCGCTTCTAGAACCGGAACCTGCTCGCCGTCGATCGTCTCATTCATGACCGTGAGCGCTTCCGTCATCGCGAGGTTCAGCGGCAACTGAATAAACCCAAATCCGTGGTCCTCGCCGCCCACCTCGCGCGCGATTTCGATCATCCGCACCAGCGAATGATGCGCGCCGGAGTTCACCTCCTGACGAAAACCATTCCACGTTGCGACGCCGTAAAACTGCAACTTTCCTTGTTTGCGATTCGCTTCGAGCCGTTCGAATGCGAGACGCAAGCGGTGATAAAACTCCATTTCTGAAACATGGCCCAACTGCGACTCCGGATTGTGAATGTAATAAACGTCCACCGACTCGAGATCCATGTTTCGCAGCGACTGGTCGAGTTGATCCTGCAGGTACGACGGCGTCATGCAATGACTGCCGCCGACAATATCCTCAAACCCCGCGATGCCGGGTTTGACGAACGTCTCTTCGACATACTCGCGCACGTTTCGTGGCAGCGCGCCGTCGAACGGCAGGTAGCCGCCTTTCGTGCAGATCACGAGTTCCTCACGCGTAAAACCGCGCTCCACGAGCGACTTGAGCGCGCGGCCGATCGATCGTTCGCTGCGCTGGAAACGGTAGTTGGCAGCAGTGTCGATAACGTTGACGCCGCTTTCGACTGCGCGGACGACGGCGTTTGCGTAGTTCGTATCGGTCGTCTCGTCAGGGTGGCCCAGGTACGTGCCGATTCCGATCGACGACAGCAGCAGTCCGTGCTGTTCGCGAAAGTGGTTTTCGGCCGCGCGCGCAGCGAATCGGTTGGCATAGTGCGTCGTGCCTTCGTGTGTAGCCATATTCACGCGGATGTTAGCATTTTGTGGTTGGTGCTTGTTACTTTGTACGACATGACTTCGAATTTTATGCAATGGCGCGAATTTGAAGGCGCGAACGCGGAAAAGTTTTACAAGACGACGTTGTGGCAGGGCGAGCACGTGATGGTCGGGATGAATTGTCTCGAACCGGGGCAAGTGCAGCCGGTCCACGCGCACGCGGGCGCCGATAAGTTTTACTTCGTGCTTGCCGGAAGCGGCAGTTTTACAGTCGGCGACGATGTGCAAACAGCCGCAGCCGGAACAGTTGTCACTGCGCCCGCCGGCGTGTCTCACGGTGTGACCAACACCGGTAACGAGAGATTGTCGCTGTTGGTAGCGATCGCTCCTTTCAACAAATGAGCACCGATCTGCGAACCAAATCCGCGCTCGACGTCGACGCCGAAGCCTTCGACGAGATCGCGAATCAAGCTGCAAAACTCGTCGCCGAATACTTCAACACCATCACCGAACGTCCCGTCCGTGCCGAAAATCAAGCCGGAAAAACGACCGCCGCGCTCGATCTCGAACTGCCGCTCGAAGGCGTTCCACTCGATCGACTGCTCGAAGAGTGCCGCGCGATCTTCGATCTCAGCCGTCACAACGGCCATCCGCGATTCTTCGGTTATGTCGCCTCGCCTGCGACGCCCATCGGCGCGTACGCCGACCTGATCACCGGCGCACTCAACGCGAATATTACGTGCTGGCGTTCGGGTCCCGCTGGAACGGAACTGGAGCAACTCGTCGTGCGCTGGCTCGGATCGTTGATCGAATACGATCGCGATGCGAAGGGACTGTTAACCAGCGGCGGTTCGATGGCGAACATGATCGCGTTGCTGGTTGCGAGCCGCCGGAAGTTAGGCTCCGAAGCTTCGTTCAAAGGCCTTTGGAACGGTGGATCGCCGTTGACTGTTTACGCGTCGGAAGAGGTCCACATGTCGATCCCAAAGGCGGCGGACATTATCGGGCTCGGACGCGATCACGTGCGCACTGTCGCCTGCGACGATCGGCAGCGAATGCGCGTCGATGTGTTGCGCGAACAGATCGAACAGGATCTGGACCAGGGCTTACGACCATGTTGTGTGGTTGCGAGCGCAGGCACCGTCAACACCGGCGTCGTCGATCCGCTCGAAGAGATCGCCGCGGTCGCTCGTGAATTCGATCTGTGGTTTCACGTTGACGGCGCGTACGGCGCGCCTGGTGTTTTAGACGGGCGAAAGAAACACCTTTTCCGCGGGCTTGAACGGGCTGACTCGGTCTCGCTCGATCCGCACAAGTGGCTTTACGTTCCGGTCGACGCCGGTTGTTTGCTGTTTCGCGATTCGTCGGCCGTGAAAGCTGCTTTCAACACGGAAGACGCGGATTACATAAAAGTTCACGGTCACAGCGACGACGAGGCGTTTGCTTATTGGGACTACGGCGTCGAACTTTCGCGCCGCTTTCGGGCGTTGAAAGTGTGGCTGACGCTTGGCTACTACGGCGCCCGCCGCATCGCCGACGCCATCACCAACGACATCTCGCTCGCGGCGTATCTCGGCGAGCTTGTCTCCGCGGCTGATGATTTCGAACTGCTTGCGCCGGTTGAGTTGAGTATCTGCTGTTTCCGTTATGTGCCGCCGGGATGGAACGGAGACGGGGAGACGGGGGGATGGGGAGACGGGGAGACGGGGAGACGCGGGGACACGGAGAATGATCTCCCCGTCCCCCACTCTCCCAATCCCCCCGTCTCCGCGTCCCCGCGTCCCCCCGTCATACGTTCAGAAGCGGAACTCGACCGCTTAAACGAGCGCATCATGGGGCGTGTGCAAACAAGCGGGCGCGCTTATCTCTCGAATGCCACTATCGGCGGCCGCTTTGCGCTGCGCGCGTGCATCACTAACTTTCGCACTACGAAGTCTGATATAGAAGAAACGCTGGAGACGGTGCGTGACGCCGCTCGGCGAGATTAATTGATGTCATTGTCTAATCACGAACTGCGCGTCGCCGTCGATCTCGCGCGAACTGCCGGCGCCGCGATTCTCGAACAGTACAAGGGACCGCTGGACGTCGAACAAAAGAACCAGGACGACGATTCAGAACCGGTAACGCAAGCCGATCGCATCGCCAACGAGTTGATCGTCTCCGGATTGCAGCGCGAGTTTCCCGGCGATGGCATTCTCGCGGAAGAGTCGGTCGACACGGAGCGACGTCTCGGCAAATCGCGCGTGTGGCTGGTCGATCCGCTCGACGGGACGAATGGTTTTATCGCCGGCAATGGCGACTTCGCCGTGCAGATCGGGCTCGCCGAAGAGGGCGAGGTCATTGTCGCCGTCGTTTACGCGCCCTTGAGCGGCGTGCTTTATCGCGCTGTTCGCGGCGAGGGAACGTGGATCGAACGGCCGCAAGTTGAACCGGAAAAAGCTCGTGTTTCCGAGGCGCGGGAATTGTCCGAGATGCGCCTGGCAGCGAGCCGATCGCATCGCAGTCCACGCATGAACAAGGTCGTGCAGCGGTTTGGGTTTCGCGAAGAAGTGCAACGCGGATCGGTCGGAATCAAGATCGGTCTGCTGATCGAGCAACAATGTGACGTTTACATCCATCTGTCGCCGCGCACGAAACAATGGGACACGTGCGCGCCGCAGTTGATCCTGACCGAAGCGGGCGGGCGAATGACGGATCTGTTTGGCGAACCACTGAACTACAACGTGCCTGACGTTCAGAATCGCAACGGTCTCGTCGCCAGCAACGGCGCGTCTCACGATCGAATCATCGAGATGCTGGCGCCGCTGCTCGCCGAGTTCGGGCGCAAAAGAGTTTAGTTCATTAAAAAAATGATTCTGCGTCGCAAGTCTTTTCTCACCTATTTTGTACTGTGCGCCGTTCCGCTGCTGCTCCTCGCGGCACTTAACTATTGGAACGGAATGCGATCGGCCAATGCGGCGCTCGAATCCGTGGTCCAGGAGGATCTGAACTCGTTCACGGCGGGCGTCGTCGAGGTCTTGCGCGACCAGGAGAGCGCGATGCTGCGCCTCTCCCTCATGCGAAACATCCAACAGGCGGTGGCCCAACCGGAAAACACACCGCCAACACAAAATCAGAGCGCGAGTTCGAGCCTGAAATCGCTGCTCGATCTGCGCAGTCACTTTCAAAGTCTCGCCGTCTACGATCGCAATCGCCAGCCACTCTGGTTCGGCACCGCCAGCACGCAATGGGAAAACTGGAGCAAAACAAACTCCAGCCCGCCAAACATTCCCCAACCAGACGAACGAGTCTGGACCACGCGAGGCAGCGGCATCGTCGATAAACCCGGCACACTGCCATCGTCAGCAGCGTCGCTCGAATACACAGTACCGATTCACGATGAGAGCGGGAGCGGCAACGCAGGCGCGCTCGTCGGCGTGCTCGATCTCGAACCCATCTTTTCAACCGCCTCGCGTGGTCTCGAAGCGCGTGCCAGTTCCGGCAACACTGAAAACTCGATGGTCGTGGTGCTCGATCGCTCGTCGAAGATCGTCTATCACTCCGATCGCTGGCTCAAACTGCGGCCGGCAAATGAAGCGCTGCCGGGCTTCAATCCCATCGCTGCCGCAATGACCGCCAACGAGGATGGACTCCGCGACTATCCCACGGCAACAGGCGCTAATTATCTCGTCGCTTACTCGCCAATGCCGGGTTTAAACGTCTCGGTTGCCGTCGCTCGCAATCGCTCCGGCCTGATTTCCAGCGCGCGGCTCTGGGGTGGCGTGGGTTTTTTGATCGCCCTTGTTACAGCACTGCTCGCCGCGTTCGTTCTCAACCGTCACATGCAACAACGCTCGGAAGGCATCGAGCGGGTTACCGAAGATCTTTCCGCCATCGCGCAAGGCGAACTCGACCGCCGCATCCTGCTCAAATCAAGCGACGACGCTCGCGGTATCGCCGACAACATCAACGTCGTCACCGAACGTTTGCGCGCTCAGGTCGCGCGCGAAGCCGAGTCGCGGCAGTTTGAATCGTTCATCAGGCTCTCAGCCATGCTCACGCACGATTTGAAGAACGCGATCGAAGCTTTGTCGCTGACCGTCAGCAACATGGAACGTCATTTCGACAACCCACAGTTTCGCGTCGACGCCATGAAGGGACTGACAAACGCGACCGACAAACTCAAAGCCATCGTCGCTCGTTTGAGTAAACCGCTGACCAGCCTGAGCGGCGAACACAAGCGGCCAGTTAATGTCGACATCATTCCCATGCTGAAGCGCGTCACGGCAATCACCGCGGAGCCGATGCGCGCCAAACACAGGATCGAGTTGCGGCTGCCGGATCATGTTTATGCCCTCGTCGACGAGGCGCGCATCGAAGAAGTCGCCGGGAACCTGGTGCTCAACGCCCTCGAAGCGATGGTCCAACCCGGCGGCACGCTCACGATCGAAGCCGGCGAGACCGACAGCGGCCATCCGATGTTTGCCATCGGCGACAGCGGCCCCGGCATGAGCAAGACCTTCATCGAGAATCGACTCTACCGCCCGTTTGCCACCACCAAGAGAACCGGCATCGGTCTCGGCTTGTACACCTGCCGCGAAATCGTCCGCGCGAGTGGCGGCACGATCGAAGTGCATTCCGTCGAGGGCGTTGGTACGACCTTTCGCGTCGTGCTACCATCGGCCTCACAAAGACAAGCGTAACTAAGAAGGGTGCGGCAGTCCTTCTATAAGCATGCCCGTTACGCTGGTTCCTTCGTATTACCTTTCTCCAGGCGTCGTGAAGCCGCGTGCCGGTTTCCCGGGCTCCCGGTGTGGAAAAGCCGAATATAAAGTGATGACTAGTCAAACCGAGCCAAAGGGTACTGTTCTTGTTGTCGACGACGACGACGCTGTGCGCAGCGGACTGTACTGGGCCCTCGCGTCTGACTATCGTGTTTTGCAGGCGTCGTCACGCGACGAAGCATGCGCGCTAATCAACGACGAAAAAGAGATCGAGGTCGTAGTGAGCGATCTGCACCTGCCGCCACACGTCGACGACATCGGCGAGGGACTGGCGCTGATCGACGTCGCTCGCGCGCTGGATCCGCCGTTGCAAGTCGTCGTGATTACCGGCAGCGACTCGAAACGCGCCGCGCTCGAAGCGGTGCGACGCGGAGCATACGGGTTCTTTGAAAAGCCACTCGATCCGGGCGAGTTGTTGCACATCGTCAGCCAGGCCATGCGCATGCGGCAGCTCGAGATCGAGAATCGGCTTTTGCGCGACGAGCTGGCGCGTCCACCCGGATTTGCGCATCTGCTCGGCGGCAGTCAGCCGCTGGAGCGTGTGTTGAAACAGGCGCGATCGGCCGCGGCCACGAGCGCGACAGTGTTGTTGTGCGGCGAAAACGGGACAGGCAAAGAGATGCTGGCGCGCGCTATTCACCAGGAAAGCCCGCGTGCGACTGGACCGTTTGTCGCGGTCAGTTGCGCCGCGTTGCCCGAGACGTTGATCGAATCGGAGTTGTTTGGACATGAAAAGGGCGCGTTCACGTCGGCGACGCAGACGCGCAAAGGACGTTTCGAATTAGCAAATGGCGGAACGCTTTTTCTCGACGAGATTGGCGATCTTAGCGCGGCGGTTCAGGTGAAGTTGTTGCGTGTTTTGCAGGAACGGGAGTTTGAGCGCGTCGGCGGGATCAAGACGTTGACCGTCGATATCAGGTTGATCGCTGCAAGCAATCGCGACCTCGAAAAGGAAGTGGCAGCCGGACGATTTCGCCAGGATCTGTTTTTCCGATTGAACGTCGTACCGCTGACGTTGCCGCCGTTACGCGAACGCCAGGACGACATTCCCCTCCTCGCCGCGCACTTTGCCGGGTCCGCCGCGCGGAAACACGGACAGACGACACCGGAATTAGATCCCGGGCTGATCGAGGTGTTGCAGGAGTACGAATGGCCGGGGAACGTGCGCGAACTCGAAAATCTTATCGAACGCCTGGTGGTGCTCAGCAGTCATGCTCAGCTCGGGCTCGAATTCGTCCCTGAAAAAATGCTGCGCGTCCTTCCCGGAACCAAAACCGACGACGAATCGACGCTCGAAGGCGCCGTCGAAGCCCTGAAGCGGCGCATGATCGTCAACGCCCTCCAAAGCGAAGGCAACAAAGTCGCCGCCGCCAGAAAACTCGGCATCAGCCGCTCATACCTCCACCGTCTCATCAACGAGTTTGACATTTAAGATCGTAGATTGCAGATCGCAGATCTCAAAATCCAACCAGCCAGAATTGCGCAATTCGAAGCGGTACGCTACGTTTGTCTTGAAACACTGAGATCTGAAATCCTTTATGGCAAGCCTGCAACAGCGTTTACCCGAGAATGTGCCTGGGGATTTCTTTGTAGATTCCACCTGCATCGACTGCGAGACCTGTAGCCAGCTCGCGCCTTCGATCTTTCGCGATCACGGCGACCAGTGCAGCGTCTATCACCAGCCCGAATCCAGCGACGAAACGCAAAAAGCGATGATGGCGCTGGTGGCTTGCCCGACCGGATCCATCGGCTCGACCGAAAAACACGACGCGCACATCGGCATCGACGCCTTTCCGCAGCATCTGGCCGGCAACGTCTACTTTTGCGGCTTTACTTCCGAAAACAGTTTCGGCGCGTGGAGTTACCTGATCACGCGCCCGGCCGCGGAAGGCGGCAACATACTGATCGATTCACCACGCTTCGCGACGCAGTTGCGCAAACGAATCGACGCCATGGGCGGCGTCACCCGAATGCTGCTGACACATAAAGACGACGTCGCCGATCACCAACAGTTTCACGACCGCTTCGGCTGCGATCGCATCATGCACGCCGACGACAACGCCGCGCGATTCGGCGTCGAACAGATCATCACCGGCGCCGATCCGGTGCAAATCGACGACGATTTGCTCGCAATCCCAACACCCGGACACACGCGCGGGCACATGGTTTTTCTTTATCAAAACAAGTTTCTGTTCACCGGCGATCACCTCGCCGGTCACGTCAGCCGCCGCAGGCTAACGGCCTTTCGCAACGCCTGCTGGTACTCGTGGACCGAACAGATCCGCTCGATGGCTAAACTTCTCGATTATGAATTCGAGTGGGTGTTGCCGGGACACGGCGAGATTCATCATGCTGACGCAGCCACGATGCACAGCCAGTTGGCAGAATGCGTCGCCTGGATGAAAACTCGTATCTGAAATTAGTTCGTTGCTTTTCCAGTCCATCTGAAGTGAGACAAAACAATGACTCGTAATCAGAAGATCGCACTCGGTTGCGGCGGCGGCGGATGTTTGGGATTGATCGTCCTCGCGATCGCCGGCGGGTTGATCTACTTCTACACAATGCGATCGACCCGGGATCGCTATTACGCTAATTACAACTTCAACTCCAATCGCAACACAAACCTGAACACCAACACGAACAGCAACGACGATTCGACCAATTCGTCGTCAAATTCAAACTCCAGCTCCAGTTCGCTTTCGGATGACGATAAGCACAAACTCTACCAGGCTGCGGCCATCACTGCCGATTTCGAGTTGCAGCGGCGCGTTTGGGTGAAAATCGGAATTTTGGAAGAGGACTTCTCCCAGGGTGACAAGTTCACGGCGTTTGCCGCCGAGCACGTCGCCTGGGCGATCCGAAACTATCAGTGGGTCGGGACAATGGACTCGGCCGCAAAAGGCCGCGCGTACATCAACGAACATCTCCCTAACTAAAGGCATCTGTGTTTCTGTATGGATCCATCCCGCATTCGTAACTTCTCGATCATCGCTCACATCGATCACGGCAAGTCGACGCTCGCCGATCGATTGCTCGAGTTCACTGGCGCGTTGTCCGAACGCGAGATGGAAAACCAGGTGCTCGACAATATGGATCTCGAACGCGAGCGCGGCATCACGATCAAGGCGCACGCGGTTCGACTCGACTACAAAGCGAATGACGGCAAGTCGTATGTCCTGAACCTGATCGACACGCCCGGTCACGTCGATTTCTCGTACGAAGTGTCGCGCTCGCTGTCCGCCTGCGAAGGCGCGTTGCTGATCGTCGATGCCTCGCAAGGTGTTGAAGCACAAACGCTTGCGAACACGTATCTGGCGATCGACAACAACCTCGAACTGATCCCCGTCATCAACAAGATCGACCTTCCCGGCGCCGAACCGGAAAAGGCCATCGAACAAATCGAACACTTCATCGGGCTGGAAACTCACAACGCAATCCTCACCAGCGCCAAGACCGGCGAAGGCGTCCACGAGGTGCTCGAAGCGATCGTGCGCGACGTGCCGCCCCCGAAAGGCGATCCGACCGCGCCGCTCAAAGCGCTGATTTTCGATTCGTGGTACGACTCCTATCGCGGCGTCATCGTGCTCTTCCGCGTGATCGACGGCACGATTCGCCCGGGAATGAAGATCCGGTTCTTCAACGTCGGCCGTGACTACCAGGTCGAAACACTCGGCGTGAATCGTCCGACGCCAACACCGATCTCGGAACTGAGCGTCGGCGAAGTCGGTTTTCTGACCGCGTCGATCAAAGCTGTAGCCGACGTGCAGATCGGCGACACGATCACCGAAGCAGCACGTCCGACCAAACAACCGTTTCCGGGTTATCAGGAAATCAAGCCGATGGTTTTTGCCGGCTTGTATCCAATCGACACCGTGCAGTACGAAGAGCTTCGCGACGCGCTCGACAAGTTGCGTTTGAACGATGCGTCGTTCTTTTACGAACCGGAATCGTCCACGGCGCTCGGGTTTGGTTTTCGTTGTGGTTTTCTCGGACTGCTGCACATGGAGATCGTGCAGGAACGTTTGGAGCGCGAATTTAACCTCGATCTGATCACCACCGCGCCCGGCGTGCGCTACACCGTGACGACCACCGACGGCGAAGTCACCGAGATCGATTCACCAGCGAAGATGCCCGATCCCGGACGCATCGCGAAGATCGAAGAGCCGGTTATTCGCGCCGTCATTCTGACGCCCGACGAACATCTCGGCGGCATCCTGCCGTTGCTCGAAGAGAAACGCGGGATGCAGAAGGGATTTGAGTACATCACGTCAAACCGCGTGATGTTGACTTACGAATTGCCGCTCAACGAGATCGTGCTCGATTTTTACGATCGTTTGAAGTCAGTCTCGCGCGGTTATGCGTCGCTCGATTACAACTTGTCGGGATACTGGGAAAGCGATCTCGTGAAGCTCGACGTGCTCGTGGCCGGCGAGCCGGTCGATGCGCTTTCGTTGATCTTGCACCGCAGCACGGCGCAACCGAAGGGACGCGCGCTCGCGGAAAAGATGAAACAGTTGATTCCGCGGCAACTGTTTGAAGTGCCGATTCAGGCGGCGATCGGTAACAAAGTCATCGCTCGCGAGACGGTCAAAGCGTTGGGCAAAAACGTTATCGCCAAGTGCTACGGCGGCGACATCACGCGCAAACGAAAGCTGTTGGAGAAACAGAAAGAAGGCAAGAAGCGAATGAAGAAAGTCGGGCGCGTGGAGATCCCACAGGAGGCGTTTTTAGCGGTTTTGAAGGTTAATGAATAGTCCCGTCGCTGAATTATTACTGAATTGCGCACGAACGAAGGCCTCGCCCGAACGTATTCGATCGCTTACTGAAACACAAATTGATTGGAATTATTTTTTTCTGCTGGCTCGACGCCATGCAGTCGTGCCGTTGGTCTACCAGCAACTAAAGCATCACGTCTCGCCTGAGCAGCTTCAACAATTTAAAAGACATTACCTGGAAAACTCCGCGCGCAATCTCGTGCTGACCGCGGAACTCTGCCGCGTGGTGAAATTGTTCGGCGCTGCCGGCATCGAAGCGATACTTTACAAAGGTCCGTTGCTGTCGCTAATCGCTTACGACGATCTCGCGTTGCGCCGCTTCGTCGATCTCGACGTGATCGTCAAACGACAAGACGTGCTGCGCGCGCGCGACCTGCTGCTCGCGGACAACTACACACTCTCGAAGCCGCTAACGAACGCGCAACAGGAATTTCTGCTTCGCACTCAGCACAATCTTCAGTTCACGAAAGACAAGCGACAGTTGATCGTCGAGCTGCACTGGGAAGTCGCGCCACATCTCTTCGCGTCGACGGTCCAGGGCGACGCGCTGTGGTCCAACCTCGTTCCTTTTGAGTTAAACGGAACTACAGTCAAAACATTCTCGGCTGACGATCTGCTCTTCTCCTTGTGCGTACACGGATCGCGTCACCTGTGGGAACGACTCGGCTGGATCTGCGACGTCGCGGAGTTAATCTCGCGGCGCGAATTGAATTGGCCCGCCTTGTTGGATCGCGCGGCGAAAGCAGACAGCGAGAGAATGTTCCTGCTCGGTCTCTATCTCGCGGAACAACTGCTCGAAACGAAGTTGCCCGATGAGGCAAAACGCCGCTGCGAAGCCGACAAACGTCTCGAACAACTCGCGGCAAACGTCGTCGCAAATCTCTTCAACGGACCCGAGCACGTGCCCGCAACTTCGCGTGAGATTTTCAAGTACAACCTCGGCGTCCGCAAAAGTCTCAGCGCCCGCGCTCGCTACCTGGTCCATATGCTGCGGCCCACAGACGGCGACCTCGGCCAGCATTCCCTTCCGTCGGGCTTGAGTTTTGGCTACTATCTGATGCGTCCCTTCCGCTTGCTCTTTCGGAACCACGGATAACCAGATTTTGTTAATCAAAATTTGACGTATTTGTTTGCACGTGCTAGTTTTCCACGACATTCGGTCCTGAGGTCAGTCATGCCGTCTTCTAGATTTACAAAAAGTGCGCTGGTTGTGTTGGCGATACTCGTATGCATGGTGACAGGTCTGTCGCAACAGCCTGCCCCTGCCCAGGCGGAAAAAAAGCCCGCTGAACAAGTCGATAAGAAACCGGCAGAAAAGGACCCAAAGGCGCAAACCGACAAGCCGGGCGCCAAAGCTCCATACACATTAAAAGTCAAAACACGTCCCATCCTGAACATTTCGTTGAAAGCCGAAAAGGCAAACGCGGCGGACGTGGCGCAGGAACTTTCCAAGAAAATTAACGCACCCATTTTCCTCGGAACAGAACGACAAAAGGATCCGCTTTCGATCGAGTTCAGCGAACTGACACTCGAACCAGCGCTCCAGTTACTCTCCCCGACCGTCTATGTCGACTACGAAATCGACGCCGGTTCCCCGGAACCGCCGAAGGTGTTGGGGATCTTTCTCTACGATGTGAACCAGGGTGAACCCCCCTTGACAGCCGTGGTCCACGGCTCGACGCAGTCCATATTGATTGAAGGCAATACCGAAGACGGAGTAGTTACCGAGGGCGACGACAAGGAAAAGAAGGAAGAAGAGCCGCTCAAGGTAACCTATGAAAACTACGCCTTGAGTGTGAAGGCCAAAAAGCAATCGCTTTCGCTGATCATGCTCAAAATTGGCGAAACGCTCGGTATTCCGGTCGATATCCAGGACGAACGGATGGAAGTAGTTGATGCCAATATCTCAAAGCTCCCTATAGAGGATGCACTTCGACAGCTCGCGCCGAACATTAAAATGTTTCTCCGAGCTGATTTGACCCGGTCAGAACGACGGGCTCTGCGGCTGATTTTGACTCAGCCACCAAGACAAACTCAATAGGGTGTCGAGAATTACGGAGCACTAAATGTTCGCATGGTCCGACTTTTTGGTTGCCATGCGGTCGAGCAAGAACATATATTAATCACCAACTGACTCGAGGAGGCGGCTAACCTGGCTATGCAAAACGAGAAATTCAACGAAGAAAACGCTGGTATCAATGATAAAGGGATCGTGGAGATCAACGATCGTAAACCGTTCGTCGAACCGGCGATTTCCGTTCCTGTAGACGTGCTGGAAGCAACCACATTCTTTCAGGCTGCAACGAGCGGCGCGACGAACTAAAACAACAGCAATACCGGTTGCATGGAAGTTATTCAGGTCTTTGACCGACCGGCGTCCCGATGTTTTTACACGGTCGCCGGTCGGTTTCTATTTGTTGAGACTACCGATCTTCGTTTAGCGCGACTGCTCGAGGGACTGTTTGCCGGTTGGCAACTCACGCCGGTTTCCTCGCCCGATCGTGAAGCCGAAATCGAGATCAGGTTTTTTAATGGCAGTCCGGCGCCGGAAATTCCTCACACTGTGAACCAGTTTGAAATTGCTGATGGCGGACGATGCTACGCCGCCGCCGATAGTTATTACTTGCAGTTTGAGAACTCGTTGATGCGCCTCCGGCAAAGCGGGCCGGCGCCGGGCGGACCGGTGCAAATTGACGTTTGGGTCCGCGAAGCGCCGGAGACCGCAGACGCGGAACTGGCGCACGTAACATCTTTCGCGGTTTGCGCCGCGCTCCGGCGGTTTAATATCTTCGATCTTCATAGTGCTGCGGTGGTCGAGCCCGAAAGCGGCAACGGCGTTCTGATTGTTGGCTCATCGGGCAGTGGCAAGTCGACGTTGACATTCAACCTGGCGCAGGCGGGCTGGTCGTATCTCTCGGATGACGAAGTGTTGTTGAGTTTGCACGAGGACAAGGTTGAGGCGCGTGGATTTCGTAGTTTCTTTGCTTTGAGAGAAATGGCGCCTGCCGGTAACCACGGATTTCGGAACGTTTTCGAGCCCGCGGGTGTCTTTTCATCTACGCGCACGCCACAGATAACGCCCCGTTGGGTGCTTTTTACGAGGCTCAGCGGCGAAGAAGAAACGCAGCTTAGCCGGTTACCGCAAACGGAAACGATGACTCGATTGATTCGCGCGTGTCCATGGGCCACCTATGACACAGCCGTCGCCGCCGCAAATCTCGAACTGCTTTCGCGCCTCGCGCGTCAGGTTACGGCATTCGATCTGGCGGCAGGCTCGGATCTACTCGATCCCGCCCGCGCCGCCGGCTTGTTGATTCCACATCTCGCACGAAACTAATGCAGACCGACGCCACGTTCAGCGACGACTACGGCCCGCAGCGGCTTAGCGTGGAACTCGCCAACATCTGCAACCTGCATTGCAGCTATTGCTTTCGCGCCGAAGACAATCTCTACAGCTCGCGCGCCGAGTTTTTCCCGCTGGAGTTGCTGCGCCGGGTTATCGGCGAAGCCCGCGAAGTGGCGAAGATAAAAAAGATCAACTTCACCGGCGGCGAACCAACGCTTCATCCGCAGTTTGCGGCGGCGTTGGAAACTGTCGCTTCAGCGGGTTTAACGACCAATTTTGTAACCAATGGCTGGCACTTCGAACGCATCTGGCCCGCGCTCGCGGCCCATCGCGATTCGATCTCGCACGTGGCTTTCAGTCTCGACGGCATCACGCGCGAGACACACGATCGCTGGCGCGGCAAGGGATCTTTCGACCGTTTGATTCGCGCGTTTTCGCGTTGTTACATGTCGCAATTGCCGTTTGCGGTCAAGATCACGGTCCGGCGCGACCTGGTGGACCAACTCGAACAGATCGCGATCTTCGCCGCGCGCATGGGCGCCGCCGCGCTCAATTTCGTGCACGTCATGCCAACGTCGACGTCCGTGGCCGACGAATCCGCGCTGAATCTCCAGGAGCGGCGTATCGTCGAGCAGGAGATCGCGTTGCTCGCGCGCATCTTCAAGATGAACATCGGCATCGACGTCGGTTACTACAACATCGACGAGGATCGTCCGCCGTGTTCGCCTTTGGCCGGCACGAGTATGAACGTCGACTATCGTGGCCGGCTTTCGCTCTGTTGCAATCTTTCCGGATTTCGCGGCGCGGCAGAGGAGACTGACGTCGTCGCCGATCTGAACGTGGAGTCGTTTGCTTCGGCATTCGAAAAGCTCAAGGAACTGGCTGCGTGGCAACTGCAAAAGCGGAAGGACGCGCTCGCCGCGTTGCGCGCGCAGGGAGTCACACCAGATCTCTACACCGGCTCGCCATGCCTGTTTTGCCTGCAAAGTTTCGGCAAGGTCCCGTGGCATTCTGCCGCCCAACCTGAAGCCCAACTTGAAGCCCAACCTGAATTAGTATCGATCCGTGGACGAAATAATTGATCAAGGGTGGATGCCGGTCGATGCGGTGGTGGTCGACGGTCATCCTGGTTTGCTGTGGATGAACCTCGGCGACATGACTTTCACGGAGCCGTTTTTTCAGCAAACTGTCGATCGCGTGCGCGCGGATCATCCGGATCGTGAAGAGCGATTCACCGGGTTTGACGCACTCCTGCAACTGGAAAAATCGATCGAGAGCGTCGCGCCAACGGGCTTCATCTTTCACTCGTCGCGTTGCGGTTCGACGCTGCTCGCGAACGCGTGCCGCTCGCTGGACGACACAATCGTCCTTTCGGAAGCGAATGCGATCGACAAACTAGTCGCGCGTTTCATCACCGACGCGAACGATCCGGTTAAAGAATCGCTGTATTCCGTTTTTCTGCGCGCGGCAGTCAACGCCCTGGCCCAACGCCGGACCGGCAGCGAACGCCGGCTTTTCGTTAAGTTTTCCTGTTGCAGTATTTCTCAGTTCGAACGGATCAAACGCATCTGGCCCACCGTTCCCTGGATCTTTCTCTATCGCGATCCGGTCGAGACAATCGTCTCGAACATGCGCACCGTTCCCGCGTGGCTGATCGACGAAGACCATCGAATTCTGGCCCACATCACCGGCACTTCTCCCGCCGGCGTTGCTGAAATGTCCCTCGAAGAGCGCTGTGCGCGCAGCATCGGCAGCTTCTATTCGACCGCGGCGAGTGCGCACCCTCTTGCGAACGGCAACAGCATGTTGCTTAATTACAACCAACTGTCAGTACCTGCATTAACCAGCATTTTGAGTTTTTTCGAGATCCAGGTTTCGAGCAAGGAATTGGAGAGAATCGCGAGCGGCAGCCGGATCTATTCAAAAGAAGCTTCAGGCACTCGCGAATTCAGTCCCGACACAGACGCAAAACAGAGAGTCGCATCCGATCTCGTGCGCGAAATGGCGGAGCGATGGGCCATGCAGCCCTATCATCTTCTGGAAGGAAGTCGAAATACCGGTCATGAACTCAACTACT
Source organism: Pyrinomonadaceae bacterium (assembly GCA_035276045.1). Taxonomy (GTDB): domain Bacteria; phylum Acidobacteriota; class Blastocatellia; order Pyrinomonadales; family Pyrinomonadaceae; genus PSRF01. Next base: position 13,148 of record DATELZ010000118.1, on the reverse strand, counting down.
AACCTGACGCCAGGCAAACACGTGGTGGTCACAGATTTTGACGGCGGCGAGGGAATCCTCGTAGATCTGAACACCAAAAAATACTTTCAACTAAACGAGACCGCGATGATCGTCTGGAAAGGCCTCGAACAAGGCAAGACCGTGGGCCAAATCGCCAACGACATCACGGACAACTACGAAGTCGCGTTGGATAGAGCCACAATCAGCGTGGAACGAATCCTTGATAGTTTCCAGACTTACAAACTTCTCGGCGTCGAGTGAACGCGCCTTGTTCGCGAAGTACGCCATCCTCACCGTCGCGATCTTCGTGCCGCTGATCTGGGCGTTTCTGTTCGTGCGAAATCTCTATCCGATTGCGGCCTGGAACGTGATGATGGCTGGCGGCGATCTCGAACGCGGTCACACCTATTGCATCCTGCGCGGCGAGACAGTTTCCGGTGAGACGATCGACGTCGCGCCAATCAAGCTGACGAACGCTTTGTACAGCCGCACCTGGACCATGGTGAATGCGACGATCGCCAACCAGAGTTTCAAGCTTACGTCAATTCATCCTGCCAACGCCGAACTGATCCGCCAGGTGGGCGCCGTCGACAATCTTCCGGCCGGAGCACGCATTCCGGATCTACTCGAAACCTGGGGCCGTCTTTACAACAAACGGCTGCCGGAGTCGTCGCCGCAGCGGCTTAAAGCGATTCGTCTCGATCGCTATCGCTGGGAAGGCGGCAATTATTCCAACTACCAAAACTTCATAGAGTCGTGGCGCAAGGATTTATAAACCGCGTCGTTCCCGCGAGTGCGTTTGCTCTCGGCGTCGTGCGCGCGATCGTTCACGGCACGTTTCTGATCTCAGTTCTAGTCACTTCTTTTTCTGCTCTCGGCGCACTGCCGGCGACGATCCTGCGGCCCACGGGCGCGATGAAACTCCTGCCGTGGAGTTTTTACGATCAACTGCTGACGCCAACCGGAATAACGGTTCTGCAAATAGCGATGGTCCTGTCGCTGTTGGCCGGCGCCGCTGGCCTGCTCACTTCCGTCTCGACGAAGACTTCGCTTTTGCTCGTGGTCTTTTACCAGGGACTGCTGCGCAGCTTCGGACACTTCAATCACGACGAGATGCTCGGCGTGTACTGTCTCGCAGTGCTCGCCTTCACGCCCTGCGGCGACGCGTTCTCTATAGACGCCTGGTTGAGAAGAACAACTTCTTTTCTTAGCGCCTTTGCGCCTTTGCGGGAACTCATCTCCCGCAAAGGCGCAAAGACGCAAAGACAAGCGCGGCCGCTATGGGTCTATGCGTATCCCATTCTGTTAACCCAGTTGCTGATGGCGTGGGTCTATTTCAGCTCGGCGTTGATCAAGCTGCGCGTCGCTGGTTTCAACTACCTCAGCGCCGACAATCTGCCTTCGCTCTCGATTCTTCATTCCCTCGACAATCTCCACGACACGCATTTCCGGCTCGCCTTCTGGCTGCCACAGGTGCGGTCGTACCTGCCGTTGGCAGTCGGGCTCGTGCTCGTTTGGGAGCTGCTGTTTCCCTTAGCCATTTTCTGGAAGCGGACGCGGTGGTTAATTCTGGGCGTGGGTGTGGTGTTTCACCTCGCAACGCTGTTCTTCATGAACATCTTTTTCCCTCACCAACTTGCGCTCTATCTGATCTTCATAAACTGGGACCATGTGGTCCAACGCCACACCCCGCCGCCGCAGAACGCCTCGGTAAGTGATTGAAATAAGGCGAGATATGCAATAAACATTGCAAAACTGTGTCGGTCCGTGACTGTAAATTTCATTGACTGCGTGTAAAAAAGCGTGCTACGGTTTTTTTCGCCGCACTGAAGATCGTGGGCCCACCAACAAGGAGAAAACAAGCATGTACAAATCGTTTCGGGTTTCCGTTGTCTTCCCTGGCTTGGTCGTTGTGGTACTAGCAATTTCGCAAGTCGCCTTCGCCGGCGTTGCAATGCAAACCACGGAACCAGCCGCAGGTAATCCTGAAAGCACGAAGACATCACCTTCCAAAACCACTAAGAAGAAAAAGAAAAAGAAAGCAAGCGCCACCAGCATTGTAGTTCTGGGGACGTACAACCCGCAGGCGTCGACTGGCCAGCCAGCCACGATGCCCGTCACCGTGATCGACAACGTCGCCGGCAACATGGATATTACGCCTGCGACGCCGGCCGTGCCGGCACGACGCGCGGTTCGTTCAACCAGAACCGGGCCAAGCTTGCAGATCCTTCCGTCTGAGGATCCGCCGACAAATGTCGCCGCCACAAGTTTGGTCATCTCCGAATTCCGTGTTCGTGGACCAAACGGCGCGAACGACGAATTTATCGAAATCTTTAACGGTACTGGCACCGATCACACTGTCGCCGGTGGCGGTACCGGTTATGCCATCGCCGCTTCCAACGGCGTGGCTCGTTGCGTCATTCTCAATGGAACGGTCATCCCTAACAAGGGACACTGGCTTTGCGTAAACAGCGTTGGCTACAGCCTCGCTTCCTATCCTGCCGGTAATGGCACGACTGCCACCGGCGATGGGACCTACACGACAGACATTCCCGACAATGCCGGTATCGCGATTTTCAATACCAGCATTGCCGCTGATTTCACGCTCGCCAACAGGTTCGACGCCGTTGGCTCAACTTCCGAAGCAAACACGCTTTACAAAGAAGGCACCGGCTATTCAGCGTTGACGCCGTTCTCGATCGACTACTCGTTCTATCGCGACAACTGCGGAAAAAACGGCTCGATCACCACGTTCGGGGTTTGCCCTTCGGGCGGTCTCGTCCAGGACAACAACAACAACGCGACTGACTTCGTCTTCGTCGACACCAACGGTACGTCGGCCGGCGCTGGCCAGCGTCTTGGCGCACCCGGACCGGAGAACCTGAGCTCGCCAATCGAGCGCAACGCTTCGGTAGCAGCGAACTTCCTCGATCCGTGCGTCTCCGGAGCTTCGCCGCCGAATCGCGTTCGTGATTTCACGTCGGATCCGGCGAACAACTCCACGTTCGGAACGTTGGACATTCGACGATCGGTCCAAAACAACACAGGCGGCAACGTCACGCGCCTGCGTTTCCGTGTGATCGACGTCACCACCTTCCCGGCGCCAAGCGGTATCGCCGACCTGCGGCCACGCACTTCGACCGCGGTTGTCGTCACCGTCGACCGTCCGCCGTGCGGCAGCGGCACGAGCAACGTAACCGTTAATGGAACGACGCTCGAGCAACCGCCGTCACAGCCAAATGGTGGTGGATTCAACTCGTCGATGTCGGCTGGAACAGTCACGCTGGCGACGCCACTCGCAAATGGCGCCAGCATCGACGTGCGTTTCCTGCTCGGCATTCAGCAAACCGGCAGCTTTAAGTTTTTCCTCAACGTCGAGGCGTTGCCGTAACAACTTAAACTGCAACTGGAAATAAAAAGGGAGAGGTTGTAGACTCGCCTCTCCCTTTTTTCGTTTTCAAAATTAGACCCGTGATTATCTTTCAAAGAACCCTCCTGCTGACCTGTTTACTTGCCGCATCCCTGTTTGCCCTTGGGCAATCCACGTTGACCAAGTCTGAAGCCGCCCTCGTCGAAGGCTCGAAACAAGCGATTCTGGCAACCGGCATTTCCGAGTCTTACTTCAACACGCATTTCAAGCTGCTGAGCGTCGTCGACAAACCTTCGGACCGTCGCGTGATGTGGCAGTTTTCAGTGAACGAACATCAGACGGTCGTAACCGACGCCATCGGCTATTCCACTCAAGGCGGCAAGCAGATCGACCTTCATAGCGTCGGCAAAGCGCTAGGCCAGACGTCGGAGATTAGCCGCACGGTGACGCGCGCCCGCGCCCTCAGGATCATGAGGTCGTGCATTGGACCATATGAGACGCCTTCGGTGACTTATGGACCGGTTGACGGCCGCGCCGAGTTGCTTCTGGTTGCGGCGGCACGAGTGCCCGCTGAAAAGAGCAAGAGCGAGCGCGAAAAGGAGCGGGAGCGGGAACGAGAAGAGCGCAATAAGCAAAAGGCCGAGACCGCGGGAATCGACGCTCTCGCGAAGGAAGAAGAAGAGGGCGAAGGCGGCGCGCCAATCATGCTCGGCGCTGTTAATCTGAGGACCGGTAAGTGCACCAAAGGCGCCGCGCTCAGCTCACCGTTTGCGAAGTAAATTCGCAGTCCGTCTCCGTACCGCAAAGTATTGTCAATCTACGCGGACCGCTAGTATTATAGCGGCCCGATCCGGCAGTTTTTTTGTTCCATACAGATCGACCGTAATAGAGCCAGGGGTTGTTGTATTACCCGGCCATGGGCCTCCTCAAACGTATAGCGATAGTACTCAGCCTCAATGTGCAGTTTGCAGTGATGAACGTGCGCCCGTCATTAGCAACCGATGCACGCGTTTTGTGTCTAGTTCAGAGCTAGTCGATACGGGCGGACAAAATGTTAAGGAGCGTAAATGATCTTCCCCGAACTTTCCCAATCCACAAGACTATTCGTGCGACGCATCGGCTTTGTGTCCGTGTGCCTGGCACTGTTGACCCAAACAGTGCTGCTTAACGGCGCGGTCCAAACCGTCGCAGCCCAGGAAAAAGCAAAAACCACTAACAAGAAACGCACGAAGAAAGCGAAACGTGAGCAGGCGCGCGCTCCGATGGTCCTGCCGGGAATGCTGCCGGTTATGAACCAACCGCAGACCGTTGTCGATCAGCCGAGCGTCTCGCCATCAGCGCCTGTCCGTGCGAAACGAACTCCTTTGACGGCGCAAGTGCAACAGAGTCCGGATGCGCCGGCTCAGGTGCAAGCTCAACCGGCAATGGCGCCGATCATGTCGACAGTGAATGTGCGTGCGCTCGCTGCGTCAAAGCCTGGTAAAAAACTGGGCATTACACTCGCGCCGACGGGCGGCTTTCAAGCGATGCCCGTGCCTGGTTCGATCGGCGAAATCGAAACACCAGCGGCGCCCGAGGATGAAGCTCCTGCCAAACAGTCAACAGTCGACGAAGGCGGACTCAACATCGCATCACCTTCGCCGGCGCAAAACTTTCAAGGCGCTGTCGACGAAGCGGTTGGCGGTGGCCCATCAGGAACTTTCACGATTCCGCCTGACACCACCGGCGCTGTCGGTCTCGACAAAGTCGTCACCATGCTCAACAACAACATGGTGATCCAGGACAAAGCCACAGGCGCGCAGCTTTCGCTCGTCAGCCTGACGTCGTTCTGGGCTTCCACCGGCGCGAGCGGCGCTTTCGACCCGCGGATTCAATTCGATCCGTACAACAATCGCTGGGTCGTCGCGGCGGTTTCGAACGCGCAGACAGCTAACTCGTCGGTGTTAGTTGGCGTCTCCACCTCGGCAGATCCGCAGGGCACCTATAACCTGTTTCGGTTCATCGTCGGTTGCGCCCCCGGTTCACCGGGCTGCAATGCCGCGGGTGGTTGGGCCGACTTTCCGATGCTCGGTTTCAACAAGAACTGGATGGTAGTTACGTGGAACCAGTTCACGATCAACACGCTCGCCTTCACTGATGGACGCGCGCTGGTTTTGGACTATCCCGCGCTCCGCGGCGGCACCGCTACGGCGACGATTTTCAGCGGCGCGACGGCGGCCATCGGTGGCTTCTGTATGCACCCGGCGACCATTTTCTCGCCGACGGAAGAGACGATGTTCCTGCCGACGCATATCGGCAGCGCCGGTGCGACCTATAGGCTTCATCGCATCACGGGAACTCCGGCAGCGCCAACGTTCACCGTCGATCCGGCTAATCGCACTCGTCCCGGTGGCGGTTGGACCCAGCCGGGCGGCGACGTATTACCGCAACAGTGCGTGCCCGGTGTTGGTGTTCCAACGCAAGTTTGTCCGGTCACGATTCGACAGGGTGACGTGGGCGACGCCTTCATTCGGTCTAACGTGGTCTTTCGCAACGGCAAGATTTACTACCCGCAGACGATCGCTTTGCCCACGGGCGGAATAACCAACAATTCCAGGTTCGTCGCGCAATGGACCGTTTTGAACTCTGACGGCACATTTTCTGACGGCGGTCGATTGGAAGATGCGACGGCAACGCGCATCAACGGTGGTAAGCACTACTCCTATCCGAGCCTCAGCGTTAACAAGAACAACGACATGTTGCTGGGGTTCTCAGAATGGGAATCGGACGATTACGCTGACGCTGGTTACGCCGTGCGCCTCGGCAGCGATCCCGCAGGCACGTTGCGCGATCCGCTTATCTACAAAGAAGGCGAAGACTATTACCAAAAAACTTTCAGCGGCACGAGGAATCGTTGGGGTGATTACAGTCACACCATGGTCGACCCAGTGAACGACGCCGACCTTTGGACATTGCAGGAGTACGCGCGGCTTCGCGTTGGCGCAACCGGCACCGGTTCGAATGACTCGCGTTGGGGAACGTGGTGGGCCAGGATCAACGCGCCTGCCGGCGCCGGTGGTTTGTTGATCAGCGAGTTTCGGCTGCGTGGTCCAAGCGGCGCGAACGACGAGTTTGTAGAAATCTATAATCCCGGCAGCACACCGCACACCGTCGAGTCGTCCGATGGCTCAGGGGGATACGGACTGGCGGCGTCAGACGGCGTCGTGCGTTTCACGATTCCGAATGGAACGGTGATTCCCGCGAAGGGGCATTATCTCGGCACGAACTCCGTCGCTTATTCGTTGTCGTCTTATCCAGCCGGCAATGGTTCGACGGCCACCGGTGATGTCACTTACGCGACTGACATTCCGGATAACGCGGGTATCGCATTGTTCTCGACCAACAACCCGGCGAATTTTGCCGTGGGTGTGCGGATCGATGCGGTTGGTTCGACTTCCGAAGCAAATACGCTTTACAAGGAAGGCACGGGATATGCGGCGCTGACGCCGTTCTCGATCGACTACTCGTTCTACCGCAGTAACTGTCCCGGTAACACGCCGGTGTTTGGTTCCGCTATCGGCTGCACGGCCGGAGGCGGCGGATTGCCGAAGGACACGGACAACAACGCGGCGGATTTCGTTTTCGTCGATACAAACGGCACGTCTGCCGGTGCGGGTCAGCGCCTTGGCGCGCCTGGACCGGAGAACCTGTTGTCGCCCATCGAGCGGAACGCCAGTACGGCTGTTCTGATTGTCGATTCGTCGCAGGCTGCTTCTTTACCGCCGAATCGGGTGCGCGATCTTACGTCTGACCCGCCGAACAACTCGACGTTTGGCACGCTCGATATTCGACGTCGCGTAGTCAATAACACCGGTAGTCCGATTACGAGACTGCGTTTCAGGATTATCGACGTCAACACGTTCCCGGCGCCGTCTGGTTTTGCCGATTTGCGTTCGCGCACGTCGACGGCCGTGGTGGTTGCGGGTATCAACGATGCGGGAACTTGTTCGCCAAATCCCGCGCCGTGTTCGGTAACGATCGACGGAACAACGCTCGAACAACCGCCGTCACAACCAAACGGTGGCGGGTTCAACACGTCGCAGTCGGCAGGAGTGATTTCACTGGGTACGCCACTCGCGCCCGGTGCATCAGTCAACGTCCGGTTCCTGCTCGGTGTTCAGCAGACCGGAGCGTTCCGCTTCTTCCTGAACGTCGAGGCACTGCCGTAGTTAGGGTAAAGGGAGTCCGCGTAACACGAAGATCCCTAGCGCCAACGGCGCGTACAAGGAGTCCAAGTAACACGGATCCCAGTCAGCGCCGGAGGCGCGTAACAAGGTAGCCAGGGGCGATGCGCGAAGCGCTCGCCCCTGGTTTGTTTTAGGAACAGGCGAGGAGCACTGGAAGTGCGACAGAAATGTCGGATGCGGTCTGTCGCACTTTCAGTGCTCAACTACTATTTTTCTGCTTTCCAGGGGCGTCGTCCTCGCTTCGCTCGCACTTGCCCCTGGCTACCATCTACCGCGCCGTTGGCGCTATTCGAGTGGAACTGCGCCGTTGGCGCTATCGAGCGGAGTTGGCGCTGTTCGAGTGGAGCTGGGGCCGTTGGCGCTATTCGAGTGGGATAGTAGCGAGTTGCGGATCGAACCGCTCATTCGAAGGGAATTTGTAGGTCGTTACGTACTCAGGTGGGGTCTTTTCGAGGATTGGCTCTCCTTCAAATTCGAGCCACGCATGGCCTGTCACATCTCCGGCTGTCCCCGTAAGGTCGTTTCGCACTCCAAAAACAATCCGCGTTTGTTTGAGATAGCGATGCAACACCGCCGCGCGTTTCCAACAGATCGGCCTGAACACCCACACGTCCGCCGACAATAAAAGATCGATCGCACGCGCGAGCTTTTCCTGTCGTTCGGGATCGACAGTCACGGGCTGCTGGTCCGGTGGGCCGGCGACGATCGCGAGCGCGCGCGGCAACGGATAACGCCGCGCGGCAATCGACAACACGACCACCCACCACGCCATCCGGCACAACAACAACGCCTCGCCCGGATGCAACACCAACTTGCGCGCCGCGCGAATCCCAAACACACAGCTTTTTCTCAATCGATCGAGCATGAGAGCGAAACAAGCTGGATTCTAGCTCATTTGAGTTTTCACATCTAAACGGATAGTCTTCCAAAAAGTCGTTGGTCATATATCATTTGACGTTTATCATTTGTCATTTGTGCTCCATGTTGAGAGTTTGTCCTAAATGACCAATGACAAACGTCCAATAAGCAATGAAAAATGAGGAGGGTCTGTGGCGGTTATTCGTCCTTTTCGCGCATTGCGTCCACCAGCAGAACGCGCTCAAGCTGTTGCCAGTGTGCCGTATGACGTCGTCAACACCGAAGAAGCACGCGCGCTGGCCGAGGGAAACGAACTGAGTTTCCTCCACGTCTCGCGTCCGGAGATCGATCTGCCTCCAGACACCGATATTTATAGCGACACGGTATATCGCAAGGCCGTCGAGAACTTTGAAAAACTCATCGCCGGTTGTCCGCTGGAAAAAGAAACAGAGCCGAGTCTGTACCTGTACCGCCTGATCATGGGCGACCATCAACAGATCGGCATCGTCGCCTGCGCGTCGATCGACGAATACGACAACGGCACGATCCGCAAACACGAGCGCACGCGCCGCGACAAAGAAGACGATCGCACGCGCCACATGCTCATGTTGCGCTCCCAAACTGGTCCAGTGTTCCTGACTTATCGCCAACGTCCCGAGATCGACGAACAAGTAGCAGCCGCGCTCGGCGCAGAGCCGCTGTACGACGTCACTGCCGAAGACGGCGTTCGTCACACGATCTGGCGTGTCTCCGAAACTGACAACATCGTCAACAGTTTCACTTCCGTTCCACTGCTCTACATCGCAGACGGCCATCATCGCGCCGCAAGCGCCAGCCGTGCCCGCGCTGAAATGCGAAACCAGAGCTTCAGCCACACCGGCCAGGAAGACTATAACTACTTCATCACGGTGATCTTTCCGGATTCGCAACTCCAGATACTCGCGTACAACCGCACCGTGAAAGATCTCAACGGTCTTTCAAAAGAAGAATTTCTCGACGCGGTGCGCCGCCAGTTCACGATCACCGACGACGCCGATCCGGCGCCCAAACAACGCGGTCTCTGGAGCATGTATCTCGACGGCAAGTGGTACGGGCTCGAACTCGCGCCGCACGTCACGCGGCCGGCCGGCGCCGTTGAATCACTCGACGTCAGCATTCTCCAGGATCGTCTGCTCGATCCGGTGCTCGGCATCAAGGACGTGCGCACTGATAAGCGCATCGATTTTGTCGGCGGTCTGCGCGGGACCAAAGAACTCGAACGGTTGGTGGACGAAGGCAAAGCGGCGGTTGCGTTTTCGCTGCATCCGACGACAGTCGAAGAACTCTTGCTGGTCTCGGATGCCAATCAGATCATGCCGCCGAAATCTACGTGGTTCGAACCGAAGTTACGAGATGGTTTCTTGATACATACGATATGAAAGTATTAGTCGCTGATAAGTTTGAACAGTCGGGACTCGACGGGTTGCAGGCTCTTGGTTGCGAAGTCTCATATCAGGCAGACCTGAAAGACGACGCACTGACGGAAGCGATTCGCCAAACAGCTCCTGACGTGTTGGTCGTCAGAGGCACGAAAGTCACCGAGCCGATGCTCGAAGCTGGTCCAGTGAAACTCGTCGTTCGCGCCGGCGCAGGTTACAACACGATCGACGTCGCCGCTGCTTCAAAGCGCGGGATCTACGTTTCGAATTGTCCCGGTAAAAACTCGATCGCCGTCGCCGAGCTGGCATTCGCCCTGATCCTCGCGCTCGATCGCCGCATCGCGGACAACGTCATCGCTTTGCGACAGGGCGAGTGGGACAAGAAAGAGTTTTCAAAAGCGCGCGGTCTGTTTGGACGCACGCTCGGCCTGATCGGCGTCGGCAAGATCGGCCAGGAGATGATTCCACGGGCACGCGCGTTTGGCATGCAGGTAGTTGCGTGGAGCCGGAGTTTGACGCCGGAACGCGCCGCCGCGCTCGGTGTCGAACTAAAAGCATCGCCGCAGGAAGTCGCCGCTTCGTCTGACATCGTGAGTGTTCATCTGGCGCTCAAGCCTGAAACGAGAAACGTAATCGACGCCGGGGTCTTCGCCGCCATGCGCCCGGGAGCATATTTAATCAACACAGCGCGCGGCGAAGTAGTGGACCAGCAGGCGCTGATCGACGCCATTCGCGCGCGCGGCATTCGCGCGGGGCTCGACGTTTACGCCAATGAACCGGCAGGCAGCACGGGTGAGTTTCAGGATGAGATCGCGAAGGAAGCCGGGCTCTACGGAACGCATCACATCGGCGCGTCAACCGACCAGGCCCAGGAAGCGATCGCTACCGAAACAGTGCGCATCGTCGTCGAGTTTAAGCAAACGGGGAAAGTTCCGAACGTAGTCAACCTGGCCCAACAAACGCCGGCGACGCACCGGCTAGTCGTTCGCCATCTCGATCGTCCCGGCGTGCTCGCGGCTGTGCTCGACGCGATCAAAGCCGAGCACATCAACGTTCAGGAGATGGAAAACATCGTGTTCGAAGGCGCCGCTGCGGCTGTTGCTCGCATTAACCTCGATAATGCGCCGTCTGAACAGAGGTTGAGACAGCTTGAAGCGAGCAGTCCCGACATCATTGAGCTCGACTTGCTTAAGTTGGTATGAACACAACCCTCATCACTGGCGCCTCATCGGGAATCGGTGCTGCCTTTGCCAGAAAACTCGCTGCGCGCGGACGTAACGTGCTGCTGGTGGCGCGTTCCGAAGACAAGCTCATCACGTTGTGCAACGAGCTTGGGCGCTTGAGTGGGATTCGGGCTCAATACTTCGCGCTTGACCTGCTCGAGCCTGATGCGGGAGCGCGGCTCTTTGAAGAAGCGCAGAAGCGCGAGCTTGCGATCGAAATGCTCGTCAACAATGCCGGATTCGGATCGATGGGCGACTTCGTCAAGCTCGATCTGGCGCGCGAGTTGGAGATGATCGATCTCAATATCAAAGCGCTCGTCGATTTGACTTACCGCTTCCTCGCGCCGATGCGTGAACGGAGACAGGGAACGATCATCAACGTCGCTTCCACCGCGGCCGTTCAACCGGTGCCGTACATGGCGACTTACGCCGCGACGAAAGCGTTTGTATTGTCGTTTTCGGAAGCGTTGTGGGATGAAAACCGCGAACATGGCATTCACGTCATGGCTTTGTGTCCGGGTGTGACTGATACAAATTTCTTTTCTGCGTCGCGCATGGACCGGCCGCCACTGCGCACGATCGAAACACCGGAAGAAGTGGTTCAGACTGCTTTGCGCGGTTTGTCCGGGCGAAAGCCAAGCGTGATCTCGGGTTGGACCAACTGGTTCGCCGCCGAAGCCCAGCGCTTCGTTCCCCGCTCGGTCGTAATCAAGATCGCCGGCAAAGCGCTGCGCTCGCGGTTTGAATAGTAGTTGCTCTCGCGGCCCGTTGCGTAGCCCTGTGATCTCTGCGTTAAGATGGCCTGGAATTCAATCTAAACGCAGAGAGCACCGAGCAACGCCGAGAACGCAGAGTTGAAAATTATGGCGCCATCAAGGAGATGTGATGACTGAACGGATTTTTAATTTTAGCGCGGGACCGGCGGTGTTGCCGGCGCCGGTTTTGGAAGAAGCGCAACGCGATCTGTTGAGCCTGCCCGGCGTCGGCATGTCGGTGATGGAGATCAGTCACCGCTCGAAAACATTCGACGAGATCATCAATCGCACCGAAGCGAGCCTGCGCGACCTCTTAAAAATTCCGTCCAACTATCACATTCTTTTTCTCCAGGGCGGCGCGAGTTTGCAGTTTTCAATGGTGCCGATGAACTTTCTGCCCGCTGACGCCAGCGCTGATTACGTCCTCACCGGAAGCTGGGGCAAGAAGGCGCTCAAGGAAGCCAAAAAGCTCGGCGCCGTGAACGTTGCCGCAACGATGGCTGACGGTGGTTTCACTCGCGTACCGTCACGCGACGAGATGAGTTTGAACGCGCACGCCGCGTACGTTCACATCACGAGTAATGAAACGATCGAAGGCGTGCAGTGGAAACGTGATCCGGACGTCGGCGACGTTCCTCTCATTGTCGACTCTTCATCCGACATTCTTTCGCGCGAGATCGACGTCGATAAATATGGCCTCATTTATGCCGGAGCGCAGAAGAACATGGGACCAAGCGGCGTCACGCTCGTGATCGTTCGCGAGGATCTGTTGCCACGCATTCCCGAGAATTTGCCGACGATGCTTGACTATCGCATTCACGTCGAGAATAAGTCGCTCTACAACACGCCCAACACGTGGGGCATTTACATCATGGACCTCGTTTGCAAGTGGCTCAAGGACCAGGGCGGCCTCGCGGGAATGGAAAAGCAGAACGACGACAAGGCGCGGCTGCTTTACGACGCTATCGACGCCACCGATTTTTATCGCGGCCATGCTGATGTCGATTGTCGTTCGCCGATGAATGTCACGTTCCGCTTGCCTTTCGAAGAGCTCGAGAAAAAGTTCGCGGCCGAAGCAACGGCGCAGGGACTCGACGGCTTGAAGGGACACCGATCTGTCGGCGGTATTCGCGCGTCGATCTACAATGCGTTTCCGCGCGCCGGAGTCGAAGCGCTCGTGTCGTTCATGAAAGATTTCGAACGCCGCAATGGCTGATGGCGATCTCAGTTTCAAGATTGGACCAGATCAGGTTGGGGCTCGTTTAGACACGTATCTCGCCTCACAAATCGAGGGCTGG
>DATELZ010000117.1:0-64929 GCA_035276045.1 Pyrinomonadaceae bacterium | reverse complement strand
ACGACGAATGAAGCGATGTGGATGCCGGGAACCAATCAGTACATCATCGGTAACGTTTTTGGCGTGCACGCTTATTTCGCTGGTTCAAGCGCAACCAACATCATGAGGAACAACGCGTTTGCACCCGGCGCCAACCGTTTGGGCAATGGCCCGATCGATCTCGCGTCGGGACAGGAGGCTATACAGCTCGGCTTATCAGCGGCCAGTATCGAGATCGCGATCGCGACAATCGACACCGCATTCAACGGCAGCGTCGACGCGATCTACGCGGACACCAGAATCGAACCGGCATTTGCCGCGTTGAAGCTGGCAGTTCCGAGCGGCAGTCCACTCTATCGCACCGGCATACCGTGGTTCGGTTCATCCGCCATCAATCTTGGACCAGACTCACCAGCACCAAGGACAGTTGATGAATTCTGGCAAGCATTTCGCGCGCTTGGCCTCAAAGAGTACGACAGCGATGGAAACGTCATCGCTCCCTGAACCCCGTAAATGCGTCCCTTACGCCAGAGGTTTGATCAAGACCGCCAAAAGATGTGTGCGAAGCAAGGGGATCGCCTCGAGCACAGTTGCGATGGTCCACGAACGCGGGACTATCAAGCGAGCCAGCGGCGGCGCTAAAGTGACTGATCTGATCTTTCCTGCGAGTTGTGGAAACAGCTTTTTAATTTCACTTTTACCAACACCGTGGACGTGGCGGTTCTTCGGATTGTCGAAAGCGAAGTCGTACCAGAGCAGCGCTCCGCCCGGCGCGAGCACCCTCACGATCTCACTGGCTATCAAGGAACGAACAGCAGGATCCAGGACTGAAGTAAAGAGCGTCGAGGAAATCACGACGCTAAAAGTATCGTTGGCCCACGGCAGGTGGGCGGCATCGCCAACCCGGAGATCGGCCGCCGGCAAGATCTCTTTCGCGCGCCTTATGCGCAGCGCGTCGAGGTCGATCCCGTGCAGATCCGAATCACGCACGCCCCACGAAATGAAATCTGCAAGCCATCCTCCAATTCCACATCCGACTTCCAGACACGTGTCACCCGTACGAGGAAAAACGAGTGCATCGTTCAGCATTGTGGCGGCGACCGCTTTTCTGCCGGCCCTAAAAAAGATCTCAGCGGGTTGCCACGGTGAATACCGATCCGATTCGATCTCTTTGGTTCGCCGTTGATACTCAACCCGTATGCGCTGCCGTTCGGCTAACGCGGCGGTTCGCTCGTCGCTCATGCTGTTTCATCCCGATCCTGGCCGAGACAGGCTCGCAGTTGTTCGGCAAGCACTCGCACTCGTGGTTCCATAACTATCGAACCGTGATAGCCGGGAATCTCATGGACCACCACGCCCGCCGCGAACTTCTCCCAACCCAGGTCGCCATCGTGGTTGTATCCGGCAGGATGTTTGCTGGCGCGAAAGAGCGTTACATAACCGGGGTAGACTTTCGGCGCGTATTCTCGCAGCGCCTTGATTGCAGCGTCGATTCTTTTTTGATCCTCAGCAGGTTCAGAGTTGCCGCTAAACCGCTTATCGATCGCTTTCTTGATGGTCCATATCATTCTTCCCGTAACCAGCGTCGCCTTCTCTCGTGCGTACTTCACTTTTCCACGACGCTCGAGCAGTAACAGATTGCCCGCGTGGAGATGCACTCGTTGCATGAATCGATAAGCCTGGTAACGCAACGATCTCGCTTTGAAAGAGAGTCTGTGAAATCCGGGAGCGTAGGTATCGAACAACGCAACGAGCCCAACCTTCTGATCTTGCGCGAGTAGCTGTTGGGCCATCTCAAACGCGATTAAGCCGCCTGATGACGAGCCCGCCAGGTAGTAAGGCCCATCCGGTTGCAGCGCGCGCATCTCTCTGATGTAGTGACAGGCCATCTCCTCGATTCGCGTATGATGCGGTTGCAAACCATCCATGCCCAACGGCTGAAAACCATAGACCGGTTGGTCCAATCCCAGTCGCTGCGCCAAATCACGATAGAAGAGGACGTGGCCCGGCGCGAGGTGCAGGCAGAAGAGCGGCGCCCTGGACCCGCCCGGCTGAATTGGAACCAGTGACGACCATGGCGGCGACCATTGTTCTTCGCCGAGCAGACTCGCCATCTGTTCGATCGTAGGCGCATGAAAAAGCGTCGCGGGCGGCAGTTTCTTGCCGTAGACGTTCGCGATCTGGGTGAACAGACGCACTGCCAGAAAGGAGTCTCCGCCGAGGTCAAAGAAGTTGTTCTTGACGCCGATCGGCTGGACCTTCAGAACATTCTCCCACGTCTTGGTGAGCAACAACTCCAACGTGTTGCGCGGCGCTACGAAAGCATTGTCCAGAAATTCTTTGCCGTCGGGAGCAGGCAATGAACGCCGATCCAGTTTCCCATTCGGCGTGAGTGGGAGTTCGTCGAGCACTACGAACCACGACGGTATCGCGTAGCCGGGCAACCGCTGCTTCACCCACCGTCGCAAGTCGCTGATGATGGTTTCCACCTCTTCCGAAAGCACGACGTAAGCGACCAGCCGCTTCTCACCTTGTTGATCTTCTCGCGCAACGACGACGGATTTATTCATCTGCGGATGCTGGTTCAGGACTGCTTCAATTTCATCGGGTTCGACGCGGTGACCGCGGATCTTTACCTGGTTATCAATCCGGCCCAGGTATTCGATTGAGCCATCGGCAAGAAAGCGCGCCCGATCGCCGGTTTTGTAAAGACGGGCACCCGATTGTTTGGCGAACGGATTTTCAATGAACTTCTCCGCGGTCAACTGAGTTCGGTTCAGATACCCTTGCGCCAAACCCATGCCGCCGATGTGCAACTCGCCGGGCACGCCGATGGGAACAGGTTGAAGCTTCGTATCGAGAATGAATATTTGTGCATTCGCGATCGGCTTGCCGATGGTCACGGGAGCTTCGGGGAATACTCTGCCGCCGCTGGCATTTGAGGTGGCCTCTGTTGGTCCATAAAGGTTCCAGATCCGCACGTGCGGCAAAGCGTGAAATGATCGCGCCACGAGGTCGGGGCTGAGCTTTTCGCCGCCGAATATGAGATACGCAACGTTATCCGCGTCTCCCGACGATTCAATTTCGTCAAGAATGATCCACCACAACGAGGGCACCAGATTGAGCCCGACCCGCGGGAACCTCGCGCATGCTTGCAGCAGCGCGGCGGGTTCGCTGATGACGTGCTCCGGCAGCAGCCAAACTGCATCGCCGCGCAGCAGAGGCGCAAGAATCTGCTTCAGCGACATGTCAAACCACAAACCGCAAACGACAGGCAGACGCCGAACTTCGTTGCCAACGTTCTCGTTGAACCAGCACAGGTAATTGGTCAGACTTGAATGATTGATCAACGTGCCCTTGGGCGTGCCCGTTGTGCCGGAAGTGAAGATCACATAAGCGAGGTCGCGTGGCGCGATGGTCCAATCGGGATTCGATCTCTTTTCCCGCTTGAGCATTTGTTGATCCCGATCGAGGCAAACAATCTTACCCGCGTATTCCTCGACTTCAGCCAGGTATTTTTTCTGCGTGACGAGGACCGGCGCTGTTGTTTCTTGCAACTGAAACAGCACTCTTGCCTTTGGCTGTCCCGGGTCGAGGGGAACGTACGCACCGCCGGCTTTGAGAATACCGAGCAGTCCGACGAGCATCTCCACCGAACGATCGATCAACAATCCCACGCATACATTCGCCGAAACATTCGCTTCCCGCAGCAGATGGCCTAACTGGTTGGACCGGGCATTTAGTTCAGCGTACGACAACGACTGTTCTTCAAACACAACCGCCGTCGCATCCGGTGTGCGCTCTGCCTGCTGCTGAAACAGGTCAACAAAGGAACGATCGAAGGGATAAGCCCTGGAGTAAGCATTGAGACCCGAGATCAATTCCTCACGTTCAGCATCCTTCAACAACGACAGGGCCGACAGTCGCTCGCCGGGATTCATCGCCACACGTTCGAGGAGGGTTTGAAAGTGGTCTAACATTCGCTCGATGGTTTGCGAGTCAAACAGGTCGGTGTTGTAGTCGAGCTTCAGCTCGAAACTTCCCTCAAACTCCCACGCGGCAAGTGTCAGATCGAATTTCGTCGCGCCGGTGCCGAGATAACGTGATTCGACGGCGAGGCCTGGCATCGCCAAAGGACGAGCCGGGGCGTTCTCCAAAACAAACATCACCTGGAAGATGGAGCTATGGCTGAGGCTTCGCTCCGGTCTCAACTCTGAAACGATCTTCTCGAACGGCACGTCCTGGTTTTCAAATGCGCCGAGGGCTACTTCCCTGACGTTTCGCAGCAACTCTCTGAACGTTGGATCGCCGGAAAGATCGGTGCGCATCACGAGCGTATTGAGGAAACACCCGATGAGACTTCCAGTATGAGCTTGATTACGAATGGCCACCGGCGAACCCACCAGAATGTCTTCTTGTCCGGAGTATTTCGCGAGCAGCACCTGAAAGGCCGCCAACAGCGTCATGTACAGAGTGACGCCTTCACGCTCGTACAATTGCCGCAACCTGTTGCCAGGTTCCTGCGGCAGCGTCAGCTCTGCGCGTGACCCGCGAAAACTCTCGCGTTCGGGTCGCGGCCGATCCAACGGCAACTCCAACGTCGGCGACGCACCCGCGAGTTGTTCGCGCCAGTACGAGAGTTGTCTTTCGAGCACTTCGGCTTCGAGCCAGCGATGTTCCCACAACGCGTAATCGGCGTACTGTATTTCCAGGTCTGGCAATGGCGAACATTTCCCCGAGGAGAAAGCCTCGTATAACTTGCCGAGCTCCCGGAACAGCACTCCTATGGACCAGCTATCGCCGACGATGTGATGCATGTTCAGCAGCAGCGTGTGATGCTGCTCACTCAGTTTTAATAATTTGATTCGCAGCAGCGGAAGTTCGCTTAGATCGAATGGGGTCGCGGCCTCGGCCTGGAGTACCAACTCGGCCTCTTGTGTGCGTTGCGGTTCGGGCAAATCGCTGAGATCGAACAGCGGCAACGGGACGGAAAACTCATCGCCGATCAGTTGCAATGGCGCGCCTTCGACGACGACAAATCTGGTGCGGAGGATCTCGTGACGTCTGACGATCTCACTCATGCTCCGTTCCAACACCGCCGCGTCGAGACTTCCGATCAGTTCTATCGCCACGGCAATGTTGTACGCGGGGCTGGCTGGCGCGAGTTGATTGATGAACCAGAAACGCTGTTGTGCAAAAGACAGCGGCAGGCCGCCATTTCGGGCGGCGAACGTGCGCTCCAGCGGCGCAGCGATCGATTCGACGCCGGCAGCTCGCGACAGATAACGTTGCAGCAGATCGCGCTTATCTCCAGGCGCAGACGCGGAAACGATCGAGTCGGTTACAGATGATTGGGAACTCATAACGCTGCTGCCAATCAGTGGAATGGACAACCTCCTTCAGTTCGCTCGACGCGTGTTGTAGCTGAAGGCGCTGGTGAGTTTTTTGCGAAAGTTACAGGCAAGGAAGTCAATCCTCGCAAGCTAAGGTTTTCTCTCCAGACCAACGGGCGGGGTTCAAGTGCCAGATCGGGCAGCCGGTTCACTATGGCGTCGAAAGCGAGTTGACCTTCAATGCGCGCGAGCGCCGCGCCGAAGCAGAAATGACTGGCCCATCCAAATGCGAGATGCCGGTTGTCACGCCGGCCAACGTCGAGCCGATCGGGATCGACGAATCTCTCCGGGTCGCGGTTGCCGGCGGCCATGACCACGATAACCGGCTGCCCTTTGCGAATCCGTTTTCCACTCAACTCGGTGTCCTCGGGAGCAATCCGCGCCGTGCGCTGACTCGGGGCGTCGTAGCGCAGCAACTCTTCAACTGCGGAAGGGATCAGGCCCGGGTCCTGTCTCAGACTTTGAAGCTGATCGGGATTTCGCAGCAGCGCCAACACGCCGTTGCCGATCAGGTTGGTCGTGGTTTCCTGCGCGCCAACCATAGTGACAATGCAGTTGGCAATTACTTCTTCTTCCGTCAATCGATCGCCGTCGATTTCCGCTGTCAGCAGCGAGTGGACCAGTCCTTCGCGAGGCTGGGTGCGACAACGACGAATCGCCTCACGAAAGTAAGTGTTCATTTCCTCGACGCACTGCAACGTTTGTGCAGCACGATCCGGGTTGTGCTGAAAATTTCCCAGCACTTCGGCAAAGTCTTCCGACCAGCTCTTGAGCTGATCGTGATCGGAAGTCGGCACGCCGAGCATTTCGGAAGTGACGATTGCTGGTAACGGAGCGGCCAGGTCGGCAATTACGTCCATGCGGCCGGTTGAGACTAACGGCGCCATCAGGTCGTCGACAATTTCCTGGATGTGCGATCGCAACGCTTCAACTCGCGCCGGCGTGAAAGCCATCGAGGCCAGGCCCCGCAGACGTGTATGGGCGGGCGCATCCAAGAAAAGCATCTGTCGCATCAAGACCTGGGCCACCGGGCCAAGTTCAGGCATACCGATCGCGGCCAGTTGTTCCGGTGTGGGCGCGCACTTCGCCGAGAACTGATGCAGCACAAAAACTATGTCCGCATAGCGGGTGACTACCCAGGCATGAAGATAAGGATCCCAATGCACCGGGGCTTCGGCTCGCAGGCGGTGGTAGAGCGGATAAGGATTGGCTAGCACCTGCGGATCGAGGAGGTGATACAGGCTCAAGGTTGAATCAGTTTTGCCGGCTGGTTGTGTCATGTTCGTTGATTACCTGATTGGTGTCAGCAGGAAGGCACGTTGCTGACCGTCCTTGATGCCGTTGCCGGCAATCTGCCCGCCGTTGTTGATGTCTCGGGCTTCTGTTAATACCCAACCGGAGTTAGCGGGAATCAGAGTGTTGAGGTCTCTCATTTGTCCGGCACTGTAGACAAATGCATGTAACGTGGATGCCGCGTTGTCTGAAGCTCCGACTACTTGACCCGAGTTGTTGATGGCGTATGCGAAACTCTGAGTGCCGCCTGCCAGCACGCCGAGGTCTGTAAGAACACCGCCTGAGTAGAGGAAAGCGTGAAACTCGCCGCCTGTGGTTTGCGACCAACCGATCACGTGGCCGGTGTTGTTGAGGCCGGCTGCGGTGGTTACTTTCCCGCCGAGTGTGCCGAGGTTGATCACTCTCCCGCCGCTGTAGAGAAACGCGGTGCGCTCGGCGTAATCCGCCTTTGGTTCCGTGCCGTAGTTGCCAACCATCTGACCCGTATCGTTGATTGCCGTTACGATCCCGTCCTCGCCGCCAAACGCGCCAAGATCAGTTACCTGATGGTTGCTGTAAAGGAAGACGCGGTTTCGGGAGGCCTTGTGATTGGTCGAGGAATGGAAGTAACCGACTACCTGGCCTGAGCCGTTGACGCCGAGGGCAACGCTGAATGAGCCGCCGAGTCTCGCGTCCAGCGAGCTTATGTCGAACATCGAGCTATTGAGGATGGTGACGAAGGCGCGGTTTCTGCCGGCGGCGTTCGTCGCGCGGCCGATTACGAAACCGGAATCGCTGATGCGGTAAGCGTAACTGTCAGCGCCGCCGAGTGTGCCGAGGTTGAACAGCGTGCCGTTGGTGTAGACGAAGGCTTGCGACCTGCCGTCGACGGTCTTCGCAAATCCTGCTACCTGACCGGAGTTATTGATACTGAAGGCCGCGCTTCGCACGCCGCCGAACGTTCCCAGATCGGTGACAGTGTAAACAGGTGTTTGTGCGCGTGCTGGTTGTGTTAGAAGCCCGAGGAATATCAACTCGGCGAGCACAACGCCGAACCGGCAACAAATACAACGTCTCATGACATTACCCCTTGGTTAAAAGAACATTATCGGCATTGCGATGTTTTCTTCTTGGCCGTATTCGAGTAGGCGGAGTTGGCGGCGGCGTTATAGGAACGAACGCGGTAGTGATAGAAGGTGTTGCAGGTGAGGCTTGTGTTTGAGTATGCGGTTACGTTCGCGCCGACTGTCGCAATCTCAGTAAACGATGTTCCATTCGGCGATCTTTCAATCTTGAACCCGTCTTCATTATTTGCCGCATCCGTCCACTTCAGATCGATCCTGGTTTTGGACACAACAGTCGCAATCAAATTGATCGGCGCAGCAGGCGCGGCAACTGACGCAGTAGTGATCTGAATGATCTTAGCCACCGAAGGCACGCCGTTGCCGTCCAGAACGAACAACATGTAATGCCCCGGCGGACACAGATTCGCGTTAGCCGGCGCCGTAACATTCAATCCTCCGGCAACCGCCGAGAAGCTGAGCCGATTGATCCGCTGATTCATATCGAACGCATGCGTCACCGACGGCAATCTGATCCATGTCACTTTGGCGATGCTCGCAGCATTGGGCGTCTGCACGAGGAAAGTTTGCCCATAACCGACGCTTGCGGGAGCCGCACTGATCGTGGGCCGGGCGCCTTTGAATAAATACGGCGGCGAGTAGATCTCCGCGTTCGCCTGATCGTCGCCGCCAGTGGTCAAGACGCGGCCGTCCGGGAGCAAGAGAGCGTTGGAATGATAGCCATGGTATTTGGTGTTACTCGCTAAGGTGGTCCATTGCTCGGTAGCCGGGTTCCAAATCTCGGCGGCAAAAACGGGAGCGCTTGAATTATCAAATCCGAGTCCGCTACTGCCGCCCGTCGCTAATACCTTGCCGTCCGGCAGCAGCGTGAGATCAAACTGTCGCCGCGCGTTCGTCATCGATCCCACGAATCGCCATGAAGGGCTTGCGGCGTTCAGGTCGATGACTTCGGCTGTATTGGTCGGAGGATCGCCGCCGCCTGCGACCAGCACTTTGCCGTCGTCATACAGCGCCGACGATCCATAACCGCGGAAACCAAACTGGCGCGTCGCCACGGTGGTCCAAAGACCCGCGCCGGATGTATCGAGATAACGTGTGGTGTCGCTCGGTATCGACATGAAGACTTTTCCGTTCGGCGCGAGATGCATGCCCGGATAGAGATACAAAGACAACTGGGCATTCGTGAGGTTGCGCCAACTATTGGTTGCCGTCTGCCAAACCTGCGGGAGGGTGTTGACGCCCACAGTCGTATCCTGATCGCCGGAAACTACGAGAACATCTCCATTGGCCAGCGTGGTATTGCTGGGATACCAGCGGCCGGCGTTCATGTCTGGCAGCGGCGTCCAGGAATTTGTGAACGGGTTGTAGATCGCTGCTTTGGGTTGGCCCACGTTGTTAGCGATATGGCCGCCGGTCACTAACAGCCGGCCATCAGCCAAAAACGCATGACCGGTGCAGAAGATGTTGTAGCCCGCGTGGGCCGCGGGAGCGGTCGTCGCCGTGGCTGGGTCCCACAAGTAAGGATCGTCTGTGTAGGGATAGAACAACACCTTGCCGGTCGGCAGCATGTGCGCGTGAACAGCCACGATCGGCAAGACCTGCACCGCCGACCATTGTCCAACTGCTGACGGGTCCTGTGCCTTCACCGACGAACACATGCCCACGATCAACAGGCAAACAGCAATTCGAGCCCGCAAATCAAGATGCAGTTTCTGTACTGACATTGACGTGTCCCCTGGTAAACGGTTTGTGCGGTCTGAGACGATCTGCCTCAAGAGTTCTTTGAATCGGCTCTGCCGTCGGATGTGCGGCGAGGCTGTGCCTCGCCGGTGGCTGATGATAGAAACATGGGCTGCGCCCTTCGTTCGGGCTTGCCCCAAGATTCTAAGAAGGCCAAAGGCCATACCAGGGGCCTAGCCCCTTCCATTTACTCTCGGTGCCGGCGAGGCATAGCCTCGCCGCACATCCGGCGGCAGAGCCGATTCCCCTACACGCAAGAGCCGGTCTGAGACGATCTCCGCAGGATCTATGAGGCGAGTAGGCGTTGCATTTCGTCTTCATTCATCGCTTCGATTCTGGCGAGGATGCGGCACTCAATTTCGGAAGATAAGTCAGCGATCGTGGGGGTATCGAAAACCGTTCGTAGCGCGATCTCAACACCAAACGCGCCGCGAATCTGGGCGATGAGCTGTGTGCCCAGTAAGGAGTGTCCGCCCAGAAAGAAGAAATTGTCGTGAACACTTACCTCATGCAATTCCAGGAGAGAACACAGGATCGCCGCGAGTCGTTGCTCGATGGGCGTGCGCGGCGCAGTGAATGGTTGATCGCGCAAAGTGTTACCGGAATCAGGAACAGGAAGCGCCTTGCGGTCGATCTTGCCGTGTTCCGTCAGGGGCAGTGCGTCCAACATCACAAATACGCCCGGCACCATGTAATCCGGCAATTCGTTGCCAAGAAACTTCCGTAACTCATCCGCCGAAGGCTGCGCTCCCGAATTCAGGACGACATACGCAACGAGATGTTTTTCCGCATTCGCATCCGCGCGCGCGACCAGCACGCTTGCGGCCACCGACGGATGTCGGTCGAGCACGGCGACGATCTCGTTCGGCTCGATCCGGTATCCCCTCACTTTGATCTGATCGTCGATCCTTCCCACGTACGCGATCTCACCATTGGCCAGGCAGCGAGCCACGTCTCCCGTCTTGTATAGCCGGGCGTTGGGCTCATCACTGAAAGGATCCGGAATGAACTTCTCTACGGTTAAATCCGGCCGGCGCCGATACCCTCGCGCCACGCCTGCGCCGCCGACGTGAAGCTCGCCCGCCACTCCGGCGGAAACCTGCTGAAGTTTTTCATCAAGAATGTAAACGTGGGTATTTGCGATCGGGCGGCCAATAGCCGGTAAAGCATCCGAACAAATCTCCGGCGCTACGAATCCCGACGTCGTTACCACGGTGCACTCGGTCGGCCCATAATTGTTGACGACTTTAAACGGCAGTCTGGTTGAGGGAAACTGATGAAGCGTTTCGGCGCCGGTCAGCAAGATTCTAAGCGCGGTGCTCGCCTGCCATTCCAAAGCCATGATTCGCTCGGCGAGGATAGTTGGCAAAAAGCCGATCGTGATGCGCTCGTTTACGAGCCAATCGCGAAGGTGCGCGGGAAAGAGGCGCGTGTCGTCATCCGGCAAATGCAAACTCGCTCCAGCGCCAAGATAGGGCCATGTTTCCCAAACTGCCGCGTCGAATCCAACACTCGCCAACACGCTGGCCCTGTCTTCGTGCGTCACGTCGAAAGCAGACTGATGCCAACGGACCAGGTTCAGAAGATTAGCGTGCGTAATCTCCACTCCTTTCGGCGAGCCCGTCGATCCCGACGTGTAGATCACATAAGCGAGGTTCTCAGCCAACGCGGTGTTTTCGCAGTTGTCAGCAGACTGCTGCTGCGCAATATCGCCGAGAGTCAGAACCTCGACATTCCGGGGACGAAGTTGTTCCGCGAGGTGTGGTTGCGTAATTAACAGTGAGATATGCGAATCTTCCAACAGAAAAGAAAGTCGTTCCGGAGGATAAGCCGGATCGAGCGGCAAGTACGCGCCGCCAGCCTTCATAATGCCTAACGCTCCGACGACCATCTCGATGCTTCGCTTGTGGCAGATGCCGACTAACACCTCTGGTCCAACACCGCGTTTACGCAGGTAATTGGCGACCTGGTTGGCGCGGCGATTTAATTGATTGTAGGTCAGGCGCTCGTCTTCGCAGACAAGCGCAAGCGCATCAGGCGTGCGTTCAACTTGTGCCTCAAACATTTGATGAATGCATTGACACTGTGGAGATTTCGTATTCATCAGTGATCTCCTTTGATAATCCAGCCTCCGTTCGTAGCGCGACTCGGCCAAACGACCACGAGCAATGTTCTACAGAGCACCTTCATATCGCTCCACCAACTGCGGTGGTGAAGATAATCGACATAACCTTGCAGCTTTAACGGTTGCAGACTCTCGCGGTAGAAGTTTTCGCGATCACCTTTTACGTCAGCCAGCAGCGTCTCTTCATTGCGCAGATGTAACGTAACCGGGTCAGTTATACCGGGGCGGGATTTCAGTACAACTCCCCACAAATCATCCTCGAGATCGACATAACGCGGCACTTCAGGACGTGGTCCAACCAGCGACATGTCGCCCTTCAACACATTCCACAGCTCAGGCAGTTCGTCCACTTTCGTGCGGCGCAGAATTTTTCCGATTCGCGTGACGCGCTCATCTCCAAGAGCCGTTATTTGCGGGCCATCAGACACAATCCTCATCGTGCGCAGCTTGTAAAGAATAAAGAGTTGACCATTGCGCCCGACACGTTGTTGACGAAAGATCACCGGCCCGGGAGACGTAAGCGCGATCGCCGCCGATCCTAGAATCAGCAGCGGAAGAGAGACGATCAGCCCGAGCGCTGAAAGCAATACTTCGAGCCAACGAGCCATTCCCCAACGTTTCCAAAACCTTCCGAGGCCGGTAAGAAATCCGAGGCCATAGGCGAGGTGCATCGTCGCAAATACGATCGGCAGCAAAGGCAGCAGCTTGTATTTGTTCTTGCGCAAGGAAAAGATCGAGGCAGTTATGTTTGCGAGTGCATAACTGCCCACTGCTGCGGCCAACAAGTATCCGGCCACTGGCGTCAGTGGCAGCAGCAACAGAAATAACAGACACGCGCCGGCAAATAGCGGCGGCGCAAACTGGCGCGCCTGCATTTGTCCTGAATGCTTTTGCAGCACTCGCACCTTCCAGTAGCCGTATTGAAAATACTGCCGGCCGAGTGAGGAAAGTGAACTGCGGCTGTAATAGCGGCAACGCACATCAGAAGCGAGCAGGATCTTTGCTCCCATCTTGCGCAGCCGGTAGTTGTACTCGTCGTCTTGATTGCGCACCAGCTCGGTATCAAAGGGGCCGGCACGCTCGACCATCGATCGTCGATAAGCCGGAAAGGCAACTGTGTCTGTCAGCATCGTTTTGTTGCTGGTGCGGAACGCTGCGCCACCAACTCCGAATACAGAACTCATCGCAACGGCAATCATCCGCGCGACAGGCGTCTCGCCAATCGTCTCCAATGGACCACCCACGCCATCGACCTCATCGCCGGCGTCATCGTGCAGCAGATGGTCCACACAACGTCTGACGTAATCAGCGGCGATCTCGCAGTGTCCATCTACCCTAACGATCACTTCGCCATGTGATTGCGCAATTGCGAGGTTCAAGCCAGTCGGAACGATCTTTCCGGGATTGTTGATTAGTTTGAGTTCAGGATGTTGAGCTTGAAATGAGTGGACGATTTGTTGTGTGCCGTCGGTAGACATTCCATCGGCAACAATCACTTCCATCCGTTCGGCTGGATAATCCTGCGCCAGCACAGCGTCGAGGCTCCGACGAATGAATGCCGCTTCGTTGCGGACCGGCATGACTACGCTGACAGTGGGCCAGTGCCGTGGACCAGCACGGACCATGTCAGGTTCGTCTGCAACATTTATGTATCCCATTGCGGCCTCGTTTTAGACTATCTTCCGCACGGCATTGACGACGTCGGCGACGTCTTTCTGGTCCAACCGCGATGAGAGAGGCAAGGAAACCGTGCGGTCGGAGATGAATTCTGCGTTGGGAAAGTCGCCGCGTTTATAGCCAAACTTGTCCCGGTAAAAACTCAGCAGATGCAACGACGTAAAATGAACGCCCGTGCCGATGTTCGCTCTTTGCAGTGAAGCCATGAACTCGCCGCGAGAGATCTTTAGCCGCTCGAGGTCGAGCAGGATCGTGTAGAGATGGCGGGCGTGACGTGTTTTTTCAAAGCGGGAATGGACCACGAGCGGCGGCGGAGTCGTGATCTCTTCGACGCCGGCAAATGCTTCGTCATACGCTTGCCAGTGGCGTTCGCGAACCTTCAAATTGTTTTCCAGGCGCGCAAGCTGATGGATTCCAAGCGCGGCTTGAATATCCATCATGTTGTATTTGTAACCCGCCGCCACGACGTCGTATGGTTGAAATCCTTCCTCCGAATATCGTTTCCATGCGTCACGGCTCAGACCGTGGAGGTGTTTGACCCGCACTTCGTCAGCCACCGTCTCGTGGTTGGTAACCAGCATCCCGCCCTCGCCCGTAACCAGGTTTTTCGTGGCGTAAAAACTGTAGACAGTAATGTCGCCAATCGTTCCGATCTTCTTTCCTCGATACCAGGCCTCGGTGGCATGAGCGGCATCTTCAATTACGAACAACCCGTGTTCTTTAGCGATCGCCAGTACCGCATCCATTTCACACGGCCGTCCGTAAAGATGAACCGGCATGATTGCTTTCGTCTTATTAGTGATCGCGGCTGGTATCCGCTCCGGATCGATGTTTCCGGTTTCCCGATCGACGTCGACAAAAACCGGCTTCGCGCCGCGATGAACGATCACGTTTGCAGTTGCGCAAAAAGTGAGAGGCGTAGTGATAACTTCATCTCCTGGTCCAATACCCAACGCCTCCAAAGCCAACTCCAGTCCCGCGGTGCAGGAGTTGAGAGCAATGGCATGTTCGCAGCCGATGTATTCACAGAAGAGTTGTTCAAACTTCCGACAACGCGGACCGCTGCTGAGCCAGCCAGAACGGAGAGTTTCAACCACCTCCTGAATCTCAGGTTCCCCGATGTCAGGAGCACCAAAAGTTAGAAATTCGCTTCTACGCGGAAGACTTATATGTTGCATAACTCGACCTCTCTTTCTCCAAAAACTCGCGCGGAGATAGAGCACTGGGTTGATTTACTGAATAGGGATTAGTGAGCGTTATCTATCAATTGCGCGATCAGCCGGTCCAGGGCTTGCGCGCGCTGGTCCATTGGAAATCGGTCCAGGATGGTTTGTCTAATTGCCACTCTTGTCTCATTGCGATGTGTAAGAGCTTCTGCGATCGCGTGGGCGATGAGGACCGGCTCAGGTTCGGCGATAGTTACGCCAAAATCGCCCGTCACTTCAGGCAAAGCGCCGGCTTTGGTAACAACGGGAATACATCCCGCGAGCATTGCCTCCGCGACACTCAAACCAAATCCTTCGTGACGTGATGGCTGTACATAAACCGCGGCTTTGCGGTAGCAGTTCCAGAGCGCATCATCACTTAGCCAACCGGTGAAGGTGACATTTGCTGTAGCGATCGAACGCAGATATTCGATGGCGTTGTCCTGCCAGGCGCCGGCCAGGATGAACTCGACCTCGGGCATTAGCGCCGCCGCGCGCACAAATGGCTCGTGTCCTTTCCGCCGCAGGTTGGATCGATCGACGTTTCCCACCGTCAAAGCAATGCGAGCGCGAGCACCTTGCGGCAACGAGCCAAAGGGATCGGTAACACCGTGATAAACCGGTTGCACTTGCTCTTCGGGGACAAGCGCGTTGTGTGCAGCTTCTTCTCGACTGTAGTGTGAGTTTGTAACCAGGCGATTGGCCAATCGCATCGTGCGTTGGCTCACCCATCTTTTGACTCCACCTCGTTGATGGCCATAACCAATGTCAGGCATGTTGGCGACGTCGTAACCGCCGATAACCAACAACGAGGGCTTGCCTAAACGCCTGGCAAACAACAACGGCAGGAACGTGTGCCACGAAGCAAACCAGCCGAAAACGAGATCGTGAGTTCTTACTTGCTGCCATATCGACAGGGCATTGACCCACCGCGAGCGCAGATAGCATTCGGTAACACCATAACGTTTTCGCAGTTCGTCCAGATCGAGCTGCACAAAGTGCGTTGGACCATTGTGAACAAAAAGGATCCGGTGCATTGCTATAACTTCTCGGCGAACTCTGCGTATCTTCGCGACCCTTGCCTTGAGCAATCCGGAGTTCGGGAATACGAACCAGCGGTCTCAAGAAACGCCTTCTGCATGCGCGATACATATCTCTCGATGCCAAACTCAGATTCTGCGAGCCGCCGCGCAGAAGCGCCCAACTGCCGCCGCAATGCCGCATCGGAAACCAGCTTTCGAATTGATTGAGCTAAGGCGGCTACGTGGCCCACCGGCGCCAATCGTTGCTCGCCCGGCGGCAACATTTCTCGCACGCCTTCAATAGCAAAAGCGACTATCGGCAGACCTGACGACAACGCCGAAACTAACGTAAGCGGACTCGTATCTTTTTCAATTGACGTGAAGGCAAACACGTTCATCGCCGCGAGGACCAAAGGCAGATCGCGACGATACCCGGCAAACTTAACTCGATCGTTCAATCCGAGCTTTGCCGTCCGGTTTATCAAACCGCGTTGATAAGCATCACTGTCGAAAACTGGGGCACCCGCGAAAAGCAGATAAACATTCTGCGTCGACGCGGCAATCGACGCGAAAGCCTCGAGTAAATAGTGTTGTCCCTTCCACGGAGTCATCCGGCCCACATGTCCGATCACGATCGCGTCAAGTGGAATCCCGAGTTCTCGCCGAACGCACCGCCCGTTCAAGCCAGGTCGAAAGACTGTCGTATCAACGCCATTGTGAATAACGCTGGTCCGGGCCTGCACTGTCCGGGGCAGTTGGCGGCTGATGGACGCGCCGTCGGCCACCACCCGATCCGGTATCCAGCGCGCGACGTGTCCAAAGAAGCGCCGATAGAGTTTCCAGTAACGTTCAGAAATGAAATCCTGTAGATGCCAAATACAAGGAATCCCCAATTGTCGCGCAGCCAACCCGCCGTAGAAGTGAGAAAACAATCCTTTAGTCACGACTAGGTCCGGCTTAACCTGCTTCAGAAAACGAGTGAGCTTCCGCGCGGCAATCATGGTGGCCCAACCATCCCACGCCAGGTTCAACGGATTCGGCAGGTGTGCCGAATTGCGACCGATGCGAAAGCTCGTCGAGCGCAACTGGGGACAGTCGAGACTGTGCGCGGCTATCCCGGAACTGCGGCACGCCACAGTCAGATCGCCTTCTGCCGGACAGACCACTATCGGCTGCCACATCATCGAATTCAGATGTTGGCCCAGGTAGAGCGTGCTGAATTGAACGCCACCCATCGCCGCAGCCGATTCAACGAAGACGATAGTCACGCGGCCTAGACCCACTGCGGACTGCGGTCCAACTCCAACTCTTCCATCTCCCATACTTTCGCCATGTACAAGAAAACGTAAATTGCCGTATAGACTGAATAGAAAAATCCTCTCCAGCCATCGCGAAATCCTTGCAGCCAAACGTAACGATGAAAGAAAACCAACCAGGGGCGCAGGACGACGTAATGCCAGCGGAAATTCCGGCTCTGTTTCCGCATCTCGTCAGCCTCGTAACGAGTGTAACGATCGAGATTACGCAGCTCCTTCGAGAGATGAGGCATGTTGTTATGCAGGAAACAATGCCGCAACGCGGGCGCGTTTCCATTGACTTCCATGTGGGCGTGAACCTCTCGTTCATTCCAGCACGCCTTCCCGCGTCGAAAGAGACGTGTTTGATAATCGGGAAAATTACCGCCATAACGAATCCACCGGCCCATCATGTGGTTCTTGCGAGGAATGCGAATGACGTCAACCCCGGGTGAACTGGCAGCAATGGTTTGCTTTATTTCCTCTTCGAGACCGGGTTCAAGAATTTCATCCGCATCTATTTGGAGCACCCAGTCGCCTGTGCATTGAGACGCGGCCCAGTTTTTCTGTTTGGCCGAGTTCACGTACTCGTGCTGCACAATGCGAGCGCCGAACTCGCGGCAAATTTCCAACGTGCCGTCAGTGCTGAAGGAGTCAACCACCAGGATTTCATCCGCCCACTTGACTGCTTCCAAAGTAGCGCGAACGATCGGGGCGCAGTTATAAGTTGGCAAAAGCACTGTGACTGAAGGATGTCTCATCTTTCGTTACCCTCTTCGTACGAGTTTGCCGCAGCCAGATTTCTGCAATCACCCACACAAACCAGATCGGTAAGATCAGTTGTGGCAACACCACATTGGCGTCAGTCGCCAAAATAATTCCGGCGCAAGTGAACGACAGCAACAGCGCGATACCGAGCATTCGTTGTTCGCGCAACAATGAAGCGATTCGAACCCCGCGCCACAATCTTCCCAGCGTGAATGCATAAGCGCCGAGGAACAAAGCGCCTGCCAGTATTCCCAGGTTCTCAGCCACTTGCAGGAAGTCGTTATGTACCCATCCTGCGGCGGTCCAACCGCTGCCCAGCGGATGCGTCAAGGTGTTGTTCAAGGAAGTCGTAACGCGATCCCAGCGTTTCCGCCCACTTGAATCAGTTGCTACGGGCTGTCCGGTTAACAATTCGGTTCCCGAATAAAACCGCGCCTTCGCTGCGTTCGGAGCAAACTGGTAGAGTGAAAAGAAAACAAGCAAAACCGCGATACCCAATAAGTATTGTTTCCTGATCGCCGCGAAAGCCAAAAACTGAAGCGCAACCATCAACCACGCGTTTCTGTGACCGCTGATGTAAATTCCACCTAACATCACGACGACGATCGCGACGTTGACCGCCCTCTTCCACGAGTTGGACCACCACTCCCAAACCGCGGCGGCGATTGGCAGAGCAAGAACACAAACGTAAACGGCATCCGCGGAACCCCAAAAAGAGAAACGAGCGCGTTGGAAGCCGTCGCCGGTTTGTACCGGCTCCGAAACACTCATGAAAGTCGGGAACAACGCTCTTGCGTTCGGGTACACGTATTCGACGATCCCCATTGCCGCAATCCAGCCGCCCACAAGATAGAAAGCGAGAAGAACTGAGCGCCAGCCACTCTTTTCTCCGAGCACACTCCCAACTAAGACAAATAGAGGAATGAGCAGGATGAAGTTCTTGAACTCTGAGAACATCGGTTCCCAGTTGAAGTCGCCCGTGAGCCACGGCCACCAACCCCATAGCCAGAAGGGGATGAACGCGATCAGCCAAAGAGGAATCCAGACTGTTACCCTGTTTCGTTGGACCAGGGTTAGTGCCAGCAATCCCCACAGAACGAACTCCGCGGGGTGGACACGCAGGCTTGCAGTCAGCTCTATCGTTCGATAGCCAAGCGCAAACGTGAGTACAAGGAAAACCAACCCGACCCTGAGCCCTTTGTTACCGGCCGCGAACGCGGACAGTCCGGCGAGGACCATCAGCATGACGATGACTTCTCGATATGAGACGCCGTGATCCAGTACGTAAATCTCGACGAGAGCCAGGCCGAGCGCGAATACGATTACAGAAATATAGGCGGCGCTATATCTTCTGACAGTCAGTGCATCGAACATTGCGTAACCCGAGGCTATTTCCCAAGCAGGACATTTTCGTAGCGGCGCGTCACCTCTGCCCAGCTATACTTTTCCGAGATCTGATAATCGCCCGTCTCCCTCGCGTGTCCGTTTCGCAGTTCGAACATCTGGCGTAATCCAGTTGCCAATCCCTTCACATCAGGATCGACTAACGTCACCACCGGCGCAGAACCAAACAACAAGTTCTTCGACTTCACTTTGTCGTTGCTGAACTCCGTCAGAAATTCCGCTAACCCGCCAGTCTTTGTTGCCAGCACCGGCTTACCGGCTGCGAGTGCCTCCAACGCAACGATGCCGAACGGCTCCGATCTCGACGGCACCACGACAAAAACAGATCCATTCAGCAAGCGAACAACTTCTGCGGGTGTGGCCCGACCGCGGAAGTGGACCCTGCTTGCCAGGCCCAACCGTCGCGCCTGTAGACCCAACGCACTCCATTCCTCGCCCTCGCCGGCGATGATCAGATCGGTTTCCTGAGCGGCTGATTCCGCTTGCGCAAAGGCTTCGAGCAACATGTCAAACCCTTTCTTGTGGGTAAGACGTCCGAAAGCAAAAACATAAGGCCGGGGATGAAAGTGAAGACTCTTGTCTGTGAAACGTTCCGGGTCGACGCCATTGTGAATGACCTGCGCTTTGCCCGCGATTGAAGGTTCCACGCGAATGGCCTGGTCCAGCAGATGTTGAGAACATGCCGTCACCGCGTCAGCCTCACGCAAGATCAACTGGAGACGTTCGATCGCAGCCGGATCCTTTTCAGCGGTATCGACGTCGTGGCCGTGCAACGAAACAACCAGGCGAAACTCGAATCGCCGTCGCAAATCGAGGACAAAACGAATTTGATGAACGGGGAAATGCACATTTACTACTTCGGGACGAAAGCTGCGCATCAACTTCCGCAGTCGCCACGAACTGTGCGGGTGAAAGTAGAACGACACCAGAAACAGGTCGGGCCGTCTGCGACGCAGGCTGTCGATACTCGGCGAAAGCAACAGCAACCGGTGTATCGGCACTCCGTCCAACATCTCCTGCGCGGGCAGTGAACGAGGATAGCGGTTTGTCACAACTTGCACCTGATGGCCATTGTCGAGCAGATGTTGCGCCAGATTGTGAGTTACCGTTTGAATGCCGCCCAGAACCGGAACATAAGTGTTCGGAATCAGCAGTATCCGCATTTGGCTAGATTGTCCCGAGACAAAGAGTCTCGCGCAAAGGCGCAAAGAAGAACCCTCAAAAACGCGGCAGCGCTTTGCGCCTTTGCGGGAGACTTCTTCCTTTAAATCAAAGCCGTCCCGAGATACGCCTCGCGTGCAGCAGCTTCAGATTCCTGCCAGGCGTGCAGGTGGACCAGGGGAGCAGGATGTTCCATCAACCGCGTGACAAACGGTCTGACGGCAAGGTGCAATTGATAAAACTCGACGACATTTCGACGCAGCTCCGCGATCTCTGTCGCAGACATGCGCCGGGCACGCTCAATCGCAGCTCCCAATTCCCGAACTGTGGAAAACGTCAGCGCGTTGAAACCATCTCGCAAAGGCGGAAAGAGCCATTCAGGATAATTGGTGATCGGAATTGTTCCGACCGCCATCGCTTCGACGAGATTGCAACTCCAGGCAAAAACAACTCCCGGCGGACAGAGAAAAAAGTCAGCTTGAGAAACAGTCTTCAGCCAATGTCCCTGGTTGATTCTCGTCGCCAGGTCGAGCACGAAGAACTCATTATGATTACCGCCCTGTTCCAACAACGCTGACAGTTCAGCATCTGAAATCAATCTCCCCCAACCCTGTGATTGAACCGCCTTCACGATTTCAAGACGAGACATCATTCCATACACGTCTCGCATAATCGGCCGATCGTATCCTTGCGAGTCATAGTTGCCGGAAAAGAGGATTCGCAGGCGGCGTGGACTCGTTCGATATTCCTCCAGCCGTTCAACCTCATCGAATTCAACATAGAGTTGAGGATGCATCGGCAACGGCATCGCGAAGTGATTGTCCGCGAGGCTCAGCTTAGGCGAATAGTCGTAGTGCAAATGAATGACCTTGCGAAACCCTTTCAGGCGTAATCGTTGCGACGAGTCAGTGCACAACGTCAGATTCAACGCCGGCAACGGAGATCCCCACGCCACCTGGGTGCCGTCATGCCAGGGAAGATCTTCTCCAACGTGAAGCAACCAGCGATTGAATTGTCCGCGCAGCCAGACCGGGTATCCGCCTTCGGAAAAGAGGATCAGCAAGTCGCGCATCGATCTAATCGGAATCGGCTGCGCCAGATCGAGGAAGACGGCCGGCGTCATGCCATTCCGTCTGCTCAAATGCGAGCGTTGCAGCAGTTGGGATAACGCGTTGACTCCGCGCTGGCCCTTTCTGAACACATTCATTGGAATTTTCGACTTCTATGCGCCTGTTCGACCATCCCGCTCTTCCAGACAAGCTCGGCCAGAAACAGCAGCGGTAACAGGCCCAGGCGCGTTTTGAAGGAAGACACTTGCCGGCTCGTCTTCAAAGGCTCGTAAAGCATGGCCGCGAGGAAATAAATCGCCTTCAATCCGTCTCGCACTCGGCGAAACTTATGCGGGTACACGCAATACATCTCCGGCCATTTTCGGCGCACGAGATAATATGCCCGGCCATACATGTAGTGTTGATTGATGAAGCCGCCCAGCGTCGGGCGATGCTCGTGGTAGACCTTGATGCGCGGGTCGAAGTAGATCTTGTAACCAAGTTGCTGCACTCTCCAGTTGTAGTCGACGTCTTCACCGCGAAAGAGTGTTTCGTCCATTTGGCCGATGCTCTGAACAACGTGCCGTTTGTAAGACATGTTGACGGTTGGAAGTGTCCTCACGTAGCGCGGCTGTGCCCAATCCGGGAACGTGATCAGGTCAGCCGCCTTGGCAACGAGCGAATCCGTCTCGGTGCCGATCACGGGTCCGCCAACAGCGCCTGCCTCCGGATGTTCTCGATGGGCCTGTTTCATGAGGGTGACCCAATTCGGAAACACCTGAGCATCGTCGTCGGTCGTGGCAATGATGTCGCCGCGGCAATGAGGCAATCCCACGTTTCGACTGGCGGCAGTATTCTTGTTAACGGTGCGCACCAGTTCGATCTCGATTTCTCCGCGCTTCGCTTTCATAAAAGCCTCGACGATTCGATCCGTTGGCTCACCGCCGCCATTGACAACGACGATCTGATCGGGTTTTTCATCTGTATGCTTGGTGAGTGCTTCCAGGGCTCGGGTGAGCAGTTCGGGACGATTGTAAGTACAGATCAGCACAGATAACTTCATCGCAGTTGCTTCAGAAATCGGTCTGCTGTTTTCTCCCACGAGTAGTTGCCCAAAATGTGGTTGCGGCCGGCCCCGCCCAGCGACTGCCGGAGCGCGGGAGTTGTTATTAACCGGATCAATGCGTCGTCGATGCTTTCGGTATCATTTGGAGCGACCCGAAATCCCGCCGTCAACGGAACGCTTTCGGTGAATCCACCGGTGTCAGAAACCACGACCGGCAGTCCGCTGCTCATTGCCTCGTGGCAGGCGATGGAATTTCCTTCGTCGTCCGGCAACATCACGAAAATGTCGGCGGCGTTGTAGTACGCCTCCAACTCGGAAGTGGTGCCGGCAAAGATCACGACGTCATCCAACCGCAGTTCCGCAACGAGGCTTCTGAGTTCAGGTTCCTGCTCTCCTTCGCCAAGAATCAAATAGCGCAACTGAGGAAAACGCGGCGCGAGGCGTGACATCGCCTGGATCACTCTTCCGACTCCCTTGCGCGGTTCCAGCGAAGAAACATTCAACATGACCAGGTCGCTTTGGTTTATGCCCCATTGCCTACGCATGCGATCTCGCAACAACGAATTCACTGTGAATCGTTCCGGATCGGTGCCTACCGGAACCACCCCCACCGGCCGTTGAAAAAACTGTTCTGCCTCGTGAGCGATCCACGTGGCATCTGCAAGTATGAGGGTTGCTTTTTGTTCCCACCCCAGCGCGCGAAAGGAACTGTACCGATGAGGAGCGGCAGCGTATGGGTAGCACAGGTACAAGGTCAGCGGTATTTCACGAAATCGATTCACGATGCGTAACGCTGAGCCCTCGCCAAAATCGGCAAAGAAAGCCACCACGTGATCGTAACGATGCTTCAGAAAATGATGGACGTAAAACGGGGTGATGAACTGATGACTGTAGTACGCGGGCGTTGGATAGGCGTAGACGTTGACTCGCGGATCGGGTGAAACGAGCGGCGTTGTAGTCGGACTTGCCGCAACTATTGAAACATCCGCTCCTGTTTTAACAAGAGCATTCGCCAGGCTTAGGATCAGCGTCTCAATGCCGCGCAAAAGCCGAAACGTATAAAAATGCCAAAAAGCAATTCTCACGATCGCTGCGTCCAGTTCAGCGTTGCCCCAAGAGTCCTTTCACGAAATCACGAGAAAACCGTTGAAACGGGTTCTCGATCCTGGCGAGCGTTACACCTGGCTGAAAGCCAGGTGAGAATGAAAGGACTTTTAGGCAAAGCTGTCCAACTCGCACTCTGGTCCAGTCAGGAAATCATGACCATCGAATCAGGCGCACCTCGGGTTGTTTCCCGCAACATCGCGCGTGCAGGCACGCCTACGAACGACGATCCGGCCGGCATGTCCCTCGTGACCACGGCGCCTGCTCCCACCACCGCGCCCTCGCCGATGCTTACTCCCGGAAGCAGAACAGCACCAGCGCCAACATAAGCGCCGGCGTGAATGTGCACCGGCTTATTCATTCGCGGCAGGCGTTGCGACAGTTGACTCGCGCCGGCATCGAAGTGCGTCAATATCGTGACCCGCATCGCTATCACCGCGCCCTGGTCGATCGTGATTCGATCCGACAAGTCAAAGAAGCAGTCTTTGCCGACGTAAGCCCGTTTGCCAATGGAAAGGTTCGCGTAATTCGGCCGGCTGTTGTGAATAAAAAGGTGGTTCTCTATGTAACAGTCCGGCGCGAGACGCGCTTCCATCAGCAGGAGAATCGCGCGCGTTTCCTGAAGGGTCGACTTGAGCAGCACGTTATTGATCTTGCTCTCATCGCCGACGCTTATATAGAACGGGATGAAAAGATGGAGCAGCAGCAGCCTCCGAAGCCAACCGTAAGGCTTCGCGAGAACACAGCAACACTTGAAAAGTATAAACATGAACATGCTCGACTTCTTCCGGGGAAACGAAACAACCTGAATCCTGGCGCACGTCTATGCTCGGGTTTGGGCTCGGTCAGAAAATGGTTCCAACAGTTCAGTGGACCAAAAGAGTTTCGGGCGAATGACTCCCGCCCACTTGCCATACCATCCGTTTCGATCTTCCACGTTGTCCTGAATTTCAAAGACGAGGGCGTCATTCTCGCGATGAACCACGGTCGCGCCGTCTTTGATCACGAGCAACGAGACGCGGTATCCGCCATCGTTCAACATGTTTCCAGGTATATGACACTGAGAGCGAAATAAACCGGTGGGAAGAGGCTTGTCTTGCCACGTCTGCTCGCTAGCGCTGTTTGAGGAAAACACGCAGACCTCTTCCTGATTGTATACGGCCATAGTTAAGTTCAATTTTGTATCCGGCTTGAGGCTCCAATAGTCGACTTCAATCACCAAAGGCGTGCCGGTGTTCATCAGTTCGACGGTAGTATCGCCTTCCGGGATGAGGCGAATCGCATGCAGCCGCACCTCGTCGCCGCCAGGCGCTTTAGCCGGCTCGTCCCAGATTTTCTCGCCGACAAACATCGTTGCTGTTTTCAGGTAATCAGCCACGACTGTACCGGGTTGGCCATCTTCAATCGCTCGTCCTTCCTGTACCCACAGCGCCCGACTACACAAGGTCTGTATCGCCGCGAGGTTATGACTGACGAATAATATTGTTCTGCCGCCGCCTCTTATCTCACTCATCTTTCCGAGGCACTTCTTTTGAAATTGCGCATCGCCGACAGCCAGCACCTCGTCGACAATCAGGATCTCGGACTGTAAATGCGCGGCAACGGCAAATGCGAGCCGCAAATACATGCCACTCGAATAACGCTTGACCGGCGTATCGATAAATTTTTCGATCTCCGCGAAGGCGACGATCTCGTCAAAGTTTCGCGCGATCTCGGTTCGCTTCATTCCGAGAATTGCTCCGTTCAGATAAATGTTTTCGCGCCCGGTCAGCTCCTGGTGAAAACCTATTCCCACTTCCAGCAGCGAACTGACGCTGCCGTCCACTTCCGCGTAGCCTTCGGTCGGCTCAGTAATGCGCGAGAGGATCTTGAGCAGCGTGCTTTTGCCCGCGCCATTGCGGCCGATGATGCCGAGCACTTCACCACGCTTGATTTCAATCGAAAGATTCTTCACCGCCCAGATGGTGCTGTTTCGCCGGCCATTGCCATTTTGAAATCCCGAACGGAGTTTGCGATAAGGCATCGTTAAGGTGTGGCGCACCGTTTCTGCTAGAGTTTTGTAGCATTCCTGCTTGTCGCCGATCCGGTATTGTTTGCCTAAACCTGCTACTCGAATAACGGTATCGTTCATAGAGCTACACCATGTCCGCGAACGTTCTTTCCATTCTGCGGAAGTAAAAGGCGCCGGTTACAAGCGTGATTAGGGCCGCGATCACCGAAAGCATGATGATCGAACCGGGCGCGGTATTAGTGCCCAACAAGGCCCAACGAAATCCTTCGACAACACCCACCATCGGATTGAGTCCGTAAAGGGTCCGCCACGGTTCGGAAAGCATGCTGCTCGAATAGGCGATCGGTGTCGCAAACAGCCAGAATTGCAGGACGAAGGGCATCACGTGTTGCACGTCCCGATACTCGACACTCAACGCCGAGAGCCAGAGTGACGCACCCAGCGCGGCGATGAATGCCAGAATGAAAAAGAGTGGCAGCCATAGCAGACGGTCGCTCGGCGTCAGGCCGTAGTACAACATCATGACGAGCAACATCAGAAACGCGATTCC
The DNA here is from genome assembly GCA_035276045.1 of Pyrinomonadaceae bacterium. Lineage (GTDB taxonomy): Bacteria > Acidobacteriota > Blastocatellia > Pyrinomonadales > Pyrinomonadaceae > PSRF01. The sequence goes on along the minus strand of DATELZ010000117.1, from coordinate 39,026 downwards.
AAAATCAACCACACCCGACATCACCGTCCCGATCGGAATGGCCAAACGAGGAAAATAAACCTTCGTGATCAAATGAGCGCTGCCGATCAAACTGTTCGATGCCAGCCGCAAACTATTCGAAAAGAACGTCCACGGAACCAGCGCCGCAAAGCTGAATAAAGGATACGGAACATTGTCGGAGGGAACTTTAGCCAGTTTTCCGAAAAAGAGGCTGAACACCAGCATGGTCATGAATGGCTGGATGATGGCCCAGGCCGCGCCGAGCACGGTCTGCTTGTAGCGGATTTTTACATTGCTCCAGGCGAGGAAATAGATCAGTTCGCGATACTCCCATAACTCGCCAATCTTGAGCGGCGCCCAGCCCTTGCTCGGCTCGATTCGCAGCACCGGTTTCCGTTGAGTGTTTCGGACCTCGTCGAGACGGATCCGTCGCTCCATCGCAGAGTTCGCTTCCATTTAGTGAACCGCCTGTAGTCTCGCCAGTGGGAATTCAAGAACTTCCGGAATGGGTTCCGGAAGCGTATCAGGAATGTGAAGCCGGGCCTCGGGTAACAGATCGTTCAGGTATCTGCGTATCTCGACCTCGGAACCGCTTTCGGAAAGCATTGCCAATCGTTCCAGCGCCTCGTGCATCTTTTCTTCCGGATACGCATTTATCTTGCTGATGAAGATCTTCGGATGCTGCGTCCGGGACGTTTGCTCTTCGGTCAGTTCGAGTTCTTCGTACAGCTTCTCGCCTGCGCGTATGCCGGTGAAAACGATATCGATATCGGAATAAGGACGCAGACCTGACAACGTGATCGCCGTCTTTGCGAGTTCGAGAATGCGGACCGGTTTGCCCATGTCCAGAATAAAAATTTCCCCGCCCTCTCCCATCGCGCCGGCTTGCAACACTAGTTGCGCGGCTTCGGGGATTGTCATGAAGTAGCGGGTCATGTCGGCATGCGTAACTGTGACCGGACCGCCTTTTCGAATCTGTTCGTTGAAGATTGGGATTACCGAGCCGGTTGAACCAATAACATTGCCGAAGCGGACTGCTACATAACGAGTAGCGAAGCGGTTGCTTAGATCCTGGATAACCAGTTCGGCAGTGCGTTTCGTGGCCCCCATCACGGATGATGGCCGCACAGCTTTGTCAGTTGAAATAAGCACGAACGCTTCGACGTTGAACTCCGCCGCCAGCTCGCCCAACAAGCTGGTGGCCAGCACATTGTTTCTGACTGCTTCCGTCGCGTTGAACTCCATCATCGGCACGTGCTTATGCGCCGCTGCATGAAGCACGAGCGTTGGCCGGTGGTTTTTGAATATCGGACGCATCCGGGTTTCACGGCCAACATCTGCGACGAGCGGCACGATATGAAGGTCGGGCCACGAAGCGCGCAACTCACGATCGATGCTGAATAGCGCAAACTCCGCGCGTTCAACCAGCAGAAGTTCTGCCGGCCGAAAGCGCGCTACCTGGCGAGCCAACTCCAAACCAATCGAACCACCAGCTCCGGTAACCATCACGACTTTACCGGCCACGAAACGCGCAATCTCCGGTTCGTCAAGCTGCACCGGTTCACGTCCAAGCAGATCTTCGATTTGCACGTCGCGGATGCGGCTGACTTTTACTGTTCCCTGTAAGACTTCATAGAGACAGGGAACCGTGCGCACCTTCACCGGTATCTCTTCGCAGATGTTTAGAATGCGCCGGAAATCAGCGCGACTCGCCTGGGCAATCGACACCACGACGTGATCGATATTCAATTCACGAACAAGCTGTGGCAGTTCTTTCGTAGTCCCCAGCACTTTTATTCCGTGAATCGCCGAGCCTTGCTTCTGCGGTGCGTCGTCGACGAAGCCCGCGATGTGAAGATCCGTATCGGAGCGGCCCTGGATCTCTTTCGCGACCATCACGCCGGCGCGTCCTGCTCCGATCAAGAGAATCGATCTCCTCGTGCTCTTGTCCTTGCCGTTGGCGCGATGACGCTTTCCCCACGTCTCGTGGATGTCGCGGCGTAAAACGCGAACACCGAGAACGGCGCCAAACGCCAGCACCGTGTCCATGAGGATGATTGAGACCGGTATGCGCAGGCTTTGAAATTCTTGAGGTAGAAACAGGCGCAGGATCAGAAACGGAGTAGCTGAGTACAAAGCAGCCTTCACGAAGGCCCGCAGTTCAGCCATCCCGACGTAACGCCAAATGAAAGTATAGATGCCTGAAAGGTGAAGCAGAACAAACTGGACCAGCACCACAGGGACCAGTTGAACCAGAAAATGCGGCCGCTCCGCTGGCGGTATCGCAAACTCAAACCTCAAGAGGCAGGCGAGCGTAAAAGCGACCGTCAAGACCAGCAGATCGACAATGAACTGCAATGGCCTGACCAGTAAACGGAGTCGCTTGAAATGACTGTTTTTATTTAGTTCGGGGTTGAATTGCTCGGTTGGGTAGATGGCGTCCATTGTTAGTCTCGTCAAGTGGGAGTTAAGTCGTTCGATCGTGCTGCACGATCGAAATGACGAAGATTTGAAGAGTTGGTTGATGGACTGCTAAAGAGCCGGTTAGTTGGACCAATCAGCGCAGCGCGAGCAATCGTCCAGGGCAGTCAACGACTGCTCGTCGCCGTGCTGCTCGCGCTCATCGTGTCGACGCAGTTTGCCCAGAGCGCCGGCTACGTGTGTCCCGCGCAACAAGCCGGCACGGCTCGACACGATGATGCCCCCGCGCGATTTTTATGCTGTCTCGAACGCTTGCGGCAATAGTTCTGTATGTCATTCTCACCTGGCTTCAGGTGTATGAGTCGTCAGGATTCGAGAAACCGTTTAAACGGTTTCTCAGCACAGCCTTGAGCTAAACCTGGCTGAAGCCAGGTTTGAATGACACAGAACGCTTGAGGCAAAGCTTGTCTCGACCGGGCGACTACCTTGCTTCCAGGTAATACTTTTGACAGTAACTCTGGTAGTAGGTGTCAAGTGGTTGGAGGTTTGTTTTATTGAGCATGACTCCGACAATCAGGGCATCAACATCATCCAGCAATCTCAGCGAGCGAAGCACTATCTCCTGCGGGGTCTTGCCGCCCTGGACCACGACGAGCACCCCATCTACTTCGGCGCCGAGTATTACACTGTCAGCAAACGGAACTATTGGTGGAGAATCGATCACGATATGAGTGAATTCCGACTCCAGGATTGCAATGAGCTGGCTCAGTTTCTCCCGATCCAATAGGCGTTCTGAATCCTGTAGTTGTTGACCGGAGGTCAGTAGCGATAAGCCTTCCACCTGGGTCTTCTTGATCAACGAAAGTATTTCGGAAGTTTCCATGCCGTCGCTCAGGGCATTGCTCAGACCACGATCGTTATCAACTTCAAGGATCTCGTGCAGGTTCGGCCGTCGCAAATCCCCATCAACCAGCAAAACGTTCGCACCGGATTCCGCCAAACTGATCGCAGTGTTGATTGCCGTGGTGGTTTTGCCTTCGTTCGGCAGGCTCGAGGTAACTAAGAGCGACTTGATGTCCACGCCGTCTCGGGGAAATAACATCGTGGCTCTCAACTGATGATAAACGCGGGCCACAATCGGATCGTGATTGCCGAGCAGCAGTTCCGGATGGCTATTGACTCGCCCGTTACCAAGCAACGCGAGTGGTCGAATACTCGACAGCAGGCCGCGGCGTGACGCGCCTTTGATCGGAGGCACAATCGCGATTGCGGGCACGTGCAGTTTCTTTTCCACGTCGCTGGTGGAACGCAACGTATTATCAAACCGTTCGCGAATCAGCGGCCACGCGGTAGCAAAGCCCATTGAAAGCAGAAAAGCCAAGCCTACGTTCAGCAGTCTTCTTGGCCCAACTGGTTGATCCGGGACAGTGGCGTAATCGATTACGTGGATGCTGTTGGTTAGTCCGGCTTGGGTAATATCGTTCTCTTTCGAGTGTTGCAGCAGCGATTGCAGGATGCCTTTATTCGTCTCGATCTCTTGCTGCAAGATCCGGTAGTTGATAGCAGCTTGATTTTGCGCGATGGTCGCCTTGTCCTGTTCGTTGTATGCGCCCCGTAGAGACTCTTCGCGCGCGATCGCTTGCCGGTAACGTGTTTGCAGGCTGTTGAGTATGCCGGCGGCAGTATCTTCTCGCTTGTCTTTTATCTGCCTTTCAACTTCCGCGATCTGTTTATCGAGTTCTTTGACTTCCGGCCATTCTTCGGTGTTTTCGACGAGTAGTTGAACCCGGCGTTGGCGTAGTTCGGCGAGTTTGATTTCCTGCGGATTGTTCTGGTTGGTGAGTTCTGAAGCCATCGAGTCGACGGCGTTCGGCGCGAGTGCGGCTTTGTAAGCTGCTTCGGCCTTGCGCCGCTCGTTCTCGGCGTCGAGCAATTCGCGGTTCAAACCTGTCAATCGTTCGACGACAGTGTTTTGAGCCGGATCGAGCGACACGATCTGATTGTTTTCCGCATAAACGACGAGTTCTTTTTCCCCACGACGAATTTGACTTTGCAGTTCGGCGATTCGCTTTTGCAAAAACTCCGCCGCAATCATCGTTGCTTCAGCCTTGCGTTCGAGATTCATGATGGCGGCCGTATCGGCGACGGCGTTCACTACCCGGGAAGCAATCTGGGGAACGTTATGATTGAAGCTGATATTGATCAGCCGCGTTTCTTTGATCTCTGTGCGCGTCTCCTTTATTGGTTCTACCTTCAATCCCTTTGTCAGGGCGTCGACCCACGGCGCCAGCCGCTTGGCGTCGATCAGATCGTTGCGTATCGAAGGTGCGGTACTGGAGCTTACGGGCAGCACGCCGGCGTTAGTTGAAGGAACACGATTCGCGGTCCCACGGCTGTTTAGCCATTTGCTCCAGGTCGAGTTTTGGGCTGCCTGGTTCGGATCTGGAAACGACTTGTCATGTTCGAGATCCAATGTCTTCACCACTCGGCGCAGCAACGCGGGGCTGGTGAGAATTTGTAATTGAGTGTTGAAGTAAACCGAGTCTTCAGATGGTCCGCCAGCGAAGTTCGCATTCTCTTTGAGTCCTGGAACCGAGCCGTCGTGACCGATCTCAACGCGCGCCTGTGCCTGGTATTGATCGGGTTGGCGGAATTGATAGACGGCAACCGCGAGGGTGGCAAAAAGTGTAATGCCGGCTATCAACCAGAGGTTCTGACGCACCGCCTGCCAATACGTGCGCAGGTAGTTTGTGTTTAGTTCTTCCGGTTCTTCATTCACGAACGCCGTAGGACTATATGGCACGACCGATCGGAGGATGGGGCCCTCATCGCGCAGGCGGCTCTGAGGTGTTCTGCGGGAAACGTCTTTCATGTTATTGCCCTTCGACTGGTGAGCGTTATCGCTGTTTTAAACTGAGGAATTTAGGGAATTGCTCTCACCGGCATTTGCGTGACAGCGGGACCAACCGCGCCGATCAAACTGCCAAGAAACCTTTTGCCGCCGGAGACCGGAACGTCGACGATGTCGTTTGGCTGCAAGACAATGTCTTCGGCCTGCTTCTGTTCGATGGCGCTCAAGTCGACGATCATCTCCTGCTGAGGCGCGTTGCCGAGTGTTTGCCGGATGATTCTTACGCGGTCTTTCTTTGTATACGGAAGAACTCCGCCAGACATTGCGACGGCACGTGAGACAGTGAGCGGTTCTTTAATGGGAATACTCGATGGCCGGAAAACATTTCCCACTACGAAGACTTGATCCGCTTCGAGCACGCTCACGACGTCGCCGGGCTGCACAAATGGGTTCGCTTCAGCCTGGCCGGCCAGCACGTCAGCGAGTTCGTAAACGTTGAGGCCCGTTTCGTTCTTCGCTTCGTTGTTCTCACAATGTTCGGAATTCTCGGCGTGTGCGACTTGAACAGTCCTTCCGGCTTGATTCGTCGGCCCGCCGGAAAACGCCAGCAGCTCGAGCAATCGAACTTGTCGTTGCAACTGAAAGCGTCCCGGTTTATTGACGGCGCCCACTACGGCAACTGGTTGAGAGTTGTACTCGCGAATGAAAACATCGACCTGGGGCTTTCTCACGTACTTCAAATACCGCGCGGAGATGTACTGCGCCAAAGTCGCTTCAGTGCGGCATGCTGCCTGGATCTCCTCTTCGATGAGAGGCATGCGGATCATGCCGCGTGTATCAACGCGCACCGCATCGCGAGTCAACTGCGGTTTATTAAAGACTCGAATATCAAGCACGTCACCAGCTCCGATTAGATAATCGCGATCGGCAGGACGAGGCGACGCTTCCGGCGTTTGACCGGTTACGGTGCTGAGACACGGGAATAGGATCACGCTTATGGCAAACAGGATTAGGCGAAGCACAAACCTGTGCACCGCTGGTTGAAACACTTTCATGTTTTAACTTCCCCCAACTTCTTCAACCTTTCGACTTCTTCATGCGTCGCGCTGACAATGCTTCATGCAGGTGATTTTGATTGGCAAGGTTGAGCACTGTATTGCTTAGCACAACCATTAGCTCTTCGTTCTCGTCTACAAAGACTCCGGTGAGTGGTTGATCGTGAATCTTGACGATGATGTGTTCGCGCGCCCACTGCCAGAATTGGGCCTGAGTTGTCCAGAATGGCTTTGCGTGGTGGCACATGATCAGGGCAGTGTGTTTGCGCTTCTTCCGTTTTTCCTTCTTTTCCTTTCTTTCACTCATATGAACACCCTTGGGATCGATCGGTTGGGAGGCCGAGGCGCAGAGACACAACGCCTCACGATTCGCCGCGCTTCCGACGCAAGGGACAGGATGTCTAGTGGTGACTTGTTACTTGGCTATACCGTGAAGAAGGCAACTGACTGTGGTTATTTTGGGCAAACTTCTCCCCCAAATAAACCCAAGAGAGGGAAGCCTTAATCAAGGCAGGGACGGTTGAGCTCTTACGGGCTCTTTTAAGATCTGGCGAGTACTTCCTTGTGAGCACTCTCTACGCGCCTCTGGGTGCGCGCTGAAAGCGAATGGCTAGACTTCCTTGATCCCCCTAATCAATAACGCAACCAAGCATGCGCACGATGTGCGAAGGGTGCGCCTGCTCTACTTCAGTTCTCAATGTATCGTCATACGATGGAGCAATCGTCATGCCCGGCGTTTGTTGCTCAAAGAGTGTTATTGAGTGGCAAACAATCGTTCAGTATCCCACCGCATGTTCAGCCTAACGTTACTATTGAACAAATTTATGGAGCGAATCATAAATTCCCGCTGCTCGCGTACGAGCACTTGTTGCGAAATAAAGCTGCCTTGATCTTAAGGATAGTCCTCACAGAATGGTTTTTTTTCTTACACGAGAATGCGACATTTTCGAATGTGAGGAAGTGGAAGAGTGCTCTTAGGGGTTTACGGCAAGTAACCTTCATAAAACCCCGCCTATCTGATCGGTCGACACGTGACCAAATTCGAACATTTCGCCAGCCTCAGAGTTGAGGCTGTAATGTTTAGCCGCTCGCCAACATAAAGAAGCCAGCCCTATAGAAAAGCTGGGTGTAACGTTTCCTGCTGCGCAGCATGTAGCAGTGGAGGAGGCTTCTTGGAGTTAACCGCGACCGGTGAGGTCCAAAGACCGTGGCAGCCCGTTGCCGGCTTCACCTGGGAACTCTTTCTCATCGGCTCGGCCTGGGTAATCGCGTTTGCGACGATCCCTTTCGTCTTGTTCTGGATGAAACAGGGCGCGAGTCCCAGCACCCTTTTCTGGTGCGCTTTTTGGGGATACATGGTTCTGACTTACATAGGAACCAGCCGGCTAAGCGATAAGTATCGTGAACGACAACGGAAGATTTTGCTGAGTGCCGAAGAATTATTAAAACGCGACACGCGGCCTCACGTGCTTTACCTGCGTTCCTTCAAAGACGACGAGACCACTTCACGTTTATTGAACCTCTCCAGCGAGGAGCAGGAGCTGGCGCTCACACTATTCGAGATCGGTCCTTTTATCGCTTTTGGAGAACCAGGTGAAGAGTCTCCGGATCCCGGGGCAGCCCGCATGTACGTCGGTCACGAACACTGGCAGCAGAAAATGGAAGGCCTGATGACGAATGCGCAACTGGTTGTTGGACGCATAGCTAACTCAGAAAGCTTCTGGTGGGAAATGAGGACGGCCCGGAAGATCCTGAGCCCCGAAAGACTACTGCTGCTCTTGCCGGAGGACGGAAGGGAGTACAGGAAGTTCAAACAGCAGGCTGATGGTGTTTTCCCGCGCCTGCCGGAACATAAGTTTCAGCCAAAAGGCGCCCGGAAAAGTCACATCAGTACGGAGGGACTAATTTATTTCGAATCAGACTGGACACCGCGATTGAAGAGGCTCAAGCCGGCACGTTTAAGACAAAACTATTGGGCGCCTGGAGTGCCGATAATGAAGATGGCGTTACAGCCTGTCTTCAAACAACTTGGAATTGCATGGCGACGTCCGCCGTTGCAGCCGCTCGCGATACTCGCAGTCGTGCTGCTGCTCCTGTTTATAGCGCTCGCGCTTTACGTGGGGGCGTTACAGATAGTGCAGTTCATACGGCTTTTCAGGTAAGTCTTTGTCTCGCTCTCACAACGTGTTTCATCACGCTGAGTAAATACAATGAGTGAAGATACAACCACCCGCCACGTACACGATCATAATGATGATGATCCCGAACCCGGCTTTGAACCGGATGAATTCAAGGCTCAACAAAGAACCAGAGTTAGAGTTGAGCCGCCGAAGATTACCCGTGATGAAGTACTGCGTTCAACCGGGCCCAAAGTAACTCACCATACTCAATCATGCGTGATGCTCGGTCCTGCAAGATCCGGGAAAACAACATTACTGACTGCTATTAAGAGAGCATGCGATCAACCTGCGAACGACGGCTTGAACCTGGAGTTCATTCCTGGAGAAGAAACAGCTAGAAAAATCAAGAACGCTATCAACCAGATCGCCAACCGCCAGCAAGGACATCAAGCGACCGCCGACGTGAAAGAGTTTCCCTTCGAGGTCCACCTCAGCGCCAAAGCGCCGCACCTTTGGTCGCCGCCGGTCGAGGAAGATTTATACGTTGTTATGAGTGATGGAGGCGGCGGGTTCCTTTTACCATCCGATGACAAAATAGACAAAACATTCAGACCTAAACTGATCGAAACCGCTCGCACTGCCAGGTCGCTAATTCTCTGCGTCGATATCAGCAATCCCGCGAGCACCACTCTCGAAAAAGAACTGGCAATCTGCTTCGCCGAAATGTCGAAGCTGACGCCGACCTGGTCCACGGTTCACTGGACGGCAAAATTCTGGGCCTGGCTCCGGCGGAAGCCTGTGCCGCAGCCTCGCAAACGAATGAGAAGCTGCCTGAATGTCGACCGCTTTCTGCTTTTGCTGACGCAGGTAGACAAGCTGTGTCATCAACTCCCACAAGGCATCGATCGCACGGTCCGCTTTGCAGAAATGATCGATCCGGTCGAACAGGCGCGCGAGCTCCTGGGCGTGCCGGTTTTGAAAACCATCCAAAACTCTTTGAAGCCCAGTGCGCAGTTTGCCGTAGGCGTTATCAGCGCGATGGGCTTTCATCCGCGCACCGGCGATCCGTTCGCAGATGTAGACGGCACACCATTGAACCTCGACTCGGAAAGCGGCGAAGACATTCTCAGGCGTTGGACGCCATTCGGAATTCGCGATGCGATCTATTTTCTCGCCACCGGGAAATGCCGTGGCCGAGTCAAACAACTACATCCCTCTGATCTCCGTGCGGGTCTGGAGCCGCTGGAGTTTTCTTACACCGCGACATCTCACAAGGAGGCATAAAGCATGGCCGCAAACGTCGATCGAGACACCGGGGCCAATGTAATCGGTCTAAAAGAAGAACCCCGTCGCGGGGAGGAGCGGCGACCACCGCGATTTGCGCTGGCGCCTGCGCGCGGGGAGGAGTTGAGCGGCGCTCTGGGTTGGCTGGCGAAGTTTTACATGCTCAACGTTAACGGCGTGTCGCTCTTAACAACGCGAGCCTCCATGGAAATGAAACTCGTTGCGGTGATGCTCACCATCAACTTTCTCTTCGACCTCGCAGTCTGGACCTCGCTCTGGAACATGGTCCTTCAAAACGGCAAGTTAACCGTGGGGCTCTGGACCATTCCGGCTGTTTTCTGCGGCACTTTGTTCGCCGCCATCATTTTTGTCTACGAACGCCAATTCATGACCGCAGACACTTACCACCGGATCAAAGAAGTTCTGATACCGGTGACGCTCCGCCTGGCCGTCATCATTATTGCTGCCGCTGTCACCACTCAGCCATTCGAAGTGATGGTCTTCGAAGGACCGATTAGCCGTCGCATTCATACGGAGAGCGTGCGCGTGGAGGCGCTTAGCCGGCTACGAGCGCTTGAAGAAGCGACCTTAAAAACTCAGGGCGCCATTAACCTAACCGACACGATCGCCGGCAAAAGTTATGGGGACGACAAGCTGGCGCTCGATAAGGCAAGAGAGCAAACAAACATTCTGACGGCACAGGCCGCAGCGAAACGTGCGGAGCAGAAGCGCGCCGAAGCGGCAATGAATAGCGCGTCACAGCAAATGGCTCGCGCCAGATCGGCAAAACAAGCTGCGAGCGCACAGCGTCGATACGCGGCCGCAAAAGGCCAGTTTGAACAGGCCCGTGTTGAAGCAGAGAGTCTTGAGTCTCAGGCAAAGACAAGCAAGGAAAACGAGAAAGCCAGAGGCGAGGACGTCGAGCGGAGCAAGCGTGACCTCGGAACCAAAGAGCAATTGGCAGAGAATGACGTTAAGCGATTGCGAGACTGGGTGACTCAGATCCGAAACGCCCGGGCCGGAAAAAAAGTCACCGAAAATGGCGAGCAATCACCGAAGTGGGAATACGAAGATCAGGATTACGATTTTTTCCAACGACTGGGTGTCATTAACGACTTGTACCACGGGCGTCCCGCTCGCTGGCTCGATATCAATCCCGAGGATCGCGCCAAGCTCTCGAAGGAGTATGGCTTAACTGAAGCTGATGCCAACGATCAGCTTAACCAGGATCGAGTTGCTTCCGATGCGGGGACTTTCCGATGGTCCTACTGGTCCGTGATCGGGATCGCGTCGATCATTCCACTGCTGCTGTTGGCCCTCAAAGGCCTGCTCCCTGTCGATCTCAAACGTTACTACTCAACCCGCGAACAACAGTTCGCCGGCAACGATGAAACGTTGAGGTTCTCTGTCCGCCAGCCATTATCGGCAAGTTTTGAGCGCGTTAATGGTGACCGAAACGGTGGAAATCCTTCTAGTTGATTCGAGCAATGTCCTGAATGATGGAAGAGTCGTCAGTCACAGCTTTTGAATACGACCGCACCCAGGTTCGGGCGAGCGACATCACTATCGAACGCCTGGAGTTCGGCAAGTTCTGCATTTCCCCTGATGGCCCCATCGAAAGTAATAGGGAGAACATTCCGATCGAGCACAGCCAGTTGGGTTGGTCGCGCGGGTTTCCGGAAGAGCTGATTTCTACTTGTTATCCGACCAGGCTCGGCATCGTGCAGGAAGATGGTGAAGCGGTACCGCTCGATAACGTTCACGGAACTGTATTGAGACCGGTAGTACGTGGCGCAGAAAAGAGAGTCCGGCAAGTTTTCTATCGCGTGAGAGCGCGGGCCGAAGAAGGCGAAGGTAAATCGGGACGCCGTTATACACTCGCCCGCTACCAGGCTGTCTCCGCAGAGCAAGTCGATCCGCTGACGATGCTCAGGGCCATGAACTCCGTTTCGTTGAGCGGAATCACACGGGCGGACGCGCATGATCTTTCCCCCATTGTTACGGAACCGCAGGAACCGCAGCTCGATCGAGCCGGACAAGCGTTTTTACGGCAAGCCTTGATCTACATCCTCTCCGGAGTGGCCCTCAGCATCACCGAAGAGATCTCCGAAACGAAGTTTTTCAACTGGGTTGCAGCCGTTCACGATCGTCTGCCGCCCGTGTTGCGACCTCATCTCAGTGCGGGATGGAATGTAGGCAGCTCCTTTTCAGGGAAACTCAGTATTACCTACACGACCCGTCGCGCAGCGAGTGCGGCGCTTTTCTCTCAAACTGCTGCAACGTGGACGCCGCCTGAGCATGTGACGACGTGGAATGCCCAACACCAGCCAGTGACGAACAGTTTCTTCGAGGAGCGATTGGAGCCGGGAAGACTGTTCGAGCGCTACGTTCGCAATGAAGCAAGTCTAGCCGAGAGTTCGGAGGAAAGTCTGTCAACTCTCGTAGGCTCGCTACCCGCAGTTGAGTTTCCGGAACTGCCCGGTTGGCACGATCCGGGCACAGTAAAAATCTTTCGTTATCCGGGTTTGCAGGTCAGAGATCAGTTGACGATGACGGCTTTAACTGAATGGCTCGAAAGCGGAACGGACGAGGAATGTCCACCGGTCTCTCTTGACGCACGAGGGCTGAGCTATCAAGCGAACAGACTCAAAATGTTGACTTCGATCATCCAGGCGCTGGGTGAGTCTTCTTCCAGACCACGGGTAGACCAGGCTCTATGGTTTTCGATAATCGGAAAGATTCCTCCCTCATTTACAAATCTAATTGAGGGTGCGGTTGGAGCAGGTGCAAAGAGAGCTCGCTTAATAGCCGCTATCGCCGGCGGTGATGTCTTCAGCACACTGAGCGCTTTACAAAGCACCCCTCCTGACGAATCCCATGATCTGCCGGAGAATGTGACCGGCAGGCTTCTCGAAATTCTCAATCGGTCGCTTCAGTTACCTATCGACAGAGCAGTGGTGTTGTATCACAGCCATTTGTTGTTGTCTCCAGCGCCACAATACCGGGAATGGGTCGAACAACATTCGTTGGAACTCATGAGGGTCTTAGCGTCCGACGAGGAGATAGCCGAACGGTCATTAAAAGCGCTCGCTAACATCAGCGATTCAGAGAGCCTGAGAGCACTCCGGCATTTCCTCACCAATGGGACGTTAACGCCTGGGGTAGAGAGTGTTGTTAGACGTCTCGATCCCGACGAACGAGATGTCTTTATCTTGGTGTTCAATCAACGTTGGGAGCGAGAAGATGAGTTAACGGCGCAGCATCGTGAAGCGCTGCTCAATTGGTTCCGAGTTCTACAGCCTAAGGACAGTCGCCACGTGCTATTACGACTGGCATCAGGCGCACAGTTAACCGACTCGGAGGTAATAGAGACAGCCGAGGAGATCGAGTCCCGTTATGTCCCCGAATCGTTGCTGCCAAAGGTTGCCGAATTGGCGCTTCGGAGATGGTCGTTACTGAGACAGCGCATCAGTTCAGAGTCAAGATATTCACGTTGGCTGCCGGTTACGCTTCTATGGCCACGCCCGTATGCAAGAGTTCTCGGACGCAGTCCGGGGACGAAGAATCCAAGCCCGGAGATAGTGCGCATCGCTCATGATTTGCAGTTGGGTCTTGAGGACCTGGAATACCTGTTAACGATATGGTTTCCCAATGCTGATGTGTTCAGAGAGGCTGCTCCACTGCTTTGGGATTGGGCAGTAAAGTTTGAGCCTCGCAGGGGCGCCTCCCTTACCGCGTTTGATCTTTGCAGACCGTTCCTCGATGCGCGTCTGCCGGATGGCACTCTGTCCAAGAAATCATTCGATGACTTTGTGAGACTTGTTAGAGAGTCCAGACGCGGAAGTATTTCGAAAGAGGCTCTGCAACAGATGTGGCAACTCGCGTCGAGGGACTGGCAGATAAAGCTGCTGCTAACCCTGTTCCCGCAGGAGAACCTTGAGCCAAGTTCAACTCAGCTAAGTCTCTTAATTCCTCACCGGCAGTGGCTCACTGAGCATTTGCGCGAATCGCGGTTCGATCGCAAGGGACTGTTCGGAGTCGCTACTCAACCATTTCATGGCTTGTCGTCTCACGATTCCGCCTGGCGCGATGAATTTGTCCACTATCCGATCTGGGCTGCATTTAAGGGCGTACCCGTAAGTACCCTTCCACGCCAGGCATTACGCCGTGCGCTCAGGGTTTATACGGAATCGGATGAACAGCTTCAGACAGGAAGTCAGCCCGAACAAATTATTCAGAAGCAAACTCGTCTGTGTCTCACTTTTCTCTCTTCCTATCAGGGCGCCGCAAGTGAAGACGGCGCCATTCGCAGAGTCCTCTACGAGTTTGTCTTACGTGTTTATTGTTACAGATGGAGTAGGGAACGTTTCGAAGCCGCAGTGGCATCGGTGGGAGTTGATATGGAGTTGCCCGGTTATAAACGGACAGACAAATACCAGGATCGATTTGGCCCGTCCATGTACGACTTGATCAGACATATCCTGAATCTATGCGACCGCAAATCTTTAACCTTCATGATAAAGGAGTTCTATAAGCACTGCGAAAATGCCGCTCGCGATTGACATAAATAAGGACCGGCAGACCATGCTTTGGCGCCGTCACCTCCTGACAGAGGTGATGAAGACCATGCAGGTGCACGATCTCACGCTGGAGCCTGTCCTCAATCCGCCTGAAGCCGAAGACGCCCGGGTCAGAATTGAGAAGAGCAACACTTCGATCAAATGGGAGTGGGGAAACTGGACCCGGGTCGATATAACCGTGAACCAGTCGGAGCAAGTGATTGTTGTGCGTTCTTATGCAGTGTTCCAGCCTCCGGAAGCGAAATGGCGCGACCTCCCGGTTGTGAATGAGGTTGAGGTCAGGTTCCGTAACGATAACGGAACAACAGCATGTGCCGTATTGCAGGTCCCGGAGCTTACAAATTTTGGGCGGGACGTAGAGTTTGGAGGTTGGATTCAAGGCAGTGTGCAAATTCGACTTTCCCAGCCCGTCGCAGACGCGCGTGTCGAAGTTGAACTGTTACGGCCAGGTCAGCATGGAACCTTCAAGCTGAAGGGCGATCCTAAAGCGTTTCCCGCAGGCGAGAGACAACTGGACATTCTGGTGCCTGATGATTTTTTCGGAATCATTGCGGTCGTAGCAAAGCAACATAGAAGTGAACGGTTGATTGCCGCGGCTGATTTCAACGACTACGGAGAAGTGGTTCCCCAAAGTATCGTTAACGACAGGCTGCAAGAGGTGATCGATAGACGCTACAGCCTCGCTGCAAAACCGAAGCCACCCAGCCTGGAAGAATGGCTCCGCAGTTGGCCCAGTTATTCACACCATCGCCTTGCTGCGCTTTACGATCTGATCCGGCAACATTTTTCCAAGCGTCAATTCATTCTTGACGACGAGTATCTAAAGGCTCATCCGACCGGCCTCTTAAGGTACCTGACATTGATTCAGTGCGGTTTCGACTCCCCGGATCCAAAGAAGCTGATCCGGCGACTCAACCACAACAGCTTTCAAAAGGCTTTGAATTCGGCAGTGCCTGCGCTTGGAGCAGCTATGACAGCGCTGCGTACTCCGGAAGAAAAAATCTGGGCCATTCAAAATGCCCGTAACCCTAATTTGCAGGAGGCGGTAAACGAGGCGAAGAACGAAGGAGTGCCGGCTCTGCGGCGTGCCCTGCACCTTGCGGATAAGCGTGCGGAAGCAATCGCAGCCTGGCAATCACGACAAACTGCTTCATCTGTTGCGGCAGATGCAACAGAGTAAGCAATGACCGATGGGAGATAGATATGAGCGGGAGTAAAGAATCCTACGTGCGGATTTCAGCGCGCGAAGAGCGACGGTTACGAGAACAGGAATCAAAACTGCGAGTTGTACAGAGCGATCTTCCTAAACGACTGGCAGACATTCGCGCCAGCACGATGGCGGAAGTTGGCCGCCAGACCGCGCGAATAGACCGGCGCCTCGATCAGATCCAAGCCACGACCAACAGTTTGCGGAGTGATTTAAGGCAACTCGAACGCGATAGTCAGCGACGCTTGCGAGAAGGTCTTCAAGCCGCGCGCAACGAATACACGAGTTTGGTTAACGAGGAACGGGCCGATCGCCTCAAACACGAAGCGCAGATGCGGCAGGAATACACTTCGCTGGTAGCACAGGAACGTGCCGAAAGAGAGCGACAGATTAGTGAATTACAGTCGCGCGTTACTCAAATCGAAGATCGTGAGGAGGGATTACAGCGGCGCGCGGCAGTATGGCTGCAGGATCTCAGGGTCTTGCAGCAGAGCGTTGATGAATTGCCTCACGAACGGTTCTCTCCCGGCAGCATGGCGAGAATCAATGGTCAAATTCAGCAGGCGGAGATGAACCTGAGCGATGGTGCTTCGCAGGCAGCTCTGACCCAGGCGCAGGGCGCATACTTTCAACTCATCGAGTTGCGAGCCGAAGTCCTTTTCAAAGAGCAGGAATTTGAAATGGCGTATGCGCAGGCAGTTGAGGCCGTGCGATCGCTGCTCGAAGAAGTGGCGCAAAATCGACAGGGCGTCATACCCGCTGACCAACCGGGCCAAAGTGATGTCGAAGTGGATATCGACTTCTGGTCGCGGGGCAGCCTGTCTCGAATGCAGGATCGGCTGCGCGAAATTGAGAGAACATTGGAAAAGGATCGTTCGACTTTGACGTTGGACCAGGTAAGACAATTCGAAGAAGAAGCCGCTTTACTCAAACCGCAACTTGTTGCAGCGGTTGAGACGGCGCGAATGGCCATTATCAACTCACAGGCTTGTTTCAACGTGGCGGAGATCGTCGCCGACGTGATGGAGGAACAGGGCTACACCGTCGAGCGGGGAACTTTCGAAGGTGAAGATCAACGTGAGGCTTATGCCATCAAGATGCGAAATCGTGGCGGTGACGAGTTTGTAAGCATCATCACGCCCTCGGCCGAACAGGAGTTGGCTTATAGCACCCAAATGAATTTCTACGACCGCAGCCAGGACGAAGCGATGAGACAAAGCTTTGCCCAGGCCGTGTACGAAGGCTTGAACAATCGCGGCCTGGAGGCCTCGCCCCCCAGAGAAACGCTGCCTATTCATCAGGAAAACGAGCAGGTCCGGAACCTGGAAGAGTTTCGGCAACGCCAGCCGTCGCGTCGCGCAGGAACGGTTACGCGCAACAGAGTTTGATAGGAGTTCCAGGCGATGTCACAGGATTACTCACAGCTCGTTACGGAACGTATTCACGAAGGACTGAATTTCAATCGTAATCATCGATTTTTTCTCCTTTATGGAGAACAAACAGCCGATGAGTTTCTGACGCGGTCGATGTACCGAGCGAGTTTGCGCGAAACCCTGTGGGCCACACTGAAAGCGAACAACGTCGAACGCGTCGTCTTTTACAATGCGATAGACAAATTTTTCTTCCTCGACGAAGAATCAAACCGATTAGCGGAAAGTCTGGGCGCCAACTCTTCATCGGGTGCGCCGGCTTCGGCGATTCGTCCACGTTTACGCATGCAGCGCGGACCACTCGGCGCCAGAAATGTGCTCACGGGCCAGACCGGCATGGTGGCGCCCGCAATCGGGCAGACCGAGCCATCCCAAACGGCTGCTCCGGCCGGCCAGTCTTCTAATGGGACAGATCAAGGTGTGCAAAGCGAAGCAGTTGGCGAGCAACACGCGCCTTCATCTTTTTTACCCCGCCTGATTCGTATGACGCCGGCCCGTAGCACCGGACGCGGCATGTCAGACTCGGCAATGTTAATAACACTCAACGACTTCATGCAGGATTGCTCCGTTCGCACTGCGGTTGTAATCGAAGATCTCGAAAACCTCTCACATCGCTTTGAGCATGGAATCAGGGATCAACTTGCTGCTCGGCTGAGAGAGTGGGATTCGTTCACTGCCGAGAACCGTAACGTGTTGTTATTCATCTCCAGCCGCGAGCCGGTCGACGAACACAGCATCACCGCGATGCGAAATGCGGCGAGCTCAATCTCGGAGATCTCGAACCTCATCGCTGTGGCGCTCGGCGAACGTCAGGACCAGGCGCAGGGATTTATCTGGTACGTGCCGGCGCCGTATGAGGCCGAAGTCCAACGCATGATCGACGAATTACGGCTCAAGCACGGCCTGGAGGTTGAGTGGACTGAATGGGATCGCGTCGTCAAGTGGCTGGCCGCTGAGAACAAGTCTTTCAAAAAACTGGATGGGATCTTCCACGAATATGTAAATCATGTTCGTGAGCGCGGCGACACGATTTCACTGAAGTTGCTGCGACAGCGCGGTTGGGTCTCGGGTGATTCAGATCCACGATCCGCAATGCAGCGATTAACTGACATGGTGGGCATGAATGAAATAAAGGAGGAAATACAAAAGCACATCGAATACCTGCAAGCCGATAAGAAAAAGCGGGAGCTGAACCCCGGCTTGAGAGCCGCGCCCATGAATTTGCACCTTGTCCTCACCGGTAATCCCGGCACCGGGAAAACAACTGTCGCGCGGTTAATCGGAGAGATCTATCGCGACATCGGTTTGTTGCGTCGCGGCCATACCGTTGAGTGTGACCGCGGCAAACTCGTGGAAGGATACCTGGGGCAAACTGCTCCCAAGACGAATGCCCGCGTCAACGAGGCACTCGATGGAGTGCTCTTTATTGACGAAGCCTATGCGCTCAGTGAAGACGACGATTCTTTCGGCAAAGAAGCGATCGTCACGCTACTGGCGCGAATGGAAAACGAGCGACATCGATTGGCGGTGATTGTCGCTGGTTATCCGGAGGAGATAAAGAAGTTTTTGACGTCGAACAGCGGATTGCCCGGTCGTTTTTCAACTAAGTTTGATATTGCCGATTATCTTCCGGATGCGCTGTTGCAGATCTTCGAGCAGATGGTCGCCGACCGCGGCCATTGCCTCAGCGACCCCATGAAAACAACCATGCGAGGTTTCTTCACCCGCATGTACGAGGGGCGTGACAATCCAGATTATTTCGAACTTGATGAGCACGGCAGATCTACTTATCGAAATGCAGGCACAGTTCGCCTGCTCGTCGAAGGAATGTTACGAGAGCAGGCGCACCGGTTGTCAGGAGAAACTTCACCGGACTTAACCGTCGACGACATACCGGAAAAATATCGTCCGTTTCTTGGCCGGCAGCGATCCACTGAAGCCGACGATCGGGAACTTCAGGCAGCCCTGGACGAACTCAATGGGCTGATTGGTTTGCAGTCCGTGAAGGAGCTTGTCGATGGCCTGGTTATCGAGCAGCAGGTGGCGATTAGTCTCGGCGGCGACATAACCGCGAATGACACGACGCGTCACATGCTCTTTACCGGCAATCCAGGAACCGGCAAGACAACCGTGGCTCGACTGGTTGGACGCATCTACAAAGCGCTCGGCTTATTGCAAAAGGGACACATCGTCGAAGTCGAACACACGGATTTGGTCGGCCAATATATCGGTGAGACCGCGCAAAAAACGAAGGCTGTCATTGAGAAGGCACTCGACGGGATTCTGTTCATCGATGAGGCTTACAGCCTTTCCGAATCGGAGCACAGCTATGGGAAAGAGGCGATCAACGTACTTGTTCCGGCCCTCGAAAATTATCGGGATCGTCTCGTAGTCATTCTTGCCGGCTATACGTACGAAATGGAAGGGTTCGTGCGTGCTAATTCGGGAATCAAATCGCGTATCGCTAAGAAAATAGAATTCCCCGACTATTCCGTCGACGAGCTCGTACAGGTGTTTGTCGCGATGGCCTCGGCGAAGAGCTACATAGTTCCGGAAGAAGTCAGGGACCAACTCCGCCATCAGTTGCAATGGTTAGTGAGCACCTCGGCGGCTGAGTTCGGCAATGCAAGAGACGTCAGGGTTCAGTTCTTTGATCGTATGGTAGAAGCGTGGAAGAGGCGAATGCATGCAGCGCTCAAGGCGGGTTTGGACGCTCGTAGTTTTGAGCGAAGCTTTCTCGTTTCCGACGTTCCGCAAATCAAACCCAAAGAAAAACAAGTCACGATTCCTAACAGCGGCAGGACTTACAAGTTTCGTCTTGCCGACATCGCAAACACGCTGCCCGCCGTGACGGCCACAAACGACAACATCCCGGATCGAGTAGCAAGCTCGGTAGGTTTCATCAAGACGGATAAAGGCAGCGGCAGTGCTTTTTTGATAAGCACGAATGGTTACCTCGTTACCGCCTATCACGTGATCGATGGGGCTTCTTCAATTGAGGTCAGGGTAAACGGCGCCGCTTATTTCAAACCGGCGATGTACGTCGACGGCGATAAAGATGCGGATCTTGCGGTTCTCAAAATAGACGGGGACGAATGGCCCGCAACGCAGATCGTCGGAGCGGGTTATGAGCTTCACCGCGGAATGGATCTGGGGCTCCTGGGTTATCCGATGGGACAAGCTTTTGCGGACGAAGTTACTTACACAAGCGGAGGTCTAAGCAGCATCAGGCATTCACCCGAAGGAGTTCAAATGTTTCAGATTGACGTCAGCGCCTATCACGGGAATTCGGGAGGGCCAGTATTTCTCAGTCAAACCGGAGAAGTTATCGGCGTCCTCAGTTTTGGTCCAAACGACACGATGAACTTCGCTGTGTCTATCGAAGAGTTGCACCAGCGCTTTCGCTAAAGTTTTGAATCGGAGCAGGCAATGTCGGTTACGCAGAAAAACCTTTCTCACTGTCCTCGTTGTGATACAGCGCTGAACCCGGAGGCGTTGCAGTGTGACAACTGCGAATACCACGAGATCGAAGACATCGATTTTTTAGACATCACGGAACAGCGGGAATACAAGGAGCACCTGCAATTTCAAAGAGCGGCATGGATCGAGTTTGATAAAGCTTTGAGAAAGAAGTTGCGTGAGGCCGGCGACGGCTGGTCCAGGCAGGAGAAGTGGAAGCAGATCTGGGAATACATCGCGCCTATGGTTCAGGCTATCGGATTCGACCAGCGCGGCGCCAATAAAAGGGCCGAGTTAGTTTCAGACGAAACGGCGCAAACAGAAGGAGCAAGCGACGGGTCGTCGCAGGATGCCAGCGATCGCGACGATTGCGAACCCTTAATATCGCACCTGGATGCCGTTCGTAAATGGGTGGCCGGCTTGCGGGATGGCGAGGTTGATTCAGTTCTATGGCGGCGATTCCTGCAATCGTTTGCTGATCCGGTAGACGATTCGTTTCTGGAAAACTTTCGCGACACTGAGATCTCACGTCAGTTTGCGCAGTTTGAAACTGCTCGAGTTGACGCGCAGGGAAGGCTGCAACGGCGAGGACAGAAGCGAGTAAAGCGATTCGTCGAGAATCTTGGAGACGGCTGCGATCTGGTGATGGTGCTGATCCCTGAGGGAGGGTTTCAGATGGGATCCGACCGCTACAAATGGGAGCGCCCGGTACATTCGGTCAATGTTAGGTCCTTTTATATGGGTCAGTTTCCAGTCACGCAGGCACAGTGGCGCGCCGTGACGCGTTTACCGAAAGTCGCAATTGAGCTGGAAGATCATTGTTCGGCATTTGCAGGCGATAATCTGCCCGTTGACTCCGTGAGTTGGGTGGAGGCAGCCGAGTTTTGCGCGCGTCTCGCCAAACAGACCAGCAAGCCGTACAGGTTGCCGAGTGAGGCCGAGTGGGAATACGCCTGCCGAGCGGGAAATGGCGAAGAGTTTTCCTTTGGTCCAGGCATCACTTCGGTAATCGTTAACTACGACGCAACGCATGTCTTGGGAGCCGCAGCGGCGGGCGTCTTTCGAAAGGAAACTGTGCCGATCGGATCGCTAGGGGCTGCGAACGACTTTGGGCTTTACGACATGCACGGGAATTTGTGTGAGTGGTGCGAGGACGAATGGCACGACAATTATGAAGCAGCTCCAGCGAATGGCTCGGCATGGATCACTGGTGAAGGCCCGGGTCTGCGCGTCACACGCGGCGGTTCCTGGGCTCACAGCGCTGAGATTTGTCGGTCCAGCGATCGCAGTCGCGAGTCTTCGGATCTGAATACAAAACTTCACTACATGGGCTTTCGGGTGACGGCGAATCTGTGAACGACACCGCAGGGAGAGCACAATGGGCATAAAGGCCGGCTTGGATTTTGGCACTACCACCTCGATTCTTTCGTATTTGGACGGCTCGACGCCGCGGGAGTTTTACTACGGAGGATATAGCGGAGGTGGCACGCCTTACGTGCCTTCAGTCGTAGCCTACCTGGACAATGAAATTCTAATAGGGCAACACGCGACGCAGCCACAACCGCCGGGCGCATCGGTGTATCGGTATTTCAAGATGCTGCTTCCTGAAGCAGATAGAGACAAGTGGCTCTCTTCCTATGGACCATACGCCACTGAGCCACAGTTAGTCCCCGCCCAGGTGACAACTGATTTCATCGCCGAGCTGATTACGGGCGATTCGCCGGCCCGGCGAAAGCAGGGGGCCTTGCGACCCAATCAGGCGGCGTTTCTTCAAGTCCAGGAGAATCCGATCGAAGAACTGGTAGTTTCGGCCCCTCAGGTCTGGAGTCACTGGAAGGCTCGTGGCCGGCAACAACTACAAATTGTGGTGCAGGAACTCGGATTGCATCTGAAGCAGTTGATCAGTGAGCCGGTGGCGGCTGCGGCCTACTTCACCCATCGTTATCGCCAAAAACAAGGGGAAGCCTTTCGGGGAAATCTTTTGATTTGCGATATGGGCGGCGGAACGTTCGACGTTACTTTATGCAAACTGAGTGATAACAAAGTTGAAGTGCTCTGCAACGCCGGCAATGGCGTATGTGGCTTGGGAGTAGCTGGAGCGCACTTTGATCATACGTTGCTGACCGGGAAGTTAGGTGAAGTCAACGATGCGAGGGTAATGGCCGAATTACTGAACAAGCTGGACCAACAGAAAAAAGATACAAACCCCACCCTGTTGATGCGTTGCTTGCAGCGGCCCAGTGAGATACCCATCACTCCCATTTACGCATTCGCATCGGCATTGGAATTCGGCAAAGCGTATACCTTCAACTTCGCAGACATTGAGGAAGCTTTTGACTCCGTGCGGCAGGGAATTAAGGAAGTGTTGGCGCGAATAAAGAACGAGGCCGGCTTGAGAAACTATCCGATTGACAAAATCGTGCTGGTAGGCGGCTTTTCCAGATTTCCCCTGGTCCAGCAAGCTGTGGCCGAGGCTTTTGAAGAAGATATTTTCGAGAATGCGCGACTTATAGATTTGAATACGTTGAGACCGGACGAAATGGCGTTTGCTATCTCTTATGGCGCGTGTCTCGTTGCTAACGACGTGGTCCAGATCTCTGAAAAGTACGATCACACCATCAGCGCCTTAACTTATAACTCTTCCGGCCGCGCCGAAGACGAAGAGTTGGCACTAATAACAGCGGGCAGCAGTTTGGATTCACTCGAGGCCCCTGCTTATTGTTCCTGGCCCAATGGTGAGAAACGGCGATTCAGGTTTCGCAAGCCATCCGCTGAAGTGAATATCGTGATCCGTCGTGACGGCAGCCTGTCTGAATCGCAAAAGATAAGCAAGCGTTGTTCACTGACACAAATACCGGGCAGTGACATTGCCGGGAACCACTGGTATCTCGGGGTTCGAGTTGATGCCTCGAAGATTCCCTATCTGGTCGTCAAAGATGCGCAATGCGAGACTGAGAAATACTATCCGCTCAGCGACCTTGTCCCTCATGCCGGTAAATCTTAAAGATTAGGAAATAGAGATGAGTTTCACGGATAAAGACAAACGCCTCCTGATTGAAGTCGTCAATAATATTCATCATGCATACGCTTCTGACGAGGCATTCAAGGACAGCGAGTCGACCAGCATAACGCTTCCTGCACGTCTGCTTAGCTTGTCCGCGGAGGCTATTGGGCAAAGTTATCGACCAGTAATTCTGGGCGGTTTGAAGAAACTGGAAATCGAACTGCTGTTGACGTCACTATTTAGATCCGTAGAGGCGATGAAAACTTCGCTGCAGACAGTAATGACGGCCTTGCCAAACGAAATGGCTGATCGGGTCCGCCATCAGTTCGAAGAACAGACACACAGCATTGAAGCGCTCAACAGGGGATTGCTGCCTCCGATGAGCTCACCAGCCGATGGACACGAAATTGTGGAACAACTCGAGCCGGCAGACTTAGCTAAACGACATCAGGAGTTGATGGAGACTCAGGACGCGCTCAGTCAAGTGGACCTGGATAAATTGCGTGAAGAAATCTTGCAGTTGGAGGGGACGATTGGGCCACGTCAACAGCTAATGGAAGAATTACAAACCGCCGTTTTCAAAAAGACAGCGGAACTGGAGAAACTCACAAGCGCCCTGTCCGCAACTGAGGAGTTGCTTCAGAGTCATGACGTCAAAGCGAAGGAGAAACTTGATCGTGTGCTTAGCCTGACCGGCGAACTGGTCTCTGCCCTGGATCCTTACATTTCAAGAACTGAGAGCCAAATTCGCGAAGCCGTTGAGACCGTTGCTGAAAAAGTCTCTGCGGGTAAGCATCTCAAAGCAGAGTTGCAGGCACGGATCAATGAGGTCAGCGAAGTATTCGAAGAAACCGAGCGCCTGTCCACTGTTTTGAGTCTGTATGCGGATGCGAATCACCGCGTCGTTCGTAGTGTTCCCACGGTCGTTAATGTGACTAAGGAAAAGCTCAGCCGTGTTGAGGAGCAGTTGAGAGAGGTCGATTCTGATCTGAAAGACGCGCTGGTACAGCACCAGAAGGCCAAACACGTGGCGGAGGTGGCGCGCATTTGATCTCTATGTTCGGGATTTCATGAACCAATGGCGGAGACATTAAACATTGCGCAGCTTTGTCCTGAAACCCGCGTGCTCGGTCCGGGCAAGCGCTTTGTTATATGGGTACAGGGATGCCCATTTCGCTGCCCTGAGTGCGTAGCTCCGGATTGGATACCAATTGAGAATAAAAATCTTGTTTCCATAAACGATCTAGTCGAGCGAATTACCGCCATTCCCGATTTGGAGGGAATTACCCTTTCCGGTGGAGAACCTGCGCTTCAGGCTGAAGGTTTGGCGACGCTGGTTCGGAGGGTTCGCAACGTGAGACCGCAGCTCTCAGTGATTGCCTTTTCAGGCTTCACCCTTGGACAGTTGCGAAGAAAAGCCGGCACTGATCCTGGTCTCCGGGAATTCTTAAATGAATTGGATGTGCTGATCGATGGCTTATATCGCGCAGATCTCAATGACGGCCTCGGCCTGCGAGGCTCTTCGAACCAGCGTATACATTTCCTAACTCCTCGTTACCGAAACAGGAAAGCGGAATTTGAGCACCACTCGCGTGAGATTGAAATACACACGTTAGAAAAGGAACTGCTTATGGTCGGAGTGCCGGCGGCAAAGTCGCTCAAGATCTTTCAATCACTCCCGCAGAAAATCGCCCGTCATCTTCCTTCCTAGCACCACCTCAGCGCTCTCTGCAGCAAGCCGGTTTCGTCGCTGTAATGTTTCCCAGGTTAGATCATTGGAGATGATTCGTACTCACGCATTCCGTCAGAAGGAGAGCGATAACAGATGCCATCGAGCTTCGATAATGAAGTCGCGCTACTCAAACAATACAACAAAGAAATTGAAGTCATGGGCGACAGGCTCATTGACTCTGATCCACAGGCGGCGAAGGCGTTGCAGAAGCAAATCGATCAAAAACTGCAGATCTACTGGAAGCAAGTGCAACTTGTAAAAAGTCAGTATCCGGAGGCCGTTGAAGGGCAGGTTCATGAGGCTGCGTTTTACACGTTTCAGGCTATTCGTAAGCTTTTTGAGTCCGGCATGATGCGTCGAGTGAGTAATCGTTCAAGCAATGTCGCACTTGGCATTGCCACCGGGCTAGTCGCGAAACAGCAGGAGAAGAGCAATGCTCATCAGGCCTTGACCCTATTGGACCAGGCCCTGAGTGTCTTTGACTATCCCGGCGCCCACCTCCAGAAAGCTAATATTTTCAATGTCCTCAATCAGAAGCATCAGGCACTCCAGGAACTGAACTATATCATCGCCAATTTTCAGGAGGACGAATCTTACCTTGCCGCGAGGCAGCTCAAAGATGAAATTGAGAACCCGCCCAAAAAGGGCATGTGCTTTGTGGCTACTGCGACCTACGGGACCCCGTTGGAGACGGAGGTAGTCGTTCTCAGTCGCTTTCGAGATGAAGTGCTGTTGTCGTCTTACCCGGGCCGATTATTCGTTGAGATGTATTACTCCGTCTCTCCTCCAATCGCCCGGTTAATAGCTTGTTCGTCAACGCTCCGTAGCCTGGTTCGGGTCATGTTTCTTCAACACGTTGTGAAGCTGGTTCAACGGAAGATGACGAAGTGATCCGTGGACTACATTAATGGCTGGGAATAAAGGATAAGTTTGTAGTGGAGGAACTCATAGATGCCGAAGTGTAACAACTGTAAAAGTGGTGCTGCGAAATGCCCGAAATGCGACGGTAGAGGAAGACTAAAGGGGAGCCTGACTACCTCGTCTTCGCAGTGCAAGAATTGTAATGGCTCCGGCAAGGTCAAGTGCGGTGTTTGTCATGGCAAAGGTTGGATTTAGCTGACAAAGACGGATTGAGATAGATGCAGGCAACTGGGTAAGGTCCATCGCCTGCATCCTGTTCAAAGGCTTTGCCTGATAATGCAAAGCACGGGTTTAGGGGGCTATGATGTCATTCCTTGCCGCGTCCAGGCCCCCCAGTGCCTTCTCAGCCGCGCTGATCCTATCAGCTAGAGTCGTAGCCTTACCTGCCGCTTCGGCGGCTTCACGCGCATGGGCAAAATTGTTTTGTGCTATGCGGTGCAACCCGCCACCCACAAGAACTTCAATCGCATCTTCGATCTCGGACACCGCTAGTAAAGCCAGTTCCTGTGCTTGCGCCTGACTGACTGCGACCTTGAGGCGATTTATCAGGTCCCTCGCCGATCGCTCATTCTCCAGCACGTTGATTGCCCGCAGCATCGCAGCTACGGCGACGACTTCCGTAGCTTCAAGTCTGATTTGACCAATCGAAGCTCCGAAACCAGGAGCTTGATTGAAGGCCCTGCTGTTATAGAAATCAACCGCGCCCTCGATTGTTTCGATCGAGTTGTTATGGAAGAACGGACCTGTGTCTGCCGCCTCAACCAGGACGGGTGTATTGAACAGGCCGTTGCCGAAGCCTCCGGTTGGCGAGAATCCGGTTCGACCGAACCCGCCGTCCTGTGGGTTTGGCTGCGCCGGAAAAACGAGATCCGCCGGCTGTGCAGGCAACGCCTCAACGTTGGTGTTGAAGTTGGCATTTTGTCCCGGAAAAAAGAAATCACTGGCGCCGGCGTTGAGGTGACAGAAGAAGCACTTGCCCGCTCCTTCATTCGATTGCCCCACTACCGAACCGCCATTGTTGAAGATCTCGACTCCTTTCCGGACCACTTCATTTCTGAACTTTGGTTGCATCGCAGCCAGATTAAGATCTGCTCGGCGGCCGAGAGACTTTTGGAATGCTTCCAGGGCAACAAGCTCGCGATCTGTAGGTAAGCGAAAATCGCCGGGCGCCTGGCGATTCAGGGTTTTCGGGTAGTGCTGAACGACCGCGCCGATGATGAACTCGCGCAGAGTACCCGTTCCTGGCGCGCCGTCACCGCCCCAGCCGGTTCTCTCGTTCGGAGGAGTAGTGGTTCCATCCTGGCTCGGGATGCTGCCATCCGGATTTGGGGTAGCGCCAGGGACAGCCGACACCGGAGTAAGCGTGTTTTGCAATAACGCCAGCGTGTGAGGAACACCGCGCATCACAAACTTATTGGGTAGATCGTCAAAGCCATCAGGGTTTTCGAGAATCAGACCGAGCTTGCGCATCAACACCGGGTTCTCGAAGAAATTCGCGAGCGCCGGAGTAAACTCGGCGGCGAAGATCGGATCGTTGGGCGGCAGATCGGCGATAAATTCTGCGTCGATGGTCAGGTTAGCATTCTCGCGGTGACAGGTTCCGCAAGTGCGGCCATTGCCATCAAAAGTTTCATTAAAGAAGCTAAGCCGCCCGCGGGTGATCATTGCCTCGAGCCTGGTCTGCGGGTTGGGGATCGGTCCGATCTGTGCCGATGCAGTCGGGGTTATTGTATCTACAACTCGCTGCAGGAATCCGCGCTGGTCAGGTTCCGGGGCATTCGGATCCGCGTCTGCCAGGACGCCAAATTGTCCCTGCTGTTTGCTGCGATAGAGCTGATGGAAAAGCGACGTTGTTCCGATCAGCGTTCGATCTTCGATCGGGTTTTTTCCCGCTTTCGTTACGATGATCAGATCCATATCGAAGGTCGAAAAGGCATCCTTGCCGAGCTTGACGTCAAGACGCGCGGCCTTACCTTCATGCTTTAAGCTCCCCAGAAGCTGCATCGCATCGTCGCTCTCCAACCCAATGCTGCGATCGGGAGCGCTATCTACCATCCACACGTCCCAGCCTTCATCTTTCGACAGTCCGTTGATAGCGACGGAGATGTCGCCATCAACCAGATTGAATGTAGCTAAACCACTGGCGTAAGAGTTGCCGGTTGAAAGTCCCTTAAACCAGCCCATTGCCAGGACCATGTTTCGGTCGCCACCGTTTTTGAGATATTCCGCTTCCCAATCTTTGTAATTAGCCTCAAGTGCTTCCAGACTGCCGAGACCATGGCCGGCCCATGCCGGGTCGGTTTCAGAAGACGCTCTGCCACTCAAGAAGAGTACGGGCAGCGCACAAGCGATTAGGAAAAACGCCAATGTGAAGACCTTCAATGCCTTTATTTTCATAGGATCCTCCTTATGAGGTTCGCACGTTTGTAGCTCTACGGAGCCAGGCGAGTCAGCTCGGCCGACGCGTACACCCACTCCGGTTGGAAAAACCAGAGTCAACGCAAACTTTGCTTTGTACTTTCAGAGCAACTGGTAGGAATGCAGGCTTGCATCACCCACATTTACACCAGAACAAAAAGCCAATGAGAGAGATTGGTAGTGAAACGATTCTCTCGCAGTCCAGCTTGTGAGTATCCGGCTCACACTTGGGATAAGGCTCAAGCGAAGGAGCTTGAGAGTAATAACGATGGGGGAGCTAATGCGGTGTCGTTTATCACCAAAGCAACAGCAGAGTCAACAAGATTCTCTATGACAAAATTGCTGTAACTCGACGGCGAATCTTAGAATCCTAAAATCATTTGACAAGGTCAATTACCTGATCGGCAACAGCGCCGAGCAATGGCGCACAAACATTTCGCCCTTATGGGCCATAGCAACTTTCGAACGACTCAGCGGTACAGTTCACCGGCTTCTCGTGTACTTCAGGCGCCTGTGGCGCGCGAAATAGTCATCCTGACGATCACGATTCTTGGCTTTACGCTCTTTCAAGTTGACCTGAGCGAGAGAGCCAAAGCTTTGTCGCACGATCTCACCGCGCTGTCGCGTTGGGCGATGTCGCGTATGACGTCGCTGGTGCGGTTGCCAATCGGCGTACCAGGCCGAAAGAATTGTCTTGCTCGCCAGGCACTGAAGCGTCTGGAGTGGCACGTCGAACAATTGATCGAGGAGAACCGTTCGCGCCGTGACCACCGCCGCAAAGATTTGATCTCTTTGCTCGCCGGTTTGGCTGCTCCCGCGCAAGGCAATTAACAACGACTTTTTGGGCCAACATCACATTCCCGCCAATTCGGATGTCTTACTGTGCGTCTATACGCTTCACCGGCATACCAGCTATTGGCGCGATGCAGAGCGTTTCGATCCGGAACGATTCAATACAGAAGAATGTGCCCAACGATCTCCCAACGTCTATCTTCCATTCGGCGCCGGGCCGAGAACTTGTATCGGTAGCAAGTTCGGACTGATCGAAGTATTAATGGTCGTCGCGCTAATCGTGCAGCGGTTTCATTTGCGGATCTGCTCAGGCCAAAACGTCGAGACTGAGGCTTCGTTGACTCTGCGGGAAACTCGACGATCCGCACGCACCGGCCGAAGAAACGCTGCTGACTGACGGCATTCTAAGACTCCGCCTTCGACAGGGAAGCGCCTGGAAAGCAGTCCTCGTTTACTACACGGAGAAGTTAAACGAGACGCTCGGAGCGTTCGAACAACTCGGTGTGAAGATCGACAAACAGTTAGGCCCCAATTCTCAAGTCAAGCAAGTCAGTTTCACAGACCCGAACGGCCTGGAAGTTCACGTCTTGCAAGCCGAGCAATCAAAGCTCGTTTCGATACAAATGCAGCCAATCTCGAAGGCCGGCCGCTTTGGCGAGTTGAGCCTCGAGACCGGGGATTTAAAAGGATCGATCGACTTCTGGATGAAGTTGGGGTTCGAACCGACCGAGTACATGCCTGATCCTCCTGTGACGTGGGGATCCCTCGCGGATGGTTTGCTAATGATCGGTCTCTACACCAAAGGACATTTGCAACACATCATCAAGACTCCGACGATTACCTATTTTGAGGCCGACATGCCGGCGCGCCTGAAGCATTTGAAGACAGAGGGTACACAGTTTGTTCAGGAACTTCCGGGGGCGACGGGCGAATTCGAGCATGGAGTGCTCGAGATAGATGGTCAGCTCATGTTTCTGTTTGGCTTTTGATCAAGAGAGGAGAAGCCTATGAATTCCAGGTGGGATCAAATTGTTCTCTGCGCAGTCTTATTGGCGCTTCCGGGCGTGTACGGATGCAACCACTCTGCGCGGGAAACAGCACGCGCGACAGTTGCCGATACGGCCAGCGAACGTGCGAACGCTAGAAAGGCGCTCGATAGTTTCTTTCTTGCCGTTGATAAGAAAGACTGGAAGACGGTAAACGAATTATTGGCCGACGACTTCCAGTTTTTTGGCGACGATCTAACAGTCCTTAATCGTTCGCAATTTATCGATGCCATGCGTACAGACGATATGAAGATCGATAAGTTGGACCTAAAGGACATCACGATCAATTTGTCGCCTGACGAAACTCGGGTGACATGAAAGCCTTGAAGGAATTGATCATCGGCGATGACCTGCTAGTGACGTTTGAATTGGCATCCGACAATATGAGGCCTCTGCGTTGATCCCTGATTCAACGCAGAGGCTGTTTTGCGCGCCCCCCCTGTTGTAATTAGTAAGTATGGTCCGAGCTGAGGCTCAGACCATGCCTTCGAGGCTATTTGCGAACAGTTCGCGCAAGCCCTCTTTGATTAAAGCTTTATTCTCCTCAGTTTCGATCAGGCCGATTTCGTCGATCACGGCCTTCTGCATCATCGCGAGCTTCCGGTATACGGTGGCAGGACTCTTGTTAATTTCTAACGCGATGTCCTGTGGTTTTTGACCTTTACCCCATCGCGACGCGATGATCACGTCCTCGGTGAGAACGCGACGCACGCGAGCGCGAGTGTCCAACATCCGTTGCTCCCACACGGGTGTTTCCTCTTTCTCGATTAAAACTTCCTCAGGAGTTGACGACCCCGAGATTGCGATCGGGATAGAGTTGCGCTTTCCGGCGATTGCTGAGTGGCCGACAGCTTCTTCATGCCTCTTAACAACCTTGGAATGCTTGTGGAAATTCAGGCAGTAATTCTCACCAACCCTATAAATCCAGCCGGCGAGTGATTTTGGGTTACTAACCGTGTGAATTTCATCACGGAGTTTGTCCTCGATCCAATCCTTAATATCTTCCTGGCTGACTCCATGCTGGTTGGCAAGAGCAGTGGTTGATCTTTTAACTTCGGCTTGGGTCCAGCCATGAAACCACAATCGGTTCGCTGCATCGAAGGCCTGTTTCTTTGCTTCTATGGTGTCGATGATGGCCCTTTCCGGAGGCGCGTCGGAAATGTCTGCCTGAACGATTTCGATGTTGTTAATGTCTTCGTCATTGTCCATTGGCTTATTGCTCCTTTCGTTGGTAAATGGCTTGGACAAGCACGTTTTGTGACGTTACCGTTTTAACTTGACTGGTGGACCGCTAACAGAACCATCAGCGGTCTCTTCCTCTCAGAACTTTGGGATCTTCATCAGCAATAGATCGTCGCGTTAACAATTCGCTAAACAGTTCGACAAGACATTTCCAACCCGCAAGTGTCCCGTTTCGGTGGATTCGCTGGCCGAACTGCTTAGTCACCGTCGAAACCCCTCCCACGTTTTGGTCCACGAGTGATTAAGGTTTCCGGCTGAAGGAGGTTGCGTTGGTCCTTGAAAAATCATTACAAACCGCGGGGCTTTGAGATGCAGTCTGTTAACTCTGATATTAGTGGCACTCTGTAATTTGATCTTATTGGACAGGGAGCTGGTCGGCAGTGAAGATCGGATGAACCTGCCGGAGGTCGCGCGCGCCGAACCAGGTTGCGAGTTCGTGATTCGAATCTCGATGACAATGCCGTTCTTCAGTACCGTTGTCGTTATGCGTCGAGTGATTAAGCTGTTGTTCATTGTCATCGGTCCTCAACCGACCGTTTCATCTCTCCAAAACCATGACACTCTGCGATCCGAAAATTAGCACCCTGGCCCAGACTTTTTGGCAGCGCGTGCTGCGTTGTTCTGCGCTCTATACGGTTGACGAAACTCCGACGCGGTTTGGAGACAAAATTTCGCTCTCGCTTCTGATCGTTGAAGGCCATTTAAAGAAGAACCGGCCAACTGCGAGATTGGCCGGTTCTTTCGTTTCGAGAACGTGTTGGTTTAGTTAATCAGACTACACTCATGGTCCAGAGAATCGAGTGGGTCCTACTCGAATTCTTCTTTACCGATTATTGGACGAATCGAGTTTAAGGTCCTCACAATCCCCGCGCAGGTCGCGCATCCTGAGATCGTGTGTCGCCAGATATCGCGAAGTCGATTGACGTTGAGTATTTCGCGTTCGTCAGCACTAAGTTCGTCCAGCTTGCTGACGTCGAGGAGACCATCTCCACGTATCTCTCCATTACAGGCGTTGTACAGATCGTAAATGTCCCCTGACTCGCTATCGTGAAACTCTTCGACTTCGTTTGAAATCGGCTTGATGGTTACCGACAATCCCGGATTGTAGGTATCGATTGACATCCCTGGAGCTTGAATTCCGATGTTGGCGGTATTTGATTGACTCGGCAAAACAGTAATTCCAGGTTGACTGACCGAGTGGTGTATTGGTGAATGTCCGTGAGCCTCGTGCCGAGGATGTACGATGTAGCTGCCTGACGGCGCCAAGCTATTTTCGAGCTCGCGATGTGGCAACTCTTGCTCCTCCTTTTGATGTTTTTCTTCCATGACTCTCAACTCCGATCTTTTTTCAGTCAGCGCTTTTGCTGATTTTTAGCTTGCCGTTTGTTTCGTTCCATTTCAGTTGTGAAGCGAATAACTCGGCACGCTGATTAAGCAGCGTTGACGTCCAGCGAGTGATCGACATCGAAATGCAGCGCCTTAGCGTCATGGGCCCTGTGTGTCTTCAGGTGTTCACGATGAAGGACCGCCCTTCTCAGAACCGCCTGTTCGAGATGTTCAAAAGCGGCGTGTGCATGCATCCTGGCATTGTCGTGGTCAGCCGGCGTGAGTTCTTTGGCACTCACGAAGCTAATCTTGACGCCAATGCCAATGCCGATAATGAACGCGATGATCAACAAGATACGACTGATGGTTTTTTGTTTATTTGACATTGGTTTCTCCCTCCCGAAAAGATTTGTTTTTCCGCATCCTTAAGACACCTGAGCTATAAAAACTTCTCATTCAAGTCATAACTTTTGTTCATGTCCTTTGTTCCGGATTGCCCTGCTTTAGGGTCGCAATTGCAGAGACAATCAAGGCCCGAGAAATTCGCACGTTGACGTTGCCCTGGTTTGACTTCTCTGTGCAACCTCTGTGTCTTCTGTGGTTGTTGTATCGTGCATTCCATACCACAGAGACACAGAGAGAGGCTGCACAGAGAAGAACTCACTGGGCGTGAAAAAATTGGGGGGCTGGTGTCTTGAAGATGAGAAATCAACAAGTGGAGGAAAACGATGAGGCCTGACACACACAACACGCTCGGCAGTTGGCTATTTATTGGCGTTTGCCTTATAGCCTATATCTTTTTTGTCTATAACCTATTTGCCAGTGGGTACCTATCAGTTCTCGGCAATCACTCGGTGAGTTACTTGTCTGCCTAGCCTTGAACCACCAGGAAATGCTCACGCTTCCTTAGTGTTTCCCTGTTCGAATGCGCAAGGACAGCGTCTGACGGATTATTGACCCAGCGTCTGTCAGCCTCCCGCGGGTCTTTGCGCCTTTCGTGGGGTCCCCTGTTCAATTCTTTTTACATCTCAAAAAGAGATAGACGAAGAACCCCCCCTTTTTTGAAAAACTTTTTTTCGTCGTCATCAGAGTATAGCGCGCCCGACTGGGGCTCAATTACCTAACTTGGAGGAAAACACGATGGCGACCACAATTGACAGTGACATTAACAATAGCGACGTAGCCGAAAAGCACGACGACGAGCACATTCGGGCCATTCCCCACATCCCGGCCGAGCACCCGCACACTCATGCGTCCGATGCCAGCACTGGCCACGATCACCATAACCACGAAACCGAAACCCATCATGTACGAGGAGAACACCAATGAAAACCACAAATCTGAAGCTGTTTCTTAGTCTGGCCATAATCGTTGGTATCGCGAGTATTGATTCAATCGCCGCCACCAACAATATCGAGTGCAACCCCATCGGCATCGGCCCAACCATTGAAGCCGTCAATATAATCAACGCAAAGTCCCTGAATCCGCCCGCCATCGGTGTCAAGAACATCGACATTCAACGTTCACTCCCAATCATCCTTTAACGCCAATCATAGCGAGCCGTCATTCTGACAACCGTTCAGATTCAATATTGAAGGGTTGTCAGGATTGCGGCAGGAGCCGTCACCAGTTTGGAGGGCGAAGTGTTATGAGCGGAGAGGAAAGCGATCACTTGGAATGGATCAAGAATCCGCTGCTCAATATTGAAAGGGCAGTAGAGCTGAAAAAGCTCCGACGCGACGTGCCGCTTAAAATTATCCGAGATTTAAGCCTATTCACACTCTACGAAGAACGTCTGACTCCGAAGCGCATCACAAACAACCTGACATGCTCCGCACCAGTACTCGGCAAATGGATCACTGATTGCGACTTCCCGTTTGTCATGGAAACACTCCTGTTAAGCGATCGCGTCTTCAAACAGGAGTTTCCGGGAATACGATTGAGTGAGGAAGAAAGAAAGTTATTGGCCAGTGAACTCGATGCACATTCTAAAGCCTGTACGCGTTGCAGGGCCAAACGAGCTGAAGACGAAAGGTGGAAGGAACGTACGTGAGCTTATCCACTCTCATTAGATTCACCTCCTGGCCCTTCTTCGTCAAATCCAAAGAGCCGTCTGATTTGATCCATTATTTCCTTCATTTTGGACGAGTTCAGCACTCCCGCTGAGTTCTTAATCAGCCTAGCCTCAGCTGTGAACAATCGCTCCGGCTTCACATAAGACAGATGATCTAGCTTGCCGCTTTGAAAATCGGACTCCTTAATCTGAATCGCGGGTTCAGAAGGCTTTGCCGTAATCATGCAAAGGATGAGTTCATTGTACGGTCCGCCAACCTCCGCGAGCACGAGCGCGGGCCGATGTTTTTTTGCTTTCAGGTTTGAGAAAGGAAAGGGTAAGACGACAACCTGTCCCCTTACAAATTCGCCCATGCTGTGTCATCTTCCTGTGAGTCCCAATCTTTACGGAGCAAATCTTCGGAAGCTAACACCCTAGCGTGTCGGGGTGCTTCTGAAGGTTCGATTGGAGAAGTGACATGAATGATCTCGCCTAATTGTAATGCGGGCGCAGACTGAGAGATGGAAGCGGAGGCAAGCATGGGTGCCGGCGTGGTTGTAGCTGATGGCGCCGAATCTACAACCCCTACTCCGGAAGTGCCGAATCTATTTGGGACCACAGGGGGATCCTTTCTCCAGGTGAAGAATCGAAAGAAGTAGCTAATCGCAAATGAGGCCATGACTAACAAGGTAGCACCGGCTGCGACGATAATGAAGTCGCTCTTAATATCACGCCTCTGAAACCAGATGCAAACACTTTTTGACGATCTGAATGCTTGTTGCGGGGGATTCGAAAAGGCCGACCCGCCTGAGGAGGGCTGTTCCAAGATAGCATATAGACTAGGCTCAAAAGTATTATTCTTCATAATTCACACTCCGAAAACAATACGATGGACCAACTCAAAAGTTGGCCGATTTTGCTGCTTCCTGGGGAGTGCCGGCCCAGTAAGATGCTCTGTCAGAGCACTTTAGTGGCTCGGATGCCGACCCTTATTTAACTCTTCCCCCAGAGTACCGTTTGCAAGGAGAAAGCCACTAGATCAGGGCTGTCAACCCTGCGATCTTGGGACAAAATCGGGCCATTCCCTTGCGTCCTGATTCAATAACGGGAGCCTCGGCGACGATCTGTGGAAAACTACGCACCGAGAAAAATTTTGTCAGCTAATATCGAAGGCGGGGAGCCATGTTAATAGGACGCTGGTTCGCTGAAGACCAGCGTGCTCGCCGTTGAGTGAGGCTAGGTGGATTCGACTAAAGGATTGATCTTGATTTTTGGTTCACAGGGTGAGTTCGTTTTACCCTCTGAAGAATTGGTCCATGCCGCGGCGTCCAGGTGTTCGACCCCGGCAAGATCCATGGCTTCTTCATCGAATAGCCTCAGGAGATCTTCCTTGTTCTCTTGACAGACCCTCAGGATGCGAGCGTCCATTTCCAGCGCGTATCCGTACCGAAGCGCACAATGCTGACAAAATTCCAAGTGGTGTTGAATCTCTGCCTTCATCTGCTGACGCTTCTGCTCGTCGTAGTGGGCGATCGACGGAAACCGCTTTGTGAAGTTGAAGTCGTCCAGATCGAGGACCGCCGTTAAATAATCGACGTCATCTACGAGCCATTGGCCGAGCCGATAATCGATGCATCTACTGTCTCTCAATGCATCTGCTTGCGCTTCAAGCCGAAACTCAACTTCAGGATCTGCCTGTCGAATCAGATTTGCTAATGCGCTATTCACTGTCAAGTTCATTGGACCCTCCTCCCGAAACTCATGGATTGATGTTTGTAGACAAGACAAGGCAGTAGGAACAGCCCCGCAAGGATTGGTCCAACTTTTCGATGGACGAAATCCTTACGGGACCACGTGGCAGTGATGTGCATGTATGGTGACTAATGAATGCGGGCTCTGAAATGCGGTAAACACAACTGCATCGCTCTCGCCGGTTGCGGCGAGCAATGGGGATTCGGTTGTGTTGAATTCAGACACGGCTTTACTGATCCTTCCAACAGGAGGAGAAGGGAGTACGCAGCGCTTCGGCTTGTCTTTACTTTTGACAGATTACCGTCTGCCTATTTCCAATGACTGGTCCGATACCTGACCTTGGCCTTTAACGCGTAACAATCGATTCGAGTAATTCGAATGTCCTCGTCAAGTATTATCGAAATCTCTTTAATCGATTTTCCGGCGATCATCCTGAGCTTATACAACTCCCTTTCGCGAGCTGAGAATCCGGCAGTCAAGCGGTCAGACCTCTGCCCGATTGTTCCAAGGAGTTCCTTATATTCAAGCTCAATTTGCATAGTCGATTGGTAACTCAGCTCGTTTTGTATTCCTAGGTCGTTTGGATTATCCAAACTATGCTGTGGCGCTCGCTTTGCCCTCCGAAATTCGTCGATGAGAATGTTTTTCATCGTCCGAAATGCGTAGGCAAGCGGCTCCTTCACGGTTTGGAAATCGCATGTCGACGGACTCAACAGACGAACGATTGTCTCCTGGACCAAATCAGGGGCACTGTCTTTATTGTCCGTTATTTTGCGGGCATTCTTGGACAGCACACCATTGAACTGGACGCAGAGTTCTTCCCAAGTCGTAGGCTGCAACTCCATTTTTGATAACCTCCTAAAGTCTCTGTCGGACAACTTTTTACTCAGATAACTGCCCAGAGCCGTCCCGAACTTCCGGAGGTTGAACTTTTCAAAGAACTAGAGACGATCGAGTCGCCTTAAGCTGATGACGAACGAGTCCAGCGATTTCGAAAAATATTCTTCTGTTCCCTTGAAACCTGACGGGGAGACACTAACTCACAGCGGCGAGGCTGCTAAAAACACACCCAGAACATGCCGGAAGCGGTGGGCAAGTTGGGTTGAGATTCCGGCCCGATCTCAATCCAGCAACAGCGACGCTTGTAGTACAGCGACAACAAACTCGGTGTGAGACCACAACAAGCAATAGGTATGCCCAGAGTTGGTCACGGAACTCAATGCGATTTGCGACAGTTTTCAGAGTGTCGCGCGCTCGTCAACCAAAAATTCGTACAAAAAATTCGAAATCTGAATTTGATCGTCTTAAACTTCAACGACAGATGCAGCCGCTCCCATAAACATTTCTGAGTGGAGACGAACCACAAATCTGAGGGGGTCATAGAGTCCGCGCACTCGAGACACATCATAAAGGTCATCTGGTAAATCAGAATGCATTTCGTCGTGGGTATCAACTCCGGGAGTATTTGGCTCGACACGGTTTTTCATCACATCCCCTTCACGAAGCGTTCCTTAGACGCATCAACAAAGTGCCTCCACGAGCAACGCTATCTCATTTTCTGTTGGCCCTCGACTGTGCTTCATCTTTGCGACAATACCAAAATAATTCGGGGATGGACGGCTGGCGAGCCAGCATTTCTTTGCTGTGACAGCGCGAGCTTGATCACGAGTATTGCGGCGGATGTATCCCCTCTGCGACTGCCGTAAAGAGCAACCCTACTATTACCCTGCCTGGTATTGCCAGTTGTTAGAGTGAAGGATCAAGCGCTATCTCTTCGCGGGGGGAACTTTCCGCAAAAAATCTTCGAGACACGACGAAAGCAGAGATGTCATTCGCGAAGTATGGGGACCGGGGATCGACGAAGTCATTCATGTCCTCATTCTATAACTGTTCGCATTGCACCAGCATCGATGACAGCACGTTCGTGCTGAGTATAACCATTCCAGCCAACCCGGCGCTTTTGAATCTAAGCTCAAATTCTGCGAAGCATCAATGCCGGGTAAGCCGCTGCCTCGTTTCCTAAGAGTCGAGGAGGTTGCCACGTTACTCCGTTGTAAGCGGCGAACTATTTAGGACATGGTCGAGCAAGGACGTATTCCGTTTCGAAAGGTTGGTGGAAGATTGTTGTTTGATGCTGATGAAATCATCGAGTGGACCCCCCAAAGCGTTAGAGACTTGCTTCTCGATCGTTCTGACGAATATAGTGCCGGGCGTTCTCCTGGCTGCAACCGGAAAGGGGAACGCTGATGTCAGTGTATTTGAGAGGTACGTGCAAGCGTGCTCACCGGCATTCCGGTGAGTGCAAGCTATTATCACTTTTCTTTCCGACTTAA
>DATELZ010000116.1:0-10510 GCA_035276045.1 Pyrinomonadaceae bacterium | reverse complement strand
CAATGGTCCAGGTTTTATCCGCAGGCGCTCAACTCTTCGCTGCTGCGAAACTTTGCCCGCGACGTTCCCACGCAAAAAACGGAGCGATCAGACATCAGTGCGAAACTGCAAGCTGCAGAAACCGAGCGCCAGCGGCTCACGCTCCTCGAAGAGTTTGTGCGCGGTGAAGTCGCGTGGGTGTTGCGTCTGTCGCCAAAGGACATCCCGTCTGATGCCTTCTTCAGCGACCTGGCCCTTGATTCACTGCGTTCGCTCGAACTGCGAAATCGTCTCGAGCACGGCTTGAACCTGACGCTTCCGGCGACGCTCGTCTGGCAGTTCCCAACCGTCGCCAGCCTTGCGCCGCATCTCGCCGAAAAGCTTGGACTTATAGCCGCCGAGAGCCAGCCCCCGATTGACGAAACGAGCGACGATCGACAAGCACGCATCGGCGAAATCGAACGACTCTCCGACGCTGAAGCGGAAGTGTTGCTGCGCGCGAGACTCGACAG
Source organism: Pyrinomonadaceae bacterium (assembly GCA_035276045.1). GTDB lineage: Bacteria > Acidobacteriota > Blastocatellia > Pyrinomonadales > Pyrinomonadaceae > PSRF01. The sequence goes on along the minus strand of DATELZ010000116.1, from coordinate 10,019 downwards.
TCTGCAATTAAGTTCGCCCGGCATATTCGACCGTTAGTTCTCCGCTCAAAAAATGAAACGCCAGTCAGAGATCATTGACGATCTCTCGCCAGTCAAGCGAGCCTTGCTTGCTGTCGAAGAGATGAGCGCGCGTTTGGCAGTGGCCCAACGCGCGCGCACCGAGCCGATCGCCATCTGCGGCATCGGCTGCCGCTTTCCGGGCGGCGCGAACGATCCGGAGAGTTTCTGGCAACTGCTGCGCGACGGAAAAGACGCCGTCACCGAAGTCCCAGCGACGCGTTGGGACGCAAACACAAACGGCGGAAACATCCGCTGGGGCGCGTTTGTCGACAACGTGGACCAGTTCGACGCGGCGTTCTTCGGCATCTCACCGCGCGAAGCCACGCACATGGACCCGCAACAACGGCTGGTGCTCGAAGTCGCGTGGGAAGCGCTCGCAGATGCAGGCCAGGCCGTCGAACGACTGGCCGGAACGTCGACCGGCGTCTTTCTCGGCATCTACAACAACGACTACGCGTGGCTGCAAAGCGATGCGCCCGAAGACATCGACGTCTACGCCGCGACCGGCGGCGGGCAGGGAATCGCCGCAAATCGTTTGTCCTATCTGCTCGATCTGCGTGGTCCAAGCATAGCGATCGACACGACTTGTTCGTCATCGCTGGTCGCGGTCCATCTCGCTTGCCAGAGTCTGCGCAACGGGGAGTGCGGTCTTGCTTTGGCCGGCGGCGTCAACTTACTGCTCTCGCCGCAGATCGCGCTCTCAGTTTCGAAAGTCGTTCCCCTTGCGGCTGACGGTCGCTGCAAGACTTTTGACGCGCGCGCGGATGGCATCGTGCGCGGCGAGGGTTGCGGAATCGTGGTCCTGAAACGTTTGACTGACGCGCTCGCCGATGGCGACGACATCATCGCCGTTATCAAGGGATCGGCGACGAATCAGGACGGTCATTCGAACGGATTTACCGCTCCGAACGGCGTTGCGCAACAGGCGGTGATTCGCCACGCGTTGCAAAACTCGGGAGTGACGCCGGCTGACGTCTCCTACGTCGAAGCGCACGGCACCGGGACCCAACTCGGCGATCCGATCGAGTGGGAATCACTCGAAGCTGTTTTTCACGGCGAGCGAACAAATCCGTGTCTGGTGGGTTCGGTAAAGACGAACTTCGGACACCTCGAAGCGGCCGCGGGAATCGCGGGTCTCATTAAAGTCTCACTAAGTTTGAAGCATCGAGCAATTCCGCCACATCTTCACTTCACGAAGCTGAATCCGATGACGTCGAGTAATGGCGCGCTCGAGATTCCGCTCGGGCTGCGTGATTGGACCATCGCGGGAGGATTAGTTGGCGGCGTCAGTTCGTTCAGTCTTGGCGGAACGAATGCCCACATCGTGCTTGGCGAAGCGCCGGCCAACGATTCGCCCGGCCATGAAGCGCAGGAGTTGTGTTTGGTGCCACTCTCGGCGCGCAGCGATCGGGCACTGCACGCTTATGCGAAAGAGCTTCGCGCCCAGTTGCTGGCGGCAGGCGATTCTGAGCGAGGCGTGTACGACCTTGCCCGCACTGCGAGTTTGCGACGCAGTCACCTGTCGCATCGCTTGGCCCTCGTCAGCCGCACGCAAAGAGAACTCATAACGTTGCTCGGAAGCTTTATCGATGGTGAAACGCATCCGGGTCTGAAGACGGGACGCGCGCCCGGTAAAGCGGATGGGCTCGTGTTTGTTTTTTCGGGTCAGGGGACGCAGTGGGCGGGCATGGGCCAAAAGCTGATGGACCATGAGCCGGTGTTTCGCGGTGCTGTCGGCGAATGCTACGAGCTGTTTTCTCGGTTTGGTGTTCGGAGTTCGCTCGCTGCGCTGGAGAGCGATACCGATGGCGCGCAGCCCGCGATAGTGCAGCCCGCGATCTTTGCGATTCAAGTCGGACTGGTAGCCCTGTTTCGCGAATGGGGAGTCGTGCCCGATGCGGTTACGGGACATAGTTTCGGCGAGATAGCCGCGGCGTATGCGGCGGGAATTCTGAGTCTTGATGAGGCGGCGCGGATTGTGTGTGTCCGCGCGAAGCTCTTCGAAAGAATCGCAGATCTCGGCGGGATGGCGGCCGTTGAACTTCCGGTCCGCGAGGTTGAGGAACTGTTGCGCGAGTTTCCGCGAGGCATTTCGCTTGCCGCCAGCAACAGCCCGACAAGCACCGTTCTGTCCGGTGAAACCGCTGCGCTGCAAACCGTCGTCGACGAACTGAAGAACAGACGCGTGCGATGTCGTTTGTTGCGGGTCAACTGCGCGTTTCATAGTCAACAGGTCGAGACGATAACCGGCGAGCTTGAAGCCGCTTTGCAGGATCTCAGGCCACAGTCTGCTTCGATTCCGTTTTTCTCCACAGTCACCGGGGCATTTGTTAACGGTGCAGAACTAGACGCTTCGTACTGGGTGCGCAATGCGAGGCAGACGGTCTGGTTCGCGCAGGCGATTGAGACTCTGAGCCGCGAGCATCGCGTGTTTTTGGAGATTGCGCCTCACGCCGCGTTGACGCCGGATATCGAAGCCTCTCTGAAGTCGACTGACGATTCGGCTAAGGCGATTCCGGCGTTGCGGCGCGATAACGATGAGCGTTCCATGCTGCTCAGATCACTGGGAACACTCTATACGGCAGGACGAACGATTCGTTGGGAACAGTTGTATCTCAGGCGCGGTCGTCAGGTCGGGTTGCCGTCGTATCCATGGCAGCGAAAGCGTTACTGGATTCAACGCAATGACAGCGACACGTCACAGGCAACGCAACTGCGTTCGCAAGCGCGATCGCTGCATCCCCTGCATTCGTTGCTTGGCAGTCGCTTGCAAACACCGGTTTGTACGTTTGAGTCTCAACTAACGACAGAGTCGCTCGCGCATCTGAATCATCACCTGATAGATAGCCACGTGATCTTTCCCGCCGCCGGCTACATCGAGATGGCGCTTGCGGCGGCACGCGAGCATTTCGGAAACGGTGCGCATGTCATTCGCGATCTGGTTTTTCATGGACCATTGATTCTTTCCAGTGTCCCACGCACAGTTCAACTAACGCTTGCGCCAGAGAATTCCGAGCGCGTCGTGGTTCAGATCTTTAGTCTTGGCCAGGACGGAACGTGGACACTTCACGCTGCGGGAACTGTTTCTAAACCACAGACGCAAGCAAATCCGGAAAATAGTTCAATCGATCATCTGCGCGCCGCTTTCGACGACGAACAATCGATCGAAGAGTTTGGCCGCCGTCTCCATAACTATGGTTTCGCGACTGACGGCAGGATCAGAGGATTTGAACGACTGTGGCAAAAGAACGGCGAGTCGCTCGCCCAGTTGCAACTCGCGCCCGAACTCGTCGAGCAGCTTCATTCGCATCGCTTCCATCCGTTCCTGCTGGACACAGCTTTGCAGACGCTACTGGCAGCCTTGCCCGAAGACGGTGAGGACGACGGCGACGACGTATTTCTTTCGACGCGCGTTGCCCGGTTTACCTTTTACGCGTCGCCTGGCGTCGAGCTTTGGAGTCACGTGAGTGTTCTGCCTTACGACGCGTCCGATCGCGATCATCGGACCGTCAACGTTCGTCTGTACAACTCGGAAGGCGCAGTGGCCGCAGAAGCTCAAGGTCTCTCGCTCAGGCGCGTGCCACGCGCGGCGTTAAGAACTGAACATAAACAGCCGAGCGAATATTTTTACGAGATCGAATGGCAAGCGAAAGAGTTAAGACGCGAGGAGTCTGCGAATCTCTCGCTCAACGTCGCCGAATTGGCGCAACAGCTTGCTCCCTGGTCCACCCAGGCAATCGAGAAATTCGGACTCAAAGACTACCGTCAGGTCGAACCTGAAGTCGACGCTTTATGCTCGCTGTACGTCGTGGAAGCGTTGCGCGAATTAGGTCTGAATTTACGCGAAAGCACGATTCCCGGATCGCAGTTCGACATGCTTGGCGTCTTGCCGCGCCATCGTCGTTTGCTGAACAGGATGATTGAGATCCTTTGTGAAGACGGGATTCTCACTCGCGAAGGTGACGGGTTCGAAGTGGGCGAGTTGCCGCTTGGCGACGCCGCGACGAAGTGGCAAACACTGGTTAGCGAACATCCGGCTTACAAAGCGGAGCTGACGTTACTCGGACGATGCGGCGAGAGCTTGGCGAAGATCCTTACCGGCCACTCCGATTCACTCGAGCTGCTGTTTCCCGGCGGATCGTTCGAGGAAGCGGAACATCTGTACGAAGCCTCTCCGTTTGCCCAAACATTCAACTCGATGGTGGAGCAGGCGATCCGGCTCACGCTCGCGCAGTTAAAAGAAGGTGAAACTCTGCGCGTGCTCGAGATCGGCGCGGGCACCGGCGGCACCTCCGCTTACGTGTTGCCATTGCTGCCGTCCGGGCAAACGAGGTACGTCTTCACCGACGTTTCGAACCTGTTTCTCTACAAGGCGCGGCAAAAATTCGCGCACTACGACTTCATCGATTACAAACTGCTCGACATCGAACGCGACACAGAAGAACAGGGATTCGACGCGCGCCAGTTTGACGTCGTCATCGCTTCGAATGTGCTTCACGCCACGAGCGACCTGCGCGCGGCGCTCAACAACGTGAGACGGTTGATGGCCCCTGACTCGTTGTTGCTCCTGCTCGAAGCCACCGGAAAGCAGCGGCTTGTCGACTTTACTTTCGGGCTCACCGATGGTTGGTGGGAATTCAAAGACAACGATCTTCGTCCCGATTATCCGTTGTTGCCGGCGAGACGATGGCTCAACGTGTTGGGCGAATGTGAGTTTGTCGAAGCACGCGCGATCCCTGAAAACACGGGCGACGACGATCTGCAAACGAGCCTGATCCTCGCGCAAGCTCCACCGGCAAAGACGCCGACCACCGCTGACTGCGCAGGCGACTGGCTGATCTTCAACGACGGCAGCGCACTCGGAAACGAACTCGCCGCGACTCTCAAATCGCGTGGCGGACGCGTAGCAGATCAATATGTTCCGAATCTATCGCCTGAAACCCGTGTCATATATCTCTCGACTTTGAGTGAAACCGCGGATGTTGGTACTGCTGCTCTTGATGCGTGTGCCAACCTGCTGCACCTGGTCCAAACGCTTGCCAGTGAACCTGCAAACCGGACTCTCACGGTTGTGACTCGCGGCGCGCAACCCGTCGCCGGAGATCAATCGACTCTTGCCACGTCGCCTCTGTGGGGACTTGGGCCAACGATCGCGATGGAACATCCCGAAATCTGGGGTGGATTGATCGATCTCGAAGCTCACGTTACCGACGAAGAGTGCGAAAGAATCATTACCGAGATCTTGTCCAAGGCCGGCGAAGATCGCGTTGGCTTTCGTGGCCCACAGCGCTATGTCGCACGACTAAGGCCCACGACCCACAAGCCCGCCTTCGGCCGGATGCGATTCCACGGCGACGCGTCTTACCTGATCACCGGCGGCTGCGGCGGAATGGGTTTGTTGTTGGCTCAATGGATGGCTGATCGTGGCGCGCGCAATCTCGTGCTCGCGGGCCGCAGCGGCGCCGCCACCGAAGAAGCGCGACTCACAGTGCGCAACCTGGAACAAGCGGGCGTCAACGTCAACGTCGCGCAGACCGACGTCGGCGACGCAAAGTCCGTCGCCAATCTATTAAGAGAAATCACACCGCCGTTACGTGGTGTGATTCACGCCGCCGGCATCTTCGACGATCGCGTATTGCTGCGACACGATCGTGAGCGATTCGCGCGCGTCATGGCCCCGAAGGTCGACGGCGCGTGGAACCTCCATCTGCTGACGCGAGAAATGCCGCTCGACTTTTTCGTGATGTTCTCCTCGGCGGCGGCCTTCCTCGGTTTGATGGGCCTGGGCAATTACACCGCCGCCAACGCTTTCCTCGACGCGTTGGCCCACTATCGCCAGGGTCTCGGACTGCCCGCGTTGAGTATCGATTGGGCCGGTTGGACCAGGATCGGAATGGCCGAAGTCCTCGGCGAGCGGCGCGAAAGCCAGTGGTTGGCGAAAGGTCTCGATTCGCTCTCGCCCGAACAGGGTCTCCAGGCCGTCAACGATCTGATGTGGCAGTCGCGGCCGCAAGTCGCAGTGCTGAAAGTCGATTGGCCCGTTTTCTTCAAAGAACTGCCGGCCAGACGCCCGCCGCCGTTGCTCGCGGACGTAGCCCGAGCCGCTGGTCCAACCACAACCACGCGGGCCGCGACAGGTGACTTTCTCAGTAAGCTGAACGCAGCGGAACCCGGCACTCCGCGCGGTGCGTTGCTGCGCGAACATATCTGCGGGCAGGTCGCAAAGATCCTCGAATTCGACGACTCATTCGTTCTCGATCCGCACCAGCCGCTGGCGGAAGTCGGTCTCGATTCACTCATGGCGATCGAGTTGAGAAACATGCTTTCGACTTCGATCGATCGACAGTTGCCGCCGACGTTGCTGTTTGATTACCCGACCATCGACTCAGTCTATGCCTATCTAGCGACGCTGGTTTTTGCCGACGAATCAAAGCCGGCAAGCGAAACCGCCGCCGAAGTCGATCCCGAGTTGGAAGGAATTCTTGAAGAACTCGAGAGTCTGCCTGACAACACAGTCGAAATGATGCTTCAGGGTTATGCACGCGAGCTGCTGAAGTAAGCCACAAAGGCACGAAAAGGATAAGAAATGCTTGAACAGGAAACTCTAAAAACCAAAAAATTCGATCTGCTCGATCCGAGCACGAGATCAAACCCATATCCGTTGTACGAGCAACTGCGGAAAGAGGAGCCGGTCCATTGGAGTGAAGATCTTCATGGTTGGGTGCTCACGCGTTACGACGACGTCATGACGGCGCTTCACGATCAGCGGTTGTCGCCCGGCGGTGGCATGGCGGCGATGTTTAGCCGTCTCGGCGAGGACGTGCGTGAAGAGACGCAGCCTTTGCAGCGACATCTCTCGATGTGGCTGGGAACACTCGATCCGCCTGATCACACGCGCGTCAGAACGTTGATGAACAAAGCCTTCACACCGCGATTGGTGGAACTGATGCGTCCGTTCATTCAAGCCGTAACTGACGAACTGATCGACAACGTCAAGCACACGGGCCGCATGGACATCGTTTCCGATCTCTCTGTTCCGCTTCCGGCGATCGTCATCGCGCAGATGCTGGGCACGCCGCGCGAAGATTACGAACGATTTATTCACTGGTCGCTCAGCATCAGCAGTTTGATCGGAGACGCTTGCGCGACTCCGGAGATCGTGCGAAACGCGCAGAAGAGTGTGTTGGAGATGGTGGAGCACCTCCGTGCCTTGCTCGAACGGCGGCGTCACTCAGAACCGCAAAACGATCTCATCAACAACTTCATTGAAGCCGAGAGTCAGGAAAACCGGATCAGCGAAGAAGAGGTGCTCGCAAACTGCGTGATGCTGCTCTTCGCGGGACACGGAACGATCACCGTCATGATCGGAACGCACCTGCTTGTGCTGCTGCAAAACCCTGACGTCCTCGAGACGTTGAGACGCGATCCGTCTCGCACGCCCGCGGCCATCGAAGAGATGCTTCGCTTCGACAGCCCGTGCCAGATGATTCGCAGAGTCGCAACCCAGAACGTTCAGTTCAACGACACTCTGATTCGCGAAGGTGAACTGGTTTGGCTGCATCTCGGCGCGGCAAATCGCGACCAGGACCACTGCCCGGTCCCCGACAAGCTCGACATTTCGCGGAAGTCGCCGGGCCATCTCGGATATGGAGCGAGTATTCACTACTGTCTCGGCGCGGCGCTGTCACGCGTCGAAACCGAGATCGCCATCAACACGATCCTGCGCCGTCTGCCGGACGTGCGGCTCGAATCCGACGAACTCGACTGGTATCCCGATCCGACTGCGCGCGCTTTGAAATCTCTGCGTGTCGTTTTCACGCCGCTTCAGTAGCAAAACTAAATAAGAATGGGAAATGAACATGGCAACCCCTGCATCATCCACGCTCGCCACTTTGCCGATCAACCAGGTGCGCGATGAATTGGTAACTACTCTCAAAGAGTTGAAAGACGATTGCGGCACGCTGCCTAAGGAACTCGCCGTCGTGATCCTGGGCCAGTGGTTTCATCCGTTGCACTATTTTCCGGTATTTCTCTCGCAGCTGATTTCGGTTGCGCCGAGAGTCGAGACGCAGACCTACATCTCTCGCATTCTCTGGGAAGAGTTGGGCGAAGGCGATCCCGCGCGCGCGCACGAAAAGATCTACGTTGAAACGATGACTGCCGGTGGATTCGAGCAGACTCAGTTCACGGAAGCGCCGGCACTGGCTGCGACTGGCAGGCTGGTTGCGGGATATGAAAGTGCTTCGCGCGAATATCTTTCCGGTCTCGGCTTTCTTTACGGAACGGAGGTCGTCGATCTCCAGATGGTGGCGACGATCGGCGCGTTGATGAAGCGTTCCACGGGTTTGCGAACAATGCCGTGGGTTGACATTCACGTGGCCCAGGAGCCGGGCCACGTCGAGAGTTCGACTCAAACATTGGACCAGCGGTTGGACCATGACGAGCAGCGTCGCGTGGTGACGAGCGCAGAAGAGATGTGGACGCTTTGGCGAGACTTCTTCAAGTCGATCCGGCAGGAGATTTTGCCGAATTAGGGCATTTGGGCTGGAGTCAGAATGAGTCAGTTAGTTGATCGCATCGCGAATTTGTCGCCGCGAAAGCGCGCGCTGCTTGCTCTGCGTTTGCAGGCGCAGCAGGAAGCTGCGTCGAAGACGAAGACTGAGCCGATAGCCGTCGTGGGAATCGGGTGTCGCTTTCCGGGCAACATCAATTCGGCGAACGAGTTTTGGGAAGCGCTGGTGAACGGTGTCGATGCCGTTGACGAGATCCCTTCCGATCGTTGGGACGTCGATGGCTACTACGATCCGGCGCCGGCGACGCCCGGGAAGATGAACACGCGCTGGGGTGGTTTCATAAACGATATCGACAAGTTTGACGCTGCGTTCTTCGGGATCTCTCCCCGCGAGGCAAATAGTCTGGATCCGCAACAGCGAGTGCTTTTGGAAGTGAGTTGGGAAGCTCTCGAAAATGCGGGACAGGCGACGGACAAACTCAGCGGCAGCCAAACGGGCGTGTTCATCGGCATTTGCCGGAATGACTACGGACAACTGCACGGTGTGACGGAAGAGCCAACGCGCATCGACGCTTATTTCGGCACCGGAAACGCGTCGAGTTTTGCCGCCGGACGAATCTCGTACCTGCTCGGGTTGCATGGTCCAAGTCTCGCGGTTGATACGGCGTGTTCGTCGTCGCTCGTGGCGGTCCATCTTGCTTGCCGTAGTTTGCGGGCGGGCGAGTGTCGCATGGCGCTCGCGGGTGGAGTCAACCTGATTTTGTCGCCGGTTGTGAACATTTACTTGTCGCAACTGCGGGCGTTTGCGCCGGATGGACGTTGTAAGGCGTTTGACGATCGAGCGGATGGTTATGTGCGCGGTGAAGGATGTGGGGTCGTGGTCCTCAAGCGGCTGTCTGATGCGCTTGCCGATAACGACAATGTGCTGGCGGTGATACGAGGTTCGGCGGTGAACCAGGACGGGCGCAGCGCGGGCATGACGGCGCCGAATGGTCCGGCGCAGGAGGCGGTTGTTCGCAGTGCGTTGCTGGATGCGCAGATGGATGCTCGCGAGGTGTCGTTTGTCGAAGCGCATGGAACGGGGACGTCGCTAGGGGACCCGATCGAGATTCGTGCGCTTGCGGCGGTGTTTGATGAAGGACGTGAGCGGCCGCTGATCGTTGGTTCGGTGAAGTCGAATGTGGGCCATCTCGAGGCGGCAGCGGGTATCGCGGGACTGATCAAGCTGGTGCTGACGGTGCAGCACGGTGAGATACCGAAACAGTTGCACTTCAGCGAGCCGAGTTCATACATCCCGTGGAAGGATTTGCGAGTCGCGATTCCGAGCGAGCGGATGCGGTGGGAGAGTGGGGCGCGGGTTGGCGCGGTTAGCTCGTTTGGGTTTAGTGGGACGAATGCGCACGTGGTGCTGGAGGAGTGGCGGGAAGAGGGACGGGGGGACGGGGAG
>DATELZ010000115.1:0-41585 GCA_035276045.1 Pyrinomonadaceae bacterium | reverse complement strand
GGAAGATAAAGATCCGCTTCTTTCCGGCTGGTTACTCGGCGGCGACAAGATCAAAGGCAAGGCAGCACTGGTGGAAGTCACCATGGGCAAAGGCCGTGTGGTTCTGTTCGGCTTTCGTCCGCAATACCGGGCCCAGTCGGCGGCGACCTATCCTTTGCTCTTCAATTCGCTCGCAACAAATCCCTGAAACGGGCGTATAATTAAATGCGACCAAATGGTCACCTTTCTCATTAGTTCGGTCCTTGTAGTCGGCTTAATCGCTATCGCCATTTATTTCTGGCAGAAACCCGCGAATACATCGCAAACTATCGAACTGCCGCCTCCCCCACATCAACATAAGGGCCTGTTTGCCGACTTTGCAGTCAATGAACTTAGGCCCTCAACCTCGAATCAACTCCCGGAAGAAACTGGAAAAATCACGCAGGAAGATTTCGAGGCGGCGATCGCTGCGATTCGCAATTTCCAACAATTCCCCAACAGAACCTCGACTACAAAACTGTTGCACGTCGCGGCTCTGACTGACGACGCAAAAAACTTCGGACGAGCCATCGAGCTGGTGCTCATGTCGTGGCGAGACGGCAGCCTGTCCGACATCTCCGCAAAAGATCTTCAGGCGGTATTCAACAGCGAATACTGGGTCCTCTCATCACGCACTCGCACTTCCGGCGCGGGTTTTGTCCTGAAGCAAACCCTTTCGAACGCAAATCGTGAACTCGAAAGTACCAACCACAACTAACCAACTGTCGACTGTCCCATCAGTTGACCTGAAAGAGATACACCATGCAAAACCTCGATCTAGCTTCGCTCATACCTGTGATTATTGGCGTGTTCGTTCTGGTGTTCGCGTTCCTCATCATCGTGAATCGCATTTTCGTGAACGTCGGCGCCAGGGAAATCGCCATCAAGGAAAGGCGCTACCTCGGCGCGAAAATGCCTCCCGGACGAGTGGTAGCTACGGAAGGTGAAGTCGGTATTCAAGCCGACGTTCTCAAGCCCGGGCTGCACCTGATCAAGTTTCCGTTTGAACGCGTCGTGCGCAAAGTGCCACTCATCGAGATCGGCGCCGACGAAATGGGAATCATCGAAGCCGTCGACGGCGAACCGATGCCGGCCGGCCGCATCTTCGCTCCCGATCGCGCGCAGAACGCGCATAACAACTTCCAGGATCCGATCGCGTTCATCAAACGCGGCGGCGTCAAGGGCATCCAACTGCGCACGGTGCCGCCGGGTCTATGGCCCATCCATCCATACCTGTTCCGCGTTTCGATTGCGAAGGCGACGATGATCCCGCAAGGCAAAGTCGGCGTGATCACAGCCGCCGACGGCGATCCACTCGATCCCGGCCGCCTGCTCGGAAAAGCGATCTCGGACCATCGCAACTTTCAGGATGCCGAACAGTTCATCGCTTCCGGCGGACAGAAAGGACCGCAGGTCGACATTCTGACGCCCGGCGTATATCGCATCCTCGTGCAGTCGGCGTCGATCGAGAGCAACAACGACGTTAAGCCCGGACTCTTCAACGTGCGGCTCTTCGACGCGACGGTCATCAACGAAAACGCCATCGGTCTTGTCGAAGCTCTCGACGGCGCGCAGTTGAACCCGCGCGATTACGTCGCCGAACCGATCACCGGTCACGACAATTTCCAGGACGGACACGAGTTCATCGGCAAAGGCGGACAGCGTGGTCCACAAAAAGACATCCTGCTGCCCGGCACCTACTACATCAACCCGTTGCTGTTCAAGGTGATTCCGGAAACGGCGAAGGAGATCAAACCCGGCGAGGTGGCCGTCGTCGTGTCGAACGTCGGCCGCGATCCTTCAGAAGAAGTGCGGCGTGAGATGGCGGCGAAAGTTCGCCAGCGAATGGAGCGCGAAGAGAAGGAACAGGCGGAAGAATCAGCCGCGCGGCTCGACATGATGGACGAAAGCCGCACCGCCGACGAGATCAAGCTCGACCTGATGATGGGCGATCCGGCGGATCGCCGTCTCGACGAAGGCGCGCATGAAGCGTACGTCGTTCCCGAAGGTTATCGCGGTATTCAGGAAACGGTCGTTGGACCAGGACGTTACTACGTCAACACGCTTGCGATCTCGCCGATCGTGATTCCTACCACGAACCAAACGGTTGAATGGACCGCGGGTGAAGTTGCGAACACGTTCAACCCGTTCGAAGTGATCTCAAAAGACGGTTTCACGATGCAGTTGGAAGTGCGCGTCGTTTTTCGTGTGAAACCGGAAGACGCGCCGTTCATGGTCGCGAAGATCGGCGGCATCGAACGTTTGATTCAGAACGTGATGCATCCGCTGATCGACTCGATCTTCCGCAACCAGGCTTCCGAATCGTCGGCGATGGCTTACCTGCAAAACCGGCACGAGGAACAGGAACGCGCGGAAGCTCGCGTGCGAGCGCATTTGCTCAAGTATCACGTCGACGTGGTGAACGTGCTCATCTGTCACATTCACCTGCCCGAGGAGTTGATGAAGACGCAGACCGAGAAGATTCTTGCCGAGCAACGACAGAACATGTACAACGCTCAGCGCGAAGCCGAGGAGAAGCGCATTCAACTCGAAAAGACGCGCGCGCACGCCGACAACCAGAAAGACCTGATGGCTGCGACTGTCGGCGTCGAAATCGCCGGCAAACGGGCCGAGCAGCGCAAGGCCGAAGGCGAAGGCGAGGCGCATTACATCCTGCAAACCGGCAAGGCCGAGGCCGAGAAAGTGCGGCTGATGGGCGAGGCGCAGGGCGTCGCTTATCACGAACAGGTCAACGCGCTCGGCGCTCAGGGCGTCGCGCTTGTTGAAACGCTGAAAGTGATTGGCGAGAAAGGTGTTCGCATCACGCCCGATGTGATGGCGAGCGGTGGTGGAACTGACGGTGGCGGCGGCATCGGCACGCTGCTGCTGCTGAATCTCTTCCGCGAGCGCTTAAACATGCCGGCCGCGTCAAACGGCGAGAAAGTTGCGCGTTAATTCTGTCGAATTTCTCACATCCGTGTTCTCCTCATGCACAACTGAGGGGAACACGGATTATAATTCGCTCGCTTTTGCTCTCTTACACGAACCCGGGGAGGCCCTCATGAAACAACGGATAGCAGTGATTGCCTTAATCCTGTTCATTGCTGCCATCAGCCTTTTGTTATCTACGAAGGTTGCGAATCAATCGCCTATTTCCGCTCCAAATACATCTGCGCCGCCATCTTCGTGAGCTTCCAAACGCGTGACCAGGCAATATGGCTGTCGCCGTTTTCGCGACCGGTCAATTTGTCGAGGATCAACTGGCGGAAGACCCGGCCCTCGCGCCGCAACATAAACTCCTTCGCAAATGGCTTCGCAGTTTCGAAGAAGCTGAATTCCGGATCTGTGACGACGCCGATGCCTTCGAGCGTCATCAACGCGCGCATGACGTAGGTGAAGTTTGCCGGCAGCCGGAAAGGATAATCGTACATCACCTCGGCGAGATCGTAAGTCAACTCTTTGAAGTTCACTTCCCCGAGTTTCAGACTCAGGTAGTGTTTGAACAGGCCCTCGACGACGGGCCGCACAGTTTCCGGATCGACACCGGGTTTCAGGAAGTTGAGATTGATGATGTCCTGGCCTAATCCCTGTACGTCGCGGCTGACCACATGGAAGAAGGCGTCGATCATCTGGTACTGAAGATTCGGATTGATCCGTCCGACCATGCCGAAGTCGAAGAACGCGAGATGGCCGCTGTCCATCACCAACAGGTTTCCCGGATGCGGATCGGCGTGAAAGAAGCCGTCTTCGAGCAGTTGCTTGAGGTAAGTGCGGATCAAAAGCCGGTTGACTTTGACCGGCGAGATGCGATGCGCTTTAAGCCCTTCGACGTCCACGACCTTCGTGCCGCGCACGAATTCGAGCGTCAGGACGCGCGTGCTCGTGTGTGACCAGAAGATCTTCGGGACGCGAACCGCGCGCCAGGTGCGAAAGTTGTAACGGAAACGGTCGGCGTTTCGTCCTTCCTTCACGTAATCCGTCTCTTCAAAGATGGTGGCGTGAAACTCGCGCAGCATTCCTTCCCAATCGGCGTTCTCGTTTGCACTCGGAATGAAGCGATTCGTCAGCTTCACGAGACGAAACAGAATCGCGACGTCGAAACTGATGATCGATTCCAGGTTCGGACGTTGCACTTTGACGGCGACTTCTTCACCGGTCTTCAAACGCGCGCGATAGACCTGTCCGAGTGATGCCGCGGCAATCGGTTCGCTGTCGATCTCGGGATAGAGCTCGTGAAGCGGGCGGCCAAGTTCTGCTTCGATCCGCGCGAAAGCATCTGCCGTCGGGAACTGCGGCACCTGGTCCTGGAGTGTCGCTAATTCTTTGACATACTCCAGCGGCAACAGATCGGCGCGCGTGCCGAGTGCTTGTCCGATCTTGATGAATGTTGGTCCCAGGTCGATCAGCGACTCGCGCATCCACACGGCTTGTTTCTGAAGTCGTGCCTGTTTCCTGGTCGAACCTTCAGCGCCACGAAAGACCACGTAACGCAGAATGCGAATGAACCTGTCGAGTCCGGCGTAGAGACCGGCTTTGAGCCAGGCCTTGAATCGCGCCGAGCGTCCATGTTCGCGAGCCACTTGACGGAATCTTGCAACTGCGCGCTTGTTGAAATCGGCGCGAACGTCGTAAGTATCGAGAAACAGATAAAGCGAGAAGAGTCCGAGCACGCGCGCGACTCGCGCCGCACGCAGCCAGCCACGAAAGCCGCGGCCTTTGAGCAGTTCGTCAACCATCTCCTCGGTTAAGGGGGGAACCTGAGCCGTCGGTTTCTGCACTGGCGGCGCCGCTGAAGTCGCCAGGCCATTGCCGTTTGAACCGTCGCGTTTTATAAGTGCCTGATTACTCATTTAAATTACTGATAAGTTATGCCTCGTACCCGCGCGCTCGAAATAACTGTTAGCGCGCGCAACGTCACGGGCAATCTGGTTCTTCAACTGTTCGATTGAGTTGAACTTTCGCTCGTCTCGCAGACGATGCAGGAAGCGGACACGCACGACGTCGCCGTAAAGGTCACCGTCCCAGTTCATTACGAAGGTCTCCACTGAAGGTTCCGTGGTCTCCTCAAACGTCGGTCTCAGTCCCACATTCGTCACGCTGCGCCGCCATTGTCCTTCTATCAACGTGCCGGTCACATACACACCGTTCCTGGGTATGACGCGGTTGTGTGGGTGCAGGTTGGCCGTTGGAAAACCCAGCTTATGGCCGCGCTCCGAGCCATGTTCGACGCGTGCTTCGACGCCATAAGGACGGCCCAACATGCGCCGCGCAAGGTTCACGTAGCCCTTCGTCAAGAGCTCGCGGATTTTGCTCGAACTCACGCGCCGGCCGTGGATTGTAACTTCCGGCACTTCGCCTGCGACGAAACCCAGCTCAGCGCCGAGACGTTGCAACAGTTCGATATTTCCCTCGCGATCGTGTCCGAAGGCAAAACCTTTGCCGAGATAAACCTCACGCGCATGCAGCCGTTCGATCACGACGTCTTTCAGAAACTGCTCCGCGCGAACGGAAGCAAACTCAGGCGTGAACCGCAACACAATCGTCTGTTCGATTCCGAGCGCGCCCAGCGCTTCGATTTTCTGATCGAACGTTTGCAGCAACGGCGGCGCTGATTCCGAATGCAAAACGGCGCGCGGATGCGGATCGAAAGTGATAACAGTCGGAACGGCGCCGGCAGCACGGGCTCTTTTGACCACTGTCTGCATGATCAGTTGATGGCCCAGGTGCAAACCGTCGAACACGCCAAGCGTCAACACCGTGGGACGGTGAATCTGCGCGTTGTCAGTGCCGTGAAATAGACGCATAGGTGAAAATTGGTCTTTGGTCTTTGGTCTTTGGTCTTTGGTCTTTGGTCTTGTAGTAGCTTAAACGACATGCTTAGCACAAAGCACCAAGCACAAAGCTCATTAAGACCCAAGCCCAAAGACCCAAAACCAAAGCCCCACCATTCATTCAACCACAAGTCCATCGTACGCAAACTCGACACCCGGAGGCAGGCGTGCTGAGTCGCGGCCGTGTTTGATGTCATGAGCGATGTGCGTGAAGAACGTGCGGCGCGGTTTCAACCGGGCCACGTAATCGAGCGCCTTGTCGACCCACAAATGTGTCGGATGTTCTTTGAAACGAAGGCAGTCGAGCACGAGCACGTCAAGGCCTTGCAACGCGTCGATTGTCGACGGCGGAATCTCGCTCAGGTCGGTGAGATAGGCGAAGTCGTTGAAGCGGTAAGCCATCACCGGCAAACGCCCGTGAATCACTTCCAACGGTGTGATCGTCAGGTCGTCGCCGAGACAAAAACTCGCCCCGTCCTGGACCACATTCGGAATCACCAGCGGCAAGCCGCCGCCGAAGTACGACGGCTCGAAGACGTATTTGAAGATGCGTTTGATGTCTACCCACGCGCGTTCGTTCGCGTGAACATTGAGCGCGCCGTAACGAAAGTTGAGTGGACGGATGTCGTCGAGACCAAAGATGTGATCGGCGTGACAGTGCGTTATCAAAACCGCGTCGAGATGTTTCAGGCCATAGCGCAACGCCTGTTGGCGAAAGTCAGACGAGGTGTCGACGAGCACGCTGCGGCCTGCATGTTCGACGATGACTGAAACTCTCAGGCGTTTGTCGCGCGGATCGTCAGACGTGCAGGTCTCGCATTCGCAAGCAATCGAAGGTACGCCTGTGGAAGTTCCGGTCCCGAGGAAAGTGAGTTTCATTGCCTTAGAGCTTTGTACTTAGTGCTTTGTACTTTGATCCTGATATTTTGGCTTGGTTCTAGAGAGTGTAACTAAAGCCACAAGTACAAAGAACAAAGTTCCAAGCACAAAGTACCAGGTTCACCTTCCGCCAGTAATGTCGCTGCCGGTAAAACCGCGGGCTTTCTGCGGCGCGTTGATCAACGCGACATACTGCATTCGCAGATCGTGAAGCAGTCCTTCGAGCATGTTTCTTTCCGCGAGCGTCAGGTTGCCGGAGGTCTTCTTCTGCAACATCCCGAGAATCTCGATCCAGTGTTTGCCCAACTCAGGATCGACTTCACGCTGGTGCGTTACCGGATGCTCCATCATCCCCAGCGCGGACGCGGCATTTGAAGCAATCGACATCACAAAACTGATAAAACTCGCCGGATTTCGTGCTTCCGCCAACTCATCCTCGGTGAGATCCTGGTCACCCATAACCGGTTCGCCACCGTCGCCTTCCTCGCCCCCGACATTGCCCGGCTCTTCAGCCATCTCAGCCGGCGCCGGTTGGGTATCGATCTCAGGCTGGGTTTGCGCCTCGGCTGCCGGCGCAACCGGTTCCGCCGCGGTGGCCGTAGTTTCGGACTTCTCCTCCGGTGGGAGATCGCGCGGGCTTCCATCAGCATTGAAAAGCCGCCGATCGGTTACTTTGAAATTTGGTTGGTCCTCATTCATGCGGTTATTAAACCACGATCCGTGTTCCCATAAAAACGCGGATCACCTTAGACTACGTCCATGCCAACATTCACCGATTTAGTAGCCCTGATGGCGCGCCTGCGCTCGCCAAACGGCTGTCCCTGGGACCGCGAACAGACCTACGCCACGCTCGCTCCGATGCTGCTCGAAGAAGCGTACGAGGCGTTTGAAGCCGTCGAGGAGGCGCGCGAGGGTAAACCTGAAGAACTGCGCGATGAACTCGGCGATCTGCTGTTTCAAATCGTGTTTTACGCGCAAGTCGCGCAGGAACGCGGCGAATTCACGATCGACGACGTCACGACCGCGATTCACGACAAAATGGTGCGCCGCCATCCGCACGTCTTCGGCGACGTCACCGCCGACGACTCCGCGACCGTGTTGCTCAACTGGGAAACGATGAAAGCCGAGGAGCGCCGCGCGGCGGGTAAGAAAGAGGAGGCAAAGACTTCGCTGCTCGACGGCGTGTCGTCAAAAGCGCCGGCGCTGATGGAGGCGCATCAACTCTCCACGAAGGCGGCGCGCGTCGGTTTCGACTGGAGAAACGTCGACGAGATCTTCGACAAGTTACAGGAAGAGATCGAGGAATTGCGCGTCGCGATCAAGGATCACTCGGCCGCGCAGGACGAAGCGAACCACGCGCGCGTCAGGGAAGAGATCGGCGACCTGTTGTTTGCGGCGACAAATATCGCGCGGCGCCTGCAAGTCGAACCCGAAGCGGCGTTGAAGTTAACCAATCGCAAGTTTCGCCGGCGCTTTCGTCACATCGAAAACGCGCTTGAAGAACGAGGCAAAACGTTCGATTCGACTTCGATTGAAGAGATGGAGGAACTGTGGCAGGAAGCTAAATCCGTATGATCCGTGTTCCCAATCACGTAGGAACACGGATCGTGCGAATAGAGTTAGTCGTTGATTCGGAGCGAACGAAGAATGGTATTGAACGCAGTCTCGAAATTACGCTCGCCCTGCGGAACGACAGCCACCATGTAGAACACCTGTCCATTACGCAGCATTGTCGTGATCAGACGAACAGTTTCCGGACGGCCAGTCGCCTCGTTCACGTTATTCAAATTCGAAACCAACGCCGTGCGCCCGTCGAGCGTATTGCGCTGCGTGCCGCCGTTCATACGCAGATTATTGTTTCCCTGCGCGAGGCCGTTGATTAGATCCTGCGTAGCCCGTTGCAAACTGGCGCGATTGTTATTCTGCACCACCCCGAAACTCGCGCCGTGCGTAAACACCGCCTGGCCGTTGTACTGGCCGTAACCGCCCGCCGGAGCAAACCACACCGAATTGCTATCGTTGATCTGCCGCCAGTTGCTCGGCACGTTCACGTCCACGCCACCGTTGAAGATCGAGTAGTTCTGATAACGTGATGACGGATATTCCACGCGTCCGCTAGGCACATTATTCGGAGAGTTGCCGGTGTTTTCGCCGACCGGATAACGCTGTCCGCTGCGTCCGATCTCCGCCATCGTCGGCGCGGTGCCATAGCCGCGCAGTCGTTGTTGAATCGACGCAAACTCGCGCGAGTCGCGACCGCCGCCTTCGACGCGCAACAGTTGCGCTTCACGATTGATCCGCTGATAGCGATCGTTCGGGCTTGGGTGCGAGCTCAAAAACCCGCCACTGCTGCCGCCCTGTTGTTGGATCGTGCGGAACATGTTCGCCAAATCGCGCGGGTCGTAACCGGCGCGTGCCATGATTTGAGAACCGAGCACGTCGGCTTCGGTTTCATACTCGCGGCTGAACTTCAACAGGTAAACTGCGAATGGCGCCTGGGCCAGTTCGCCCACTTGCGACGATCCACTGAGAATCGTTCCGGCAATGCCCGCAATACCAGCCAGCAAACCGTACTTCTGACCTTTAGTCGCCTGGGCCGTGCCGTGTCGCAGCGCAACGTGACTGATCTCGTGGGCCATCACGCCGGCCATCTCACCTTCCGTGCGCGCAGCTTCGATCATGCCGCGATTGACGTACATTGGACCACCGGGCAGCGCGAACGCGTTGATGTCTCGCGCATTGACGACTTTGAAGTAATACTGAAACTCCGGATGTGCAAACTGAGACGGAATGGCGCTCACCAACCGGCGGCCGACGCGCTCGACGTAGCTTTGCACTTGCTGGTCGCGCAGCAGTGGAAACTGCCCCTCAGCTTCCTGCGCGGCCTGACGGCCGAGTTTAACGTCGTCCTGAATACTGTATTTGTTACTGTGAAGTTTGATTTGGGTCTGCGCAAATGCGGAGAACGGCATGAGGCTTAGCGCCACGAGCGTTACCCACGCGACCACGCTATGTTTTTTAAACATTTCGAGTAAATCCTTTCCGGCGTAATGCACCAAATCGCAACAGGAATACACGGATTAGGTATCGAATTTATTCCGCGTTACTGCTGAATTGGCCGGATCGCCAACTCACGTTCCCGGGCTTGCAACGACAATGCCAACCAGCGATTTCAACTCTTGTTACGCGGTTCGATATGGTCGTTAAACCATTTTGCGGGTTCCGCCAGTGGGGTAATAACATGAGGCTCGCCTTTCCACACGCGAATCATCGAAATTATAAGGAAAATAGTGGACGCAGCCCTGAACAGCACGGTGCCAAAACCGCTGTCGGTCACGGCGCCAATCGCTCCCAGGAGCGTCTGAATCGCGATGAAAGCAATGTGCAATGCGAGCGCTTGCGAGGCATGAAAACGTACTCTCAACTCCTTGCGCGGAACCAGAAACAACTCCAGTAAAGAAACGACGATCCCGATGTAAGGTGCGTACGCGAGCAGCAGCGCCCATTTCTCAGAAATACCGATGCCCGTAATCGGCCGCTCCGTAGGCGGCGTGCGAATCGGGTTCTGATACGCGCTTTGCTGCTGTTGCTGATACTGCGCGGGCGGCGCGTAGGTTGGAGGAACAAACACCGACGGATACGACGTCTCCATCGGCGGATTGTCGTAGCGGCGCGTAGGCGCTTCAGAATAGACGTTCTTACGCGCGCTCTCGGATGGCGCAGAGTTTCCCACCGGACGCGTGGCGCCTCTCACCTCCTGCGTCGAACTGCCGCCCTCACCCCACGACTCTTCGGCCTTGCGTTCTACGTCGGGATCGAGCGGATTTGTGTCGTATTTGCTCTTCTTTGTTTCCACTTTACTACTCTCGCGAAGCAAATCCGTTTCAATCTTACTCGTCTGCGATCTCATACTCAACCGCATGCCAGCAGTGTTCTTTTTCGGATATGTTGAACGCTTTCACGATTGGACCAGTTCCCGCCAAACCGATGATCAGGTAGGTGGCGGAGGGATAGTACGCGAGATTCACGTCAGTTTCAGACGGGCTGGGATCGACTGCGCGAGGATGCGAATGGTAGATGGCGAGTAATTCCTCACCGCGTTCGCGCATCTGTCGTTGGGCGTTGAAGAGGTCTTCCGGAGCGGCTTCGTAACGGACTTCGGGCTCGGCAGTGACGTTGCGCAGGCGATAAAGCGTGGCGGCTTTTGTTGTTGAGGTGCCGCCGATGAGGCCACAACATTCAGCGGGCGCAGACTCGCGGGCGTGATCGACCATCGCCTTGAGATGTTCGCGCCGCAACTGAATCGGTAGCATTTATATATTTCGCTAGTTATCAACTACGCGGAGGTGCAGTTCTTCCAACTGTTTCGGATCGACCGAACCCGGCGCGTCGATCATCAGATCGGCCGCCGAGGCGGTCTTGGGAAACGCGATCACGTCGCGCATATTGTCGGTGCCCGCCAAAACCATCAACAAGCGATCGATACCGGGAGCGATGCCGCCGTGCGGCGGCGTGCCGTATTCGAGCGCGTCGAGGAAAAATCCGAAACGTTCGCGCGCTTCTTCAGTCGTCATGCCGAGCGCCTTGAAGACCAACCGCTGCACGTCACGTCGATGAATACGAATCGATCCACTCGCCATCTCGACGCCGTTGATCACCGGGTCGTACGCCTTCGTGCGTATCTTCGCGAGCAATTCCGTTTCACCGCCTTCGACGGCGCGTTCGAGCAACTCCAGGTCGTCGTCGACCGGCGACGTGAACGGATGGTGCATCGAGTAATAGCGGCCATCTTCTTCGTGAAACTCGAACATCGGAAAGTCAGTCACCCAAAGCGGCGCGTAGACGTTTGACGGAATCAGGCTCTCTCGTTTGGCGATTTCGTTGCGCAATGCGCCCAGACTGGCGGCGACGACCTTCGGCTTGCCTGAAACGATCAGGACGGCGTCACCTTTTTGAGCGCCGGCTGCATCGGCGACTTGTCCTACGAGGTCAGGTCCCCAGGCCTTGAGCAATGACGATGACAACTCATCCCCTAACTTGATCCAGGGAAGATTTGTCGCGCCATAACGTTTCGCAAACTCCTGCAACTGATCCAGTACCTTGCGTGAAAGCTTCGCGCCGCCGGGCACTACCAACGCTTTTACTTCTTCGTCAGTCAGGGGCGTCCCTTTGACTTCCTTCAATTCCATTCCGGCGATTCGCAGATCGGGTTTGTCAGACCCGAAACGGCTCATCACTTCGGCAAATGTGAACCGCGGAAACGGCGCCGGCAAGTCGACGCCGATCAGTTTGAAGACACTGCCAAACAATCCTTCGATTAGCCGGTAAATGTCTTCGAGCCGGGCAAAACTAAGCTCGACGTCGAGTTGGGTAAACTCGGGCTGTCGATCGGCGCGCAAGTCTTCGTCGCGGAAGCAATGCGCGATTTGAAAATACTTGTCCAACCCGCCAATCATGCACAACTGTTTGAAGAGTTGTGGCGACTGTGGCAACGCAAAGAATTTTCCCGGTTGAATGCGTGAAGGAACGATGTAATCACGCGCGCCTTCGGGCGTCGACTTGATCAGAATCGGCGTCTCGATCTCGGTAAAACCTTGCTCCGTCATGTAACGCCGGATCTCGTTCACCACACGATGACGCAGGTGCAGGTTTGCCTGTAGCTGCGGCCGGCGCAGGTCGAGGTAGCGATACTTCAAACGCAGATCTTCGGCGGCGAGCGCGTCTCCTGATGCGTCGAGTTGAAACGGCGTCGTGCGGGCGTCGTTCAGGATGAACAACTCCTGCGCGTGAACTTCCACGTCGCCGGTCGCGATCTTCGGATTGCGCGTGTTTTCGTCGCGGGCGACCACGTCGCCGTTCACCGCGATCACGTATTCGCCGCGTAGTTCTTTAGCTTTCGCATGCGCGCTAGCCGCTGTTTCGGCATTGAATACAACTTGAGTGATGCCCGCGCGGTCGCGTAGATCGACGAAGGTCAGTTCGCCGAAGTCGCGGCGGCGCGCCACCCAGCCCATGAGCGTGACTCGCTTGCCGATGTCGTCTGCGCGCAACCCACCGCATGAGTGAGTGCGTTCCAAATTACCTAAGTGGTCCAACATTTCTTTGTGCTTCTTGTGACTCTTTTCTTGTGCCTCTTCGTGGCTCACACTGCCTGCGCGATTTCCAATCGATTACCTCCGGGATCGCGCACGTAAAAGCGCGGCCAACCCGGAATCGGCTGATCGTCGGGAATGATCTCGACGCCTGCCTGGCGAAACTGTTCTTCCGCCGCGTTAAGATCCGCGACGGTGTAGCAAACGTGACGTTTGCTGAGGTTCTTATCGCCGAGATCGTCCTCGACCGAAAGATGAAGCTGCAACGGCCCGAGTTGAAACCACGCGCCGCCACGTCCGCGCGATGATTCCGGCTTCGGAACTTCGGTCATGCCCATCACGACACCATAGAAGTGCTTCGTCTGCTCTTCAAGTGAGCGCGGCACGGTGACGTTGACGTGATGAACGGCGGCCTTCATGTTTATTTCTTGCGCGGAATACTCAGCGAACTCCAATCCGCGGATCTGAAGTGCTTCGCCAGAAAGACGATCTGACCGACGTGATACGCGTAGTGCGTCATCTGGCGATTGAGCGCCTGCACGATCGTGTGCTCCTCGCCGCGAATTGTCACCGTCTTTTCAAAATCTTCGAGTGTCAACGGCTCGACCGCCGCAAACACGCAGGCCCAACCGCGTTCCCAGTAATTCAGCACGTCGTCTTTCGTCGTGCTCTCCTCGATTACAAACTCCAGGTCGCGATGGCGATCGGGTTTCTCGCCGTCGGTTGTCAGGAAGGTGGTCCAACGCGAGAACATGTTTCCCGCCATGTGTTTCATAACGACGGCGACGCTGTTTGCTTCGTCGTCGAGCGTAACAAAAAACTCTTCGTCTTTCAGTTGGGCAATCGCCTTGTCGGCCAGTTTCTTGTAAGACTTGAACGACGCAACAGCGTCTTCGAAATAGTTTTGGACGATTGCTTCGCTCGACATTACCCCACCGCACCTTTCACCACACCGGCGATCTCTTTTCGGTCGATCGTTTCCTGGGTTCCAGTCCTCAGATCCTTTAAATTCACGAGGCCTTTAATGCGCTCATCTTCTCCAATGACAGCTACGAATGGAACATGTCTACGAGATGCATATCCGATCTGTGTTCCTAACTTTTGGTTTCCCAGCGGGTAAACATCGACCCTTATACCAGACGCTCTTAACTCCGCCGCTAAGCTTAGAGCATCTTTCGCAGCTTCCTCTTTCTTAGCCGGATCTGTTTCCCGCCAAATGGCGACCATGACATCGGCTGACGCTTGAACCAGTTCTACCGGGAACATATTTCGCTCGGTCATTACCACGATGATTCGCTCCAACCCCAATGAGAACCCGCACGCCGCAATATCCTCTCCGGAAAACATGCCGACTAAGTTGTCGTATCTTCCACCGCCTCCCAAGCTCCCGGGTAAGTCCGCCACCTGGATCTCCATGATTGCTCCCGTGTAATAGGAAAGGCCGCGAGCCAATGAGGGATCAAGTTTAACCACGGATGACGCTGATGTAACGGATAGGTAAGCAGTTATTTCGCGTAACTCACCTAGACCCTCCAAACCGATCTGATGCGAGCCGATGAATTGCATCAGACGTTCGAGCGTTTGTTCGTTGCTTGCCGAGGATTCAAACAATGCGAGAAATCGCTGGGAAGCTTCGGGCGAAAGCACTTCGCGTTCTTCAAACTCGCGCACCACACCTTCCTCGCCAATCTTGTCGAGCTTGTCCAACGCGATCAGCGCCGTTCCGTGTTTCTCCGGCAGTACACCGGCGGCATCGAGTATTCCCGTCAACACCTTTCGATGATTCAACCGCACGACGAAGTCGTTGAAACCTAACTTACTGAGCGCTTCACTCGAAGCGGAAATGATCTCAGCCTCAACGATCATCGAACGCGAGCCAAGCACGTCGACGTCACACTGGTAAAACTCGCGATACCTTCCGCGCGCCGGTCGGTCTGCCCGCCAGACCGGTTGAATCTGGTAACGCTTGAAAAACTTCGGCAGCTTGTCGCGATACTCAGCGACGACGCGCGCCAGCGGCACCGTCAAGTCGTAACGCAGCGCGAGATCCGCTTCACCCGTTCCTTCATGAACACCGCGTTTCAGTATCTTGAAGATGAGTTGATTCCCTTCTTCGCCATACTTGCCCATCAACGTCTCGATGTTCTCCGCGGCGGGCGTTTCGAGCGGCTCGAATCCATAACGCTCGTACACCTCCTTGATCACACCGATGACGTATTCGCGTTTGCGAACGTCTTCGGGCAGAAAGTCGCGCATGCCGCGCGCGGGTTGAGTCTTCGCAGAAGGCATTACTTGAAAATAGAAAACCCGGCGTAGATCACAAACTGATTCAAACCGCGGTTCGATCCGACTCGATCGCCATTCGAAATGTGATGAAACCTGACGCCGAAACTCAACGCGCGTTTGTCGGAAGTAAAAACGCGCACGCCGCCGCCCGCTTCGCCAACCCAGGCAAACTGGCCCGAGTCTTCGATCGGCACCGGCTTGTTGAAATAGAGCAATCCACCGTTCACATGCACAAACGGATGGACCTTCGAACCGTTTGCGAAATCGAGTTGTAAACCCAACGGCGTGATTCCCGCGCCGTAAGCAGTCTCGCGTCGAAACGTATCGACGCCGGCGACAGTCGTGCGCGACACGATCGTTCCAGTCGCGACTGCTACCGGAATCACATCTGCCGTGTATTGCAACGCGAGCGAATTATTCGCCGCCAGTGTGCGGCCATAACGAAACGCTGCCAGAAAGAACTTTCGATCATCGGCTTCGTCGTCGCGCAAGCCTTCGAACATCGTCGTGGCTTTAGGCGAGAAGCCGCCCCAAAATCCAAACTCGTTGTCGCCTCGTTCCAGGGTCTGCGCGGAGGCTGACGCGCAAAGGCAAAGTAGTAGAACACTAATTACGCAAATTAGTTTCATTTACGAAGTTTCCTCGTTTCGGTATTCGCGTGTGTAACCGACGTAGTTTTGCCAGAAGATCGCCAGGTTCGCGACTTCCTCTTCCGTTAGCTGGCGTTTCACTTTTGCGGGAAAACCCATCACCAGAGATCGCGGCGGGATGATCGTCCCCGGACTAACGAGCGATCCGGCGGCGACTAAAGACAGTTCGCCGATGCGCACGTCGTCGAGCACGACCGCGCCGATGCCGACGAGCGAGCCGCGCTCCACGTAACAACCGTGCAACGTGACGCTGTGCCCGACCGTCACTTCTTCTTCGACGATAGTCGGGTGCGATCCGTGACGAACGTGGATGACGGAGTTGTCCTGGATATTCGCGCGGTCGCCGATGCGGATGTAATGAACGTCACCGCGGACCGTGCAGTTGCACCAGATCGAGGCTTCCTCGCCGAGGTGCACGTCGCCGATTACTTGAGCGCTCGGGTCCACGTAGGCTGTTGGGTGAATCTGTGGATGAACCCCACGAAACGGTCTAATCATGGTTTTTGCGATAGTAACATATCAGTGTCATCCGTGGTCCCGTGTGCTAAATTGCATCCATGTCCCGACGCCTCCTGTTTCTGAGTCTGCTGCTCTTCAGCTTAACCTCATGCAGCGCTTCGCTTTTCAAAGTCAAACCGGTGACGGAGTTGCCACCCTTACCCACCGCTTCCCGCAATGCCGACGCTGGCGGCGTGACGGTGCGTGTAGCCCCGCTGCTCACCGATGAAGAGAGTCAGGACTTGTTTGAAGCGAACCTGCAGGTGGCGGGCGTGTTGCCGGTGCGATTGGAATTGGCGTTTCAAAGCGGCGTGGCGGTAGAGACCAAGCGCGCGCGTTTTCGTTTACGCGACAATCAGAACCAGGAATGGAAACTACTCTCGCCCAAGAGCGCCGTCTCGCGCATCATGAAAGCGAACGGCGTCTTCGCTTACAACCCTAATTCGCGGAAACAATTTGAACAGGAGTTCGGCGCGTATGCGATCGATCTCAAGCAGCCGCTGTCTTCCGGCGATCCGCGGCGGCAGGGTTTCCTTTTCTTTCAAACTCCGAACAAGCAGCCAGTAAGAAACGACCTGCGGTTAACGCTCACTGTCGAGCGTCTCCCGCAGGTCGCTACTATCACTCTCAACTAATCCGTGTTTGTTAACCCTGTGGACCAGTTGCCCTCACGGTGACTTCGGTTCCCGCATTCAACTCAAGATCATTACGACCCTGAACGTACACGGAACCAGCGCCGGCGCCGGCGCCGATAGCAGCACCGATCGCCGCACCCTTACCACCGCCTGCAATTGCGCCGATGATCGCGCCCACCGCGGAACCGATGGCCGTTCGCGTCACCGTCGTCTTGGTCTGATCGCTTTCGCGAACCGCGCCTTCGTTATCTACGCGAACGACGTCACCATTCGGCGTACGAACGGTTTCAAGAATGCCGGAAAAATCATGAGTCCGGCCGTTTCGCAATCGAATCGAATCGAAGTCGAGTGTCATCTCGGATCGACCGGTGACTCGGCCACTGCGATTGACGCTCATCACGCGGCCTTCGATCGTCGCCCCTTCAAACTGACCGGGCGAACGCACCGTCATCGTGAAACGATCGCCTTCGCGAACGTTCTGCGTGTTCAGGTCGTTGTTGAGCACGGCAACGAGTTGCGTGTTGTTCGGAATGATAAAGCCGCCGAACCCACCGCTGCCGCCGCCCACGTTCGTGTCTTCACGATTCGTATCGTAGATGTTCAACTGGGCCACATCGGCGACACGATCGTAGTAAGTTCTGACCGTCACGGGCTGATTTATGCGATCGCTGTAGAGCGTTCGTGTCACCAGCAACTGCCGGCCGTTATCCGTCGGATCGAACGAGACCGTGAAATCGTTGGCACGTTCGCCGGTCCGCGTGATGGTCAACGTATCGCCAACCAGGTCAGCGCGGACGCGTACCGTCCGTCCCCCCGGTGTAGTTTCAACTTGCTCGCGGCCATCCGCAGTGAAATTGATCTGCGGCGCGCGGGTTGACGCGATCGTCACGGTCCTGCCGCGGCGATCGATCGCGAGCATCTGTGGTGGATCCAACCGTCTTAAAAGTGAGTCGTAAACGCGCTGTCGTTCCGCGAGTGAAAGATTTCGTGTCGCTGCATCAACCGCGCGACGCGCATCGTCGCCCTGGCTCGAGTTGTAGCGGAACGTCCCGTTCAAGTCTCTGCGAGTGGCGCCGTCGTTGCCGCCAATCGGGCCTTCGGGCGTCGCCGTCCAGTTCCAGGCGATGTTGTAAGCACTTGCCAGTCGCTCGAAATCTGGGCGCAGCGTGCTCCAGTTGTTTTCCGTCATGCTCGACAACTGCCGATCCGCGACGAAGTTGTTGATAAACGCGGCACGATCGAGCAGGTTGCGAACGTCGGATGAACTCGACTGACGGGTGTTTACGCGATTGCGAAGCTGAACCAACGCGCTCTCGAATGATGTGAGTTCGCGGCGAGCTTCGTCAGCGGCGTTTCGATCGTTTCCGTAGAACCGGTTCAGGTCCATGCGGAAAGTGCGAGTGAACGCGGCGGAGCGCGTGTCGATTCGTTGAATCAACTGGCGCATCTGCGCGTCGTTCAGGTTGTAATCGTTGTTACCACCGGGACCGCTGTTGCCGGAACTCCACGTCGCCGTCAGGTTGTAATAGCCGGCGAGTTGGTCCACGTCAGCACGCAGCGCCAGCCAATCACGTTGTGAGCCTGCGCCGATGCGGTTGTTAACAAAAAAACTATCGATCTGGGCAGCACGGTCCAGAACCGCGCGCGCATCACTCGACGCAGATCGGCGCGTGCCGAGACGGCGATCGAGTTGGTTCACTGCAGCTTCAAAGTCGACTATCAATCGGTTGAGATCGTCAGCGCGATAGTTACCGCGGTCGTTCGCGTTTTGCACTGAGCGTTGAAGATTGTCGGTTCGGGTTTGAATGCGGCGAATGGTGTCACGAATGTTTGCGTCGTTGTTGAATTGGGCCATGCCGGCGCTGGTCATTGCGGTGAGCGCCAGCAGCACCAAAGATGCTCTGAAAGCAGTTAATCTAAAGGTTTTCATCTCTCTCTTCCTCCTTCGCTCCAGGGCAAGGCTTTCAACAGCCGTGCCAAAGGATGAAGAAACAATCAAAACGCATGATTTACTCAGGAATTAGCGAAAACGATGAAGTGATACAGTACGGTTTGCGGCGGTGAATGTATGGGTTGGTGTAAAGCGGGTTTAATCCGTGGAGCCGAATCCACCCGCTCCTCGAGCAGTCGCGTCCAGGTCGTTTGCCCACACGGCTTCAGGCGTAATGATCTGTTCGAGTATCAACTGACAAATCTTACTTCCGGCAGGCAACATGATTGTCTCAGCGCCAGTATTGTAGAGCGCGCAACGAATCTCGCCGCGATAATCGGAGTCGATCACGCCCGCAAGCACATCGAGTCCTTGCTTCACAGCCAACCCCGATCGCGGCGCAACGCGCCCATAAAACCCCGGCGGTATCGCCACCGCTAGCCCCGTTCGCGCCAGCGCCCGCTGCTGCGGCTGGATCTCTACATCCTCAATCGCACAAAGATCCAACCCCGCCGCCAACACACTCCCCCGCTTTGGCAGCACGGCTTTTGGATCGAGTTGTTTGAAACGAAGAAAGTTTAAGGTAGTAGACATCTACATCTTCGGCAGCGTGACGCCGCGTTGGCCCTGGTATTTGCCGCCGCGATCTTTATAAGAGGTCTCGCAGACTTCATCGGATTCGAAGAAGACAACTTGCGCGACGCCTTCGTTGGCGTAGATCTTCGCCGGCAATGGAGTGGTGTTGGAGAACTCGAGCGTCACGTAGCCTTCCCATTCCGGTTCGAAGGGGGTGACGTTGACCAGGATGCCGCAGCGCGCGTATGTGCTCTTGCCGAGACAGATTGTCAGGACGTTGCGCGGGATGCGGAAGTATTCGACTGTGCGCGCGAGCGCAAAGCTGTTCGGCGGAATGATGACAAAGTCGCCTTTGATGTCGACGAAGTTCTGATTATCGAATTCCTTCGGATCGACGATCGTGCTGTTGATGTTCGTGAAGAGTTTGAACTCGTCGGCGCAACGAATGTCGTAGCCGTAGCTCGACGTGCCGTAGGAAACGATTCGCTTCCCGTCTACTTCCTTGACCTGGCCGGGTTCGTAAGGGTCGATCATTCCATACTCCACGGCCATCATGCGGATCCACTTGTCACTTTTTATGCTCATCTGGTCTTGAGTCTTGGGACTTTGGTCTTTGGTCTTAGATCTTTGATCTTTGATCTTTGAAGAGATGATTCTAAAGTACAAAGACCCAAGACCCAAGACCCAAGACCTAAGACCTAAGACCAAAGTCCTAAGACCAAAGTCCTAAGCCCCACTCTTCCGAATGTTTATCGTTCCGTCTGCGACCGTAAACTTAAAATACGCCCCACCAGCACCAGCACGCGCGCGCACCGTCCGCTCGGTGATTCCAGGCTTTTCGCGCGAGGCAAGCCCATCGTGAGCGTTCACGATCTTTCCGGTGCGGAGGATGTCGGCGTCGATGTCGCCGCTGAATCCGGCGGGCAGATCGATGTTGATCGCGCCGGTCGCAAGCCGGATCTCAGCGCCGCCGCCACGCCAACTCCGCGTCGGAACCGTCAACGACACCGTGCCTGCCGTAACCGTGGTCGACACGATGCCGCCAGTCAACGTCAACGCGGTTTCACTCTCGGTCGCGCTGATTCGCATCGACCCTTCGACGCCAGACAGTTTCACTGGTCCATATCCGGCGTTGACTTCCAGATCCGTGTTTGCGGGCACGCGCAGTTTGTAGTCGATCTTCCACGGCAGGTTGAGCAGCTTCTTCGGAAAGTTCTTCGCTGCCTTTTTCATGTACGAGCGATCGTGAGTGCCGGTGGTAAGAATGCTCAAGTGGTTCAGGTCTTCGTCGAAGACGAAACTGTTAACCGTTGCGAGTTGGTCCAGGTCGGCTTCGGTCGCCGCATTCAGCTCGATATCGGCGACAAGCTCCACTTCGTTGCGCGGCCAACCTTCGATCGTCACCGAGCCTCGCGGCGCGCCAATCACCGTGACAGTTCCGCCGAAAGCAAAGCGACGCGTTTCCCGACGCGTAGTCGAACGCTTCAGCAACTGCACCGGAAGTGCTGCTGCCTGTTGCTTGTCTTGTGAGGCGCGCGAGACCGGCGGGAAAAGACTTACAAACAAACTAACGGCGATGAATAATTTAAACATGGACCTATAGTAACGCCGGGCTCTGTTTCACAAAACAGAAAAAAAGGACGCTGCTCGAGGCAACGTCCTTCATTCCTGGATTGCCATTATAAAGTTGCGAAGAGTTTACTTTCGCAAAAAAGTGATCTGACCCATGAAATTCGTCACCGATACTGACGCGCGGCCGTCGCCGACATCGCCAACGACGCGGCGGCCATCATGAGACTTCAACTTGTTGTTCCAGAAATCGTTCAACGCGATGCGGCGCGCGGGTGACGATGCGACCAAGCTAAACGCCGAATTTCCCGGAATGCGAATCTGGATCTCGCCTTTGCCTGACTTGAAATCGTAAGTGCCGCCGCCCAGAAACTCGCCGTCGAAGAAGATGTTTCCGGTGACGTTCTGCGCGATCACTCGCTCGGCGACGACGTTGCTGAGTTCGATGTCACCTTCAGACGAAACGTAGGCGCGAACGAGCTTGCTTTGAATGTTGGTGATCGAGATGTTGCCGGTGCGCGTTTCCACGTCGACTGACGAATTGACCGGCACTTGCAGTTTGAAGTTGATGTCGCCGACGTCGCCACGTCCGCGGTTGTCGCTCATCACGTCGATCATCAAACACTGATCGACTTGCTTGGGAACGATATGACTATTCTTTGATTCGATAGTGGCCGTGAGTTTTATCTCGTCACGTTTCCACGACTCGACGACGATCGTGCCTGAGACGTTTTTGAGTTCGACACGAACGTTTTTCCCACCCGGATAACGCTTCGAGATTTTTTGTTGAGCGTTGACGCTGGCAACTGCGGTCAAGACTGCGAAAACAAGGCCCCCCGCTAACAGGCCGGCACGCACGGATGGGGACCAGGTTAAAGATCTCGTTTTCATTAGTGTGGGGCTTCTATCAAAAACAAACTTCACGTGCAACGAACTTCTCACCGGCGGCTGAACTAAAAATCGGAAAAGTCTTTAAGCAGCGCGAGCTTTTGGTCCAACGCCGCGTCGAGTATCAGCACGGAGTCGGCGTCGTGTGGCTTTTGCTTCAGTTCATTAAGGGAATTCGCCACTGCATCGTTGATAACTTGCAAGTTGCGCTCGAAAGTGTCGCGCATTTCAGGGTTCCAACGCGCCTTGTTCAGTTCCACTCGCTGGTTCCAGTAATCCATCACCTGTTGTCTCTGCCTAACACGCTCGTTGACATCCAAGGTCCCCACTTGAGCGGTGGCCTGAGTGGACGGAATATCAGTTCCCCAACGACGCAATCCGACGACGGTCGACAGTGAAACCAACAAAACGATAGCGGCCACGGAAGCCGCCAACTGCGGTAACGAGAGTTCCCAACTGCGGCCCATCAAGCGCCCCCAAAAGGAGGGCTTCGGATCGCCGGTCAACGTCACAACGTGATTGCCGTGTTGCTCAGCTTCGATCACATTTCGAATGCGGAGCCAGAGCGCCTGTTCGTTTGGCGGCGCTTCGTACTCACCCCGGCGGGTCTGGCAGAAGCCGACGATCGCCGACAAATCCTGACGCACGCTCTCGCAATCCAAACAATCTTTGATGTGCGTATTAAGAATGGACTCATCGCTGCGGCTAATGCTGCCGTCAATCAGATCCTGGATGAGTTCCTGACACGTCTCGCAGTTCATTGCTTACCACCTTCGTTCTGTCGCGCTGGCACACACACAATACTGAATCGAACTGTTTCTTAGACAGAACCTTTCCGGGCTGTTATCAATCAAGGGAAGACTGCGTTTAAAGCCCGGTTCTCGCTAACTTGACAACCGTCGGCTGCTAGCTTCGAGGCTATTCGGCCTCTTTCTGTTGCCTAAGAAGTCCGCGCAATTTCATTCTCGCTTTATGTAATTGCGACTTCGACGTTCCGACCGAACACCCGAGCATTCTGGCGATTTCCTCGTGCTCGTGACCTTCGATGTCGTGGAGCGTAAAAACCGTCCGGTAACCGGGCGGAAGTTGAGCAATCGCCTTATCGAGCGCGATCCGGTCGACCACGGGCATTGAATTCGGGTTTTCAGTGCCTTTTACGATCTGGACTGGGGTCTCGCCGTCCTCAGTCGTCTGTTCCATACGCACGCCGCGTTTGCGGAAGTGCATCAGGACCTGGTTGACGGTCAGGCGATGAAGCCAGGTCGTAAAGGCGGATTCGCCCCGAAAACTACCAATTTTTCTAAAGAGCTGAATGAAGACCTCCTGAGCGAGATCTTCGGCCTCCGAGACATTCCCGGTCATTCGCAGGCAGAGCGAGTAGACGCGACGATTATGGCGCTGGTAAAGCTGCTCGAAAGCTGCCATATCACCCTGGGCGGCTTTCTGCCCCAGCTCATAGTCTGTCGTTTGCGGTGTCTCGGGTTCGGCTGCGGTCACGTGCTCGTTTGCTCGGGCAAGCTGGAAAGAATCTCACAACTTCCGGCTTGTGCGCACGATTTTTCACGCTTTCGCCAGTTTCAAGGGAGCGGCACTCTTTCCTGCAACCACCCGCGTGGGGAAGCGGTGCGAGGTCCAGTACCCTCAAACGCGGCTGTGATGCGGCGCTTCGAGCGCGTCGTTGCCTTGCCCGACTCTAATTAGTGAATTCCCTTAGCCAAATTCATTGATTACGGCTGGATTGCAGGATACGGATTACAGGTGTTTCTGTCCACCGTGGCCACCGGTTAGCAGTGTCTTATTTTGGCTCTGCGTTCCTCGGTGAACTCTGCGTTAGATTCACGTCCAATAAGTGCGATCCAGCGAGCGGTAGCCGACGGCTTCGGAGACGTGAAGGGAGGTGATCTGATCGCTGTTGTCCAGATCGGCAATCGTGCGGCTTACTTTCAGGATGCGATCGTAGGCGCGGGCGGAAAGGCCGAGACGGGTCATGGCGCTCTCCAGCATTTGCTCGCTGGCGAGATCGATCTGGCAGTGAGCGCGGATCATGCGCGGAGTCATGGCTGCGTTCGCGAAGATATTCTCACCTTTGAAACGACGCGCTTGTCGCTGACGCGCTTTGATCACGCGCGCGCGAATTACCGCGGAGCTGTCGGTCTCAGGGGAGTCGTCGCCGGTAAGCTCCCGAAACTTAACTGCCGGAACGTCGATGTGTATGTCGATGCGGTCCAACAGCGGACCGGAAATACGGCCGACGTATCGTTGAATCTGCAATGACGAACAACGACACTCGCGCGTCGGATCATTCCAAAATCCGCAAGGACAGCAATTCATCGCCGCCGCCAACATGAACGACGCCGGAAACGTCAACGACATCGAAGCACGGCTGATCGTAACTTGCTGATCTTCAAGCGGCTGTCGCAGCACTTCTAAAACACTGCGGTTAAACTCCGGCAACTCGTCGAGAAACAACACGCCATGATGCGCCAGCGACACTTCTCCCGGTCGCGGCAGCGATCCACCGCCAATCAGACCGGCATCGCTTGTAGTGTGATGAGGCGAACGAAACGGGCGTTCGGTAACAAGACCGGCACGGCCGGTCAGACCAGCGACGGAATGAATCTTCGTCAGTTCGAGCGCGGCGTCAAACTCGAGCGGCGGCATGATCGTCGCGAGCCTCTTGGCGAGCATCGTCTTGCCCGATCCCGGTGGGCCGATGAGCAGAATGTTATGCGCGCCGGCACTCGCGATCTCCAAAGCACGTTTCGCCGACACCTGCCCACGCACTTCCTTGAAGTCAACACTGTAATGTTCGGTGCGGGCGAGGATCTCTGCCGGCTCGACCACCAGCGGCGCCGGCGGATGATCGGAACGCAGATCGGCAACCAGCTTCACTGCACTGCGCAGATCGCCAACGGGATACACGTTGATTCCTGAAACAACCGCCGCCTCTTTCGCATTCTCTTCCGGCAGTATCAGGTGACGAATCGACGCTTCGCGCGCGCGGATCGCGATCGGAAGCGCGCCCTTGATAGCGCGCACGCGTCCGTCGAGCGATAGTTCGCCAACGCAGAGAAGGTGAATGAGATTCTGCGCTTCGGCAAGATCGCCATGCGCGCCGAGAATTCCCAGCGCGATCGGCAGATCGAAACTCGCACCCTCTTTGCGCACGTCGGCAGGCGCGAGGTTAATCGTCGTCTTTTGCAGGGGAAACAGATAACCGCAGTTCTGGATCGCGGCGCGTATGCGTTCGCGCGATTCGCGCACGGCAGCGTCAGGCAATCCGACAATGGTAACGACAGACACCTGATCGCCTTCGCCACGAGTGGCGGCAAGATCGACCTCGATATCTACGAGGTCAGCGTCAATTCCATAAACGGCGGCAGAAAGAGTTCGATAGAGCACGTGAGGAAGCTCCTGACTGACAGATTGAGGAACACTTAAAACTCGAAAGCCGGCGTTTCAGCCGGCTTTCATAAGCAAACAACTAGCGACGGCGTGAGGGTGCAGCCGCAGTTGACGGTACCTTGATTTCCTGACCCGCTTTAAGTTCGGCGCTAACCGGAATGCCGTTCAAACGAGCGACATCATTAGCGTCGAGGTTACGTGCGGCAGCGATGCTTGCAATCGTGTCGCCCTTGCGAGCGCGAACCTTGCTGATGCCAGCACTCGGAGCCGCGGCAGTTTCGCCAGTTGCTCTCACCCATTTGGTCAGGCGAACGTTGCTATTCGGCACGACGAGCTTCGTCGTCGATTTCATATCGACGCCGCTGTTCATCGCCTGCAATTGCGCCACGTTGATGCCGGTGCGATTGGCAACACTTTGCAGGTCTTCACCTGGCGCTACGGAAATGATGCGCGCAGTTTCGCGTCGCTCCGGAACGATTCTCTGCAGCAACGAAGCAAACTGTTTCGAACGGCCTGCGGGCACGCGCACGTCATAAATCTCGCCGCGCGGAGTGATGTCGCGTTTCAACTCGGGATTGAGCGAACGAATCGCTTCAAGACTGCTATCGGTCGCATCGGCGATGAGTTGCAAACTGGTCGCAGTTGGGACGCGAACGACGTCGTAGGACCACGGCGCATCCTGCTTGATGCCCTTGAATCCATACTTCTCAGGATTCTTCGCGATCAGAATCACGGCCAGAATGTTTGGCACGTAGTTCCGAGTCTCCTGCGCGATGTACGGATAGATCATCCAGAAATTGGAACTGCCGGCGCGCGCGATGGCGCGGTCGATGTTGCCTTCACCGGTGTTGTAGGCGGCCATTGCCAGTTCCCAATTGCCTTTGTAACGCTCGGCAAGCCATTTCAGGTAACGAGCTGAGGCGCGGGTTGCTTGTTCGATACTGTTGCGCTCGTCGATGTAAGCAGTCTGGCGCAAACCGAATCGACGTCCGGTAGCCGGCACAAACTGCCACAGACCGGAGGCTGCCGCCCACGAAACAGCTCTAACTCTCCAAGCGCTTTCGACCTGGCCCAACCAGGTGATGTCGAGCGGCACGCCTTCCTCGGCGAAGATCTTCCGCGCGAGTTTCATGAACTGTCCCGAACGACGCAGACCACTTTCCATCGTCCCGCGGCCACGGCCCTGGTAGTAATTGACGTAACCCTGGATCAGCGGATTGAGCGTGAAAGCAAAGTTGACGTTCTTTTTGGCCGCTTCGAGATCTTCGGCGTCTTTGTTGGTGAACGTCGTTTCTTCAGGATTGAGAACGAGTTTGCTCAGGTCGTCGAGCGGCGATGGCTCAAACTTCTGATCGCGGAAACCGACTTGCGCGACTGCCGGCGTCTTTGCCGGTTCCTGCGTCTGCGTATTGTTGTGTGCAACCAACGTCATCGTCGCCGTGTTCGGCGCGGCGGGTTGCTGAATGGCCGGCACTTCCTCGCGATAGATGCGTTCAACCAGTTCGAGATAATAAGTCTGGAGTTTCTGGCTCGCTCTCACGTCGTAGCCCGACTCCAGAATGGCGTCGACCGCGCGGTCAAACTCCTGCCGCGCTTCGTTGCGCTTGCTGTCCTCAAGGTTGAGTTTGCCTTTACGGAAATGATCCTCCGCGCGCGCAATGACCTGCGTGATGCGGGCCTCTGACTGTTCAACTTCAGTTGGAATCGCGCGGGCAGATGAGGCTGCCGGGATCTGTGCATAACTGCTGGCCGCTGAAGCGACGAGCGTCGTTAGTAAGGCCACACGGGCCATCAAACGAGGTAAGCTCGCTGAGATCAAATCGTAGTACTCCTTCAAAAGGTAGATGCGAATACGCGTGTGACTTCCCGGGCAGGAGAGTTACATGGCTGCATTCACTTTTTCAGGTGCGGTATCTAAAGGCTCCTCTATGATTTGGATAACACCAGACTCACTGCAAGGAGCCCGAAAATCACACCGGAGGTTACCACACGGTTTTTTAGGGTGTCAAACAAATGCCTGGCTAAAACAGACGCTCAATTAGTAAATTTTTCCACCAAACATCGCCTCAGCGTCAGGCAAATGTCAGGGTAAAGATGCCAGCCCGATTGCCGAGGGTTGCGTCTCTTAACGCCTCACACAGGGTGTTCGTTGCATAAATTTCCTAACACCGAGAACACAGATTTAGCCGAATCGTGTATCGATTTCTTACGGCCAAGCGTTCGAATAGCTTTTGTAACAGAATGGTTAAAACCCCGAAAGAGCAACTCTTACCGTACTTAGAACCTCGTACTCCCGTGATGGAACGGCACTTGCCAATTCCAAACCGGCGAGGTTAGTTGGTGACTCTCTCAAAGACGAAAGAAAAACAGCAGTCCCGGAAAAACTATGTCAACAGTAGTCAAACGAGAAGCACGCATTCATGAATTCCCGAAGCCGGTAGAGGTCACAGTTACCCCTTCCAAGTCGCAGCTCTTCTTCAATCGTGAACTGAGCCTGCTGGCATTTCACGCGCGAGTGTTGGAAGAGGCGCTGGATTTGAGTAATCCGCTGCTGGAGCGGTTGAAGTTTCTGTCTATCTTCTCTTCAAACCTCGACGAGTTTTTCATGATCCGCGTTTCCGGCCTCAAGGAAGAACTCGAACAAGGGATAACGGACGTGTCCGCCGATGGGACTTCGCCGGGGGATCAATTGGCTCAGATCCGAGAGCAGGTCCTGAAACTCGTCGAAGAGCAAGCCCGGATGTTACGCGAAGACGTTCTGCCGCAGTTGAACGAAACCGGGGTCCAATTGCTTCCTTACGAGTCGCTTTCGCGCCACGAGAAGGAAAACCTGAAAGATTATTTCGTCGAGAAAGTCTTTCCGATTCTGACGCCGTTGGCTGTCGATCCGAGCCATCCGTTTCCGTATATCTCGCCGCTCAGCGTGAACATCGGCTTGATGGTCGAGGCGCCGAACGAGATGAAGTTGCGCGGCCGCGGAAAGTCGATGAAGTCGCGCTTCGTGCGTATCAAGGTTCCGTCCGTGGTTCCACGTCTCGTGCCGATTGGCGCGTCAGGTTCACGGTTCGTGTTGCTCGACGAGATCATCGAAGCAAACATCGGCATGCTGTTTCCGGGAATGAGTCCCGGCTCCTGTCATCGTTTTCGCGTGACGCGCGACGCTGATATCGAGATTCGCGAAGAAGAAGCAGAAGATCTTCTCAGCATGATTCAGGAAGAACTGCGGCGTCGAAAGTTCGGCTCGCCGGTGCGGCTCGAAGTGTCTCCTGATATGCCGCAGGAGATGATCCAATACTTGACCGAGTCGCTAGATCTGGAAGCCGACGATGTTTATGTATTCGATGGACCACTGCATCTCCAGGACTTGATGTCGCTGTACGACGTCGATCGACCGGACCTGAAAGACGATGTGTTCACTCCATCTACTCCCGAGTGGATGGAGTCGTACGACACGATCTTCGACGCAATCAAGGAACGCGATCTCCTCATGCACCATCCGTACGATTCGTACGACTGCGTCACTGGTTTCATAAACCAGGCCGTGGAAGATCCGGACGTCGTCGCGATCAAGATCTGTCTTTATCGGACCGGTCCGGAGTCGCCGATCCCACCCGCGTTGATCCGCGCTGCGGAACAAGGCAAACAAGTCACGGTATTGATCGAACTAAAAGCTCGCTTTGACGAAGAGCACAATATCGAATGGGCCAGGAAACTCGACGAGGCCGGCGTCCACGTCGTCTACGGTGTTATCGGCCTGAAGACGCACGGAAAACTGACGCTCGTGATCCGGCGTGAAGGCGAGTCGCTCAAGCGCTACGTGCATATCGCCTCCGGCAACTACAACCCGACCACGTCATGTACCTACACCGATCTCGGCATGTTCACAGTTGACGATCAGATCGGACGCGACGCGACTGAGTTGTTCAACTACCTGACTGGTTTTTCCGACCAGAAAGAGTATCGAAAACTGATGGTGGCGCCGGTTAGTCTGAGAGAAAAGCTGAACGAACTTTTCGATCGCGAGATCCAGCACAAACGAATGGGCCGTCCGGCGCACGTTATCGCGAAGTTGAATCGTCTCGCCGACCTGCAAGTGGTCGAGAAGCTGTATGAGATGTCGCAGGCAGGCGTGAAGGTCGATCTGATCGTGCGTGGCATTTGTATGTTGCGTCCGGGAATTCCGGGTCTATCTGAAAATATCCGCGTGCGTAGCGTGGTCGGCCGCTTTCTCGAGCACAGCCGCGTCTTCTGGTTTGCAAACGGCGGCGACGACGAGGTGTACATCGGCAGCGCCGACTGGATGTCGAGAAACCTGAAGCACCGCATCGAAGTCGTCGCTCCGGTTACTGAACCCGACGCCAAGCGCTACCTGAGAGACGTGTTGATCGACGCTTATCTCAGCGACAACTCGAAAGCTCGCGAACTACATCCCGACGGAGCTTATCGTCCCATTGATATTGAGGCTGCTGAGTTATTCAATAGCCAGACCTATTTTATGGGACGCCCGATAAGCACGAGTTAATCCCCGCTAGAACAGTTCCCCGAAACCATCCCCGTTGGCCGCGAGTGAAGAACTGCGGATTGGAGAAATCTATGCACCTGCGTACATCGAAGTTTCGAAGTGTAGTTCTGCTGGCAGTAATTCTGAGTCTCTCGACGGTCGACGTCGGGGTTGTCGCCCAATCAAAAAAGAAAAAGAAGCAAGCGCCGCAAGGCACGCCGGTTCTGTGGGAGCGTCCGGCTAACATTTCCTCACGCGATCTGTTTCTTGGACCAGGCGGCGCGGGCATGCGTCCCGATCTGCGTCGCATAACTTTTCTTAAAGAGGAGAAGGGTGGTTACTCGAAGAAGTATCGCGTTCGCGATGGGTCCGGACGTGAGTGGGTAGCGAAGATTGGCAAGGAAGCACAGGCGGAGACTTCCGCGATCCGTTTGTTGTGGGGCGTTGGTTACAACACCGAAGTCAATTACCTCGTGCCGCGCGTGACGATCCCCGGCAAGGGAACGTTCACGAATGTCAGGTTTGAAGCGCGTCCCGACCAGTGGGACCGCGTGGGCGAATGGAAGTGGAAACAGAATCCATTCCTCGGCACTCCGGAGTACCAGGGTCTCAAGATCATGATGGCCCTCATCAACAATTGGGACTTGAAAGATTCGAACAACGAGATCGTGCAAGTGCGCGGCAGCGACGAACTCCGTTACATCATCAGCGATCTTGGCGCAACGTTTGGTCACGCGAGCAAGACGCCGTTGATCTGGCGATTCACCCGCAGCCGCAACAATCCGAACAAGTACGCGAAATCGAAGTTTCTCGACAAGGTCAAGGGCGATCGCGTCGTGCTGAAATTCGGCGGCAAGAACAGCGGCCTGATGAAGAACATCACGGTGCGCGATGCGCAGTGGATGAGCGGTTGGCTGTCGCAACTGAGCGACCAGCAACTTCGTGATGCATTTCGCGCGGCCAATTATCGTCCCGATCAGATCAACGCGCTGGTGCGGACCGTGCGCGAGCGAACGAACGAACTGCTTCATCTGCGCCGGGCTGAACAGATCGGCAGGCTTAGATAACTAAACTGAAGGACTGTCGATGGCATCGAATCCGAAAAGAAAACAGGAACTCATCACGCTTGCGGTAGTGTTTGCCGGAGTGGTCGTGGTCAGCGCGCTTGCAGCGTATTACCTCGGCGGTGGCAGTAGTCGAACGACGACGCCTGCCGCCCGGCCAACAGAACCGCCTGTTGCGCGGCAAACTCCGTCACCAGACGCAACAGCAGGCGAACTGCCTATCTTTCAAGAGACACCGCAGCCGCGCGCGGCGGCAACTATCGAGGGAGAAGGGTTTATCGATCGGTTGTTTGGCGCGCAACACAGCCCGGGGTATGTGCTCGGCGACACGTGGGCCGAGACGATGGGACGCATCTCGATGAGGTTCCTGCTGGCCGCGTTACTGGGCGCTGCGTTGGCGTTTCGGCCGCGCAAGCGGATACTCGCTATAAAGCGCAATCCTTACGTTGCGCAGACGCAGATCCTGTTGGCGATAGTCGCGGCGGCGTTGATGATCGTCGTCGGAGATAATGCGGCGCGGGCGTTTGGTATTTTTGCGGCTGTTTCGCTGGTTCGTTTCAGGACCAACATTCGCGATCCGAAAGAGATCACTGTGCTGTTGATCAGTCTCGCGATTGGACTTGCTTCGGGAGTCGGTCGTTGGGACCTGGCGCTGGTGTTGACGGTGTTCTCGCTGATGGTGCTGTGGTTGTTGGAGTGGCGTGAACCTGAGCTGGTGTTTCGTTCGATGGAGTTGAAGGTCACGACGCGCAATGTCGTGTCAACGCAGAAGGCGTTGCGCCAGGTGTTCAAGCAACACGGATTTGATAAGGAGTTGCGGGCTATCGATCGCGAAGCGACGGAGGAGTCGCCGGGAAGTATTGTTTACTCAGTGGACGTGAGCCCGACTGTCAGCACCGATGAAATCAGTGCTGACATCCTCGCTCTTGATGGTCAAAACGTGGAGGGGATCGAGTGGGATCAGAAGAAGAGCTACTCGTACCTTTACCAGTAACCACGAAGAGGCACAAAGGCAGAACACAAAAGGCACAAAAGAAAGCGCCGGGCTCATTCGAGAGCACCGGCGTTTTCTCTTCTACGAATTCTTTCTTGTGCCTTTTGTGTTCTGCCTTTGTGCCTCTTCGTGGTTACTGCTTCGCGCCGGCAGTGCCGTGCGTGGTTTTGGTCACAAAGTTTGCGGCGTAGTCCTTGACGAACTTCTTCATCTCACCATGTCCCCAGCGAGTGTAGAAGTCGTACTTCTTCATCTCGGCGTAGGCCTGGTCGTAGTTCCAGTTGTAATGATTGAAACGATAAACAGCCCCGACTACGCCCGTGCGATGACGTCCGCCCGCGCAGTGCACATAAAACTTGCCGGTTGTGGGATCGTCAACTAACTTCAAAAACTCTTCAATTTTCGACGCCGGCGGATATTCCGAGTCGCTCATTCCGATATTCACGTAGC
The DNA here is from genome assembly GCA_035276045.1 of Pyrinomonadaceae bacterium. Lineage (GTDB taxonomy): Bacteria > Acidobacteriota > Blastocatellia > Pyrinomonadales > Pyrinomonadaceae > PSRF01. The sequence goes on along the minus strand of DATELZ010000115.1, from coordinate 9,319 downwards.
GCATTCCGAGCGCTTCGGCAGATGATTTTGCGTAGCCCTTTGGATCGTCACGCAGATCGATAATGGTCTTGACGCCGAGGGCCGCGAGTTCGCGGTATTCCTCTTCCTTCGGCTGTCCGCCGCGGAAGAAGCGGTCGTCCATCTGGCCGAAGTTTTTAATGGTTACAGCAGATTGGGCTTTGGATTCTTGCGCGAAAGAGGTTGAAGAAAGCGAGACTAACGAGATTACAGCGGACAGAACAAGAAGGTAGTTACGTTTTACAATCCTCATCAAAACTCCTTGTTTAAAGCGCTATTGCTTATTTATTGGCGACCGCTGCCGCGCAGTCGCGAGGAAATCATGTCAAAACAGTGACGGTCCTCAGATTCCCTATGCTAACCGATGGTTGACTCTCCGATTCTACGAAGATGACTGCATTAAAGTCATGCGGCCCTTATGCGGTCCGCGCATTTGCCGCCTGCGGCATACGCTGCGGACGCGGTCCGGACGAGACCGGCGGAATGATCTTATCGCCGAGCGCCTCGCGAAAAACCTGCCGCATATTATCAACAAAAACAAAGCGAATATCCTTAAAAGGCTCTTTCGGAACCTCGTCGAGATCACGTCTGTTTTGTTGCGGCAGGATAATCGTGGTGACTCGCGCGCGTCGAGCGGCGAGGACCTTTTCCTTCACGCCGCCGATCGGCAGAACATTTCCGCGCAGCGTGATCTCGCCCGTCATCGCAACGTCTTTGCGCACGGGACGGGTCGATAAAGCCGAGACCATCGCGGTCGCCAGGGTGATGCCTGCTGACGGTCCGTCTTTCGGAATCGCGCCTTCCGGGATGTGGATGTGCAGATCGTAGTTGCTGAAGTCTTCTTCGGCGATGTCCAACTCTTTCGCGCGTGATTTGGCATAGGAATACGCCGCCTGGGCTGACTCGCGCATCACGTCGCCGAGCTGTCCGGTCAAGACGAGATTTCCCTTGCCTTTCATTCGCAGCGCTTCGATGAAGAGCACGTCGCCGCCGACTGCGGTCCACGCCAGACCGGTCGCGACGCCAACCTGATCTTTCTTCAGCGCTTCTTCGGGAATGATCTTGGGCGCGCCGAGAAACTCGTGAATGTTTTTCAGCGACACTCTGATCGTGTCTTTGTGTCCTTCGGCGATCTTGCGGGCGACTTTCCGGCAGATGCGGCTGATCTCGCGTTCCAACTGGCGCAATCCGGCTTCCTGCGTGTATTGCTGGATGATCGTCGTCAGCGCCGTTTTCGAGACGTGCAGGTCGCGCGCGGTGATGCCGTTCTCCTCCATTTGCTTCGGCAGCAGGTGGCGGATCGCGATCTCGCGCTTTTCTTCTTCGGTGTAACCCGCGAGCCGGATCACTTCCATGCGATCGCGCAGCGCCGGCTGAATCGTGTCGAGCACGTTCGCGGTGGTCATGAAGATCACATTCGAGAGATCGAAAGTGACGCCGAGATAGTTGTCGCGGAATGAATTGTTCTGTTCCGGGTCGAGAACTTCGAGTAACGCCGACGACGGATCGCCGCGGAAGTCAGCACCGACTTTGTCGATCTCGTCCAACATGATGAGCGGGTTGTTCGTGCCGGCTTGTTGGACGGCTTGAATGATTCTGCCGGGCATTGCACCGACGTAAGTACGGCGGTGACCGCGGATCTCGGCTTCGTCGTGAACGCCGCCGAGCGACAGACGCACGAATTTTCTGTCGAGTGCGCGCGCGATCGATCGTCCGAGTGATGTCTTGCCGACGCCTGGAGGGCCGACGAGACAAAGGATCGGACCTTTTGGCTTTTCTTTTAGTTTGCGTACGGCGAGCGCTTCGATGATGCGGTCTTTAACCTTTTCGAGACCGTAGTGATCTTCGTTCAGCACTCGCTCCGCTTTTTGCAGATCGAGATTATCGACCGACGAACGCGACCACGGCAGATCGGTCATGATCTCCATCCAGTTGCGCAGCGTTGCAGTTTCCGCCGCGTCCGGGTGCATTCGTTCGAGTTTTTTTAGTTGTCGAAGCGCTTCTTCTTCGGCGGCCTTCGGCATCTTCGCCGCTTCGATCTTTTCTTTGAACTGCGCCGTCTCTTCGGCCAGTTCGTTGCCCTCGCCGAGTTCGCTTTGAATCGCTTTCAATTGCTGCCGAAGATAGAACTCACGTTGCGAACGATCGATGTCGGCGCGCGCTTGCGTGTTGATCTCCTGTTGGACCGTGAGAACTTCGATCTCCTTGTTCAGCAGATCGTTTACGCGTCGCAGCCGGGCAGTCGTGTCGGCAATGTCGAGGACCGATTGGGCGTCTTCGACTTTCAGTTCCAGGTTCGAAGCAGACAGATCGGCGAGACGTCCGGCGTCGTCGAGGTTCGCGATGATGGCCATCACTTCCGGCGAGATGTTCTTGCCGAGGTTCGTCGCTTTCTCCATCGACGCGCGCACGTTGCGCACGAGTGCTTCGACTTCGAGCGAACGTTCAGGCGGCAACACTTCCTGCATCACGTTGATCCGCGATCGCAGGTACTCACCGGTCGCGTCAACGGATTCGATATGCGCGCGCGACAGTCCCTGGACCAGGATACGAATGCGCCCGTCAGGCAACTTCAGCATGCGCATGATCACGGCGGCCGTGCCCACTGAATACAGGTCCTCGAAACCCGGCTCTTCTTTATCCAGGTCCTTCTGTGACGCGAGCAGGATCATTCGATTCTCGCCCAACGCTTCGTCGACGGCCCGGATCGATTTCTCGCGCGACACAAACAGCGGCACGATCATGAACGGATAGATCACGATGTCGCGCAATGGCAACACCGGCAGCTCATTTGGAATCTGCAACTGCTGATCGGTCTCCGTAGTGTCGATTGCTTCCGTAAACTCTGGTTCTTTTGCTATTGCCATGGCTACTTACTCATTTTCCATTTGTCATTTCGCGTCTATCATTTTCCATTTTCTTAAATGACAAATGAGAAATGAAAAATGAAATACGACCAATGTCTCAGGCCTCTTCCGTGACAGTGATTACTGCTTCTACTCCCCTGCGATCTTCTATCTTCGGGAGATGAATCTGCAGCACGCCGTTTTTCAAGTGGGCGGTCGTGTCGTTGACGCTGAAGGTCCAACGCAACGGCACGATGCGGCCAAACTTTCCGTAACTGCGTTCGGAACACAGGTACGACATGATACGCCTGCGTGCCGGACGGCGTTTCTTCTCGCCCCAGATTCTCAACCTCGTGTTAGTGAGACCGATCTTTATCTGATCGGCGCTCACGCCCGGAAGTTCGGCGCGCACGATAATCATCTTTTCAGTTTCACAAACATCGACGGGCGGCGCCCACGCACCGGAAACGAGCGGGTTTTCCGTCTCGGTCGCTTCCTGTAAAGCAGCGAAGAGCCGCCCGACGCGATCGCGAAGCCGTTGCAATTCGAGCCGTTCCAATCCTGTTACGCGAACTGGTTTGATCATGGCTTCACGACGCCTTGTTTAAGGCGCTTACTTCCTCCCTGCTTGTCCCGTATTCCTGGTGCGAACTAAATGCTTGAGCTCGGTCATAAACTCTGACACGTCTTCAAACTCGAGATAGACCGAGGCGAACCGAACATATGCGACTTTATCCAGTTCTTTCAAGCGTCGCATGATCATCTCTCCGATTTTACTCGTCGGACGTTCGCGTTCGGGTGATTCCTGAACATACTTTTCGATTGCATTAACGATACTGTCGAGTTTTGTCGAAGGTACGGGCCGCTTCTCACAGGCGCGCAACAATCCGGCCATTACTTTGTTGCGGTCGAAAGTTTCGCGCCGCCCGTCTTTCTTGACGACCATGTAAGGGATCTCGTCGATGCGCTCGTACGACGTGAATCGTCGTTCGCAGCGGAGACATTCACGACGGCGGCGAATCGCATCGCCTTCACGCGACTCACGCGAGTCGACCACTTTATCTTCGAGATAAGCACAGAAGGGACATTTCATCTCATTTGAACCTCGCCGACAGGGTTCTCAAAATCTTCCGGGGAAACCAGTGTTCTTAACCGTGAAAAGCTCAGGTCACCGCGAATTACATAAAAAGCGCCGAACAACACCGATGGTCCAAAGTCGACCAAATGCAGAAAGATCGCAACTGCGGCCGCCAGTTCCTTTTCCACGCCGAGGAACAAGAACCCGGCGGCAGTGGCAGCGTGGAAAGCTCCCGCGGCGCCTCCGGGAGTGGGCACGAGTGATCCGACCAACGACCAACCCAGGATGAAAAGCGCTTCGGATACGCCAACGTGCAATCCGAATGCGTGCATCACCAAATAATTCGCGAGGGCGATGCCAAACCACAACACTGCGGTCCAACCAATCGTGATCGCCAACGCGCGCGCGTCCACCAATACATTCAACGCCCGCGACAACTGGTCCAGCAGCCGCATCACGAAGTTGGTTAGTTTCCGCGGAATAAAACGCCAACGGGTAACGCGTCGATCAAGTATTTCAATCAACCAGGCGGACCGCGTTCTATACCACGCCAGAAAAATCACCCCGAGGATCGTGGCGACGAGCATTCCGAACCCCGCAGCGCGAACCCGGCTGAACGACACATCGAACGAAACTGCCGGACGAAACCAGATGAGGTTAATGGCGAACATGAGGGCAACAGCCATCATGTCGTAGATCCGTTCGACCAGGATCGTGACCAGCGAAGCACTGGGCCTGACGCGCGGATCGCGCATCGGCAGCACCACCGGCCTGACGAACTCGCCTGCCCGGCCGATCAGAAAAACTGCGCTAAAACCGATAGTTGTGGCCGCAAACAGGTCCGGCAATCGGGCCGGGCTGAGTGGTTTCAGCAGCGTGCTCCAACGAAATGCGCGGACGATATAAGTCGAACAAACGACCAGTACGGCAATTACCAGCAGGTACGGATTCGCATTGCTGACCCTGTGACCGACCTCGCGCCAGTCCAGGTTCCGCCCGAACCACCATAAAAGGCCGAAGGCGAGCAGACAGAGCGCAATAAACTCGATGTATTTCCGATAAGGGCGCGCGTTCACAGGGAAACCACAATATCTTGGGTCGGCTCGACAGCCTACTACAGCGCTGGAAACAGGGCAAGAACTCAGTAGAATGCCAATTAGCCAGCGATCGGTGTAATCTGTGTTTGCGCGGGAACTTTAATTCAGCAAGTGTCGTAAACCGCTGCTGGCAACAAGGGTCGACCGCCTTTTAAGAATTCAAACGCAGTACGCGGAGAAGAAACGTGGGGGCTGTTAAGGCTTTGGCAGTTAGCGAAGGAGCCGAATTGGTTCGCAGGTGTCGCGCGGGCGATGGCGCGGCTTGGGAAGAGATCGTGCAGAATTATTCCCGTCGCATCTACAATCTCGCTTACCGCTTCACCTCCCGCTCAGATACGGCCGAAGATTTGACTCAGGAAGTTTTCGTCAGGGTTTATCGCTCTTTGGATCAATACGACCCGAAACAGGGCGACTTACAGAACTGGCTGATGCGACTGGCGCGTAACCTGATCATCGACGACTACCGGAAACGCCAACGCACGCCGCACGATAACCACGCCGACGATCTCGCCGACCACAGTTACCATCTGCACACGCGGACGAATTCAGTGCAAACGGAGATGGAACGCCGCGAACTCGGCCACCAGGTGCAGGCTGGCATCGACAAATTGTCTCCAGACCTCCGGACCTGTGTGATATTGAGAGACATTGAAGAGCTTAGTTACCAGGAGATCGTCGACCTGTTGAAGATTCCGGAAGGAACAGTGAAGTCGCGCATCAATCGCGGACGCATTGAATTGGCGAAGATTCTACGACGAATGAAGGTCGTTGCTATGAGTGAGGCATAGAAATACCGCTCACTTCCAACGTTGGGCAGACGCTGGCGTGAGCAGAAATAAAGTGGGGCAGGAAGCAAAAACATAATGCTGTGTGTGGATTTTGAATCATTATTGACCGATTACATTGAGGGCGTAGTCGGTCCCGAAACGAACAAGCTGATGGGCGAGCATGCGATGCGTTGTCCCATCTGTCATGAAACGCTTTCGGCGGTACGAAGCACGATGGAGGCCTGTCGGATGGCGGCTGTGCCTTCGCCATCAAGAGAGCTCGAAGCGCGGATTCTGCAGAAGACCGTGCCCGCAACGGCGATGACGTGCGAGGAGTTTGAAGAGTCGTTGACCGACTACCTCGACGGCTTCCTGCCGGCTCATATGTACCATCGTTGGGAACGACACGCGGCGTTGTGCGATCGTTGCACCGAGCTGCCCGGTGAAGTGGTGCGATCGATCGGAGCTTGTTACACCTACATTTCGGAAGAAAAACCGGTGCCCGCGGGATTAAACGAGCGAATTCTGCAAGCGACCTTGGGAACAGTCACGCCACAGGAAATCAAAGCGCCGTGGAGATCGCGCGCTGCTTCGCGTTTCCGGTTGTGGCTCGATCCGCTTATGTCGCCGCAACTCGCGACTGTCGCAACTATGCTGTTGGCGGCAGTGCTGGTTTTGAGCAGCACGGTTTCAGCAGACGGATCGATTACGGGCGTTTACGCCGCGGGAATCGCACTTGCAGAACGAACGAGCGGTCAAACTCAGGTTCTTTCAAGCGAGATCGTAAAGCCGGCTTCCTCGGAGCAGAGTTCTCCAGCGCCGGCGCCGCAGCAGCAACAACACGACACGGATCAACAGCAGGAGCATTCTGGCGTCAAGCCGGATAGCGATGGCCATAACAAGCGGTGAGGGGAGTTTGAGTTTTTAAATGATGTACTGTGGCTACCATGCTAAGAATCCCGCGGTTGTTCAGTGCAATCAATGCGCCCGCGCATTGTGCCCGGCCTGCGACCACCGCGTGCGTGGATTTCCGTTTTGCCAGGACTGCATCGTGGCCGGAGTCGAGCTTCTGCGGCATCAACCAACCGGCAATCCGGCAAACATCCTGCGCCGAAAAAGCTCGCCTTTCGTAGCGACGCTGCTTTCTTTCGTTCCCGGTTTAGGCGCGGCTTATAACGGACAAACTTCGAAAGCCATCGTTCACTTCGCGATCTTCGCCAGCTTCTTCCAGATGGCGGTGTTGACGCAGGGGGTGCTCTTCTTCGTTCTCGGCGCGGTTGGCACGTGGTTGTTTGCGGCCGTTGACGCTTGCCGGACTGCGCAGTTGATGCGCGCCGGTCTCTCGCCGGATGCAGAAGACGATGTGATCGCCCGCAGGCTTTATGGAAACCCGTTTGCCTGGGGAACGACGTTGATAATCATCGGCACGTTGTTTTTGTTGCATACGTTGCTGAGAGTTACATTGCCGATCAAGGAACTTTTGCCGGTGGCGCTGGTGGCGCTTGGCGCTTACATGCTGTTCGATTACATTCGACGCGCGAAGTCGTCGGATCGCATCGTTCGTTTTGATTCACGACGACCACCGCCGTCGGTGGTCGCTAACCGGCCAGTTGATGCGGCCACGTTTCGCACTGGTGAAACAACGCAGTTCGCACGGCGCGACGTAACCCCGCTTCCGTTCGAACGCAGATCCTGAACGTCAGTAATTCTTTAGGGGTCGAAATTTATATGTGTTCCAGCATGCTTAAGTTTGGTGGCGGACTCGGCGCTATCGTCGCTCTCATTCTTCTTGTCGTGGCGTTGCTCAAACAACTGATCGCGCTCGTGGGGTTCCTGCTGGCGGCAGTGAAGATCGCGATCGTCGTAATTTTCATCGCGCTTTTAGTGATGATTGTCCTGGCTATCTTTCGCGATCGTTCGCGCAAGCGGCGCGAAGAGGTTTAAATTCGTTTTCTCGCAACTGTCTTATATTTCCCCGCCAAAGTTGCATGCGCTAATGGCCCTGTGATAGGTTCAGGGCCTTGCAGGACCGGCCGGATGGGTTTCACCTCGGAAGACCTTGAGGTTTTCAATCCAGTCCGCTGCAAATCTTCAAGTAGGTTCATAAAAGAAAACTTTCCCGTAATTCGCGCAAATCGCTTTTGGCGAGTTGTGCTTTTCGGTTGCTGCCGTAGCCCCGATTTACAAACCGCGGCAGACAACAGGAGCACCCCCAAAATGGCTGGAAGAGAAGACCGTTTTTACGCTTTTATTATTGCCCACACATCCAGATCCAAAGCACGAGTCCAGAGAATCCGAGTATCAAAAAGATCCGTAACCATATTCTGTGTCGCCATTTCCCTGGTGGCGCTTGCCACGGCTTATGGCCTGTATGGTTTGACTCGACACGCCGCCCACCTGCGCACCGAGTTTGAGAATCAACAACTGCGCGCCGAGAACGAACGGCAGCGGCAGGAACTGGAAAAACTCAACAATCGCGTCGAAAAAGTTGAAGACACGTCGCGGAAACTCGCCGAAAAATCAGGCGTCGTAGAAACCGGCTCAGTTTTGCCAGGCAGTGGCGGTCCCGAACTGCCACTGGACGAGATGGCATTGGAGACATTGGCCGCCAAAATGACGCGGCTCGAGGAAGACATGTCAGCCTATGAAGCGATTCTTCGGCAGCGTGGTTACACGCCGACGCTTTGGCCCGTCGAGGGTACGCTCGAAGGCGGGTTTGGCGGACGCCGGAATCCGTTTGGTGGCGGCGGGTACGAGTTTCATTCAGGCCAGGACATAGAAGCGCCCTGGGGTGCTCCTGTCGTCTCCGGCGCTGCCGGACGCATCTCGTTTGTAGGTTGGCAAAACGGCTATGGACAGATCGTGATCGTCGATCACGGCGGTGGTTTGAGTACCCGTTACGGCCATCTTTCACACATCGACGTTCAGCTCGATCAGCCCGTTTCTCGTGGACAATTGCTCGGAAAAGTTGGATCTACCGGTCGTTCGACTGGACCACACCTGCACTACGAAGTTCGCATCAAGGATCAGGCTGTGAATCCGTTGCCATATCTCCTGCTTGGAGGCCAGTCGGCCCCAGTTGAGAGATAAAACAAAACAGGCAACCGAGTTAACCTGAGCCTTGGCATGAACTTAGCCTGTGTTTTTGTTAAACATTCACCTTGACAGGCTGAAAAGTTTGGCTTAGTATGCGCCGTCGTTCGATGCGGGGATATTAGTTCAAGCCCCGCATTCCCGGTCCATAAGCTTTAAGTCAATGAGTTTGGTTAGTTCTGCCCCCGTAAGTCTGTGCATGCTGAAATAGCGCTCCCCGCGCTTTTCATCATGCATTTTTTGTTGGTTGTGTGTTTCCGTCTAGCGCCACTCCAATGCGCGACCCGGCTCACAAGCATTCACCAAGCCGATGGGAAAGCTGTAAGGCTTTCGCGTCCGTTTTACCGAATCGTTAGGAGGATTCGTTGTTATGTCTAGAATAACCGGTAAGGTCAAGTGGTTTAACAATTCGAAGGGTTA
>DATELZ010000114.1:0-25266 GCA_035276045.1 Pyrinomonadaceae bacterium | reverse complement strand
TACTTCGCCTGTCGTTCTTCCAGTTGCCGCTTGATCAGCAACTCCGCCAAATCGGGAACAACCTCCCAGGCGATCTCGCGGATTACTTTGTCAGACATTAATTCGACAGCGCGGCGGGCGATGGCGTCGATCATTTCGGGGGAAAGTTGATCCGCGGTGAAGGATTGGGCCGCGGCAGTTGCTGCTGCGCGTGGTGTGTCTGCGACCGGGAATTCGGTTTCACCAAAGACAGGCACGGGATCCGGCGTCAACTCAGGTGGGACGGCGACACTTTCAACCGCCGACGCATACGGAACTTCCTGCGTCTCCGCAAACGAAGAATACGAATCCGATTCGTAGGTCCCTGGTTGATAAGACGGTTGATAAGACGATTCGTACGCACTCGCCGCCGCAACAGTCTCTCTCATCTCAGGCTCGACAAATGCACGCATCGGCGCCGGAGCAGACTCCTGATCGTCATCGAGATCGAGAATAAAATCATCACTCTCCACCGCGCGCGCAGTTTCAAGCTCGCCCAGGTCCAACAACACATCCGGCGACGACTCACCACCACGAGACTCGCTATTCATTTCCGGAGTTACAGGTTCCATTGTGCCCTCATGTTCTGACGTTCCCTCTGACGACTGCTGAGGTTCGCTAAGCAGCGCTTCCAACCTCGCCGACGGAGTCGGTTCACTAACAACCGCCGGTTCACTAACCACCACCGGCTCGATCCTGGGCAGGGTATCGGCAAACGGGTGGGCTTCGAGCGGCAACGTATCCGCCGTGGTGATCTCCAGATCCTTGGTGTTCAACCGCGGTTCCTCGACCGGTTCCTCATCGGTCCGCGGAAGTTCAGCCGTGGCGGCTTCCTTCTCTGGGGCCTTCTCGGCAGGCGGGCTGCTCACGAGCGCTCCCACTCTGTCGATCAGTCGTCGAATCGATTGAAAGGGTTTCGTCAAAATATCATCCGCGCCAACTCTGCGCGCCTCCGCTTCGTCGAACGGCTCAAACGAGCCAACGAGCAGCATCACCGGAACGTGTTTCAGCTTCTCGTTTGTTTTGACGTATTCACAGACTTCATACCCGCTGGGAGAGGGCATATGAACGTCTGCGAGCACTATATCCGGAGCAAATTCCTCGAGCTGTTCGAGCGCCTCGCGGCCACTGGACACAGCTATGACTCGCACACCTTCGTCAGCGAACGTAAGGTCGATTACTTTCTGAATGGTGGCCGAATCGTCGGCAAGTAGGAGTTTGCGTCCAGCTAGCAAAGCCAGTCCCTTTAGCTGAATTGCACCATCGGCGGGGCCTTTGTGCGTTTGCACGGATGGCGCGGGCAAGTCGTTACGCAGTAGGCCTTTAAAACAGACCTCGGTATGAACCTAACACCCGCCCTCACAGGGCGTCAAGAGTTAGTTTTTCACCACTATGTCGTCGCCGGTGTTGGGTTTGCCGTCGGGGCCCAGGGAACGGAGGGAATAAGCGGTCTGCTGGCCGTCGTACTGGTAAGGCCGGGACCATGGATCGAGACGAATTACCGGAGTGAGGTATCTCGGGCTCAGGTGATCGATCAAAACAGATTCTTTGTCTGAAACTACGTAAAAACCACGCTCGCGACGATAGCTATCAAGCGCCTGCGCGATCAGCGACAGTTCATTATTCGCAGCAGAACGTTTGAGCTGATCGACGGCGGCGGCAATGCCGCGAACGTCCATCCACTCACGATTCCCGCTCTTAACAGCAACCACCTGCCATCCTCGCCGCTCTCGCGCAAGGCGGAAGTCGAGTTGAACCAAAGCGCCTATCAACCCGGATGCATCAGCCGAACCAAAGGAAAACCCGGACGCCGAAACTTCCCTGATGCGAACGTCATCGGATGGCAGCGTCACGCCAAACAATCCTGCCACTAAACAACGAGCGCGTTTCGTCGTCAACGCCAGCGACTTCGCGCTTCGTCTAAACTGCGGCGGATCTTCACACGCATCATCGGCGAGATCGATCTTCGCCGCTTCTGCGATGAAGTCGAGCCGTTCCCAGCGATCGGCACTGGTTCGAACTTCACTCAACTGCCAACGCCCCTCGTGCTGCGTCACCCGAAACACGAGTTGCAACTCCGCGCGTGCTTCTGCGCTTTCCGCAGATGCGGTCCGAACACTCTGCACTCGCACAGCATCGCCAGGCAAAGACAACCCGGCCATCGTCTGGATCGCCTTTCGCGCCTGACTCGAACTCAGATCGGCGAGTGCTTCTGCCGGAACCAATACCAAAACACAGGTAAATACAAAAACACGGATCAAGTGAATCACTCCGCTGGCTGTTTGCCGATCAGCATCTGCAACATGATCTGCAATTGCGCCGTCGTGAACGGCTTGGGCAGGAACACCACTGCACCCGCCGAGAAACTATCCGACGACAACTTCGGATCCTGCTCGGCAGTCATCATCATCACCGGAATCTTCTTCAACCGCTCTTCCGATTTCATGTACCGCACCAACTCCGGTCCGGAAATGTGCGGCATCACGACGTCGAGAATCGCCGCCGTAAAATCAGCATCGGCCTGCAACGTCTTGTAAGCCTCACGCCCATCGCGAGCGGCTACGACCGTAAAGTTTTCCTTTTCCAGGATCGTGGAGATGAGCCGCAGGATTGCAGGATCGTCATCGGCCACAAGCATTCGTCGTGCTTTGCTCCCACCACTGGTCACGTCGTTGTTGTCCATGTGAGTGTACTTTCCCTCAGCCTAGTGAAGACTATTTTCAAACTTCCACCGCGCGGCAACTCTCGCCAGATCTCATCGACAGTTCCGCCGCCAGTTTTATCGCGGCCACCATGCTCGAGTGCTCGGCCAAACCTTTGCCCGCGATGTCAAAGGCAGTGCCATGATCGACCGAGGTCCTGATAAACGGCAGACCCAAAGTCACGTTGACCGCCTCGCCAAACGACAAACACTTGACGGGGATCATCGCCTGATCATGATAACAGGCAATCACCGCATCGAACTCGCCGCGTGACGCGCGCAGGAAAACTGTGTCCGCCGAATACGGTCCCTGCACCTCGATCTCTTCCAGCCGCCGGCAGGCTTCGATGGCCGGCATGATCTCCGACGCTTCTTCGACGCCGAACAGTCCACCTTCCGCTCCATGCGGATTCAACGCCGCTATCGCCAGGTGGGGACGTTCAATTCCCCAACGTTGCAGTTCACGATTCGTAAGGTTGACGATCTTCACGATCCGGTCTTTTTCGACCATGCGAATCGCCTGGGCGAGCGGTACGTGAGTGGACAATAAGACGATGCGGAGGTTCGCCGCTACGAAAGCCATCGCACATTCCTCGGTGCCGGTGAGATGCGCGAGAAACTCCGTGTGACCGGGAAAACTGTACCCGCCGAGAAACAACGCGCGCTTATTTATCGGCGCGGTCGCGATCGCGTCGACACTGCCGGCGGCACACAACTCGACAGCAGCTTCGATGTATTCAGCCGCTGCTTTACCGGCCGCGCCCGACTCCACCCCAGGCTCGATCGAACCGGTGATGTTGTCGAGGTGATAGATGAGTGGTTCCGAGAACTGTTCGGGAAACTCTTCGTCTCGGCGAATGATGTCGTAACCGGATTGGAGATCGAGGGTACGCGCAGTGTGTGCTAGTAACTGCGCGTCGCCTATGATTACGGGTACACAAACTCGGCGAACTTCTTCGTCCGCGACTGCCTTGAGCACCACTTCCGGCCCAATGCCGGCCGGGTCTCCCATCGTGATGCCGATGCGCGGCAAAACTCGCCGGGGTCGAGGACCCGGGTTGGATGAACTATCGTCTGAGTGTCGCATTGCTGGTGGCGACGCACTGTTGTCCAGGCAAAGAGTTAAGAGGGGCGAGGCTGCTTAATCTTGCGCGCGCGCGCACTAGGCGCTGGCGCTTTGAACCCGCTCGTCAGCCTTGAACATATACTTGATGTTGCGTTTCAACACGAGAAGATTTGGCGCTCCCTTGCGATTGACCTTCAAAGCGCCACGATCGTACCACTCGATCGTGCCTTCAATTTCCTCGCCATCAAGCAGAACAATAACCATCACTGTGTGAGCGTCGATCTGCTTCTTGTAATAGAAAATCTCCGCATTGGTTTCGTTGGGAGGTGGAACTCTCTTCTTGACCTGAACTGGAGCGTGTTGCTGCGCGGCGGAGGCACGGGCCTGGCCACCATCATTTGAGGCGCGGGAGCTGCTGCCATTCGAACGCTCTCTGGGCTGCGGAACTTCTCTGGCTTTGCCTTTCACTTCCGCAAGTGTGGTTCTGATGAGTTTACGATTCACGATGATTATTACCTCCAAAAATCTAGGACGGGCTATTTCACCCGTTACCAACCTTATATGCTTAAGACACAGGGCTTAGTTGTACAGATCAGTTAAATACTCTCGCAGGCTGCGGCCCATCCGAGGAGAGGAAACGAAACATACCCGTAATGGAATTTCCTGCAAGGAATGAGCGACATGCTACACAACAAAAGAAGAAAATGCAAAGGGGAAAACTCCAAACGAGTCAATTACTTTGTGGGATTTTGATTGCAAGAAATGATGCATCCGTGTCATCCGCGTTCGACACACGGATAACACGGATCAAGGGATGCTTTAGTCAGCCTTCTTGCGGATGAAAGTGGGTACGTCGAGATCGTCGACACGCGAATTACCCATCATCGGGCGCGGCAAATCGTCCGCTGGTCGATTGACAAACCGCGGTGGCTGAACAGGCATTGTCGTAGTTGATGCGGCTGTTGCCAGCGACGACGATTCTTTGTCAAAGCCGGTCGCAATTACCGTGATCTTCATCTCGTCGGTCATGTTCTCGTCGATCACCGCGCCGAAGATGATGTTGGCGTCGTCGTCTGCCGACTCGCGAATGATCGACGAGGCGGCGTTGACTTCAAACAACGTCAGATCGGGTCCACCGGTGATGTTGATCAGAACGCCCTTCGCGCCCTGGATCGTCGCTTCTTCGAGAAGCGGCGATGAGATCGCTTGCTGTGTTGCTTCGATCGCGCGGTTCTCACCGGTCGCGCGTCCCGCGCCCATCAGGGCCATTCCCATTCCCTGCATGATCGACTTCACGTCGGCGAAGTCGAGATTGATCAAACCGGGAACAGTGATCAGATCGCTGATGCCTTGCACTGCCTGGCGCAACACGTCGTCGGCAACGCGAAACGAGTCCGAAAGTGAAACGCCGCGCTCGACCGTGTGCAGCAAACGTTCATTGGGAATCGTGATGACGGTGTCGACGCATTCACGCAACTCGCGCAGACCTTGATCGGCCTGTTGCATGCGGCGGCGTCCTTCAAATTGAAACGGCTTTGTCACTACGGCGACGGTCAACGCATCGAGTTCCGTGGCAAGCGACGCGATGATCGGCGCTCCGCCAGTGCCCGTGCCACCGCCGAGACCCGTAGTCACAAACACCATGTCGGCGCCTTCGAGCACTTCGATGATCTTGTCTGTGTCTTCGAGTGCGGCTTCGCGCCCCACAGTAGGGTCGGCGCCCGCGCCGAGACCTTTGGTCAAGCGACTGCCGAGTTGGATCTTGATTGGCGCACGCGAACGTTTGAGCGCCTGAAGGTCGGTGTTGGCGACGAGAAACTCGATCCCCTCGATGCCGGCCTCGATCATGCGGTTGACTGCATTGCTGCCACCGCCGCCGATGCCGATGACTTTGATCCGCGCTCCGGTGAGTGGCGGATCATCATCGATGAAAATATTAATGCCGGTTCCGGGTTGACGAGTGTCCGGTGTCATAAGTTATTCCCTCTCTCCCCAAGCGGGATGGCTACCAAGGCCGCTTCCTTGTATGTTGCGTGTCTTGAACCAACGGCATCGATATATTGCGGACAATATCTTGTGCAACCGGGGCGCAAGCATACAACAACTTGTCAGAAAATACTACCGAAACGATTTTTAAAACGTGATACGAAATGCGTTAATTTGCCCGTCGATCCGCGCCTGCTTACGCCAGTGCGAATCTCTGCCGCCTGCGTGCGATACGCTAGCAGCGCGAGTCCCGCGGCTGCTGCCCACGCAGGGCTCTGAATGTCTTCAATCAAACCGCCGAAGCGATCGCGTTCCGGATAACCGAGCCGCACGGGAGCATCGAAAACTTGTTCCGCGATCTCAGTCATGCCGTTCAGCAAAGAACCACCGCCGGTGAGCACGACGCCACTCGAGAGTTGGCGTTCCCAACCTGCCTCTTTGATCTCGTCGGCGACGTGCATCAGCACTTCTTCCGCGCGTGGTTGAAGAATGTCGCAAAGGATCTGTCGCGAGAGTTGTCGTGGTGGACGTCCGCCAACGGAAGGCACGTCAACCAACTCGCCACGTTCCATCTCGCTCAACGAACTGCTGCACGCGCAACCGACTGTGCGTTTGATCTTCTCGGCTTCGGGAATCGGCGTGCGCAGACCGAAAGCGATGTCGTTAGTGAAATGCGAACCGCCGAGCGGGAAAACAGCGGTGTGTTGGACCGCGCCGCGCTGGTAAATGATCAGCCCCGTCGTTTCCGCGCCGACGTCCACGAGTGCGGCCCCAAACTCTTTATCATCTTCACTTAGCGTTGCTTCGGCGGCGGCCAATTGCTCTAGCACCATGTCCGCGACGACGAGTCCCGCGCGATTCACGGCGTTGATCGCGTTCTGTCGCGCCGTGACCGGACTGGTGACGATGTGGACTTTCACGGCGAGTCGCGCGCCGATCATTCCCACCGGATCGTTGATGCCATCCTGATCGTCGACGATGAATTCCTGCGGCAGTCGATCGACAATTTCGCGGCCTGCGGGAAGTTGAATCGCGCACGCGGAATCGATCGCGCGCCGCACGTCTTCGGCGACGATCTCGCGATCGCGGCCAGACACGGCGACGATCGCCTGGCCGTTGAAACCGAGGATGTGTGATCCCGCCAGGTTGATCGTGACTTCTTCCGCTTCGAGTCCGCTCATGCGTTCCGCTTCTTCAACTGCTTTCTTGATCGCGTCGACGGCTGCATCGGGATTGACGATCACGCCCTTGCGCAAGCCGCGCGCTTCCGCTTCGCCGATGCCGACCACTTCGAGCAATCCACCTTCCCCTGGCTCGCCGGCAATACACGTCACTTTGCTTGTCCCTATGTCGAGACCGATTGTGTGTTGCGTGCGTTTGGCCATCGGGGTTGCTCCTCTGAGATCTCAGATCTGAGATCTCATTTATCGCCGTCGGCGATTGTCTGGTTGCCGGTAACGAGACCGACGATTGCCCTCTTTCCTTGCGATAGATCGATGTAGCTAATCAATGGACCACGAGCGGTTTGCCGCTGCGCGTCGAGAACGTTCAAAGCTTTCTTGAGTCGTTCGGCTTGATCCTGCGCGCCGAGACGAACCTCGATCTGTGAATCGTCGCCGGCGAGTTGCACTCGCACGTCGCGCAGATCTTGTAAATTGACTTCGCTGACACGCTCCGAAAGTGACTGGGTGTTCCACTCGCGCTGGAGTTCGATAAATTTCTTCACTCGTTCGCGATTCTCGGTTTGCGCCGTCGTCGAATCTTCTTCGTTCCAACCACGCAGGAAGAAGGCGGGCATCTGATCCGTCGGCGACATCTCGTCGAGATAAACCGCGTCGTCGTCGACCCAGATGAAACGTCCGGCGCCCGTGCGCACGACGGCGGTCGGTTGACGCTCGGTGATGCGAACGCGAATACCATCCGGCAAAACGCGGGTGACGACGGCGGTGCGCACCCACGGCAAACGTTCGAGACGTTTGCTTACCTGATCCAGATCCGCGCGCCACACGCCGGTTTCGGCGACGTCGTGAAGAACCGCAGTCTTGATGTCTTCACTTGAAGCGCGCACCGCACCTTTGGTTTCGACTTTGCGGGCCTTGAAGAAATCAGCAGACGCAGCAGCGCGATACCCGACGAGCGCGACCAGCGCGATGACCGCCACAACGCCAATGCGCAGCGCGAGCGGAATGTACGTCACGAGCGATCGCAAGCGCGCCGCGATGCCTTCGCCTGATTCGCGATCGCGTTTCGCCGGCCGTTGGCCCACCGCGGATTTGTTTTTACCGATGCCGGTTCGATTGCCCACTTTCTGAGCTACTGCTAATTGCTCTCTCAAGGTTATTGCTCCTCTTTCTCAGATGGTGGTTCCGCGTTTGCACGCCAGAGTTCTACTTCGTATTCCAACTCGATTCCCTGTTCGCGGCGGACGCGTTCGCGAATCTCTTCGGCGAGGGCGAGCGCATCTTCGGCGCGCGCGTTTTCACCTTCCGTGACGATGAAGTTTGCATGGACCGGCGACACGATTGCGCTGCCGCGACGCTGTCCTTTCATTCCCATCTCGTCGATCATCTTTCCCGTGCCGATCGAACTCGCCGGCGGGTTCTTGAAGAAACAACCCGCGGAACGCGAACCATGCGGTTGCGTCGCGAGCCGGCGTTTCTTCGCGTCGTCCATGCGCGCTTTGATCGCGTCCCTGTCGTCGGGCGTGAGACGCAACGTCGCGCCCAGCAACAGTTCGCCGTCTGCGAATGACGTGTGACGGTAGTTCCACTTGATGCTCTCGCCTGCTACGTTGACGACCTTTCCTTCACGCGCGACACGCACTGTTTCAGTGACAGTCCCGATCTCATGACCGTACGCGCCGGCGTTCATCCAAAGCGCGCCGCCGACTGTCCCCGGAATGCCGCCGAGACCTTCGATTCCCGCCAATCCCTGGCGCGACACGTCGATGCACAAACGCGGCAACGAATAACCTGCGCTCACCGAAACACGCTCGCCGTCGAACCGCACTTCGCCTTTCATCTCACTCAAACTCAGCACGACATAATGATGATCGCCATCGTCGGCGAGAACGTTGCTGCCCGAACCCAGTGGACGCCAACCGATGCCCGCCTGGTCCAACTCGTAAACAATCGCCGCCGCCTGTTCTTCCGTTTCCGGCGAGATGACCCAATCGATCGCGCCTCCGACACGCAGACTCGTCAACTCGGCAAACCGCCGCCCACGCTCAGCGCGCACGCCGAGCCGGTTGGCGATCTCTTCGAGTAACATGGATTCGGAAACCATAATCAAACTCAAGCCTGCTGCTCGCCTCGCAACAAATTTAATAATTGCTCGCTCACTCGATTCACTGTTCCCGCGCCCAGCGTCAACACGAGATCGCCGGGTTGCACGCGGTCGCGCAACGCAGGCGCGGCGTTGTCGAGATCCCCGATGTAGTTCACGTCCTTGTGACCGAAGCGCTTGATCGCATTGGTCAACGTTTCCGCCGTAACACCCTCAATCGGATCTTCGCTCGCCGCGTAAATATCGGTGATGAACAGCACGTCCGCGTTATTAAAGGAGCGCGCAAACTCCTGCATCAGATCGTGTGTGCGCGTGTAGCGATGCGGTTGAAACAGCACCACGATGCGCCTGCCGCCCGAACCGAGTTTCGCGGCCGCGAGCGTGGCCCGGATCTCGGTCGGATGATGTCCGTAGTCGTCGACGACGAGCACGCCATTAACTTCACCTTTCGCCTGGAAGCGACGGCCCGCGCCCGCGAAGCTGTGCAGTCCCTCGACGATCTTTTCAAACGGCACTTCCAATTCGAACCCGACCGCGATCGCCGCCAGCGCGTTGTAAACGTTGTGCACACCCGGCACGCGCAGGACCATCTCGCCCATGACGTCCGTGCCGCGCCACACATTGAAGCTCGATCCGAAATTGCTGTCGTGCCGGATGCCATGCGCCGAAACGTCAGCCTGCGCGCTCAACCCGTAAGTCAGGCGACGCCGTTCGAGCAACGGAATGATCGCCTGCACGTTTGGATCGTCGAGACACAACACGGAAGAACCATAGAACGGCACTTTGTTGACGAAGCTTGCGAAGCAGGCGCGAACGTCGTCCATGTCGTGGTAGTAATCCATGTGCTCGCGATCGATGTTGGTGACGACGGCAATCGTCGGCGTCAACATCAGAAACGAGCGATCGCTTTCATCGGCTTCGACGACCATCAGATCGCTGGTTCCGAGATGCGCGTTTGAACCGAACGCGCCGACCACACCGCCGACGACCATCGTCGGATCGAGTCCGGCATGGCCCAACACAGTCGCCACCATCGAGGTCGTCGTCGTCTTTCCATGCGAGCCGGCGACGGCGACGGTATGCGGTTTGAGTCGCATCAACTCGGCGAGCATTTCCGCGCGCGCGATCACTGGAATCGAACGACGCTCTGCTTGCACGATCTCCGGATTGTCGTCGCGCACCGCCGTCGAACGAACGACGACGTGCGGCTGTCCGACGTTCTCAGCGCTGTGTCCCTCGAAGAATTCGATGCCCATTTTTTGCAGTCGATCGGTGGCGAGCGATCGCTTCAGATCGGAACCGGAAACGCGAAAGCCGAGGTTGACCAACACCTCGGCGATACCGGACATGCCGATGCCACCGATACCGACAAAGTGGACATGTTGAATTCTTCTAAACATCCGTCAAACCCTGTTCTCAAGTAAATCTACAACTGCAACCGCCGCATCGCCGTGAGCCAACTTACGACTCGCTTCTTCCATTCGGCTCACTGCTTCAGGCGCTCCCACAAAGACACTGATCTCTTTCGCCAATCGCTCGCCGCTCGCGTCCTGCTGCAAGATCATTCGCGACGCGCCCGCCGCTTCCAACGCCTCCGCGTTCTTCCGCTGGTGATCGTCAGCAGCAAACGGAAACGGAATCATGATCGACGCTTTGCCCGCGGCGATCAGTTCCGCCGTCGTCGTCGCACCCGCGCGACAGATAACCAGATCCGCCGCGGCGAAATCCGCCATCATGTTGTCAATATAACTACGCACCTCAGCGTCATCGTCCCAACCGGCAGCGGCGTACGCAGCTTTCACTTTTTCAAAATCAGCGGGACCGGTCTGATGCTTGATTCGCAACGCCGTCCGCAAGTTCGCCAACAACGGCAACGCCGCGATCATGCCTTCGTTGATCGCCCGCGCGCCTTGCGAACCGCCGAAGATCAGCAACGACAACTTCCCCGGCTCTCGCAGCTTCGGCGGTATTTCAAAAAACTCTCGCCGCACCGGATTTCCAGTCACGACGCCTTTGCCGCGGAAATACGGCAACGCCTGTTCGAAAGAAACCGCCGCGCGATTAACGAAACGCGCCAACACCCGGTTAGTCATTCCCGGCAACGCGTTCGACTCCATCACGAGCGTCCGTCGATTCGTCAACGCGGCCATCAACACCACCGGACCGGAAACATAACCACCCGCGCCGACAACCACATCCGGTCGAAACTGCCGAATCAACGTCCACGCCGAAAGAAAACTCTTCGGCAATAGGACCAGCCCCCTCATCTGCGCGATGCGGCTTAGATTTTTCAAACCCGCACTGTCAATGAGCGATAACTCAAATCCCGCCTGGGGAACCAATCGCGTTTCGAGCCCCCGTGCTGTGCCGACAAAGCGCACTTTCGAACCGGCGTCGCGTCGCATGATCTCCTGGGCCACCGCGATGCCCGGATAAATGTGTCCGCCAGTGCCACCGGCAGCAATCAGGATTCTCATTGTCAATTGCCAACTGGCGATTGCCGATTTACCCGCCCCTCGAACCTCTTACCTAAATTGGCAATTGGCGTGCGGAAATCGGCAACGTTTCCGCTCGCGTGTTGCGAAACGTTGAGCAGAATGCCGACCGCCGCGAGTGTCGGCACGAGCGACGATCCCCCGTAAGAAATGAACGGCAGCGGAATTCCCTTCGTCGGCACCAACGACAACACCACGCTGATGTTGAAGAGCGCCTGCGCGACAATGCTCGACACGATCCCGAGACTCAACAACATTCCAAATCGATCGGGCGCGAGCAGCGCAGTGCGCACGCCGCGCCACAGAAACAACGCAAACACGGCGACGACGGTCAACGCGCCGACCAATCCCAACTCTTCGCCGATCACGGCAAAGATAAAATCCGAGTGCGCAAACGGAAGAAACAACATCTTCTGTTTCCCCTGCGCGAAACCGAGCCCGTTCGAGCCACCCGAACCGATCGCGATCAGCGATTGGACCACTTGAAAACCCGCGCCTTGTTGATCGGCCCAGGGATCGAGAAACACGACGAGACGCTTCATTCGAAACGGAACGAAAATCAACAAACCCGCTGCCACTACCAGCGCCGGCGCCGCCGCCATCGCGAGGTGCAACACGCGCGCACCCGCCGTGTAGATCATGACAGTGAAGATCAGCACCAGCATCATCGCCGTGCCGAAGTCCGGCTCGATCACGACGAGCGCCGCCAGCCAACCCGTCACGATGCCGCACGGCAAGAACGTGCGCCAAAAGTCGCCTTCTTCACCCGCGCGCTTCTCGAGGAAGTACGCGAGGAAGATGATGAGCGCGAGTTTCGACAGTTCCGACGGCTGCACCGAGAAACCGGGAAATTTCAGCCAGCGATGCGCGCCGTTTATCGGACTAAACGCAAACACGCCAAGCAATGCGATCGTGCAAAGCGCCAACAGCGCGTAGACCACGCGACGATTCTTCAGCAGTTGATAATTGAACTGCATCATTAGCAGCATGACGCCGAACCCAATCGCCACCCACACGCCCTGCTTGATCACGTAGTAAAACTGGTTTCCATTCTCACGCGCGGCGATCACGGCCGACGCGCTGTAGACCATCACCACGCCGAACAACGCGAGCCCGGTCGTCGCAGCGAAAAGCCATTTATCTGGAGCCAGTTTCCGCGCCATTTCACTTCGTGAATCTCAGATCTGAGATCTGAGATCTGAGATCTGAGATTTAAAAACCTTCCCTCGGTGTTCGAAACTGTCGAACATGTCGAAGCTCGCGCACGCCGGCGCGAGTAAAACAACGTCACCTTGTTCTGCCGCCGCAAAAGAAAGTCTTACAGCGTCTTTCATGTCGGCCGCGCGTTCAAGCTGTGCAAATTCTCCCAACTCATTCGCGATCGTGTCTGCGTCCTCGCCGATCAAGACGAGCTTTCGCACTTTTGATTTCACGAGAGACGCAAGCGGTTCGTACGGCGCTTTTTTTCCTTTGCCGCCGAGAATCAAAACGATCTTCCCCGCATCCTGCGCGAACGCTTCCAACGCTTTCACCGTCGCGTCAACGCTTGTGGCTTTCGAATCGTTGTAAAACCTGACGCCGTCGATCTCCGCCACAAACTCCAACCGGTGCTCGACCGGATTGAACTGTTTCGCCGTCGCGGCCATCGACTCGACACTCGCGCCCGCCGCGATCCCGACCGCAAACGCAGCCGCCACATTCTCGACGTTGTGCAAACCACGCAGCTTCAATTCATTCACGCGCAACAAAACCCGATCGCCGTAAACAAGTTCATCGCCGCGCAAGAAAACTCCGTTATCGAGTTCTCGTTTGACGCTGAACCACATCACCTTCGCTCGCAACCCGCTCGCCCATGACGAAACCGTCTCGTCATCCGCATTCAACACCGCCACATCATCCGCCGCCTGGTTCATGAAGATGCGATGCTTCGCCGCCGCATAGTCGTTGAATGTCTCGTAACGATCCATGTGATTCGGCGTCACGTTCAAAACGGTCGCAATCGCCGGATGAAACGTCTTGATCGTCTCCAATTGAAAACTCGACAACTCCACCACCGTCCAACCGTCATCACGCGAATCGTCGACCATCGAAATCAACGCCTTGCCAATATTTCCGCCGACCTGCACCGACGGCAGACCGGCATCGCGCAGCAGTTCGCCGATCAGCGACGTCGTCGTAGTCTTACCGTTGCTGCCTGTAATCGCGACGATGCGTCCTTTCAAATAACGTGCGGCCAGCTCGACCTCGCCGATAACCTCCGCGCCCGCCCGTTCCGCATATCGAATCGGAATGATCGTCGACGGCACGCCGGGACTGACAACCACCAACTCGATCTGGTCCAACAACCAACCCGGCGGATCGCCCGGCAACAAACCCACGCCCAACTCTTTCAACGCGAGCGCTTCCTGCGACCACTGGTCCAACGGCTTGCGATCGTTCAGCGCGACAGTCGCGCCGCGCTCAACCAAAAACTTCGCCGCCGCAATTCCGCTCCTTGCGGCCCCGACGATCAAAACCTTCTTCCCGCTTAGTTCCACTTACCTTCTTTCCTGTGCCTCTTGTTGGCTTCTTCTGTGCCTCTTGTGTTACCGGAGTTTCAACGTCGACAGACTCAAGAGAGCAAACAGGATCGCCAGGATCAGGAAGCGAAACACGATCTTCGACTCCTTCCAGTCCTGCATCTCGAAGTGATGATGCAGCGGCGTCATCTTGAACAAGCGCCTGCCGGTGCCCGTCGTCCGCTTCGTCATCTTGAAAACACTCACCTGCAACATCACGGAAAACGCCTCGATCACAAACACGCCGCCCACCATCAGCAACATAAATTCCTGCTTCGTGAGCACGGCGACTGTGCCCATCGCCCCGCCAATCGCGAGGCTTCCCACGTCTCCCATGAAGACCTGGGCAGGCGGCGCGTTGTACCAGAGAAACCCGAGACTCGCGCCGACCATCGCGCCACAAAAGACCGTCAACTCCGCTGCTTCAGGCCGGTGCGTCAGTTCCAAATAGCCCGCCCAACGCGCGTCGCTGGTGATGTACGTGAAACCAGTCAACGCGCCCATCGCGATGACTGTCACGCTGATCGCCAGTCCGTCCAAACCATCAGTCAGGTTCACCGCGTTCGAGGATCCCAACAGCACGACGCCAATCAATATCAAATACAAATAAGGCCCGATGAAACTTGGACCATCCGGCCGGGCCGTCGCCTTGATAAACGGAATGCTGAAGTTCCAGGAGTAATCGTTGCCACCCCAAAACCTCGTCGACGCATAAAGCACCGCCCAAACACCAACGGCCACCAGCGCCTGGGCCAACAGCTTTTGCCGTCCCGTCAACCCGAGACTGCGCTGCTTCGCCATCTTCGAGTAGTCGTCGGCAAAACCGATCGCGGCGAACAGCAGCGTGGCGATCATCGCGGTCCAAACGTAGATGCTCGACAGTCGCGCCCACAAAAGCGTCGAGATCAAAACCGATCCGACGATCAATACGCCGCCCATCGTTGGCGTGCCGCGTTTGACCATGTGACCTTGCGGTCCTTCTTCGCGAATCTGTTGACCGACGTTCCACTTGCGCAACGCTTCGATCAACTTGCCGCCGAAGAAGAGCGAGATCAGCAACGCCGTGATCGTCGCGTAAGCGGTGCGAAACGTGACGTACTGGAAGACGTTGAGCGCCTTTACGAGATACCAGTCCTTCTCTTTGAAGTGGTTGAAAACGAGCTCGTAAAGGAGGTAATAGATCATCTTTATATCTCAGATCTCAGGTTTTGAGATCTCAGATCTCAGGTTTGAGATCTCAAGGGGAAACGTTCGCGCAGAGCGCTCACTACCCTGTCGGTAGCAACACCGCGCGAACCTTTAATCAAGATCAAATCTCCTTCCCTCACCTCCTTGACAACGGCAGCCGCCGCCTCGTCTGACGACTCGAAAAATCTGGTAGCAGCAAGCCCAGCGCCGGCAGCGCCCGCGACGATCTCCTGCGCTAAACCACGCACGCCCCAAAGCACGTTCACGCCGGCTTCGGCGATCTCGTGTCCGGCCTCACGATGCAGCGACGCCTCGTCAGGACCAAGCTCCAACATCTCACCCGCGATCACGATCAAACGCCGGCGATCTTTTCCCGCGTCAGCCATCGTGCGCACCATGTTCAGCAACGATCGCGGATTCGAGTTGTACGAGTCGTCGATGACTGTAAACCCGGCCGCGAAATCAAAAATCTCTCCACGCATCTTCGGCGACTGAGCCGTCTTCAATCCCGCCGCGATCTCTTCCGTCGGCACGTCGAGCGCGGTGCCCACTGCCGCCGCTGCGAGCGCATTGCTCAAGTTATGCCGCCCACTCATCGCGAGCGACGCCTGCGCTTCACCCAACGGCGTGCGCAAACGAAACGAGATCTGCCCGAGTGAACTGGTGTCGACGTCGGTCGCCGAAACATCGGCAGCGTTATCGATTCCAAACGTCAAAACGCGGCCGCTGTGCTTCTCGCGCATCTTCATCACGAGCGCGTCGTCGGCGTTCAGCACTGCAATGCCTTCCGGTTTCAGTCCCTCGATCAATTCGGCCTTCGCCGCCGCGATGTTCTCGATCGAACCGAGATATTCGAGATGCACCGGCGCCACCATCAACTCGACCGCCACGTCAGGCGGCGTGATGCGACACAGCCGCTGAATCTCGTGCGTCGGCGACGACATCCCCATTTCCAGCACCGCGAGATCAAACTGATCGGGCGAACGTCCCTCGCTCACCATCCGCAAAACCGACAACGGCAATCCGAGCCCGTTGTTGTAGTTTCGCTCGCTCTTCAACACGCGATAACCGGCGCTCTTCAAAACGTGCGCGGTCAACTCTTTCGCCGTCGTCTTGCCGGCGCTGCCAGTGATCGCCACCACCGGCTTGCCCCACGCGGTGTAAACACGATGCGCCAGTTGCTGCAACGCGGCGATCGCGTCCTCAACCAACAACAATCGATCCTGCAACGCTTCCAACTCAGCATCGCCCGCAACGCGATCCGCGCGCGCCACCGCTGCGATCGCGCCTTTCGCGAACGCCTCCGCGATAAACGTATGCCCGTCGACAAACTCGCCGTTAAAACCGGCGCGGACGTAGTCCGGTTGCGAAAACGCAAAGAACAGTTCGCCCGCGCCTACAGAACGCGAATCGATGGAATAATCGGTAATCTGTTTGTCAAATAACTCGGCGCTCTCGCTGATTGCTTGCGCGCCCATCAAAGCTGCGGCCTCTCCAACCTTCACGTGATTAGTGCCTCTCCCCGCTCTTTTAGCCGTTCAGCCGCCTGCTCAGGCGGCTGCTCCGCGAGCCTGTCTTTTGGGGGATTTTGTTGCGCCCGGAGGGTTGAACGCCGGTTGCGTAGTCGTTTTCTACAGTCGGCGATGCCGTAGTTTACGTCATTTACAAAGATCTCTTCATCTAGCGCCGGGTTTTCTCTGGTCATTGAACTCGTCCGAAATCCACGTAGATCGTCTGCCCGGTGTTGACTTCCGCACCCGCTGCGGGACTTTGCTTGAAAACCTTTCCTTCGCCGCGCGCCTCCATTTGCAACCCGAGCTGCTGGCACGTCCGCGCCACGTCGCGCACGCTGCGGCCGCGCAGGTCAGGCATTAGCATCGCCTTCTTCGTTCCGACAGCGTAAACAACTTCACCGCCTCGGCCACCGTTGCTGTCCACGGTCGGCATTGTGGCTTTCCGCTCTTGTTCGGCTTGCTCCTGCTCTTCGCGCCGCTTCGCTGCCGCTTCCGGAGTTTCGTTAACTTGCGCAACCAACTGCGGCGCCGACTTCGTTTCGATATCGGGCATCACGCCGAGTCCCGGCAGGATCTGTTCGGCAACTTCGCGAAAGATCGGCGCGGCCACGTCGCCGCCGTGATAAGCGCCGGCCGGTTCGTCGATCACGACGATGATCACGACCTGCGGATTGTTTACCGGAGCAAAGCCAACAAAGGATGCGACGTGCTTTGTTGCCGAATAGGCACGCGTGCGCGGATCGATCTTCTGCGCCGTGCCTGTCTTGCCCGCGGCGGAATAACCGTCGAGCTGCGCTTGCTTGGCAGTGCCGCTCAACGTCACGCCTTCGAGCATGCCACGCAATGCGGTCGCAGTTTCCGCGCTGATGACGCGCCGCTGTTCGGGTTGCGCGCGATAGACAACCGCGCCTTCGGCGTTTCGCACTTCACGAATCAAATGCGGCGCGATCCGCAGGCCGTCGTTCGCCAGCGCGCCAAACGCAGCGACCATCTGCACCGGCGTCACGCCGACTTCCTGACCGATAGCGACCGATCCGATCGACGACTTCTGCCAACGTTCAACCTTGCGCACGAGGCCGACTGTTTCACCCGGCAGTTCGATCCCGGTCTTCGATCCAAAACCAAAGCGCCGAATGTAGTCGTACATCGTCGGATCGCCGACTCGTAGCCCGAGCTTGATCGCGGCGACGTTGCTCGACTTCTCGAGCGCTTCCGCGATCGTCAACGTGCCAAACGCCGTGTGATCTTTGATCACGCGTCCGGCGACTGTGATCGCGCCCATCTGGCAGTCGATCGGGTCGTTGGGCTTGACGAGGTTCTTTTCGAGCGCGGCAGAAAAAGCGACGACTTTAAACGTCGAACCCGGCTCGTAGATGTTTTGCAAAGCCCAGTTCGATCGCGTTTCCGCTTTCGTGGCGGCGACGTTGTTCGGATCGAACGACGGCGCGTTTGCGAGCGCGAGGATCTCGCCGCTCTTCGGTTCGAGCACGATCACCGTTCCCGATTTTGCGCGCGTACGCTGGATCGCGTTGTTCAGTGCCTGCTCGGCCTGGTATTGGATCGTTTGATCGATCGTCAGCACGACTGTCTGGCCGGGCTTCGAAGCGATCTCGAAACTCTCGTACGGTTGTCCCTTCGCATCGCGTTCGAGAACCAGCCGGCCTGGTTCGCCGGCGATCTTCGAGTTGTAAAACTGTTCGACGCCGCCGAGACCTTTTCCGTCGAGACCGACGTAACCGAGCACGTGCGCTGCGAGTGGACCGTTCGGGTAGTAACGCTTTGGTTCGAGCTGCGATTGCAATCCGGGAAGTTGGAGCGCCGTGATCTTCGCCGCCTGGTCGGCGTCGAGACGGCGAGCAACCCAGATGAATCGCTTCTTCTCTGCGTGTGCTTCGTGGAACTGTTTTGCGAGTTCCTGTTGGTTCAAATTTAAGGCGCGGGAGAGTTCAGTGGCGGTGCGATCGAGCGCAGCCGTGTCGAGACCTTCAGGATCGAGAAACAGCGAAACGGTTTGGACACTACGCGCGAGTTGTTGTCCCTGGCGATCAAGTAACTCGCCGCGCTGGGCTGTGGTGTCGATTGCGTTCTGCTGTTGTTGACGGGCGCGCTCGGCGAGCGTGGCGTGTTGGGAGAATTGCAGATGAATCAAACGCGCTGTAACGATCAGCATCCAGAAGCCAATAAAGGCCGCGACTAAAAGCGCGCGGCCGAGTGCTGCATCCGGTCTGGACTTTGATTGAGTAACCAGGCGTGCCAGCATCACCTACTTGTATCCCTTCCTTACCAAGCAGCGTGATGAGGACGCTTTTTTCAGGTTCCGTTTGTCATTTGTCGTTTGTCATTTTTCATTGAATGAAAAACGGCAAACGGAAAATGGAAAATCATCTTCCATTCACTTTAACCCGGTTCTCTACATTGCCAATCTGTCCGGGAGTGGCCGGCTTCAAACCCAAACGCCGAGCGGCGGGCTCGAGTTTGTCAGGCGCGGTCGCGCGCTCTTTGTCGAGCGCGAGTCGTTGGTTCTCTTCCAACAGTTTCTTGCGTTCAGTGCGGAGGTCTTCGCTCTTGTAGCCAAACTGCACCGCGGCAAAGTGCTGCTTGGCGGCGAACACAAATCCGCCGGCGAGGATCAAGCCACTGAACAACAACAGCGCGAGCCGTGACAGAGCGGTGACGTCACGCGCGCGCCGTACTTTCGCATTCTGTTGAAACTCAGGAAATCGCTTCATTATCTAATCCATGTTTCCGGCACGCTCGCAGCTTCGCGCTGCGCGCCCGCGGGTTCTCTTCGACCTCGCGATCGCCCGGCACTACCGGACGCCGCGTCAATATTTCAACCACCTTTCGCGCGCCGCACGAACAAACCGGCAAACGCGGTGGACATTCGCAATGACCCGACAAACGTCTCAGCTCCCGCTTCACGATCCGATCCTCAAGTGAATGGAAACTGATGGCGACGAATCGCCCCTCGGGTGCTAAAAGATCGATGGCAGTCTCGACAAACTCGCCTAAACCTTCGAGTTCGCCGTTAACGGCAATACGCAATGCCTGGAACGTGCGCGTCGCCGGATGAATCTGCTGCCGTTTGCGACCGCCGCCGCCCACTGCGTGTCGCACCAACTCCGCCAACTCAGCCGTCGTCGTAACCGGCTGCCCCTGTTCGCGACGTTCAACGATGCGACGGGCGATGCGTCGTGAGTGTCGCTCTTCTCCGAATTCGAAAATGATCCGGGCGATTTCCGCTTCGGGAAGCTGTTGCAGAAGATCGGCTGCGGTGGCGCCGCTTGCCGGCTCCATTCGCATATCTAAAGGCGCGTCGAAACGAAAACTGAACCCACGTTCGGGGGAATCAAATTGGAGCGAAGAGACTCCAAGGTCGACAAGGATGCCGCCGGGATCGCTTTCGCCGGTATCACGTAACACGTTGTCGATTTGGCGAAAGTTAGCCTGGGCAGCGCGAAATCTCGTTCCGAAAGGCGCGAGGCGCTCTCGCGAGTACGCGAGCGCCGCGGGATCGAGATCGAGACCGAGTATGCGAGTATCGGGGGAGGATTTCAGAATAGCTTCACTGTGTCCACCGAGCCCAACCGTGCAATCTACAAAGAGACCCCCTCGCTCAGGAACGAGGTATTTCAATGTCTCTTTTAGCAGCACGGGGCGATGGGGCGCGCCCATGCCCCCCAAAGGCGCAGCCATCACCACCGCCCCGTGATCTCGTTCAAAGAACTTTTGAGCTTTGGGCTTTGTTCTTTGTGTTTTGTTCGGCTTCACAAAGTACAAAGTACCAAGTACAAAGCACTAAATACCAAGTCTCGCAATTGCAGCCTCGTCCTCTTCCGTATACGGATCGGCAAGGAGGCGGGCTTTAAACCTGTCGAGCTCCCAAACTTCGAGGTATGTCAGATATCCGAGCACTGCGACGTCGCCGAGCACTTCGGCGCTCTTGCGCAGCAACGGATGAATCAGCAAACGCCCTTGCCCGTCCAAAGTCGCCTGCTGTCCGTAATAATTCGTTCTGTCAAGGAACTTTCTGCGCGCCGGGTCCATCGACGGCAGTAACGAGAGTCGTTGTTCGATCGACTCCCATTCAGGCAAAGGGTAAATTCGGACGCATTCGCCGGTCAGACTCGTGATATAAAGATCTTTGCCGTGCTTCTCTTCAAGTAGGCGTCGAAACTCGGTCGGCACTTTCAGGCGACCTTTTATATCAATGCGTGCCGTGTAGTTTCCTCGCAGCATAAATTCGAGCCTGACGAGAGAGCTGGTGGGTGGCCTAAAGGAAAAGAGTTACCAATGATCGGTGTTGCTACGAGGTTGGACCCACTTCCGACCACTTTTGACCACCCGAGCCGGATACTACGCCGCCCTCGCCTGACGTGTCAACAGATAAGCCCTTTGAGGCAAACAGAAGGCGATCACGTATTTCCCATTTGTCGTTTGGCATTTTTCATTTGTCATTTGCCGAAGATGATAAATGGCAAATGCCAAACGACAAATGACCAATGAATAGGACCGATGCTGTATAGTGACCCACCACACTAATGACATCGATTCTCCTGTTTGGCTTGCTGGCCGCTGCGGCTAACGTCGTTGGCGGCCTGGTGCTGGTGAAAGCGGGCGCGCACCGGTGGGGCGAGCGATCCTTGAAATACCTGGTCGCACTCGGCGCCGGCTTCATGCTCGCCGCTATCTTTATCGAAATCCTTCCGGTAACCGTCGATATTTGGACGCAAAACTCGAATGGAGAGCCGCCGGGCGAGGCCATCCTCGGTGCGATGAGCCTTTTATTAGCCGGCTATCTCTGTATTCAGTTCTTCGAGCACACTCTCGCGCCGCACTTCCACTTCGGCGCTGAAACGCACCCCGAGTCGTTCATGAAACCCTCCGCGGCGTACACCGCCGTCGGCGGACTCTGGATCCATACATTTTTCGACGGCGTTTCCATCGCCTCGGCATTTTTGATCAACTTCAAAGTCGGAATCCTCGTCTTCATTGCGATCCTCCTCCACAAGATGCCGGAAGGTTTCACCGTCGCGTCGATCATGCTCGCTTCCGGCCGCTCGACGAAAAAAGCATTGATCGCCACGGCGGCAATCGGCGCAGCGACGCTCGCGGGAGTGATCGCCGTCGCCGTCCTCGACTCCCGGATGAGCAATTCCGTCGGATATGCGTTACCATTCTCTGCCGGCGTAACCCTCTATGTAGCCGCAAGTGACCTGATCCCCGAAGTGAATCACAAAGAAGAGCGAAACCCCACGGTCTCAATTGTCGTTTTTGGAGGGGTTGCCCTGTTCTACTTGTTGCACAAGTTGATCGAGGGATAAACCAGGGTATTTATCATTGATCGTTGGACATTTTTCATTTGTCGTTTTGTATAGCAGCGTAGCCCAAATGAGAAATGAGAAATGTCCAATGACAAATGAAAAATGATGAGAACATCACTTTCGCGCCTGCGGGTTGGCCTCGGCCTCCTTGCTTTAGTTTTTTCTTTTGCGGCTTATGCTGGCGCTCAGACGAGACCTCAGTCGCCTGTTCCGTTACCGGTTCCATTCAATCCGATCGTAGACAATGCCAATGTGATCGACGCAGACACACGTCAGCGTCTCGAATCGATCTACCTGAACCTCAAAGAGCGCGCGCAGATCGAGTTTGCGGTGTTGACTGTTCCGACTACCGGCGATCAGGAGATCTTCGATTTCTCGCTTGCAGTCGCCCGTGGTTGGGGTATTGGACCAAAGGGGGGCGACAAGGCAGGATTCCTCTTAGTAGTCGCGATTCAGGATCGAAAGTATTTCACGCAGATCAGCGATCATCTCGAAGGCGACCTGCCTGACGGACTGGCCGGACAGATCCAACGTGAACGACTCGTGCCTGCGTTCAAACAGCAAAACTACAGCAAAGGCATCTTTGACACGATCCAGGCGTACATTGCGACACTCGGCGCAAAGCGCGGCTTCAATATCGACGGCATCGATCAACGTTACGCGTATCGCGCCGAAGAGCAGCCACGCGAGGGTCGTCCGAACCGGAAGAGCCTCGGCGCCACTTGCTGCGGTGTGATCGGAATCGTGATCCTGATCATAGTGATCTCCGCAGCGTCACGAGGTGGAGGCGGTGGACGTGGCGGCCGGCGTCGCGGCGGCGGTGGCAGTGGACTGATGCAGGCACTGTTATGGGGTGGTCTTATAAGTAGTATGAGCGGCGGCGGCAGAAGCTCCAGCGGCTGGGGCGGCGGTGGAGGCTTCGGCGGCGGTAGCAGTTGGGGCGGCGGTGGCGGTGGTGGTTTTGGTGGCGGCTTTGGCGGTGGTGGAAGTTTTGGCGGCGGCGGCGCAGGCGGCAGTTGGTAAACGTGAAGGAAGACGGATTCTATGGCGGTTAAGACAGTAATACACGAAGCACTCAACAGCCTTGTCGACGATCTGCGCGCCACGCATGGCGACAATCTCGCGTCGATCGTGCTGTACGGTTCGGCGGCAGCAGGCGATCACGTCGAACTGCAATCGGATTACAACCTGCTGATCGCGTTGAATCGCATCGCGCCCGAAGACTTGCGCCTGGCCCAGGCGCCGACGCGCGAGTGGCAACGGCTCGGTCATCCACTGCCGGTCTATTTCACGGTCGAGGAACTCTCCGACGCGGCCGACGTGTTTCCCATCGAGTTTCACCAGATGGCCAAGGCGCGTGTTGTTCTCTTTGGTCACGACCCGTTCGAGTTCGTCAAACTTTCAGACGACAACCTGCGCCACCAGACCGAGTACGAGTTGCGCAGCAAGTTGATCCAACTGCGCCGTCTGTATATTCCCGCGTCAGTCTCCGTTGAAAAATTATGCGATTTGATGGCCGATAGTTTGTCGAGTTTTGCGGCACTCTTTCGCGCCGTGTTGTTGCTTCACGGAGAGGAAGCGCCGGTGGCAAAACCGGATTGCGTGCGCGCCACGGCGCGGTTATTGCACCTCGATCCGGCGTCGTTTGAACGGATCTTCGAGTTTCGCAGCAACGGCAACTTACCGTCGTCCGAAAAAGAGGCGAACGATCTTTTCGCGTCGTACATGTCTCAGATCGAGCATGTTGTTGAAGCGGTCGATGAACTTCGACCAGAGTAGAACTTAGAGCTTAGTGCTTCGTACTTTGCAAAGCACTAAGTACAAAGTACAAAGTTCCAGAGAAACGGGAGATCCAGGAATGAAGAGTCGAAGTTGGATAGTGCTTTTCGCTATTGCGATGATTTCATTGACCGC
This sequence comes from Pyrinomonadaceae bacterium, assembly GCA_035276045.1. Taxonomy (GTDB): domain Bacteria; phylum Acidobacteriota; class Blastocatellia; order Pyrinomonadales; family Pyrinomonadaceae; genus PSRF01. Next base: position 1,217 of record DATELZ010000114.1, on the reverse strand, counting down.
GACTGGTTGCGGCTACAACACGCTGACCACGAAACGTGAGAACGTGAAGGGTAAGTGGGCCAACGTCGAAACGCAGTTGCAGCGCCGCTCTGATCTGATTAACAACCTCGTCGAGTCGGCGAAGCTGGCCGGTATTCAGGAGCAGGAAGTCTTCGGCAGGATAGCGGACTCGCGCTCGCGGTTGCTGCAGGCGACCAGCCAGGCGCCGCAGGGTGAAGCCGGTGACAAAACGCCCGAACAGAAACAGGCAGTGATCGATGCGGCAAATAGTTTTGGCGGAACGGTCGGCAGGCTGCTGGTGTTGCAAGAGGCGTATCCGCAGTTGCAGTCGAATCAGAACTTCCTGAAGTTGCAGGATGAGGTTGCCGGAACGGAAAACCGCATCGCGACCTCGCGCAAGGACTACAACGATGCGACGCAGGATTACAACACGACGCGCGCGCAATTCCCGACGGTGATCTCGGCGAAGCTATATGGATTTCCCGAAGAGCCGTACTTCAGAGCGGAAGAAGGGGCGAGAGACGTGCCGCAGATCAATGCAAACACTTTGCGGCAGTCGACGCCGACGAAGTAATGCCGGATCAAAAACCGCGCGAGCTGCACATCGCGCAGTGGTCGCACGGTTTACCACCGGGTTCGAGAGTGCAAGTCTTTTCGTTCTGGAAGAAGTCGACTAACTCCGCGACGGTCGCTTCTTCCACGCCAAAACGTTCCTGACTCGGATGGCTCGCGTTCACACCCGCGAGCCATGGCGAGTGCATTCGAGGCTCATTAGCCCCTACCTTCGATTCGATTTGAATTAACCGATTCTGTAGGTCAGTAAGCGTTCCACGGATAGCAGAAAGCTCCGCGGAAAGATCCGTGGTTCCCCCGGACATCCGCCGCGCGATTCTCTCCGCCACTAGTTTTGCCTGATCAGAACTCATAAGAGATCAATCCGATCCACGACGCCGACAATCGCCGAATCGATCGCAGCGCCGGCCTGTCCCGTCGCCGCCGTCGACGCCCCCCAGCCTTCCTGCACGATCAAAACCGTGTCGCCCACGCCCGCGTCAACTGAATCAAGCGCGAGCAGGGAATAACTCGTGTCGTCACCCTCGGGCGTGATCTGCTGGCACAACATCACGCGCGCGCCTTCGTAGCGGTAGTTCTTCTGCGTGGCGACAATGTTTCCGACTACGCGAGCGAGAATCATCTTTGTGGTGGTCTTGGGACTT
>DATELZ010000113.1:0-29841 GCA_035276045.1 Pyrinomonadaceae bacterium | reverse complement strand
ATCGTGGGGCAGACATTTACGCCGGAGCTTGTTGTACAGTTTGCACAGGCATTCGGATCGTATCTCGATGCGGGCAGGATTCTGATTTGTCGGGATACGAGGCCGTCGGGGCCGATGATACGGTCGGCGGTTATTTCAGGACTCCTTGCCTCGGGATGTGAGGTCATCGATCTCGGCATCAGTCCGACGCCGAGTATGCAGATCGCAATAAAATCCCTGAAAGCCGATGGCGGGATTGCGATCACAGCCGGACACAACCCCGCCCAGTGGAACGCCCTGAAGTTCGTCCGCGGCGACGGCGTCTATCTCAATCCCACGCAGGCTGAGGAACTCCTCGACATCTACCACCAGGGCGAGTTTGCGAAGGCAAACTGGCAGACAATCAAGCAAACAGTCCAGCAGGCGGATGCAATCCCGCATCACATCGAAGTTTTAAATCAGACATTCACCATCGGACCCGCAAAGTTAGTTGTCGCGATCGACTGCTGCAACGGCGCGTGTTCTTTAATGACTCCGCAATGGCTCGAATCCCTCGGGTGCGAAGTTCTGGCCGTAAACGACGATCCGACCGGCGTCTTCCCTCACGAACCTGAACCAAAGGCGGAGACGATGGCCCAACTTAGTGCGGTTGTTAAAGCCGGCCGGGCCGATATAGGCTTCGCGCAGGACGCGGACGGCGAACGGCTCGGTATCGTAACCGAAAGCGGCGAACGACTCTCGGAGGAGACGACGCTCGCGCTCGCGTCGCTTATTCGGCTCAAGGAAACAACTGGCACAATCGTCACGAATATCTCGACGACCGGCGCGATCGACATCATCGCCGATCGCTTTGGCGGAGCTGTAGTGCGAACTCCGGTGGGCCAGGCTTACATCTCCGAGGCCATGATCGAACATGCCGCCATGCTCGGCGGCGAGGGCAGTGGCGGCGTGACGGTTCCGGAAGTGCAACTCAGTCACGACAGTGCCGCCGCTATCGGACTGATACTCAGCCATTTATCGCGTACAGGCCAACGAGTTTCCGAGTTGGTCGCCCAGTTGCCCAGACTGGCGGTCTTGAAGCATAACATCGGCGTAGAGCCCAACCGGCTTTATTCGATCCTGCAAGACTTTCGCGCGACAGTGGAACGTGAGAACCTTCAGTGCGACACGATCGACGGTCTCAAGGTGACCATGCCAAACGGTTGGGTCCACGTACGAGCTTCGAATACGGAATCGATTATTCGCATCATCGTCGAAAGTGAAAACCCGGCGGAAGCGCCACACTTGCTCGACTGGGTGCGCGATCGATTAACCAGGTAATCCAAATCTCAGAAGGAGACTCCTCCCATGCAACGGCTACTTGCACTTAGCTTTGTCCTTCTTGCATGCGTCTGTTCAGCGTTCGCCCAACTCTCCGCTCAGGATCGCGATCGCGGTCTCATCATGCTCAAGGCCGCGCGCGACGACATCAAGAACAAATATTACGACCCCACCTATCGCGGGATAGATCTCGAAGCGCGCAGCAAGCTCGCAGAAGAACGAATAAAGCAAGCCAAATCGAACGGCGAAGTATTCGGCGTAATCGCGCAAATGTTGCTCGACTTCAACGACTCACACACGCTCTTCGTGCCGCCGCCACGATCCGCGCGCGTCGAATACGGCTGGCAGATGCAGACCTTTGGCGACAACACTTACGTCATCGCAGTCAAACCTAAGAGTGACGCCGAGGCGAAGGGCTTGAAGCCCGGCGACAAGGTGTTAAAGATCGACGGCATCACGCCGAATCGTTCCAACCTTTGGATCTATTACTACCTCTACGGCGCGCTTTCGCCACGTCCAGTCGTAAGGATGGAAGTGCTGAGCCCGGACGGTGAACCGCGCCAGTTGGAAGTGAATGCGAAAGTCACACCCGGCAAGAAGATTTTCGATCTCACCGACACGATCGATCTCAATGCCTACTGGAGAGATCTGGAAGACGAAGCGCGGATGAACGAGCACAAGTTCGTCGACGTGGGAGAAACCGGCGTCGGTATCTGGAGAATGCCTTCGTTTGACCTGAGCGAAGACGGCGTCGACAACATGGTCAACAAGGTCAAGAAGTACAAGACGTTGATCCTCGATCTGCGCCGCAACGGCGGCGGCTCGGAAGAGACCCTGCTGCGCCTTATCGGCAACTTCTTCGATCGCGACATCACCGTCGGCAAGATCAAGCGACGCAAAGAAGAGAAGCCGTTGATTGCCAAAACGCGCGGCGACAGCGGGTTCAAGAACAATCTGCTGGTGCTGGTCGACAGCGAATCAGGTTCGGCGGCGGAAGTCTTTGCGAGTGTCATACAGACGGAGAAGAGAGGCGCGATCCTTGGCGATCGAACGTCTGGCAAAGTGATGAGGAGCCGGTTATATCCGCACCAGATTGGCCTGGAAACAGTGATCTTCTACGGCGTCAGCGTCACGGATGCGGATCTGATCATGCCTGACGGGAAGAGCCTCGAAGGTCCCGGCGTAGCGCCGAATGAAGTTTTGTTGCCTACCGGCGCAGACCTTCGCGCGCAGCATGATACGGTCCTTTCGCGCGCAGTGGCCGCCGCCGGTGGAGCTATGGATCCAACCGAAGCAGGAAAACTTTTCCCGTTCAAGTGGAAGCCGTAAACGAATCTCGATGAGGGCAATACCAACTCTCAAGATCAGCATCTCCGGTGTTCGCGGTGTTATTGGCGACTCGTTGACGCCTGCGCTGTTGACCCGATTTGCGCAAGCCTTCGGCACGCATATGGGCGCGGGCACGATCGTGATCGGGCGCGATCCGAGAACTTCCGGTGAGATGGTGAAGCACGCAGTGATCGCTGGTGTTTTGTCGAGCGGCAGCCGCGTTGTCGACGTTGGCATGTGCCCGGTGCCGACAGTGCAGTTGCAGGTGCGGCAACGACACGCGCACGGCGGTATCGCGATTACGGCCAGTCACAACCCACCCGAATGGAATGCGCTGAAGTTCATTGGACCATCGGGGCTGTTTCTCGACGCCGGCCAGGCGCGCGAACTGCTCGACATCTATCACCAGGGCGAGTACTCGAAGGTCAGCGGCGGCGAGATCCGGATCTGCGAGGAAGTTGAAGGCGCAACGGACCAGCACATCAACGCGATACTCGACGCGCTTGGTCCATTGCCGCAGACCGCGCGACCAATCCGCGTCGTGCTCGACTCGTGTAACGGCGCTGCTTCGTTCGTTGGTCCAAAGTTGCTTGAAGCGCTCGGCGCCACTGTCATTCCGATCAACGTCACCCCTGATGGCTCCTTTCCCCGCGCGGCCGAGCCGGTTCCGGAAAACCTTGGCGCTCTTTGCGACGCAGTGCGGGAACACGACGCCGACATCGGATTCGCGCAGGACATGGACGCGGATCGTTTGGCGATCGTTTCGGAAAAGGGCGATCCGATCGGCGAAGACTACACGCTCGCACTGGCCGCGCTTTACGTGCTCCAGCGCGAACGTGGACCACTCGTCGCAAATCTCTCGACGACGTCAGCGCTCGAAGACATTGCGCAACAGTTTGACTGTCCGGTGTATCGCACGAAGATCGGCGAAGTTAACGTCACCGACGGCATGCGCCAGCACAACGCGGTGATCGGCGGCGAAGGAAACGGCGGCGTGATTTATCCGCGCATCAACTTCGCTCGCGACAGTCTCGTCGGAATGGCCCTCGTGCTGCACCTGCTCGCCGAGTCAGGCAAGAGCGTCAGCCAATTAGTCGAGACTTTTCCGCGTTACAGCATCGTCAAGGAAAAGATGGAGTGTTCGTCGCAACGCATCCCAGGGGTGTTGCGAATGCTGCGGCAGGAGTACGCGAAGTTTCCGATCGACACGCGCGACGGCGTCAAAGTGATGATGCCGGAAGGTTGGTTTCTGGTTCGTGGTTCAAACACGGAACCGATCATTCGCATCGTCGCCGAAGCGAGGAGCGAAGAGAAAGCCAGGCAGATGGTTTCCGCGGTATACGAACAGGTGACAAGCTGGGTCGGATCCTGAGAAAGATTTCTTAAGCCTACAAAAAGGAAGAATCCAATGAGAGCTGCGAGCGCAGTCCTAGTATTAGTGTGTGTTTTAGCCGGTTCGGCGATGGCCCAACAGGCGGCAAAGGCGACTCTTACCGGTACCGTTACCGATCCTAACGGCGCTGTCGTCGCGGGGGTAAACGTCACTGCGACGCAGACCGCGACCGGCATTCGCCGCACGACTGTCAGCAACGACGAGGGACTTTACGTGCTCGCGGATCTCGCGCCCGGTGATTACGAACTGCGTGTAGAAGCCAAGGGCTTTCTGACGAAAGTTTCGAAGACGCCGGTCCCACTGCAAGTGGGCCAGACTGTAACTCTGAATGTGCCGTTGCAGATCGGCGTGAGCGAGTCGATCGTCGTCGATCTCGTGCCGGAGCAGGCCGGGATCGACAACCGCGACTCGCTGGTCCAGGGCGTGGTCAACACACGTGAGGTCGAGAGTCTGCCACTCAACGGCCGCAACTTTCTCGAACTCGCGTTGCTGGTGCCGGGCAATGCGCCAGCGCCTAACTTCGATCCGACAAAGACGAACACCGTCGTTATCTCTTCTGCCGGTCAACTCGGACGCGGCGGAAACGTGACCGTCGATGGCGCTGACACTAACGACGACGTAGTAGGCGGCGCGGTGCAGAACATCTCGCAGGAAGCGATCCAGGAGTTTCAGATTGCGACGAACCGTTTCTCGGCGCAGCTAGGCCGCTCTGGTTCTTCGGTGATCAACGTCATCACCAAGTCGGGAACAAACGAGCTGCACGGATCGGGTTCTTTTTACTTTCGCAACCGCGAGTTGCAAGGTTTGCCCGCCACGTTCGATCGCAGTCTCGACGAGACGCCTCCTTTCGATCGCCAGCAGTATGCGTTTGCCATTGGTGGTCCAATCAAAAAAGAACGGGCGTGGTTTTTTGGTTCGTTCGAGTATCGCAACCAGGATGGCGTGGTGCTCGTCGGCGAGAGAAACCTGGCGACGCGCTCGATCGTTCGCGGGTTCGCCCCGGCGCCGCTGGATGACTTTCTGACTACCGAACGCGTCGACTTGTCGCCCACTTCCAAAGATCAGCTTAACTTCCGGTATTCATTTCAGCGCGAGAATGGAATCGGCGCCAGCACGTTGGTGCGTTCGATCGGTTCCGCTTCGCAACGTCAATCGGGCGTGAATAAGACGCACTCGTTTCTTGCAAACTACACACGCGTCATTTCACCGCTCGATATCAACAGTTTCAAGTTCAGTTACAGCGATTTCCTCAACGACACGCTGCCGGTTACGCCTGGACCACAGCTCACGTTCCCCAGCTTGCAGGACGGCGCTTCGTTCCGCGTTCCGCAGCAAACCAAACAACGGCGCTTTCAATTCAGCGACACGTTCACGTTCATTCGCGGCAATCACACGTTCTCCGCCGGCGGCGAGATTCAGCGCGTGCAATCGGATCTCGACCTGAAAGTGTTTCAACAAGGACGCATCGAGCTGATCGAAGACTTTCCCGATTTCGATCGCAATGGCGACAACCGCGTCGACGATAACGATCTGCTGTTTGCCGTCACGTTGCGCAGTGGTTTTCCGGAGCGCTCGCTCGTGCTCCCCGATACCGACAACACCTACATCGCTGCGTTCTTTCATGACGATTGGCGGGTGCATCCGCAGCTTACGCTCAACCTGGGTCTTCGTTACGAGATCGACACCGACGTAAAAAACGTCAGCCGGGTCGACGAACTCAACCCGCTGATTCTTCCGTTTCTGAAGGGCGAACGGTCGCGTGACAGCAACAATTTCGCGCCGCGCATCGGCTTCAATTTCTCGACCAAGGACGCGCGCACAAGCATCCACGGCGGTTACGGTCTTTACTACGATCGCGTAACGCTCCAGATTCAAACACTCGAACGCGGACTCGACGGGCGCGCTTTGCCGGTCGAAGTGCGGGCCGGAAACGTTTTCTTTATTCCGCCGCCGTTTCTTTTCGATCCGGTTAACGGCGTGTTTCCGCCGGGCGCGCCGACGCTCGCGAGTCCATTCACAGGATTTGTGCTGCCCGGCGCCGGCGCAGGCGGCATCAACATCATCGACAACGATTTGCAAAGTCCGATGGTCCACCAGATGAACCTCGGCGTGCAGCAGCAACTAGGCGCAGACTATGTCCTGCGCGCAGATTACGTTCGCAATGTCGGCACGCACTTCATTATCGGCCGCATAATCGGGACGGTGCCATTGAACCCGGTTGTCGGTGGACCGGAGATTGTGAAAAATCTGGAGTCGAGTGTGAGAACTAATTACGACGGATTGCTGGTGAGCCTGGAGAAGCGGTTTGCCAACCGCCACCAGTTCCGCGTGTCGTATACGTTGTCCAAATCGTTCAACTATGCGAACGACGATCAGATTCCGTTTTCCAATGGACCAATCGACTCCAACGATCTGCGGCGGGAGTATGGACCAACGCCAAACGATCAGCGCCATCGCTTCACTTTCTCCGGCGTGTTTCAACTGCCGTGGGCGGTGCGTGTTTCGCCGATACTCACGCTCGCTTCGTCAGTGCCGATGGATATTCTGTTGCCGGACGGAAGCTCGCGTGTTTGCGAGTTGAGCCGTAATGCGGGAGCGCGCGAGTTTCACACGGGCGCGCAACTCAACGCGGCGTTGACGCAGATCAACGCTGCCGGTGGATCGCTTTGTCCGAATGCCGATCCGAACACGGGCTTCAAGCCTCGCGTTCTGTTGCCGCTCGTGCGTGACGATTTGGAGTTTGGCGACAATTTTTCGTCGCTCGACGTGCGCGTGTCGAAGGTGTTCAGGATTGGCGAGCGATTCACGATCGAGCCGATTGCCGAAGTGTTCAATCTTTTCAACGTGACGAACGTGCTTGGCGTTTCAAACGTCAACTATTCAGGTTTCAACAACGTGCTGGTGCCGGGCAATCCGGGATCAAATCGATCGGCCAGTTTCGGACAAGCCGTGACGACTGCCGGCGGCGTGTTCGGCTCGGGTGGACCGCGCGCGTTTCAGTTCGCGGCGCGCATAACTTTTTAGAGTAAGCCTCTGCGGCCCTTTGCGTTCTCTGCGGGCCACTGCGTTCTCTATGTTAACAAGCCGGCAAACCCGGTACCCGCAGAGAACGCAGTGACCCGCAGAGAACGCAAAGACCATGCTGCTACGTGTCGAGTGAACTAAAACGACAGATTGGTATTCGCACCGCGACGGCATTTGTCGTCGGCGGCGTGATCGGCGTCGGGATCTTTCTGACGCCGGCGGGAATGGCGCGGTCGCTGGGGTCACCGTTCTGGTTATTGATCGTGTGGCTGGCGATGGGCGCGACGGCGTTGTGCGGCGCGCTCTGTTATGGCGAGTTGGCGGCGCGATATCCGGAAGCAGGCGGCGGTTACGTTTACCTGCGCGAGGCGTATGGGCCATCAGTAGCTTTTATGTATGGTTGGATGGCGTTTCTCGTGATGGACCCGGGACTCACCGCCGCGCTCGCTACCGGTCTGGCGACTTACGCGGGACAGATCGTCAATCTTTCACCCTGGGGAACGAAGGCGCTCGCAATCGCGACGATTGCCGGCGTCGCTCTCGTGAACATTCGCGGCGTGCGATTGGGCGCGTGGTTTATGCGCAGTCTGATGTTTCTGAAACTCGGCCTGCTGGCGTTTATCTTTCTTTGGGGCGTGATTTTTCAACTCGGCGACTGGTCCAACTTCTCGCCGTTTGTCGCGCGCAATGCGAATGCCGACCCGTGGTTCCCCGCGCTTGCGGGCGGACTCGCGGGCGCATTCTTCTCGTTCGCCGGCTGGTGGGACCTCGGCAAACTCGCGGGCGAAGTTAAAGATCCCGCGCGAGCGTTGCCGCGAGCGCTGAGCTTCGGCGTCGTGATGGTGACGGTTGTTTATGTGCTCGTCAGTTTTGCGTTCATCTATCTCGTCCCGATGGGCCAGGTGACGTCAGGCGAGACTTTCGCGGCGCAAGCCGGTGAGGTTTTATTTGGGCGCGCTGGTGGCGTTGTGTTTTCGCTCGTGGTTGTCGTAGCGGTGCTGGGCTGTTTGGCGGCGGTGATGATGTCGGCGCCGCGCGTTTACTTCGCGATGGCGCGTGACGGATTGTTTGTCCGATCGGTTGCATCGCTGCATCCGCGCTACGAAACGCCCGCGTATGCGATCGCGGCGCAAGCGGTGCTGGCGTCGATACTGGTCACACTGGGCACGTTTGGCGACATCGTTTCATATTTCGTGTTCGTGGTCATCGTCTTTCTTGCGCTGACGGTGATTGCGATCTATAAGTTGCGGCGTCGCGATCCGAAGAACGTGGGCTATCTCACGCCGGGCTACCCGGTAACGCCGGCAATCTTTCTCGGAATGCTGCTGATCATGTTGTTCCTGATTGGTGGCGACAAACCGAAGCAAGCGCTGCTCGGCGTCGCCGTTGTTTCACTGGGACTGCCGGTTTACTTGTTTCTATTTCGTGATAAGCGATTGGTCGAAAGGAAGGAACGACTTTAAATGACATGGATTAAAACGGTTTCTCCGGCTGAAAGCGAGGAGGTGCGCAAGGCGTGTGAGGCGCAGCGCGAACTTTATCCGATCGAATATGCAACGCCGGTGCAGGCGACAGCAGATGGCGAGACGGCGGGCATCGTAGCCTCGCACAGTTTGATTCCCAAGGCGCTGTTTCACTCGTTCGCGGCTTTCGGTTCGCTGATGGCTCCCGATCTTCCGTTGAATCGACGGCAGCACGAGATGATCACGACGGTGGTGTCGGTCACCAATCGGTGTCATTATTGAATCACGTCTCACGCAGAGTTTCTGCGTCGCATTACACTGGACTCAGCGTTGGTAGAAGCGCTCGAAGCTGACTACCGCACCGCGCCGATCACCGAGCAGGAGCGAGTGATGCTCGACTACGTCGTGCAGATGACGCGTGATGCCACGCGCATCTCGCCCGCGGATCACGATCGGTTGCGTTCGGTCGGTTTTGACGATCAGGGAATATTGCAGATCACGCTGATCGCGGCGTGGTTCAACTACATCAATCGCGTTGCCGATGCTTTAGGAGTGGGCAGGGGATAATGAAATTCTGGGTTGTCTGTATTCTCGTCGTGCTGCTGGCGCCTGTTTGCCTGGCGCAGGAAGACGATGTGGTGAAGGTTAAATCAAACCTCGTCAACATCGACGTGCAGGTGAAAGACAAGAAAGGCAAATACATTCCCGATCTGAAGGCGGAGGATTTCGTTGTCTTCGAAAATGGAGTGCAACAGAAGATAGAATTCTTCGATGCGCCACTCGCCGGCACGAACCGGCCATCGACGGGTGCTGCCGCTGCTGGTCCTGGTCCAGCGGCGCCGTCGGAACCTGCCGCCGCACCGAGAAACTACGTCACCCTCGTTCTCGATTCGCAAACTACCGACATCACGAACCTGAAACAAGTGCGCGAAGGCATGATCAAGTATGCCCGCGAACAGTTGACCGATAGCGACGTGGTCGCGTTGTTGTCGGTGACGAATGGTTTGCAATTGCTGCAACCGTTTACGAATGACAAAGCGAAGCTCATCGAGGCGCTGGAAAATCTCGGTTCCGGGTCCACTTCCAAAAACTTCGAACAACGAGATCTCGCGCAGAATATCGACTCGTTGCGAGGTGAGTTGAGCCAGGCGAATACAGCGCCGACTACCGAGATTACGAGTAGGGCTGGTGGGTCGCAGGCCGCGCGGCAGATGATCATGAGGACGATGCTGGCGCAGTTCATCATGTTGCGCACGGCGCTTAGCGTGCAACAGTCGCGGCCGATACTTGCTGCGCTCGCCGCGATCGCTGAAGGGCTGCGGCCGATTCCCGGGAAGAAGACGGTTGTTTTGTTTTCGCAGGGATTTGTTACGCCTGCGGTGCTCGACTGGCAGGTTCAAAGCACGATCGACATCGCGAATCGCGCGAACGTCGCGATCTACATCATCGACTCTGCGGGACTGCGGGCGAGTGCGCCGAACACAACGGCGTTGGGAGGTGTTTCGGCGCTCAGTGGAATTTCTGCCGCGCAGCCGCAGGAGCAACGGATCAGGGCGGTTGGCGGCGAGACTGTTTTTGACACTGCGAGGCAGGAAGGGCTGAGCCGTGAGTACGACATTCTTTATCGCATTTCGGGTGATACTGGCGGGCGGTTTTTGAAAGGCAACAACGACATCGGGCAGGGACTCGAACGCATCAACCAGGAAATCCAGGCGCGTTATACGATCGCGTATCGCAGCACCAACCAGAATTTCGACAGCTCGTTCCGCAAGGTCAAGATCGAAGTGCGACGGCCCGATGCGCAGATTATTTCCCGCTCCGGTTACTACGCAATACCGCCGGAAGAGATCGTTTTGCTCTCGCCGGCCGATAAGAAAATGTTCGACAACTTCGCGGCGGTGCAGTCGACGCCTGGGTTTCCGTTTTCTTTGTCGGTGAGTTCGTTCCGATCGCGAGATGGGATGTACACGGTGCCGCTCGCGATCGAGTTGCCGCCCAATGCGGTTCAGTTCGATCGCAAAGGTGAGAAGCGATCGTTGCAGTTGGAAGTGGTCGGCGTGTTGAAAGCGACGCCGGACAAGGTGCTTTCGCGGCTTGGTGGGAATTTCGATGTGAATTTAACGGCGGAGCAGTATCAATCGATTGTTAGTAACAACATTTTCTACCGGCAGGATCTGATACTCACGCCCGGCGACTACACCATAGATCTGATCGTGAGAGATCGGCAGTCCGGGAAGATTGCGGGACGGCGAGAGCATCTTGAGTTGCCGGATCTGGATGAGGAGTTTGCGGCGACGCCGTTGGTGTTGAGTCGTTATGTTGAGGCGTACGAGCCCAAGCCGGCCGATGCGCCCGATGTTTTTGTTTATCGAAAGACGGCGATACGTCCGTCGGCGGAGCGGCAGTTTCGGAGCACCGACAATCTCGTCATGTATCTCGCGGTTTATAACGCCGCGAACAGCACCGACACAGGTAAACCGATGGTCCGGGTCACGGCGCGACTGATGAAGGACGGCCAGCCCGCGACGAAGCCGTTTGATTTTGTGTTGACGGAGGTCGAAAACAACCCGGTGCCGCACCTCAAGTTTGCGGAGTTCATCCGTCTAACGAACCTTGCGCCAGGGAATTACACGGTGATGATCGAAGCGAAAGACATGGTCAGCAAGAAGCTCCTCAAACAGGAAGCCGCCTTCGCAATCGTGCCCTGATGTGTGATGGATTACAGATCGCAAATACAGATCGCAAAATGCATGAAGATTCGCGAGTTGTTTATAACGCGCCAACGGCGCGGTCAGAAGGTAGCCAGGGGCAAAGTGTGAGCGAAGCGAACACGCCGCCCCTGGATAGCAAGAGTAGGCATTTGAGCACTGAAAGTGCGACAGAACCGCCCCGTTTCTGTCGCTCTTTCAGAGCTCATGCGCGTTTTAAAAACAACCAGGGGTGCGCGCTAACGCGCTCACCCCTGGCTACCTTCTACCCGCGCCTACGGCGCTTCTGCGTGATGCGTCTTCGGCGTTTCCAATTAGTCCGCTAAGGTGTCGTCGCCGAGGTTGACCCAGAGGGATAACTCCTTCGGATCGCGGTAGACGACACTGTATTTCTTGCCCTTCTTCTTTTCAGACGCGAAGAACGTGTCCAGCCGCTTCTCACGATTTGTCAGGTAGACGGTGAATTTATCTTTACCGCGCGCCTCGGAAATCATTTGCAGCGTCGAGACCTCGGGATTTCCGTGCCGGCCGTCGGCGGAAACGACGTAGTGATCGGCGGTGATCTGGCGGAAGAACTCTGTCTCCACGTTGCGATCGCTGCCGTGATGCGGCAGCTTCAACAGATCGACGTGCAATGGCTTTGACTTCAATAATCCCGACGACTTCACGGCCTTCAACACATCATCCCCGCGCGCATCTCCAGTCAACAACATCTTCTTCTTCCCCGCTTCGGCAAGCACGACGATGCTCGAAAGATTAAAGACTGATTCATCAAGATAAGCAGCGGCGAGCGCTTGCCCATCCTTGCCTGTCGCGAGCCCTTTCTTCTCGAGCACCGCATTCCACTCGATCTGCAACTCCTCGATCCGATCCTTCACCGGACCAAGCACCGTAAACTTCAATCCATCTCCAATCGCGACGGTCTTCTTTCCTTTAACCGGACACGCGACGAGCGCGCCAAACGGATCGTTGATCGAAAGCGCCAACTGTTTCGCGTTGTTTCTGACCTCGCGGCCCTGCGGCACACTTGCCGCCAGCGCGCCACCTGCCTGGCTCAACGGAACTCCCGCCGACACTGCGCCGCCCGGCTTTACAGCAGCGCTGAGCGCCTTGAGCATCTCCTGACTTTCGTTGCCGACGATGTCGTCGAAGCTGTTGTGCCAGAGAGTGATGATGTTGAATGGCAACTCTTCGTTGTTGGATTGCTTGTCGACGAGATCGTCGAGGAACGCGAGCACACCATTGATGTGATCGTCGTCGAGATGGCTGACCATCAACAGGCGAATGTCGAGTGGACCATCCGGGCTGCGTGTTTCTTTCAGCTCCGTCAATCGCGGCAACAGGCTGCCCCGGTAAACTCCGGCTGGACCACCGTCGATCACGATCAGTTTCGGGTTATTGGGTTTGCCATAGTGCAGGAGCAGGGAATCGCCGTGCTTCGCCTGCAGGGCTTCGAGCGTGAATAGCATGTCGGGTTCTCCTTCGTCTGAACCGAGGTGTGAAGACTCGCGACGGAGAGGATAGAGGTTAATCGAGAACGAAACAAGAAAACTGGTGACGCACCGCGAGCGAGCAAGATATAATCCGCGAATCCTGTTGGTGGAGCCCAGAAGCTCTCGCCTCTTTCAAAGAATAAGTGCCGGATCATTCTCGCCGGACGAAATCTTCGTCATGCTGAACAAACAAGCGAAACCACCGCAAGCTGCGGGTCGTCTAACATCGTCCCCGAAATCACTTCCGGCAGCGCCTCCCGCATATCGCCCGCAGCCTACGCCGCGTGTGCTGCAAACAAAACAGGCGCTTCACAAAGGTCCGCCACAGACCACCAAACCAATGATCAGGCAAGTGGTCAGGCAAACTGCGCCGGGTGCGCCAGTCGTTAAGAGCGTTGCTCCGCCGGTCTACAGGCCCAACCCTGCGCCGCACGTTTTACAGCGCAAGACTCTTCAACCGGCCAAGCCGCCCGCAGCAACGTCGCCTCTGTTGCGCCGGGCCGTCGAGCGCGGCCAGCGTCAACCGGTTCAGATGAAAGCGCAGGCCGCCGCGCGCCCGCCGCATGCTCCAACCAGCCGCGGCGTCGTGCAGCGCGTTATTGTGATTGAGCAGTTCGGAGCGGATAAAGTAAAACGCAAGTTCACTGTTAAGAACAGCAATTCCGATAGGACCTACTCTAAGTCAGCAGATCGTCTTATTGCGGCTTTTGAAGACAAGGGTCTCAAGAAGGGTTGGGTGGGCCATTTAAGGAAGATGGTTGGCGACTCCACTAAGTATAGATTTGCCACGCTCAAGGACCTGCTGACCGAGCTGATAAAAACCTACCCGCTCGCGGATGCGAACAAAAAGCGAAAGCGAGAAGAAAAGAACCTGATACTGAATCAACATAAGACCAACCTCGGAAACATTGAGACCAAATATTCCCGGCCAGGCAAGAAAGTCCGCCGCGGTTCACATGTCGGGATGAATAAGCTGACTACGGAACTGTCCAAGACGAAGGCGCTCAAGCAGAACATGTCCACCCTGACATCTAATTACGAGAAGACCAAGAGTGGCGGCAAAAGCCTTGAGCTGACCACGGGCAACATCTTTCAAAGCCAGTTGGCGTTTTCGTTGGCGAAGCTCGACGACAATGTGATGGGCGCTTACCTCGAAGGGAATTACAATCGCGTCAACGATGGCCTGGGCAACTCTGAAGGCATCCGCCAGGATCCCTTCGTAGAAATTCCAACACGACTCAAGCGCACCGTTGTTTACGGTGAGGGCGCCTATAAACCGGGTGAGACAGTCAAGGAAGATTTATTCACTTTTGAGAACGTTCGCCTGGGCGAGAACACCATACCGTTTGAGTTCCGCCATATGCTGGTCGAAGAGGGCAAGATTAAGAGCAAAGACGAGTTTGACCCGACAGGCATTTACGCACTCTCAGAGATACCGGGAGCCACCAAAGGCGAACTAAAGAACAATCAGTTGATGGACCAGAACGCCTTCAGGATTTTTGAGCAAGTGAAAACGATTGATAATTCCACCGTCATCGGCCGCAACTACAGCAACTTGCCTTCCAAGACAAATACATCCACTCTCTCCGACTATTTCGACTCCTACAAAGAAGTCACAACCAAGCACACCAAAGAGACGCAGAACGAGTTTCACAAGCAAAACTTCTACATTGCCCGCTCCATATTCGGCCCGTTTTACAACGAGAAGAAAGAAGAGTTCGTGCCGCAGACGCCGCCCGGCTCACCCTTCAACCAGGATTACGAATACGACAAGTAGAACTCAAACAGACTGAAGCGCGCGCAACGCGTCCACCATTCCCGCGCCCTGGAAGTAGCGCTCGCGTCCCAGATCGGTTGCGGTCTTGCAGAGGATTTCCTTGATGCGCACCGGACGCCCGACAAGTTCACCATAGCGCGCGAGCAACAGCGCCGCCGCGCCACTCACGTGCGGCGCAGCCATGCTCGTGCCGTCCATGCGTTTCGTCTCACCGGCAGGAATCGTGCTGACGATCTTCTCTCCCGGCGCGACTAAGTCAGGCTTGAGCCGGCCATCGCCTGTTGGACCACGACTCGAAAAATAACTCACGCCGTAGAGATGAGCGCTGTCGCGATGCGTCGCGCCGACAGTGATCACGCTTTCAGTGTTGCCGGGATCGGTGATGCTGATGCTGTGATAGCCTTCCTGTGGTCCACGCGTAGTGACGAATTGCAGGTAGCCGTTGTTGCCGGCAGCCGCGACGACGATGATGCCCGCGCCGACCAAACGATTCGCCTCTTCACAAACCGGCGTGCTGCCGCAGGCGAAGTTCGCCACATCATGCTTGATCGAAAGACTGACGTTCACGCCGTGGATCATCATCAGTTCCTTGTGCGCGTTCAGGTAACGCACAAACTGCATCGCAGCGATCGTGGAAAACTCGTCGCCTTGTCCCTGATCGTCGAGCACGCGCAGGTCGTACAACTTGATGTCAGGACAGACGCCGCTGATCGCGTTAGTGCCGGAAGGAACGGTGTCTTCAGTCCGCCAGTCAGCGGCGATGATTCCCGCCACGTGCGTTCCATGCGTGTGTTGCGGAACGACGTATTCGTCATTATGCGGAACTTCGATCAACGGCTTGAGCATCTCCCAATCGACTTCGCGTCCTTTCTGGAGACTTTCTCGCAGTTGTTTTGCTTCTTCCGGATGCTTCTTAATCCGCCTTACGGCTTTGGCGAGATGCGGCCGTTTGGCCAGCACGGCGGCAGTTTCCGGCGTCTGGTCTGACGACCGCAGCAGGTAACGAATCAACGTGAAGTCGTAAGTGGCAGTGACGCGCGTCTTGAATGGATCTTCTTCCGGTGTGTTATCAGGCTTGCGCAAGCGAAACGCCGGATGGGTCGCGTCGACGCCGCTGTCGATGATGGCCCACGTCAGGTGCTTGCAACTCACTTCAAACAAGCGTCGCGCGGCGTCAGCTTTCACCGCCATCGTAGAACGCCAGATTGCGACTTCCGCTTTCCGGTTTCGCGTGACAGACCAAACGATGCCGTTGTCGTCTTTGTCCGCGGACAGTAGATCCCTGACTAAATCTGCGCACGCTTCGACAATCGCTATCGAAGTGAGTTTACGTCCGGTTGCCGCTGCGCCGATGGTGCCGATGACGCGCATCATCCAGATCACTTGCGGATCAATTGCTCGCAACATCGGATCCGACGTGTCGCCGTCAATCGCTCGGACCAACACCTGGCGGGTTTTCTTGTTCGAGAGAAATTGCTGCAGTTCGCGGCCATCGTTGGCCCAAACGTACCTGCTCCACCACGGCGTGAGCGGCAGGACCACGCGAATCAGTTCGTGAAAGCAGAGTCGAACGACAACGGTCGATTGGTTGTAAGCGATGTCAGGGCTGCGCTGATCGTCACACTTGAATTTACGTGCGGCCTTCGACTCACTTTCGGCAACCAAACGGGTTTCGATCTCCTGCGCGACGCGTCCCGGTGAAGCTTCGAAGTGCGGATTGAGCAAAAGATCGAGCCGGCCGGTTGGGTTTTTACCAAACTCAAACCAAACGTCGGGAAGTACGGGCGAATCTTGCGTAAAACGCGTCAGTCCATCGTAGCGATAGATCAGTTCTTCAAGTTCGTCTCGTCCGATGGGTTGTGGTGTGGGTTTTGACTTGGTGGCAGGGCGCTTTTTTGTCGCCATTTTCTTGCGTCGTCTCCTGGGTGATTAGGTGGCAAGGCGAGGCTTGTATTGCGACGCAAGCGTCTCACTTCTCGATGTTTTGTGCAATTGTGAGGATGGTGAGATCCGTAAAACCCGTGCGTTTGAGACACGGATTTTACGGACTAGGGTTCGGGAGGGGGTAGTACTAACGGCGGCTGACGCCGATGCGTCTCTGGACCAGCCGTTCGACTTCTAGCGGAACTCCGTCAGCTTTCGCATTGCGAATGAACTGACCGTCAATTTTAAAAATCCGAAGTTTGACGATGTCTTCGACTTGTAAGTTCGTCAGTCCTTCACCGCGGACTTCCGCGATAAACTCCGGTGTAACTTTGAAAATCTGCATCTTGACGAGGCTCTCGAATGGTTCCTTTTGGAAACCCATGTCGCTCACCTGTCTCACGAATGCGGCGTCGATTTTGAAGATGCGGGCTTTGACGAGTTCTTCCATGCCCAGGTTCTCGAAACCGCTGGCTTTCATTTCGCGGGCGAACTGCGAGTCGATCTTGAAGATGGCGGCTTTGAAGAGATCTTCGACGTCGAGTTTGCCGAAGGCGCTGGTCAGGTCGTCGGCCAGGGCGGTGGTGACGTTTAGTGTCGTCGCAGCGAAGAGACGTTCTTCGAGGCGGTTCTCGCCGTCGTTGTCGGTTTGACGGCGTTTCGAATCAGCTTCAAAGTCGAAGCCGCGGCTTTTCATTGCGGAGATAAAGGCTGCGTTTGGTGTGAAGGTAAAAGTGCCGGAACCTTTGCCGTTTTGGAAAGTGCCTTCACAGTCGATGCGTCCCGCTTCACGGACGATGCTGAATCTGACGGGGCCGCCGCTCAACGCCTGTTCGCGGCTTAAGCCCTGGAGTTCCGAGAAATCGTAAGTCTGACCCATCTGGTTGTGACCGCCGCGCTTGGTGCGGCGTTCCAGGTTGAGCTGAATCTTCGAATTCTCGTTGTTCAGCGACGCTTTCCACTCACCGGTGGCCGCACTCTGCGCCAGTACGTGCGGCATGTTTGGGGTCACCGGCCAAAACGCCGCCACAAAACCAATCACCAGAGCCAAGCCGATCCCGAGCCGCCCGATCTTCGCCATACTCCACCTCCACCAGATTGATTATTGCGTTCAAAGTGAGAACACCGAACGGCGGGAAATTGTGGCATGAATTTGGTGAAAACGTATTAAACTCCCCTTGCTCATCCCATTCCTGCCGGCGGTCGAGGAGTCCAAAGACATGGCGCCTTCAGTAACCGAGCTCATTGAAGCAGCTTATGAATCCGGAGCGTCCGAATTGGATCTTACCTCGCGCGGGTTGACTGAGCTGCCTGAATCAATTGGTAAGCTGAAACAGCTTCAGAGTTTAGACTTAAGAGATAACGGTCTCAGTACGCTTCCAGAGTCGTTCCGTAACCTAACTTCACTGGCGGATCTGGACCTCGAAGGAAATCGACTGACGAGTGTACCGAGAGTTATTTTTGAACTGTCCCAACTCAAGGCCCTTATCCTTTTTGACAACGACCTGACCTCACTTCCTGACGAGATTGGTAACCTAAAAAACCTCGTGTCTTTAGATCTAATGGGCAACAGCTTGACTCAGCTACCACCTTCGATTGGTCAGTTATCGCAACTTGAGAAATTAGATCTCAATAATAATCATTTGACGGACCTTCCTGATGAAATAGGTCAACTCGCACAACTTCACCTTCTTTACGCCTCTGCCAATCAGTTGAGCGCCTTGCCAAAAACCATTAACCGACTAAATCGACTCCAAACCCTAATGCTTGTGGGGAATGAACTCCGGTTTTTACCGGAGACAATTGGAGACTTGGTAGATCTTGAAGCTTTATATCTTGAAGGGAACCACCTATCAGGGTTGCCCGAATCTATTGGTAGATTAACTAAACTAAATCATCTCAATCTTCGTAACAACCAGCTCACACAACTACCGCAGTCTTTGAGACTTCTACCTAAACTATGGGCTCTCAATCTTCATGGAAATGAAGCTCTCGGACTCCCGGTGGAGGTACTGGGTGCCGACACCCGCCTTGACCTTCGAGGAAATGCGCCAGCCATCCTGGAATACTACTTTCGCGCAAGCGATGGCCCACGGCCGTTGAACGAAGCAAAGCTAATCTTCGTCGGTCGTGGTGCGGTAGGGAAGAGTTCACTCGTCAACCGCCTCGTGCACAAGCGGTTCGACCCGAATGAACGAAAGACTGAAGGGATACAGATCACCACCTGGCCCATCCTGCTCCACGAGAAAGAACAGGTTCGCTTGAACGTGTGGGACTTCGGCGGCCAGGAAATCATGCACGCCACGCATCAGTTCTTTCTCACCCAACGAAGTCTCTACGTGCTGGTGCTCAGCGGCCGCGCGGGCAGTGAAGACGAGGATGCGGAATACTGGCTGAAAATGATCGAGAGCTTCGGCGGCGACTCACCCGTCATCGTCGTCCTGAACAAGATCAAAGAACACGCCTTTGACGTAAACCGGCGAGCCTTGCAGAACAAGTATCCGATCCGATCTTTTGTCAAAACAGATTGCGAAGACGGCACTGGCATAGATGATCTGCACCGCGCCATCGAACGCGAAACCGATCAACTGGAACA
This sequence comes from Pyrinomonadaceae bacterium, assembly GCA_035276045.1. Lineage (GTDB taxonomy): Bacteria > Acidobacteriota > Blastocatellia > Pyrinomonadales > Pyrinomonadaceae > PSRF01. Next base: position 10,836 of record DATELZ010000113.1, on the reverse strand, counting down.
CTTGCGCGATCACTTCCCAGCCAACTGGTTTCAAATCAAAGATCGCCTGGCCCAGATGGAGCAAAATTACCTCGGCTTTGACGATTATTGCGCGCTCTGCGCCGAACTGGGTGAACCCGAAGAACCCGCCCAGGTGCTACTCGCCTCGTATTTGCACAGCCTGGGCATCGTTCTGAACTACAAGGACGATCCGCGACTGCAAGACACCCACGTGCTAAATCCGCACTGGGTCACCAACGGCATTTACCGAATTCTCAACTCAGATCGATTAGCGGAGAAACAGGGTGTAATTGGGCTTGAAGAATTGCAACGGATACTTCCGCAAAGCGAGTATCCCATCAAGATGCACCGCTTCATCTTCGATCTGATGAAGAAATTCGAACTCTGTTTCAGCTTTCCCGAGAACGACACGACTTACCTCGTTCCGGAGTTACTCGACAATCAAGAACCATTGATGACCGAAGAATTCGAACCGGAAACGTGTCTGAACTTTCAATATCACTACACAGTCTTGCCCGCTGGCTTACTGCCTCGTTTCATTGTGCGCACGCATGCGTTGAGCGAAGGACTGCCGCGCTGGCGCACCGGCGTCATCCTGAAGTTTGAACAGAATCGCGCGCTCGTAAAAGCCGATATGCACGATAAGAAGGTGTTCATCTCGGTTACTGGTCCAGTGGCAAGTCGTCGCCGGTTGTTGGCGATTGTCCGTTCAGACCTGGATCGTATTCATCACGATATTCGTAACCTGCAACACCAGGCTGTAGTTCCCTTACCACAGTATCCGCATGAGTACGTCATGTACTCCGACCTCATCGTCATGGAGCAAAAGGGAATTAAAAGCATTCCGAAAGTTGTTGGCGGCGAGGTCATTCTGTTGGGGGTTGATCAGCTCCTTAACGGCATAGATCTGGAAGGCAGTCGCAATAAGACTACTCATGTAACGTTGTTCTATAGCTATTCTCACAAAGATGAACGTCTGCGCGAGGAACTGGAAACGCACCTGAAACTGTTGCACCGAAGGGGCCTGATAAGTTCCTGGCACGACAGAAAGATCGAAGCTGGAGAAGACTGGAAACAGAAGATCAATGACAACCTCGAAGCTGCCGATATCATTCTGTTACTGATTAGCGCCGACTTCATCGCCTCTGATTACTGCTATGAAAAAGAAATGACGCGCGCCCTTGAACGTCACGATAAAGGCGAAGCACTTGTAATTCCAATCATCATTCGCGATGTAAATCTGGCCGAGGCGCCCTTCGGCGAACTCCAGTATCTGCCAACAGACGGCCGTGCCGTCACCAAATGGCCCGACAAAGATTCAGCCTGGCGAAGCGTCTCTGAAGGTGTCGAACGAGCGATTCGCTCTCGCCGGAGAGACTCGCCTGGATGGGTTCCCTCAAGTTGGCGCGGCCGCCTCGCGAGATAGTACAATCCAGCGAGCTTAGATCAGGTTTTTTTAGCAATGTCATCGAATCTTTCAGAAGAAGCAAAGAAACTCAGCATCCCGGAGCGACTCGCACTGGTCGAAGAGATTTGGGACAGTATTGCAGAAGATAATGAATGCTTTGAACTGACTGACGAACAGCGGCAGGAACTTGATCGTCGCCTGGAATCGTTTCGTGTGAATCCCTCACAAGGCAGAACATGGGAAGAGATCAGGGCGGAATTTCTCAACTCTAAGTAGTCCTCACATGCAAGTAACATTTGAGCCCGACGCCGAGGCCGATCTGGCGAGGGCACGAGCCTGGTACGGAGCGCAGCGTGACGGTTTGGACCTAGCACTCATGCTGCGTGTCGACGAGACATTGATGCGAATCGTCAATGCTCCCTATTCCTATCCCGTGTATATCGAAATCTTCGAAGAGCGCCTCTGCGACAGTTTCCAATCGCAATCTTCTATGAGTTGGTCCATGACGGGGTACGAGTTCTTGCGGTTTATCATTCACGTCGCGATCAGAACCGGCTGAAGACACGGTTTCGGCAGTAGTCGGTTTTCACTCTTCCCGATCACGCTGTGGTTGGAATAAGCTACAGCGCCAAGACAAGCTCCGCTAAAAAACCTAAAGGACACGTTTGCCCCAAAAACCTATGAGAGATCTCGCGATGCGCGCACTGCTTCTCGTGACTTTCCTCTTTGTGTTCCCGATTCACTCGGTTACTCAACAACAGCCGGCGAATCCTTATGCACCCGATCAGCCAGAACCAGGATCGGTGGAGGCGATTAAGCGTTACACCACCGAGGAGCGGTTCTCGAATCCGTGGGTTTCATATGTGCCCGCGTCGGCGACTGACACTTCGCCGACCAAGTATCTCGGCCACATTGTCGGCGCCGCCGGTGAACTCTCGAACACGACGAAAGTCTACGGTTACATGCGCGAGTTGGACCGCACCTCCGATCGCGTGCGCGTCCAAACTATCGGACGCAGCGAAGAAGGACGCGACATCATCCTCGTCGCCGTCGCGGATGAAGAAGGACTCCGCGATCTGGATCGTCTCAAAGCCGCCACCGCCGCCCTTGCCGATCCACGCAAGGTCAATCCGGAACAAGCAGAACGCATCATCGAAACTGCCCGTCCCATTTATTACTTCAACGCCGGTCTGCACTCGACTGAAACCGGCAGCCCCGAAATGGTGATGGAGATGGCTTACCGTCTCGCCGTCTCCGAACAGCCGCTGATCAAGAACATTCGCCAGAACCTCATCGTCCTGATCAACCCGGTCTCCGAACCTGACGGCCGCGACAAAACAGTCGACTGGTTCTATCGCTATCTCAAAGGCAAGACCGATTGGGAAACTCTCCCGCCGGCTTCGCCGCCGTACTGGGGCCGTTACGTTTTTCACGACAACAACCGCGACACGCACCAGAAAGCGTTGGAATTGACGCGCGCGGTCCATCGCATGTTCTACGAGTATCACCCGACGGTGATGCACGACCTGCACGAGTCGATCCCGTTGCTGCAAACGTGGAACGGCACTGGTCCATGGAACGGCAACCTCGATCCGATCCTGCTGAGCGAGTTTTTCGAGATGTCGTTTCACGAGATCAGCGCGATGTCGGCATTAGGGATGCCGGGCGTATGGACGTGGGGCTTCGGCGAAGGCTGGGGACATCACTATCTCGAATCGGTCGCGGTGAATCACAACAGCATGGGCCGTGGTTACGAGACCTTTGGCAACACGACCGCCGAAACTGTCGAGCGTGTATTGCGTCCGAACGAAGAGCGCTACGTCGATCGTCCTGTGACCTCGCGCGAGTGGTATCGTCCGTTTCCACCGGATCGACGCTTCAAGTGGTCGCTGCGCAACAACACGAACTACATGCAGACCGGTTGTCTGTCGATCCTCGACTACACCGCCAAACACGCGAAAGACATGCTGCGGAATTTCTATCGCAAGCATTACAACTCGTGGCAGAAAGGCGTTAAAGGCGATCCGCACGCCTATGTCATTCGCCGTCACCAGGGCGATCGCCGCCGCGTCGCGGAAATGATCAACGTGTTGACGGGACACCGCATCGAGGTAGGCATCGCGAAAGCTGATTTCAAAGTGGCTGAGGGCGAATACCCGGCGGGCACGTACGTCGTGCGCATGGACCAACCTTATCGCAACTACGCCGTCGATTTGCTTGAGCCGCAAAAGTTTCCTGCCGACACGCCTTATCAACCTTACGACGACGTTTCGTGGGCGCTGCCCATTCACTACGGGATCGAAACGAAACGTATCACCGACGTGAAGATCAAAGACGTCGCGCTTGAACCGGTTACCGCCGAATTGAACCCGCCCGGACGCATCACCGGCGATGGTCCAGTTTACATAATGCAGGACTGGGGTCAGGAAGCAGTGCTGACCGGGCGTCACCGTCTCGCGAAGTTCAAGATCGAGATCGCCGAGAAGCCATTCAAGGTCGGCGAACGTGAATACAACGCGGGTTCGTGGATCATCGGACCGCAAAAAGATCTGCGTCCGGCACTCGAAAGCGTTACGAAGGAACTGAGCCTCGACTTCTTCTCGGCGCCGTCGATGCCTGACGTGGCGCGTCACGAATCTCGCCTGCCGCGTCTTGCCGTTTACCACACCTGGGACGACACGGAAGCGGTCGGTTGGGTGCGTTACACGTTGGACCAGCAAAAGATCCCGTACGACTACATCAGCGAAGAGCGAATCCGCGCCGGCGAGCTGCACAAACAGTACGACGTGATCCTCTACGGTCACACCAATTCGAATTTGCAGAGCCAGATTCACGGCATCGATAAGAAGTTTGGTCCAATGCCTTACACGAAAACTGCCGAATATCCGAGTCACGGAGTGCCTGACGCTTCCAACGACATCACTGGCGGGATCGGTTGGACCGGCATGAGCAACCTGGAAAGGTTTCTCAACGAGGGTGGAGTATTGATCACACTCGGAGGCGGTTCGCAGCTTCCGCTCGACGGCGGACTCGTACGCAGTATGCGACGTGGTCCAGGCGGCGTGTTCACGCCCGGCGTCGAAGTGCGCGCGAAGTTTACGCGTCCCGATCATCCGCTGGCGTACGGCTATCGAGGCGTGATCTCCGCGTTTCGTTCTGACTTTCCGGTTTACAACGTCGGCGTCGCCGATCGTGGGCTGATCGTGATGCAGTGGGGAACGAAGTTGCCCGCCGAAGACCGTGAGGATAAACCCGACGAAACGAAAGACGATGGTCCAATGTTGATCTCGGGCGGCATGCGCGGCGAGGACACGCTCGAAGGCCGGCCAGCGATTCTCGACATTCCAGCCGGCCGTGGCCGCGTCCTGGCCTATAACTTCAATCCACTGCACCGCGATCTAAACCACTCGGATTATCGCTTTCTGTGGAACGCCCTTCTTAACTGGAACGCCCTCCCTCCGCGATAGACCAAAGTTCCGGCACACCAGATGCCACCTCACCGCTGGCAGCACGAAATGTGCGCTTTCGCGCTGCCGGTGGGGTGAGAGAGTGCGGCATTCCGCCCAACCACCAGAAGATTGCCCCAGAATCCTCGCGCCTTGTAAAACCAATGGACCAAAGAAACTAGCTACTTTCAAACACTCGCCATGAAAGTATTCACACTCACCATTCTCATACTGATCGCAACCGTGGAAGCCGTCGCGCAAAAAGAGACGTGCGTCACCAACCGCAACGCGCCGCCGGCAAACGCCTATTATTGGCCGCCCGACACCACAGTGAAGGTCTACTTCGTGCGCGGCATGTTTACCGAGGAACAACGCATAACGCTGCTGGCGGCGATGAAGACGTGGTCCGAAGGCTCGGCAAACGCCGGGGCCGGGATCAGTTTTAGTTACGCCGGTGAAAGTGAAGGCTTGTCGCGTTGCGAGCCGTGTTTGACCGTCACTCGCAAAGAAGTTCACAAGAAGGATCGCAAGCATTACGCGTTCTTCAATCCCCTGAAACAAAACGAGGATGGTTTACTCGTCTCCGCCTGGATCGATTTCGACTTTGCCACGACGAATCCGCAAGCCTTGCAAGGCTTCATGGCCCACGAACTGGGCCACGGCATGGGCCTGCTGGACTGTCCCAACTGCAAGAAGAAGAAAACGATCATGAGGAGCTTTCCGGCGATCAATAAAGACAACGGAATAGTCGCGCCCTCGAATTGCGATCTGGAAGTCGTGCGCAAGGTCTATGAACTTCAGCGGCAAGCCGAGAACAACACAGTCGCGAAGAAAGGAGAGCAATAGCCGGCGAGGATGAGAAAACTGCTGGTGTTAACGTCAATCGTGATCTGCCTCGCCGCGTTTCGCGCGGCTGAGGCCCAAACTGTTTCGGAACCTGTTTCGCTCACATGTAAAACTCTCCTTTGCGCCTTTGCGCCTTTGCGGGAAGTGTCTTCAGCGCAGGTGCGTGGGGTAGTGCTAAGGAGTGTTCCCGCAAAGGCGCAAAGGCGCAAAGAAACGAGTGAAACAAATTCAAGTTGTAAGAAACACCGCCATCTCACGGAACTGCGCTCCCGCAACGATCCCCGACTCACGAATCACGCGACACTGACAAACGCCATCGCTCACGAGCTGGGCCATAGTTTCGGCTTGCTCGATTGTTACTCCTGCAAAGACAAAAGCACGGTGCTAAATCAGTTCAAGAGCATCAACACTCCCAACCACATTAGCGGTCCAACCGCCTGCGACACGCCGGTCGTCGTTCCCAAACCATAAATCATGTCTTCAGTCTTGCAGCATCCGGTGAATAACAGCCCCGCTCCAGGCGCGTCTGTGGCAGGCGCAGGATCGCGCATCCTGGTCGTCGACGATGAAGATTTGATTAGAGAGACGTTTGCGTCGTGTCTGGAAGAGAACTATGCCTGTCAGACTGCGGCTTCAAGCGACGAAGCCCTCGCGCACCTCGCCACCGACGATTACGCGTTAGTGCTCTCCGACATTCAGATGCCGGGACGAAACGGAGTCGAACTGTTGCGTGAGATACGCTCGCGCTATCCCGATACCGCGGTGATCATGTGTTCGGCCATCGATCGCCCGCAGCGAATTCGCGACGCGCTGCGACTCGGCGCGGTCGATTACCTCATCAAGCCTTGCGAACTCGAAGTGCTCAGTTTCTGTGTCGAGCGAGCGCTCGAACGACGCGAACTCATGCTCACCGCGCGTCGTTATCGCGCCGATCTCGAACTACAGAACATCGAACTCAGCGCGCAAAAAGCTGAACTCGAAAGACTTCATGCGCAAATCATTCACAGCGAGAAAATGGCCGGATTGGGCCAACTCGCCGCGGGCGTCGCTCACGAGCTGAACAACCCGGCCGGTTTCATTTACGGCAACATGGACCTGATCAAGGGTTACCTGAGCCGTTTGGAACTGATGTTGTCGATCTATCAACGCGTCCCATTGCCGCCGGCGGAAGCGGCCGAACTCGAACTCACGAAGAAAGAGATCGGCTACGACGATCTATTGCCCGAACTGCAATTGATGGTCGCGGACTGTCTCGAAGGCGCCGAACGCATTCGCGACGTAGTGCAAAACCTGCGGCTCTTCTCGCGCATCGACGACCCCGATTGCAAACACGTCGACCTGCACGAAGGCATCGATTCGACGTTGCGTTTGTTGTCTCGTTACTACGGTTCGGGACGTATTCGCCTGGTTCGTGAATACGGAAAGTTGCCCCTCGTCGATTGTTACGCCGGCCAGTTGAACCAGGTATGGACCAACCTGCTGGTGAACGCGGCCCAGGCAATCAGCGGTGAAGGTGAAGTGCGGATCTCGTCGCGAGTGGAGGGCGAAATGGTTGTGATCTCGATCGCCGACACCGGTGAAGGCATTGATCCCGACAAACTCAATCGCATTTTCGAACCGTTCTTTACTACGAAGCCGGTCGGCGAAGGCACGGGCCTGGGCCTTTCGATCAGTTACGGCATTATCGAAAAACACGGCGGGTTCATCACCGTCCAAAGCACCGTCGGCGCCGGCACGAGGTTCAGCGTCGCCATACCCATCCACTTTCAATCGGCACAAACTCTCACGCAAAGCTCAGAAAAGAACTCGGAGGATCGAGGAAAGAAATGACATACAAACTTCTCATCGTCGACGACGAACTGCCTAACATCAGGTTGCTGGAGCGGCTCTTTCGCCAGGACTACTTCTGCCTGACCGCTTCCTCGGGTGAAGAGGCCATCAACCTGTTGGACCAGCATGAAGTCGCCGTCATCATCACCGATCAACGCATGCCCCAAATGACCGGGATCGAGTTGCTCAAAAAGAGCGCCGATCGCCGGCCGCACATGGTCCGCATCCTGTTAACGGGTTACACGGATCTCGAAGCGTTGGTCGAAGCAGTGAACTGTGGCCTGGTTTACATGTACATAAGCAAGCCCTGGAACAACGAAGACCTGAGACTGCGCGTCGGCCGCGCGGTCGAGCATTACGAGAACAACAAACGCCAGCATTCACTTGCTTCGACAAACGAACGGCTCTCCGCGCGTTTGAAAGAGATGAAGCTCGGCTTCGTGCGGGCGATGGCGGGGTTGCTGAAGTTGCGCGACGAGTATCTCTATGCGCATGGCGCTCGTGTCAGCCGGTACGCCGGACTGCTTGGAGAACGTTTGGGCTTGAATGAAGACCTGATCCTCGATCTGATGGTCGCGGCTTATCTGCATGACCTCGACAAAAAAGCCGAGCAATCGGCGCAAGTCGTATCGTGCGTCGCGGAGTTGAAGGATGCGGCTGACATCATTCGCTATCATCATGAGAACTTCGATGGCAGCGGACGTCCGCTCGGATTGATTGGCGATCAGATTCCGTTGACGGCGCGAGTTGCACGCGTCGCGAAGGAGTTTGATCTGCTCACGAAGCCGAGAAATCCGGACAGTGCGTTGACGCTTACCGATGCGATGGAGCAGTTGCGGTTTGGAACGGGAAGAGAGTTTGATCCGCAAGTGGTGCTCACGCTTTCTGAACTCGCCGGGGAACTCGGCAACTTCAACGACGTTCCTTCGCGTCCGGAATTGATTACTTACGCGATCAACTAAGAGGTGGTGTCTTAGTTCAACTCTGCGTTCTCTGCGTGTCTCCGCGTTTAAACATGCCTAAAGTGAAGAGGCCCCAAATGAACGCAGAGCACACAGAGACACGCGGAGAACGCAGAGCAAAATAAGACACTATTAACTAAGAAGTTTTGTTGCGTGGCGTGAGTTTCGGGATTAGAATCCACGCCAAACGGAGGTTGCCCCGACTGCTAGCCTGGTACCCCACGATCGCCCCGTGAGCCAAGCTGCGCTTCGCCTACCGTTTTTCTTGCAAGTCGTTTTTCAGTCCTTTGAGCATTCGCGCGCGTCGCCAATATCGCCCAGGTTGGTGTGCAGCGCGAGATTTCGCCCTTCTCTTAATCGGCGCCTTAAACCTCCTGGGGGTACCCAGCATGAGAGACCGGCAACACGAGCGCAACTCCGCCCGCTCGAAAAAAATCAATTTACCACTCCAAACCAGCCGTCACCGGCGTAAGCCGAACACTGTCAACACCGCTGCCGGCGCGTTCAACGCTTGTTTCGAACAGGCCGACGTCGGCTTGTCGATCACCGATCTCGAAGGCCGCTTGGTGCAAGTGAACCCCGGCTTCTGTTCGCTAACCGGCTACACGGAATCTGAACTACTGCAAAGTTTCTATTTAACAACGCTGGTTCATCCTTCCGATCTTCTGCTCGAACAGGAAAAGATCCGCGCTTTGATTGCCGGGGAAGTTCCTGCTTTTGTCGTGGAACAGCGTTACGTCAAACAGAGCGGCGCGATCGTTTGGGTGCAGAACAGCGTTTCGCTTATCACCGATGACGCGGGCCGGCCCGCAAAAATCGCGAGGTTTACCCAAAACGTCACCGCCCGCAAACTCGCCGAAGTTTCTTTTCGCGAGATCGAAGCCCGTAACGAGAGCCTCATCAAAGAGAGCGAAGGCGCGCTTGAAGCGACAAAAACTGCTTGTGATGTCGCCGAGCGGCAGTATCAGGAGATTTTTGAAAACGCAGGCGAGGGAATCTTCCGGTCAACGCCCGAAGGTTTTTATCTGACTGTCAATCCCGCTCTCGCACGCATGCACGGGTTCGACTCACCCGCAGAGTTGATTCGCTCGCGCCGAGACATCTCACGCGAGGTCTACGTTCAGCCAATCGAGCGCGAGGAGTTCAAGCGTTTATTGGAAGAATACGGCAGGGTCCGCGACTTCGAGCACCAGACCTTTCGCAAGGACGGCAGCAAGATCTGGATTTCGGTAAACGCCCACGCTGTGCGAGACGACGCCGGCCGCATTCTCTATTACGAAGGCACGGCGCAGGACATCACCGAACGCAAACGAGCCGAACAGGCACTGCGCGAAAGCGAGGAGCGCTATCGCGAGCTGTTTGAGAATTCCAAAGATGCTTTTTACGTGCATGACATGAACGGTGTGTACATCTCGGTCAATCGTGCGGCGGAGAAACTTTCCGGCTACCGTCGTCATGAGATCATCGGCAAGCATTTCTCGGAGTTTGTGTCGCGTGAATGTGCCCGCCAGGTGCAGCGGCAACTGCAAAAGAAACTCGAAATAGCTGGCGAGACGACTTACGACATCGAGATGATCACGAAAAAGGGAAAGCATGTCCCGGTAGAAGTGAGCAGCCGTTTGATTGTCGAGCAAGGTGTCGCCGTCGGCGTCCAGGGCTGCGTGCGTGACATTTCCGAGAAAAAGAAAGCGCAGGAAGCGGCGCGCAATTATTCACGGCGTTTGATCGAAGCGCAGGAAGCTGAACGGCGCAGAATTTCGCGCGAGCTGCACGACCAGGTGGGACAGATCCTCACCGCCGTGAAGATGAACCTCCACGCGCTACAACACACCAGCAATCAACCCGAAACACTTTCCTCAATTGCCGACAATTTGAAAGTCATAGACGAGGCAGTTGATCAGGTTAGGGATCTTTCGGTCGATCTGCGGCCGTTGTTGTTGGACGACTTCGGATTGGTAGTGGCGTTGCGTTGGTATCTCGACCGGCAAACCAGGAACATCGGGGTTCCGGCGAAGTTTGTCAGCGGTTCGTTGGATGAAGACGATCGCTTTTCATCGGAACTGGAAACGGCGTGCTTCCGGATCGTGCAGGAGGGCGTGACCAACATCGTGCGTCACGCACGAGCAACCCGCATCTCGATTCGCCTGGAGCGCGTTGTTTCGGATTTGATCCTTTTGATTACCGACGACGGCGCCGGCTTTGATGCACGCCTCTTGCGTTCCGGAACCGCGGGCACCGCCACCCTGGGCTTACGCGGCATGGAAGAAAGGGCACAAGCCGTCGGAGGAACCATCACCATCGACTCCGCCCCCGCCCTGGGCACCGAAATCTGTGCGCGTCTCCC
>DATELZ010000112.1:0-7349 GCA_035276045.1 Pyrinomonadaceae bacterium | reverse complement strand
TGACGATCACCCTGGCCGAAGGCGCAGCGTCAATTCGCGGCAAGATCGCAGTCGCGGAAGGCGCGACGATCCCGTCGGGACTCTTCGTTTATCTCGTTCCTGCCGAACCGAACAAAGCAGATGACGTGTTGCGTTATTTCGTCACTCAAGTCACTGCCGATGGCGCATTCACGCTCAACAATCTGCCGCCAGGAAAGTACTTTACATTGGTTCAAAACTCGGCGTCGGCGGAAACAGAGAGCGTGTTGAAACTGCGTCTTCCGGAATCGGCGGAAGCACGAACTAAACTGCGTCGCGCAGCGGAAACGCAGAAATCTGACCTCGAACTAAAACCCTGTCAGACGCTCGCTGATTATCAACTTTCATTCAAGTAAATCCGCGTTAAAACCACCCTTGCGAAGCGTCTGGCGAAACCTTGACGCTTCGCAAGATAGCTTGCTAGACTCCAATTACTTTCCAAACAGGGCTTCCGACGCAATCACGCGTCGCTCAGAACGTTCCCCAGAAAAGACCAGCGCGTGCGGCGCCAGTCTGATGTTTCAAATCGATGGAGGTGCATGGTGGGCTTCAAAGTCGGCCAGAAAGTCGTTTACCCGAATCATGGAATCGGGACCATCGAGCAAATAGAACAGAAGCAAATAGGCGCAACACTCCTACCGTTCTACACGCTTCGTCTTGCTGCTAATAACTCCCTGGTCTTAGTTCCGGTATCTAATGCTTCCGAAGTTGGCCTGCGAGCCCCAATCTCATCGGGTGAGTGCGAAATGCTCTTCAAAGCATTGGCAGATGATTTTTCTTCCCCCGCTAATGATTGGAAGGATCGCTTTAAGGAATTCTCAGAAAAAATGCGTACCGGAGACATCTTCGAAGTTGCAGATGTGCTCAAGCATTTGACCTATCTGAGCCAAATCAAACCCCTCTCTTTTCGCGAACAGCGGATGCTCGAACGGTCACGTTACCTTGTAGTTTCGGAATTGGCGGCGGTCTGTCGCCAGCCCGAATGCAACATCGAGCCTCGTGTCGATCAGGCACTTGCCCGCGCGCGAACTAAACACGAGAGGCGTCCACTGCGAGCCCGGGCAGCCGGGGCCGTCGCTGGTCACTAATCCAACTATTCGCGCTGAATCCGTGTCCTGCACCGAGAACGCAGTCACAGATCTGCCTGCGTCGTTTGCGCGCTGAACTGTCTGCGGCGTTCTTTACGCGTCGGCAGCCATCCCCTACGGCGCCAACGGCAGCATAACCTCCTAGCGCCAACGGCGGCATAACCTCCTAGCGCCAACGGCGCGAGATACGGTAGCCAGGGGCAAGTGTGAGCGAAGCGAGCACACCGCCCCTGGATCTCAGCGCAACAATGTGTAAGCACTGGAAGTGCGATAGAACGTCTTCTGTCGCTCTTTCAGAGCTCTCGTGTTCTCCAACATATACCAGGGGCTGCGCGCTTCGCGCGCTCACCCCTGGCTACCATGTACCGCGCCGTTGGCGCGGTGCCGCGCTGCTGTTGGTGTTATCACCATGGCGCTTCACAATTGTGTCCATGCTATGATTCGCGTCTCACGGAATGGACGGGCTACCAAGTAACTGGCTGAGTCTGATGATCGCCGAAGGCGACGCGGGCGCTTCCCTAGCCGGTGGCTCAATCCTGCTGAAACTCCTATCCGTCATCATCCTCGTCGCAGCAAACGGGTTCTTCGTCGCGGCGGAGTTTGCCCTCGTCGGCGTGCGCAGTTCACGGATCGAGACCCTCGTGGCTCAGGGCAGCCGATCGGCGAAACGGCTGATGGGCCTGCTGCAAAATCTCAACGCGTACCTGTCTGCCTGCCAACTCGGAATCACGCTCGCATCACTCGCGCTGGGTTGGGTCGGCGAGCCTGCTCTCGCCCGACTTCTGGAAGCTCCACTTTCAGGACTCCCGGAATGGTGGCGACATGCTATCGCCTTCCTAATCGCCTTCTCGCTCATCACTTCGCTCCACATCGTCCTCGGCGAACAAGCGCCAAAATTAATGGGGCTCGCCGTCGCCGAAAAAGTCGCCCTCGCGATCGCCCTCCCGTTGCAGTTGTTCTACAAAGTTTTCAGTCTGCCGATTCGCGCGCTCGACTGGGCCAGCGTTCGCACAGTCCAACTGGTCGGCATCAAAGCGACCGCCGAACACGCCTCCACTTACACCGAAGAAGAACTCCGCCGCCTCATCGACATCTCGCGTGAAAGCGGACACCTGCGCGCCGAAGAACGCCGGCTGATTCATCGCGTTTTCGAGTTTTCCGACACACTCGTGCGCGAAGCGATGGTGCCGCGCACGGAGATGGCGGCCATCCCGTCCACGTGCGATCTCGAACAGATCACTAAAGCCTTCGACCAACATCGCTATTCGCGTTTGCCTGTCTATCGCGAAACACTCGACGACGTCTGCGGCTTCATTCACAGCAAAGACGTGATGCCCTATCTGTTGAATCCGGATAAATTCAAACTCGAAGACGTTTTGCAACCACCGCTCTACGTAGTCGATACTGCACGGCTCGAACACGTGCTGCGCCAGATGCAGAAAGCGAAGATGCACTTCGGCTTTGTGATCGACGAACACGGCGGACTTGAAGGCATCATCACGCTCGAAGATCTGCTCGAAGAGATCGTCGGCGACATCTCCGACGAACACGACGAAGAAGTAAACGAGCAGATCACCGAGATCGACGAACACACTTACACACTCGACGGCGGACTCGCCGTCCGCGACTTGAACCGTCGTTTGAAACTCTCGGTGCCGGAATCTGAGGCTTACACCACGGTCGGCGGTTTTCTAATGACGCAAGCCGGTCACGTGCTGAAACCCGGCGAGGTGGTGAAGTACGATGGCATTGTTTTTAAAGTCGAACGCGTTGAAAAGAGACGTGTGATGCGCGTCCACATGGAAATTGTTCAAACCAGTCAGGAGGATGCAAAGAATGAGCTTGATCGAGCACGTTCTGGGACGTGAAATACTCGATTCGCGTGGTAACCCAACCGTCGAAGCGGAAGTGACACTGACCGGCGGCGAAGTCGGACGCGCGGCCGTGCCGTCAGGCGCGTCGACGGGCGAAAACGAAGCAGTCGAATTGCGCGACGGCGATAAGAATCGCTATCTCGGCAAGGGTGTGTTGAGAGCGGTGCGAAACATAAACGAAGTGATCGCGCCGGCACTCGAAGGATACGACGCGCTCGATCAGGCCGAAGTCGATCTCGCCCTGCTCGAAATGGACGGGACAAAAACAAAGTCGAACCTCGGCGCGAATGCCCTGCTCGCCGTTTCGATGGCGACTGCGCGCGCGGCCGCGGCACATCTCGAAATCCCGCTCTATCGCTATCTCGGCGGTCCAAATGGCCGCACGCTGCCCGTGCCGATGATGAACATCATCAACGGCGGCGCGCATGCCGACAACAACGTCGATTTTCAAGAGTTCATGATCATGCCCGCGGGCGCGGACGATTTCAGCGAAGCACTGCGGATCGGCGCCGAAGTTTTTCACACGCTGAAGAGTGTGTTGAAGAAGAAGGGCTACGCTACGAGTGTCGGCGACGAAGGCGGCTTCGCGCCAAACCTGCGCTCGAATGAAGAAGCAATCGAAACGATTCTCGAAGCAATCGAGCAGGCCGGTTACAAAGCGGGAACAGATTGTTTGCTGGCGCTCGATCCGGCCGCGAGCGAGTTTTACGACGGCGGCGCTTACGTTTTTAAGAAGAGCGATAAGCGAAAGCTGAGCAGCGACGAAATGGTCGCGTTTTGGAAAACGTGGTGCGATAGCTATCCGATCATCTCGATCGAAGATGGAATGGCCGAAGGCGATTGGGACGGTTGGAAATCGCTCACGAACGAACTCGGCTCGCGAGTGCAACTCGTGGGCGATGATTTGTTCGTGACCAACGTCGAATTTCTGCAAAAGGGAATCGATCTCGGAGTCGCCAATTCGATCCTGATCAAGGTGAACCAGATCGGCACGCTGACAGAAACCCTCGACTGCATCCAGCTCGCGCAAACAAACGGACGCACCGCGGTCATCTCGCATCGTTCCGGTGAAACCGAAGATCCGTTTATCGCCGATCTCGCGGTGGCAACGAATGCCGGTCAAATCAAAACGGGTTCGCTTTCGCGCACGGATCGAATTGCAAAATACAATCAACTGCTTCGCATCGAAGAAGACTTGCGCGGCGCGTCGAAGTATCCCGGCAAGAAAGCGTTCCATGTAGAGGTGAAGTTTTGAGTAAGAAACGCGGGCCGCTCGCGCTGATCATCATCGACGGGTGGGGCTATTCCGCCGCTCGTGAAGGCAACGCCATCGCACTTGCAGCCACGCCGTTCTACGACGAGCTTTGCGAAAAATATCCGCAAACACTGCTCGAAGCGCACGGCTCGCGCGTCGGTCTTCCTGCCGGCGTGATGGGAAACTCGGAAGTCGGTCACTTGAACATCGGCGCCGGCCGCGTCATCCGAATGGACGTCTCCCTCGTCGATCACGAGATCGCCACCGGCGACTTCTTTCGCAACCAGGTGCTGCTCCATGCCGTTCATCATGCGCGTGACACGGGCAAGTCGCTGCACCTGATGGGCCTCATCTCCGACGGCCAGGTGCATTCGTCGCTCACGCATCTTTACGCGCTATTGAAGATGGCGAAAGAGGAACGAGTGGATCGCGTCTTTGTCCATTGCTTTCTCGATGGACGCGACACGCCGCCTTCGTCGGCCACGCAGTACGTCGCCGAACTTCAACGAAAAATGCAAGAGCTCGGCTGCGGCGCGATCGCTACAATCGTCGGCCGCTACTACGCAATGGATCGCGACAAACGCTGGGAGCGAACCCAACGCGCTTACGATCTGTTGACTAAAGCCATCGGCTTGCGCTCAACCGATCCGCTTACCGCGATCGCCGAATCATACGAACGAGGCATTACCGACGAGTTTGTCGAACCCGTAGCGATCGTTCACACAGACGGAGCGCCGGTGGCGACGATCGGAAACGGCGACTCCGTTATCTTCTTCAACTTTCGTCCGGATCGCGCACGGCAACTGAGTCGCGCGCTCGCCATGCACGGATTCGGCGAGTTTCCGGCTGAAGATCTCTCGCAGCTCGAATTCGTTTGTTTCACTCTATACGACGCGACGTTCAATCTGCCGATCGCGTTTCCACCACGCCGGCATCGCAACGTGCTCGCCGACGTTTGGGACCATTTCCGGGTCCACAACTATCGTCTCGCCGAAACCGAAAAATACGCGCACGTCACTTACTTCTTCAACGGCGGCGTCGAAAAAGAGCACGAATGCGAAAAGCGTTTGCTCGTTCCGTCGCCGAAGATCGCCACTTACGATCTGCAACCCGAGATGTCGGCTTTCAAAGTGACTGACAAAGTGCTGCGCGCTATCGACGAAGGCGACACCGACGTCTTCGTCATCAACTTTGCCAATCCCGACATGGTGGGCCACACGGGCAAACTCGATAAGACGATCGAAGCGTGCCAGTACGTCGACACGTGCCTCGGTTGGATTACCAAGCGCATCCGCTCAGCACACGGCATGACGTTGATCACTGCCGACCATGGCAACGCCGAGCAAATGATCAATCCGGCAACGGGCGACCCGCACACAGCGCACACCACCAATCCTGTGCCGCTTCATCTAATTGACGAAGGCTCTATCGGAATGAAGTTACGAGAAGGCGGCGCACTGGAAGACATCGCGCCCACGCTGCTCGCGTTGCTCGGATTGGAAAAGCCCGGCGAGATGACCGGCCGCGATCTGCGAGAACTCGAGTAAGCGTTTATCCAAAGTGCAGTTTGATCCACGCAAGATACTGGTCATCGATTTCGGACAACTCGGCGATGTAGTGCTGAGCTTGCCGGCCCTGCGTGCGCTCCGTCAGCGTTTTCCGCACGCCCAAATCACCGTCGCCGCCGGCAAACCCGCCAACGAAGTCGTCGCGCTTTCGGGTTACGCTAACGAAGTCTTCGAAGTGGATCGCGTTGCACTCCGCGATGGAAATACGCTCGTCTCGATCTGGCGAATCTTTAAGTTTGTTCAGAAAGTGCGTGAGGCGAAGTTTGACTTCGTGATCGACCTTCACAGCTTATCTGAAACAAACCTGCTCGGTTACCTGTCCGGCGCGCCGCACCGGCTTTACTCCCGCCGGCCCGGACGCTCACTCGATTACCTCGCCAATTTCAAACCGCGTCCACCCGTCGAAGACAGGACCCGCCACGCCGTCGATCGCTATCTCGAAGTGCTTAAGCCGCTCGATATTGAGAACGCGCCCAGAATCCCGGTTCTGCCAACAAACGTGGTGGGCGATGCTGCGGTCGATTCGTTGCTCGCGAAAGCGAAAGCCCAATCGGGCGAACTGCTGGTCGGTCTCATTCCCGGCGCCGGCAACATCACGCGCCGCTGGCCCCTGGAGAACTACGTTCAGCTCGCGGATCACCTGATCCGAAACGACCGGGTTCGCGTCATCGTCTTTGCCGGGCCAGAGGAACAGGCAATGATGACTGAAATGCGGACGCTGTTCCCGCAGGGCACCATATTCTTCGACAAGCTAACCATTCCCCAACTCATCTCCGCCCTGGCTCGTCTGACGCTCGCAGTCTCAAACGACACAGGTCCGGCCCACCTGGCTTCCGCTGTCGGCGTCCCCGTGATCGTCGTCATGGACCGCCTGACACCTCACGATTACATGCCGTTGGGCGAGCAGAACCGGTTCATTTACGCACCCGATATCACGAAACCCACGATAGAAGAGGTCTACCGGAACGCCCGCGAAGTGCTCGCGTTGAACCGCACCGACCAGCTTTTTTACTCCGAACAGCGCCAATAATCCGCCTTTCTGGAACTTGTCCCATCCCAATCCAGACTTATTTGTAGACAAACGTGGTTTAACTTCGTTAGTATTGGTTGGGCTCGCCAGGGTATTGCGGCGGATAGCGGATGAACCGGGCCCCTCTCACGCACGAAAAATCTTTCCGAATTTGGCCTGCCTCAGCGAATTAGGGAGACAAAAATGTTCAGAATGCAGAATAGATTGAGTTACATCACGCTCGCCCTGCTGCTCTTCGCAGCCTCGGCCAGCGCCCAGACCAACCTTACGGCCAAAGCCGGCAGTACCCCTGCCGTTAATGCTCCTGTCGAAAGTGACCGATCACGCGATGGCTTGATTGGCCCTGTCCGTCGAGTGCGTACCGAAGTCGCCAAACTGACGGCGGCAGACGGCCGCCCAAGCGAGGGCAAACACGTCCTCGTCGAAGTCGCTGCTTACGACATCAAGGGCAACAAGATTGAGAATCAGTATTTTCCAATTGCCGGCGCCACGCTGACCGGTAAGGAAGTCTACAAG
>DATELZ010000111.1:0-46250 GCA_035276045.1 Pyrinomonadaceae bacterium | reverse complement strand
AGACCGAGCAGGATCAACTTCGATCCCTGCTTGATCACCATCAGCAATACGTCGCTTCCCTGCGCGCCGAGTGCCAGCCTGATCCCGATCTCGTTGGTGCGTTGGGCCACCGAGTAACTCATCACGCCGTACAGGCCGACTACAGTCAGTACGAGCGCAACCGCCGCAAAGATCGACAGTAATGTCGTGCTGAAACGCGGCGCCGCCACTGAGGCCGACAAGTATTCGTCCATCGTCTTCACGCCAAACAGTGGCAGGTCCGCATCCATCGACGCCACGTCTTTCGTCACTGCCGGAATGAGCGTGCGCGGCTCGTTGCCGGCCTTCACGACCATCACCATCTGGCTGAACGGAATTTGTGTGTGCGGTGTGTAGTACGCGGGCCTGGGCGGCGTATTCAGGCCGCGGTTCCTGACGTCGCCGGCCACGCCGACGATCTCGCGCATCGTCGAGTCTTCGCCTTCGATCGACGAGATGCCGGGATGAATGCGCTTGCCGATCGGGTCTTCGTTCGGGAAGTGCTGCCGCGCAAACTCCTCGGTGACGATGATCACCGGAGTCGAACCGTGCTGATCGCGTTGATCGAAATCGCGGCCTTTGACGATCGGAATGCCCATCGTCTTGAAATAACCGACGCCGGTAGTGAAGAAGTCCGCCGACGGCTCGTCCTTCGGCTCAACCGGCCGGCCTTCGATCTTGAAAGAGATGACAAAACGATCGCCGCTCAACGGCAACGGATAGATCGAACTCGCCGACTGCACGCCGGGCGCAGACTCCAGCCGCGTTTTCAGATCGATGAAGAAACGCGCCTGCTTATCGCTGTTGTATTTCACCTCCGGCAAGCCAACGTTGAACGTCAAAACGTTCTCCGGCTCCAAACCGCTCTTCACTTTCTGTAAACGCCACAGACTCTGAATCAACAAACCCGCGCACACGAGCAGCACGACTGCCACCGCAAGTTCCGTGACGACCAGCACACTGCGAATCGGATTGCGCCGCGCGCCTTCGCTCGTGCCGCGTCCACCCTCTTTCAGCGACTCGATCAGTTCGCTCTTCGAAGAATGAAACGCAGGCACGAGACCGAAGATCAGTCCGGTGAGTATCGAGATTCCGGCGGTGAAACCGAGCACACGCCAGTCGACGCCGACATGGACCGCGCGCGGAATGTCTTCCTTGCCCAACGCGACGAGCAGATCGGACCACCACACGGCGAGCAGCAAACCAATCGCGCCGCCAACCAGCGACAACAACACGCTCTCAGTCAACAACTGCCGGATCACACGCATGCGACTTGCACCCAACGCCGCGCGAATCGCCATCTCCTTGTGACGGCTCGTCGCTCGCGCGAGCAGCAGATTCGCCACGTTCGCGCAGGCGATCAACAACACACACGCGACCGCGCCGAGCAATATCAACAACGCCGGACGAACCTCGCCGACCATTGCCGCGAGCGCCGATTCAACGCGCAGACTCCGGTTGGTGTTTTCATCCGGGAACTGTTGCTCCAGACGCGCGGCGATCG
The DNA here is from genome assembly GCA_035276045.1 of Pyrinomonadaceae bacterium. Classification (GTDB taxonomy): domain Bacteria; phylum Acidobacteriota; class Blastocatellia; order Pyrinomonadales; family Pyrinomonadaceae; genus PSRF01. Next base: position 44,728 of record DATELZ010000111.1, on the reverse strand, counting down.
CCGTCACTTCCGCTTGCGCCTGTTCTTCAGTCACGCCTGGTTTGAGCCGCGCGATGACGCGCAGGAAGTGTGCACCTCGTTGCGCTGTGACCGGATCAGTGCCGGACGCATCGCCCGCGATCGTGGTCCAGAGTTCGACCGGATCGTTTTGAATCGGAAACTCGAAATGCGCAGGCATCACGCCGACGACTGTGAACGGGCGGCCGTCGAGCGTGATCGTCTGGTTCACAATGTTCGGATCGGAATTGAAGCGCTTTTGAAATAGCGCCTGGCTGAGAATCGCAACCCGCCCCGTCGACGAAGGCTTATCTTCTTCGGCCACAAACGTGCGGCCCAGCAGCGGCGCAACCCCCAGCAATGGGAAAAGATCCGCGGTCACGACTGCGCCTTGCAAACGCGCCGGCTCGCCGCGTCCGGTCATGATGTAGTCGCCGCTGTAATACGAAGCGACGTGCTCGAAGCTGGTCTGCTGCGAGCGGAGATCGAAGAAGTTTGGATATGAATGCGATCCCCGTTGCTGACCGCGCTGCTTGTCTGTTTCAAACAGCGCGACGAGCGACTCGGAATTCGGAAACGGCAACGGCCGCAACAACACCGCATTGACGACACTGAAGATCGCAGTGTTAGCGCCGATGCCGAGTGCGAGCGCGATAGTCGCGACGATGCTGATGCTCGGCGACTTGAGCAGCATGCGTAAGCCAAAGCGAATGTCTTGGAGTAATGTATTCATGATTTGTTTCTGCGTTTGGTCCTTAGTCTTTGATCTTTGATCTTTGATCTTTGATCTTTGGTCTTTGGTCTTTGGTCTTTGGCCTTGGCTATGGCTCCTAGCGCCAACGGCGCTGCATAAGGTAGCCAGGGGCGCAAGCCCCTGGATCCGTTAAGAAAACCGCAAGAGCTCTGAAAGAGCGACAGAAGTTGCGTTTATCTGTCGCACCTTCGGTGCTCGACAGGCTGCTTCTTTTATCCCAGGGGCTGCATGCTCGCTCCGCTCGCACTTGCCCCTGGCTACCCTCTAGCCGCACCTTCGGTGCTAAAAACCCAAGACCCAAGACCTAGATCTAAGATCTAAGATCTAAGATCTAAGATCCAAAGCCCCAATCTTCATTCATCTCTCAACGCAACCATCGGATCAACTCGTGCGGCGCGTCTCGCGGGCAGATAACCCGCTAAGGCCGCGACTCCGGCCAGCAACAACGTAGCTAATGCGATCGTCAACGGATCGTTTGGTTTCAACTCGTACAGCAAACTGGCGGCCGTCTTCGTGACTGCCAACGACGTCAACACGCCGACCACCAAACCGATCACCACAAGCAGCAACGCCTCGCGCAACACGAGCCAGAGAACACTCCGCGTCCGCGCTCCCAGCGCCATGCGAATGCCAATCTCGTTCGTGCGTCGCGCCACGCCGTACGACATCACTCCGTAGAGCCCAACGCACGCGAGCAGCAACGCGAGCAAACCGAAGAACGTCGCGAGTCGCGCTACGAGCTTCTGTTGCACGAGCGAACGCCCGATCTGCTCCGAGAGCGTGACGACCTCGTCGACCGGCAAATTGCGATCGACCGACGTGATCGCCTGGCGAATCTGCGGCACGACGGAAGTCGATCCCGAAACACGCACGACGAGATTGCCGAGCGTGTCCGGCTGCTGCATGTATGAATAGAACGCCATCGGCCGAAACTGCTCCTGCAAGCTGCCGTACTTCGCGTCCTTCACCACGCCGACGACCTCGATCTGGTCCACTGAGTTTGGTCCCTCGATGCCGAACCGCTTGCCGAGCGGCGAACCGTTTGGAAAGAAACGTTTCGCCATCGACTCGCTAACGACCGCCACCTTTTGCGACTTGTCAGTGTCTTGTGGACCAAAACCACGACCGGCTATCAAGTCCAGTCCCACGACGTCGAAGAAATCCGGTCCGACGATGTTGTTCCTGACCGATCGGCTCTCGCCCTGCGCAAAATCTCGTTCGCGCGTAAACGCGGGACTGGTCCAAAAGCCCTGATTGAAAGTGAGAAACGCGAACGACGCACCCTGCACGCCCGGCACTGCCTTCACCCTGTCTTCAACTTCACGCAGCAACGCCGGCACCTGCGGATTGTCGGCTTTCAATCCGGTCGCCGAGGTGTCGACGCTCAACAGCAGAACGTTTTCCTGGTCGAACCCGCTGGGAATACTTTGCAGTTTGATCAACGTGCGAACGAACAATCCAGCGCCGACCAGCAGCAACAACGACAACGCGACCTGCGCCACCACGAACGTCTTGCCGAGTGGATTGCGCAACGAGCTCGGCGCCGCGGTTTTGCCGCCTTTAAGCGAAGTGTTTGGTTCCATGCGCGACGCCCGCAGTGCAGGCGCAGTGCCAAAAACAATCGCGCACAATACCGAGACGCCAAAAGTGAATCCGAGAACGCGAGGATTTGGCGTGACGTCGATCGGCAACGCCTCCGGACCACCCGAAGCCATCAGCAACAACAAACGGCTGCCCCACACCGAAAGCGCAATCCCAACTGCACCGCCAAGCAACGCCAGCAACGCGCTCTCAGTGAACAACTGCCGCGCGAGCCGCGCCCGGCCAGCGCCGACCGCCAGCCGCACGGCAAACTCTCTGCGCCGCGCTGCACCCTGGGCCAACAACAGGTTTGCCACGTTCGCGCTTGCGATCAGCAGCACGAGGGCAACGACACCCATCAACACTTTCAAAGACAACGAGAACTGTTCGCGCAAACTCGACAATCCTCGACCGGCGGGCGTGAGTTCGATCCTTGCCGCCTGCATTGCCTGCACTCTGTGCGGCGCAGGTTGCGCGCCGGCCCACGCTTCGAGTGTCTGTTTGAAGAGCATGTTGACGACACTCGTCGCTTGTTCTGTTGAAACACCGTCTTTCAAACGCCCGATCAGAAACAGCGACTGAGCATCTTCCGAGTTTCGTCCGTCCCAGTGCGCGGGCGGCATCTGTTTCTCCATCGACAGCGGCACCCACAGGTCAGGCGCGCTGCCCACGGTCGTGCCGAAGAAGTCACGCGGCGCGATGCCGACAATCGTGTAAGCGATGTTGTCGATCGTGATCGTTTTGCCGACGGCGTTTGGATCCCCGCCCAACCGTTGGCTCCACCAAGCGTGACTCGCAACTGCGACGGGATGCGCGCCGGGCGTCTGGTCATCCGCATCGTTCAAGACACGGCCGCGATGGGCGTTCACGCCAAGCACCGGGAAGTACGTGCCCGACACGAGTTGCACTTCGAACTGTTCGATATCGGCGCCGGTTCCGTTGACGAAACCGTGCACGTTCCAGGGAATGCTCAGGACACTCGCGACGCCGGAAAACATGTCGTTGTTTTGCTGCACCTTGCGGTAGAACGGGTAGGAGAACAGGTCCCAACTCTCATTTGGGAACGAGTTCGTCAAGCCCTGGTTCTTGCCGTTGCCAAACAGGACCAGCTTGTCCGGCTGTTGCACCGGCAGCGACTTGAGCAGCACTGCGTCGAGCAAACTGAAGATCGCCGTATTCGCTCCGATACCCAACGCAAGCGAGAGCACTGCGATCAACGTGAACCCCGGCCGTTTGAGCAGCATGCGGAAGCCGTATTTGATGTCCTGAAGCATTTGGGTCTCCGGGTTGTGGGCTTTGGTCTTGGATCTGAGATCTGAGATCTCAGATCTCAGATCTTAGTCTCTGGTTTCGTCTTAGCGCCGAAGGCGCGTCAGAAGGTAGCCAGAGGCGCAGCCTCTGGTTTGCTTACGAAAAAAACCTCAGTTCTGAAAGAGCGGCAGAAATCTCTCGCACCTTCGGTGCTCAACAGACTGCTCCATTTATCCCAGGGGCGGCGTGCTCGCTCCGCTCGCACTTGCCCCTGGCTACCCTCAAACGCGCCTTCGGCGCTAAAACCCTGGCTACCTTCAAACGCGCCTTCGGCGCTAAGACCTGGCCACCCTCAAACGCACCTTCGGTGCTAAAGACCAAAGACCAAAGATCCAAGATCCAAGATCCAAGATCCAAGCTCCTCTCCCTCATTCGTACCTAAGCGCTTCCAACGGATCGACTCTTGTCGCGCGGCGTGCGGGGATGTAGCACGCCAGCAACGCGATGACGATCAGGCCCGCGGAAGCAAGCGCCAGCATTAACGGGTTGTTCGGCGTGACGCCGAAGAGCAACGATTCCATCAATCGTGCAACCGCGAACGACGCAGCGAGTCCAAACAAGACGCCAACACCAACCAGCACAACTCCACGAATCATGATCAGTCGAAACACGTCACGCCGCTGCGCGCCGAGCGCGACGCGAATCCCGATCTCGCGTGTGCGCCGCGCAACCGAGAACGTCAGCACGCCATACAACCCAAGCGCCGTGAGCAGCGTGGCGAGTCCTCCAAACGCCCACGAAAGCCACGTCACGAGCCGCTCTTGCGTGAGCGATTCGTCGATCTCGGTGCTGAGTGTCTTGATGTCGTAAAGCGGCAGATGTGGATCGAGCGCCTTCATCTCGGCACGCAAAGATTCGGCAACGATCTTCGGTTCGCTCGCCGTCTTGACGTGCAGCGCGAGATTAGTCAACTGCTTCTCCTGCGTCGTCGGCAGATAAAAATGACGACGAAGATCGCGCCGCATATCGGTGTACTGCGCATCCTTGACGACGCCGACGATCGTCATGTCAGGAACCTCGTCGAGACCGATGCGTTTGCCGAGCACGTCGGTGGTGCCGAAGAAATGCCGGGCCATCTTCTCGTTGAGAATGACGACTTTCGGACTCCCAAGCCGGTCCTGTTCGTTGAAGTCGCGACCGTTCACGAGAGGTATGCCAAGCACTTTGAAGTAATCACTCGAAACAACGGTGACTTCGCTCGACGTACGTTCGCCTTCACGCGGCGTATACCCTTCGACAACGAGGCTGAGCTGATCCCAACCACCAGAGATCGGCGTGTCTGACGCGAGACTCGCCGACGTAACGCCAGGCAAAGCACGCGCTCTCGCCAGCAAGTCGTTGTAGAAGTTCAACGAGCGTTCCGGCGTGTAACCGTTGAGCGCGGGATTCACACTCGCGAACAGCACGTTCTCTTTATTGAAACCGGTATTGACCGCGCGCAGGTTCTGCAACGTCCTGAGCATGAGCGCCGCGCTCACGAGCAACGGAAGCGAAAGCGCGACCTGGACCAGGATCAACGCGCTGCGAAAACTCAACAAACGTCCACCCGAAGTAAAACTGCGCGTCTCGAGACGCAACCCGGTAACGAACGCCTGCCGCGCCACCTGAATCGCGGGCGCAAGACTGAACGCCAAACCGATCACAATCGCGAGCACGAGAATGAACGCATACAAGCGCCAGTCGTCTGATGTATTGAGGTTCGCGCGAAAGTCAGCCGGCATAAACGCCAGCAGTCCCGCTTTGATCCACAACGCGATCGCGATTCCAATCGCGCCGCCCAGGATCGACAACACCACGCCTTCCGTTAACCACTGCCGCAACAACCGCAAACGTCCCGCGCCAAGCGCGAGTCGAACAGCAGTCTCCGGCGCGCGCACGGTGGCGCGGGCCATCATCAGGTTCGCGAGATTCGCGCAAAGTATGAGCAACACTGCGACGGTCGCCCCAAGCAGCAACAACAACGACGTGCGCATCTCGACTTGCAAATGCCGCAGTCCCTGTTCGCCGTCCAACACCGCGATCTTGCCGGCCAGGAATCGTTCCCGATTGAAAGTTGAAACACTTGCCGATAACTGTTGCGCTTCCGACTCCCGAATCTGCCTATAGAGAACGTCGAGTGAAGCCTGTGCCTGTTCGAGGGAAACATCGGGCTTGCGGCGGGCCATTACGTTGAGCCATTGATGACGCCGGCTTTGCAATCGCGTCGGCGGCAGCGGGTTGAAGACCGGCGTCATCATCATCGGCACGCGCACGTCGGGGCTGTTTGAAAGACTGATGCCGTAGAAGTTTGGCGGTGTCACGCCGAGGACCGTCAGCGGATGCTCGTTGACGAGGATCGTCTTGCCGATGATGTTGGGATCTTTACCGAAGCGCCGTTCCCAGAAACCATAACTGAGGACTGCCACGGGATGCGCGCCGGGATTGCGATCGTCGTCCTGGTTGAAAAGTCTGCCGGCCCACGGACGCACGCCAAGCACGTCGAAGTAGTTGCCGCTGACGAGTTCACCGCGCACGCGTTCGTTCTGATCGGCGTAGCTGACGTTCATCTGCGCGCTGCCGCGGCAAATTACGCCACTGAACACATCGGCGCGATCGCGCAGGTCCTGGTACATCGCGTAAGAAAACGTGCTTTGGATGTTCGGGCCATCTTTTGGATCGTAGGCGGAAAGCACCGTGAGCCGGTCGGGATTCTGCACCGGCAGACTTTGCAGCAACACTTTGTCGGTGAGCGAAAAGATCGCCGCATTGGCGCCGATGCCCAGGGCCAGCGTGAGCACGACCACGAAAGTAAAGCCGGGGTTCTTCGCGAGAATCCGCACGGCATAGCGAACGTCTTGAACAATCTGTGTCATCATTGAGCGCATCACTCGTACCTCAGTGCTATCAACGGATCGACTTTCGTCGCCCGTCGAGCCGGGATGTAACAGGCAAACAAGCCAACAAACACAAGTCCAATTGAGACCACCGCAAAGGTGAGAAGATCCGTGGCTGAAACTCCAAACAACAAACTCGACATCAATCGCGTGAGCGCAAACGCGCCCGCGATTCCGATCGCCAAACCAAGCAACACGAGCATCATTCCCTGGCCCATGAACAACCGCAGCACGTCGCGCCGGCCCGCGCCGAGCGCCATGCGAATACCGACTTCGTGCGTGCGTTGCGACACGGAATACGAAAGCACGCCGTAAACACCTGTCGCGGCGAGCACGAGCGCGAGCGCCGCAAAGGCAGCGAAGAGCACGGCGTTGAAACGTCGCGGAGACGACTCGCGGGCCAGAATGCTTTCGAAAGTCGAAACTTCGCTGATGGGAAGATCCTTGTCGACCGTGCGGATGGCATTCGTCACCGCCGCCGTCAGCGACTCCGGATCGAGATCCTTTGCGCGAATCGAGAGCATCATGTTTCGTTGTGGCGAACGGCCCATCGGCGTATAGATCTTGATCAGCGGTTTTGCTTCGGAACCGTAAGGCCGCACTTCGGGGACGACGCCAACGATCTCGTGCCAGGCGGGACTGTCGTATTTGAGGTGTTTGCCGACCGCGTCCTCGTTGGGCCAAAAACGCCGCGCAAGGTTTTCGTCGACGATCACCACCGGTTTTCCCTGCCCGTCTTCGTCGCGCGTAAACGTGCGGCCGCGCAGGAGCGGGATCTTCATCGTCTGAAAGTAGTCGGCGGTGACAATGGACCAATCGACGTTGATCTGCTCGCCGGGTTCGTTTGCGCGATGGCCTTCGGGTGCGATGTCGGTCTGCCAGCCATCAGACACGCCGGGAAGATTGGCAGAGAGCGTGGCTTTGTCGACTCCGGGCTGCGCTTGCACCGTTTGCAACACGCGATGCAACAAGCCGCTGAGTTGTTCGGGTTGGCGATAGCGGCCGTGCGAGACCTTAAGCTTCATCGTGAGGACGCTGTTCGGATCGAACCCGTTGTCAGACTTCAACAGCACCATCAAACTCTTGACCATCAACCCAGCGCCGACCAGCAGCGCTACCGACACGGCGACTTCGCTCACGACCAACGCGCCGCGCAGTTTCTTACCGCGTGTATCCGTCGTGGTGGCGGCACTGTCTTTCAAAGTTTCGTGTAAATCGGTCTTTGAGAAACGAAGCGCGGGCGCGATGCCGAAGAGAATGCCGGTGAATAATGAAGCGCCGAGGTTGAAAGCGAGCACGCGGCCGTTAATCGCCACGCCGTCCATGCGCGGCACGCTTTCGTGGGCCACTTTCGCAAGCAGCGACATGGCCCACGAGGCGACGACCAATCCGAGCGCGCCGCCGGTAATCGCGAGCAGCAGGCTTTCCAGCAACAACTGCCGCACGATGCGCCAACGCGAAGCACCGAGCGCCGCACGCACGGCAAACTCTTTTCGTCGCGAAGCGCCGCGCGCGAGTAACAGGTTCGCGACGTTTGCGCAGGCAATCAGCAACACGAGACCGACAGCGCCGAAGAGGATCTTCAAAGCCGTGCCGACATTGCGCGTGATGTTGTCCTGCAGTGAAACGACGGTGACTGAATCAGCGCCGGCATTGGCTGTCGGATGCTCCTGAAAGAGTTGCTGCGAGACGCGGTTCATCTCAGCGCGCGCCTGGTCGATCGTTACGCCGGGTTTCAAGCGCGCGATAACCGAGCCGCCGGTGCGCACGTCACGCTCTTTCCAGTTCATCGGTCCCATCAGCAACCACAACGGCGGTGGTCCCTGGTGCACAAAGCTCGCGGGCATCACGCCGATCACCGCGTAGCTCTTGTCGTCGAGTATCACTTGCTTACCGACGACATTCGGATCGCCCGCAAAACGTTGCTGCCAGAATGTGTGACTGAGGATCGCTACGAGTGGCGCGTCGGGTTGGTCGTCGGCTTCGCTGAAATCACGGCCGAGCTGCGGCGTGGCCCGCATCACCTTGAAGTAACCCGCCGTTACCATGCGAGCGTTGATGTTTTCCGGTTGATCGGAACCGGTGAGGTTTACGAACCAGCCGCGGAAGGTCGACATCGATTCGAAGACCTGGTTGCGCTCGCGCCAGTCGACAAAGTTCGGATACGAGACCCAGCGATTACTCACTTCCGGTCCCGATTCAGTCATCCACACGATGCGATCCGGTTCCGCGTAAGGCAACGGTTTCAGCAGCACCGCATGGACCACGCTGAACATCGCCGTGTTGACGCCGATGCCGGCAGCCAGGGTCAACACGGACAACGCCGTGAAGCCGGGATGCTTGCGTAACCAACGAAGACCGTAAATAAAACCCTGCAACATCTATCGTTAACTCACTCGTCTCGCAACGCCTCCATCGGTTCGACCGTGCTCGCTCGCCACGCCGGAACCAGGCACGCCACGAGCGCCACCATCAGCAGCAGGAAGAAGATCCCGCCAAACGCAGCAACGTCGAATGCGCCGACGCCGAACAACGTCGACTGCATTGCCCGGCCGACGAGATAAGCGCCGATCAAACCGATCGCCGCTCCGACAACGGCCAGGATCGTTCCTTCGCGCAGTACGAGTCCGACCACGCCCGCTCGCTGTGCGCCCAGCGCCATGCGAATCCCGAATTCCCTCGTGCGTTGGGCCACGCCAAAAGCCATCACGCCATAAATTCCAACCGCAGCCAGCAACAGCCCGAGTGCGCCAAAACTCGCAAACAACACCACGCTGAAACGATCGATCGCCAACGACTCACTGACGATCTCGTCAACCGTTTGCGGACTAGCCACGGGAAGCTCCGGATCGACTGAACCCACCGCTGCGGTAATGCTGTTGAGCAACGCCTTCGGATCGCCCGCAGTCCTGATCGCCATCGACGCCTGCGGCCACGGGCTCTGCGCGAATGGAACGTTGATCTCGGGAATGTCTTCACGATCGCCTGCGCCACGCACGTTGTGAAACACGCCGACGATCTGCCACTCGACCGGCTTTCCTCGCGGCGCGCCCGGAATAAACTCCGGCACCGCGATCTTCTGCGTGAGCGGATCGACATCCGCCAGGTAGCGCTTCACAAAATGTTCGTTGACCGTCGCGACGCGCATGCCGGTCGCAGTGTCGTGCTCGTTCAGGCTGCGGCCTTTGGTCATGCGAATCCCGAGCGTGTCGACGTATCCCGGCGTCACTATTTGAAACGCCGTGTTGAGCCGCCGCTCGGGATCGACCGGCTGGCCCACGATCGTGAACCGCGCGCCCATGCCTGGACCACTGCCCGGCGTGCCCGTCATCGCAGCCGCTTTCTCGACCCCGGGAACAGCTTCAATCCGTTCGAGCAACGAGCCGTAATACGATCTGATCTGGTCTGGACCAGCAAGCCGCCGCTCGGGAACAGGCAGGCGGAACGTAAGCAGGTTTTGCGTTTGAATACCGAGATCGATGCGCGTCAGGTTCCAGAAGCCGCGCAGGGCCAATCCACCTGTCGCAAGCAAAGTGAGGGCGAGTGCAAATTCGGCGACGACGAGAAGACGAAGCGCTTTGCGTCTCAGGCCCGCAGCGCCGCTGCGCCCGCCGAGTTTGAGCACTTCGTTGAGATCGAGACGTGTTGCCTGCCACGCGGGGGCCACGCCAAACAACATTCCCGCGATCATGGCCACCGCAATCGAAAAGATCAGGACCGGAATACTCATCCTGATAGTCGCTTCAGACGGCAGCATCGTTCCGACCGGCGGCATAACTGCCGTGATCGCGTCGATGAGGATCCCGGTGAGTAGAACTCCGAGCACTCCGCCGATAACGGCGAGCACAAAACTCTCGGTCAAAAACTGAGCGAACAAACGCTTGCGCGACGCGCCCAAAGCCGCGCGCACCGCGACTTCTCTTTGCCGTGACGCGCCGCGGGCCAACAACAAATTCGCGACGTTGACGCAGCCGATCAACAACAGGAACGCGACCGCTCCCAGCAGCAGCCACAGATTGCGGCGCGTCGACTCTGTGACGAAGTTGAGGTGCAAAGGTTCGACGCTGACGCTGCGGTTCGCATTAGTTTTTGGAAACTCCTGTTGCAGTTGCGCGGCAACCTGGTCCATTTCGGCCTGCGCCTGCGCGATCGTGACGCCGTCTTTCAAACGCGCCATTACGAGCATGAAACTCGGATCGCGCGTGAGGTCTTCGGTGCGCCACGAGAGCGGCACCCACAACTGAGAGTTGAAACGATCGTACATGCCGGGCGGCATCACGCCGACGACGGTGTATGGCTCGCCGTTCATCCGGATCTGTTTGCCGACGAGATCCGGGTTTGCGTTGAACTGGCGAGACCACAAACGATGGCTGAGTATCACAACGTGGTTGTTGTCCGGATGGCCTTCTTCCGGGAGGAAGTCACGGCCAAGCAGCAACGGCATTCCTTCCATCGTGAAGAAACCCGGTGTTCGTCGTGAGCCCGGTACTTGTTCCGGCCGATCACCGCTCGACAGATTGAACGAAGCGCCATTCCATCCGTTCATATACTCAAACGAGCTGCTGCGCTGTCGCCACTCGACCAGTTCCGTGGTCGGCACGGAGCTTCTGTTGCTGCCGGGCGTCCTGGCCCAGATCATGACAAGTTGATCCGGCTTCGGATAAGGCATCGGCTCAAACACGGCATAGACCACGCTGAACATCGCCGTCGTCGCGCCGATCCCGAGAGCGAGTGTCAACACGGCAGTTACAGCAAAGCCGGGGTTCTTCATCAGTGTGCGCACACTGAAACTCAAGTTCTGCTTAAAAGCTTCCCACATAGTTTTCACCCCTCACTCGTATCTAAGCGCCACTAACGGATTCACTTTCGTTGCGCGACGCGCCGGCACGAGGCAGGCCACGAGGGCGACGAGCACGAGGCCGACAGGAATGACGATAAACGTCACCGGATCTCGCGCCTCGATGCCAAACAACATGCTCGTCAACGTTTCCAGGTACTTCGTCAACACAAACGCAGCCCCGACGCCAATCGCCACGCCGACGATCGTCAACACCATTCCCTGCCGCAGGACCATGCGCAGCACGTTTCCGCGATTCGCGCCCAGCGCCATGCGAATGCCGATCTCCTGCGTGCGTTGCGAAACGGAATACGCCATCACGCCGTACAAACCGATCGCCGCGAGCAGTTGCGCGATCAATCCAAACAGCGCCAGCAACTTCGCAAACAACCGCTCCATCGACAACGTTTCATCTGCCTGCGCGAGCTGTGTCCGGACATTGCTGACCGGCAGGTTGCCATCTACTTCCCGCACCGCCTCTCGCACGCCACTCACAACGCCGAGCGGATCGCCCTTGGTGCGAACCTCAAACGTCGTCCTGTTCACCGAACGCAGCGTTTGCCGCCACGGGAGATAAACCGTCGGTTCGATATCCTGCCGCTGGCTCGTGTACTTCGCGTCTTCAGCCATGCCGACGATCTCGATGTCACCCGGCTTCTCGGGATCGAAACTGAATCGCTTCCCGACCGGGTTCAGATCGCCGCCGAAATAGACGAGAGCAAAATACTTGTTCACCACAGCCACCCGCGGCGCGCGCGCGTTGTCGTGGTCCGTCAACTGGCGTCCGCTGAGCAACGGGATCTCCATCGTCGGCAGGAAGTTTTCGCGCACGTAGTGGACCTTCGCGATTCGTTCGCGCGGTTTTCCATCTGGTCCAAGCATGTGCGGCAGATAGACCGAATCTGTCGTCGAACTCCAGGCCAGCAGCGGATGCCGCGAGAACGTCACCGACTCCACGCCCGGCACGGCTTCCAACCGGCTGAACATCTGCTCGTACAACCTTGCCAGTTGCTCTTCGCGATAGCCGATTAGGCTCGGATCGACGCTGAACAGCAACAGGTTGTTCGCGTTGAAACCAAGCTCGGCGTTCTTGAGATTGCGCAAGGTCTTGACTAAGAGACCCGCGCCGATCAGCAACAACACGGAGACGGAAACCTGGACCACCACGAGCGATCTGCTCAGCCACGATCGCGCCACCACGCTCGAACTGCGCCCCGTGTCTTTCAGCGTCGGCGTTAGATCGAGACGCGTCGCGCGCAAGGCGGGCACGATGCCGAAGATGATTCCCGTCAAGAAGGTGAGACCGAGCGTGAAGCCAAGCACTCGCAGATCGAGTTGCGGCGTCAGGGCGCTCATTTGCCTGCCGCCCCACTCCGTCGCCACCAGCAGTCCATCTTTGATCCACAGTGCAAACAAGATCCCGAGCCCGCCGCCGGCGACGGCCAACAGAATGCTCTCGGTCATCAATTGGCGGACTAACCGCGCGCGGCTTGCTCCGAGCGCCAGTCGTACTGCGATCTCTTTGCGGCGCGACGAAGCGCGGACCAGCAACAGGTTGGCGACGTTTGCACACGCGATCAGCAACACGAGCGCGACAACGCCAAACAACACTCGCAACGGTCTTGCGAATTCCCTGCGCCAGTTCATCTCGCCCTGGCTGCCGGAATCGACGCCGAGACGCGGCATGTCTTTCAGTTCGACCGTGCGCAGCGGATTCTGCGCTCGCGACGAACGCGCCGCGTGATGTTCGAGCACCGATTGTTGAAATGGACCAGCGAGACTGGCCTGTGCTTCCGCGATCGTCGCGCCGGGTTTGAGCCGGCCCATAATTCGCAGCCACCAAAGACCCGCGCCACTCATCAGGCTGCGCTCGCCCGAAATCTGCGGCTCCCACGCGATCGGGATCGTGACGTCCTGCGCGGAGCCTACGTCCATCGTCCCCACGAACTCAGGTGGCGTGACGCCGGCGATCGTGAACGCGACGTTATTGATGTTGACTTGTTTGCCTACTATCGAAGGATCGGCGTTGAAACGCTCGGTCCAAAAGCGATGACTCAGAACGGCGACTGGCGCGGACGAGGCATAGTCGTCGGCGTCGGTTAGGGTGCGGCCGACAATCGCCGGCACGCCGAGCGCGGAATAGTAGTTACCGGAAACGGCCTGTCCGCTAACGACCTCGGCCTGGCCCCCGGTGTTGAGATTCATGTCGACGTCGGAGAAAGCAAAGACATCCGAAAGCGCGCCGGGTTCCTGTCGCAGCCGCTTGTAGGTCTGCAACGGAAAGGAGGTGCCGACAGTCACTCCGGCATCGCGATCGAAACGATTGCTGCCGTAGAACCCGCCCATGGAAAATTTGTCCGGGTTCCAGGTTGCGTTCAGCAGCACGAGTTCGTCGGGTTTGTTGACCGGCAACTTCTTGAGCAACACGGCGTCGACGACGCTGAACAACGCAGTGTTCGCGCCGACGCCGATCGCGATCGTCAACACGGCAATCGCCGTGAAAGCCCGGTGCGTCAACAGCATTTGCAATCCGTAACGCAGATCTTGCAGCAAGGAACCCATCAGCAACCTCTCATTCATTTCGCAATGCGACCAGCGGATCGACTTTCGTCGCTCGCCGCGCGGGGATGTAACACGCGATCAGCGCCACTACGCTCAGCAGCACCGCGATCAAACCGTAAGTAAACGGATCGGAAACTTTCACGCCGAACAACATGTCCGACAACTTCACCCAACTCTCCAGGTACTTCGTCAACACGTAAGCGCCGATCAGTCCCAGCACCACGCCAATCAGCGCGAGCACCATGCCCTGCCGCACGATCATCTTCATGACCGTCGAGCCTTGCGCGCCGAGCGCCATGCGAATCCCGATCTCCTGCGTGCGTTGCGACACCATGTACGCCAACACGCCAAACAAACCGATCGCGGCAAGCTGTTGGGCCAACAGTCCAAACAGCGTCAGCAACTTCGCAAACAGACGTTCCATGCGCAGCGTGTCATCAGCCTGTTCGATCTGCGTCCGCACAGCGCCAACAGGCAAATTCGGCTCGACCTCTTTAACAGCCTGACGAATTGCGGCTATCACGGCATTCGGATCACCGCCCGTGCGCACTTCGAAAACTCCAGTTTGGAACGGGCGATCCTGTCGAAACGACTGGTAAACCGTCGGCGGTATCTCGTCGCGTTGCCGCGTGTACTTCGCGTCTTTAGCGAGGCCGACGATCTCGATCTCGTCGGGTTTGGCAGTATCAAACGTGAAGCGTTTACCGATCGGATTCTCGTTGGGGAAATACTTGTCGGCGAAAGTTTGATTGACGACCGCGACTTTCGGCGTGTTGGCGGCATCGTGCGACGTGAAAGTGCGTCCCTGAAGGAGTGGAATTCCCATCGTCTCCAGAAAATTCTCGCGCACTGAATGGCGGTAGCCGTCGCCACGCGGCTTGATTCGCCCTTCGGAATCAGGCGTCTGGTTCAAGTCCTCACGCAGAAACACACTGCTCGAGCTTGCGCCCTGGGCCAACAACGCCATGCGCGAGAAAGTGACCGCCTGAACGCCGGGCACTGTTTCAACGCGCTCGCCGATGCGTTGATAAGTCTGTCTAAGCTGATCGTCTTTGTATCCGATCAATCCCGGCGCGACTTCGAACAGCAAAAGGTTCTGCGCGTTGAAGCCCGGATCGACGCGTTGCAGGTTGACCAGCGTGCGAACAAACAGGCCGGCGCCGACGAGCAGTAACAGCGACAACGCCACCTGAAACACGACGAGTCCGCGGCTCAGCCACGAACGATGGACCGCGCTCGACGAGCGTCCTGATTCCTTCAGCGCGGGCGTGAGATCCAGTTTTGTCGTGCGCCAGGCAGGTGCGAGACCAAAGACAATTCCCGTGATGAGCGAGAGTCCGAACGTAAAACCGAGCACGCGCCAATCGAGTTGAGGTTCGAGCGCGCGCATGCCGCGTCCGCCCCAATCGCTGACGGCGAGAAGCCCGTCTTTGATCCAGATGGCGAAGACTGTTCCAAACGCACCGCCGAGCAGTGACAACAACACGCTTTCAGTCAGCAACTGGCGAATGAGCCGCCACCTGCTCGCGCCGAGAGCGAGTCGCAAACCGATCTCTTTTTGTCGCGACGCCGCGCGCGACAGCAACAGGTTCGCGACGTTGGCGCAAGCAATCAGCAGGACCAGCCCGACGACGCCAAGCAACAGGTAGAGCGACGGCGCGTAGTATTGCCGCCTGTTCATCTCGCCCTGGCCGCCGGGATCGGCAAAGAGCCGGGGATACTGTTTCGGATCGAGATCGGCGATCTTGTTACCGCCCTGCGACGCGGCTTGCGCCTGTCGCGCGGCTCGATGTTCGACTACTGATTGCTGAAACGCATTTTCCAGTTGCGCCTGGGCTTGTTCTCTCGTCGCGCCGGGATTGAGCCGGCCCATCACTCGCAACCACCAAATGCCTCCGCCACTCATGTAAGAACGCTGGCGGTCCACTAACAACAGGGCTTCAGCTTGCTGCAACGAAACTGTTACGTCCTGAGTCGAACCGATGCCCATCGCGCCGTCGAATCCCGGAGGCGTTACGCCGATCACAGTGAACGCGGCGTTGTTGAGATTGACCTGTTTGCCGACGATGGAGCGATCGCTGCCGAAACGTTCTTCCCAGTATCGATGGCTCAAAACGGCGACTGGAGTGACACCAGGTTTGTCGTCTTCATCGGTCAATGTGCGCCCGAGAAACGGGTGGACGCCGAGACCGGCGAAGTAGTTTCCGGAGACGGCTTGTCCACTCGCCACATCGACCTGCCCGTCAGCGCTTACATTCAACCCGACGTTGCCGAACGCAAAGAGATCCGATAACGGGCCTTGTTGTTCGCGCATCCGCTGGTAGCTCTGGTAGGCGAACGACGTCATCGTGCGTTCGCCGGTCGCAGGATCCGTGTTGGAGTTGCCGGTGTAACTGCCTGCGCTGAACTCGCGCGGCGCGACGGAGCGAAACAGGACCAACCGCTCCGGCTCTTTCACGGGCAACATTTTCAGGAGCATCGCGTCGACGACGCTGAACAACGCAGTGTTCGCTCCGATACCCAACGCCAGCGACAACAAGGCAATCGCAGTGAGCCCTTTTTGCTTGAACAACATGCGAAAGCCGTAACGCAGATCATGTAGCAACGTATGCATCAGTTCTCCAGGTTTACTCGTTTCGGAGCGCGACCAGCGGATCGACTTTCGTCGCGCGCCGCGCGGGCAGGTAACAGGCAAGCAACGCGATGACCGTCAACAGAACCGCGATGATGATGAACGTGACCGGGTCGGTGGCACGGACGCCGTACAGCATCGTTCGCATCAATCGCGTCAGGCCGAACGCGGCGACGAGACCAACAACCACGCCCGCGAGCGTCATCTTCAAGCCATGACCCAGGACCAGCGTCAGGATCTGGCGGCGCGACGCGCCGAGTGCGACGCGAATGCCGATCTCGCGCGTGCGTTGGCCCACGAGATAAGAAATGACCCCGTAAATCCCCAGGCTCGCCAGCAACAGCGCCGCCGCCGCAAACGCTCCAAGCACGATCATCGAGAAGCGGCGTTGGGCCAACGAGTCGGCAATCACTTCATTCATCGTTTGCGCGTTCGAGATCACGTTTTGACTGTTCTGCTGCTGCACCGCATCGCGAATCGAAGTGAAGAACGATGGTCCAATATTGTCGCCGGCACGTAAAACAACGCTCATGCCGCCGGTCCCCTCAACCTCCTGATCGGACGCGGCGCGAAACGGCACGTACATCTGTGCTTGTAAATTTTGTTCGTCCTTGTCGAGTCCCCACTGCTTCACGTGACCCACAACGCCGACGATCTCGTACGGATCACCCTGGTCGTCGAGATGCAGCCGCTTGCCGATCGGATCCTGGTTGGGGAAACGTTGTTGGGCCAACATGTCGTCGATCACGATCACGCGCGGCGCGCGTTCGTCATCCTGGTCGGTAAAAAAGCGTCCTCGCTTCACCTTGATATCGAGGGCCGGCAGGTATCCGGGCTCGACGACGTAAAACAGCGCCATGTGCATTTCGTTGGTGCTCGCCGGCGTCGGTCCGCCGTCGACCCAGAAATAACGATCGTCTTCGCTGATCATCGGCGCGGCTGCCGCCGTCAGCGAGACGGCGTTGACGCCCGGCGTCTCGCTCAACCGGCGACCGAGATCGCGCAAGTACGCGCGGCTCGCATCAGCGGTCGAACTGCGCATCGAAGGCGGAAACGTGACGCCGAAACTCATCACCTTGTCAGGATTGAATCCGGGATCGACGTTCCAAAGCGCATTGAGACTGCGAATCAACAGGCCGGCACTGATCAACAACACGAGGGCCATCGCCATCTCGGCGACGACAAAAATGCCCTGCGCCCGCGCGCGTGACGTGCTCGCGCCGCGACCGCTCTCTTTCAACGCTTCGTTGAAGCGCGATCGTGAAGTCCTGAACGCAGGAATACCGCCGGCGATGATTCCGGTGAGCAGTGAAAGACCAAGCGTGAAGAGCAACACGCGCACGTCGAGTTGGATCTCTTCCTGGCGCGGCAATGCTGTCGGCAGAGACTTGATCGCCGCCGTCGTGCCCCACGCCGCGAGCAACAGACCAGCAGCGCCGCCGACGAGCGCCAGCAACGTGCTTTCAACCAACGACTGGCGCAGCAAACGCCAGCGGCTCGCCCCCAATGCCGCGCGAATCGCGAACTCGCGCGTCCTTCCAGTGGCTCGCGCAAGCATCAGGTTGCTGACGTTGACGCAGGCGATCAGCAATACCAGCCCGACCGCCGCAAACAACATCAACAAGACGGGTTCGACGTCGCCGACGAGCCGTTCTTTAAGACGAATGATCTTCGCGCCGTGTCCCTTATTGTTCGCCGGATAGGTCTCGGCGAGCGATCGCATCACGCGATCGAGATCCCCTTGCGCCTGCGCGAAAGTGACGCCGGGTTTGATACGACCGATGCCGTGTATGCCAAGCGCAGCGCTGCGGTTTTGCAGTGCCGGGCTGTTCCACGCGCCGAGGGGCACGTAAACGTCGGCGGTGCTGGCGGTGAATGTAGACGGCAGGATTCCGACGACTCGATAGCTGCGATCGTCGAGCGTGATACTGCGTTCGGTCAGATCGGCAGCCGAGTTGAACTTCCGCGACCACAGCCGGTCGCTGATGATCGTCACCGGATCGGCGCCTCTGCGATCGTCGTCAGCGCTAAAGTTTCGGCCGCGCGCGAGCTTGATGCCGTAGACAGTGAAGAAATCAGCAGAGACCATGCGCGCCGTCACTCGTTCCGCTTCGCCCGCGCCGAGCAAAGTGAAACCGGTGCCACGCGAGATAGCCATCGACGAGAACGTTTGGTTCTCGCGTTGCAGGTCGACGAAGTTGAGGTACGGCATTGCGCCGGTTTCGAAGTTCGGCTTGCTCTGGTGGATCGTCACCAACTGTTCCGGATCGGGATACGGCAACGGATTGAGCAGCACGCCCTTGACGACCGAGAAGATCGCCGCGTTAGCGCCGATCCCCAAAGCGAGTGTGAGAACGACGATGATCGTGAACCCGGGCTTTTTCAACAACATTCTGAGCGCATAACGCATGTCGTGAAGCATTTCGGACTCCTTCGTTGGATCTTTGATCTTTGGTCTTGGGACTTTGGTCTTGGGACTTTGGTCTTGGGACTTTGGCCTTGGGTCTTTGCTGCGAGCACTAAGCACCGAGCCAAGACCAAAAACCAAAGATCAAAGACCAAAGACCCTCTTTATTCGTACCTCAGCGCAACCAACGGATCGACTTTCGTCGCGCGGCGCGCCGGGAGGTAACAGGCGAGCAGCGCAACTACGAACAACGTTCCCGTGACGATGGCGAAGGTTGTGATGTCGGTGGTCTTCACCTCGTAAAGCAACGTCGTCAACAAACTCGTCAACAACGTCATCAACAACAACGCCGCGACGACGCCAATCGCGAGACCCGCAAGCGCCAGCACCATTCCCTGTTTCAGAACCATCTTGAGAATGTCTGCTGGTCCAGCCCCGAGCGCCATGCGAATGCCGATGTAATGAATCTGTTGACTAACCGAATAAGAGACAACGCCGTAGATGCCGATCGACGCCAGTAACAACGCCACGCCCGCAAAGATGCCGATCATCAACGCCGGAAAACGCCTGATGAACGACGCCTGCGTTTGCGAGATCATTCCGTCCATCGTGTTGACGTTCAGAATCGCGGCGTCCGACTCGAGATTGCGCACTTCACCGCGAACCGTTGCTGCCAGTGACGCCGGATCGGAGTTGGTGCGAACGACGAGGTTTGCCGCCAGGCCGGGGCTTTGCCGGTACGAGTAATAAAGCACCGGCTTGACCGCTTCATCGAGACCGGTGATCTTCACGTCGCCGACGACGCCGACGATGGTTATCGGATCGACTTGTACGGACGGATAACGCAAACGCATTCCCACCGGATCGCGTCCGGCAAACATGCGATCGGCGATCGTCTTGCCGATGATCACCGCAACCGGCGTTTGCGCGTGATCGCGCGCGTCAAACAAGCGGCCGGCAATCAAAGGAACGCCGATCGTCTGGAAGTAACTATCGTTGACGACGCGGATGTTGGCTTCGGTTTCTTTGCCCGGCGCCGGCAGCGGATCGCCGTCAATGGTGAAACGGGTCGTGTTGCCGGCGTTCACCGGAAGAATGTCCACTGTGCCAACGCCGCTTACGCCCGGCAGCGATTGCACCCGCTCCTGAAGCTGAGTGTTGAAATTGATGCGCGGATTGTTGTCGGTGTACTTCGCGGGCGGCAGGACCACCGTCATCGTCAACAAGTTCTCCGTGTTGAAGCCGATGTTGGTTTGCAACAGCCTCATGAGGCTCTTCATCATCAGCCCCGCGCCGATCAACAACACGACGGCCATCGCGATCTCGCCGACGACCAGCGCGCTGCGCAGCCGCTGTCCAGCGCCGGCTGTTGCATGCCGTCCGCCTTCCTTCAACACTTCGTTGAGATCGAGACGTGAAGACTGCAACGCCGGCACGATGCCGAAGATGAGCCCGGTCAATAACGAAAGGCCGAGCGAGAAACCGAGAATGCTGAGATCGATTTGCACCGTCTTGAGAAACGGCAACGCGTTGAGTTGGTTTTGCGGAAGGGTGGCGACGAGCGCCGGCACGCCCCAGTAAGCGATCAGGATGCCGGCCACGCCGCCGGCTAACGAGAGCAGCAACGATTCAGTCAGTAACTGGCGAATCACTCGCCCGCGGGTCGCGCCGAGGGCCGCGCGAATGCCGACTTCCTTTTGCCGCGAGATCGATCGCGTTAACAAAAGACTGGCGACGTTTGCGCAAGCGATTAAGAGGACGAAGGCGACGGCGGCAAGCAGCACCAACAGAATTGGCCGCACTGTGCCGACGATCTCTTCCTGCAACGGAACCACGCGCGCGTTTACCCCCGCGTGCGAATCGTTGTGTTGTTGCTCGATGCGGCCGGCGATGACGTCCAACTCCGATTGCGCCTGTTCCGCCGTGACGCCGGGCTTCAAACGGCCAATCACGTTTGTGCCGTGCATGAAGCGTCGCGTGAGTTGGTTTTGCGTGGGCTGATACGGAAGCCAGACGTCCGCGGCTCGCATTGCGAACTGAAAGCTGGCGGGCAACACGCCGACAATCGTGTGCGGTTCGCCATTGATCGTTACAGACTGACCAATCGCGCCCGGATCGCCGCCGAACTTTCGCTGCCAGAAGCCATAGGTAAGCACCGTGACTTTGGGCGTGCCGGGTGTGTCTTCGCCCTGTTGGAACGTACGGCCAACGAGCGGCTCGACGCCGAGCACCGTGAAGAAGTTTGCCGTGACGCGCGGCGCGGGAATGCTCTCCGTCTCACCTGAGCCACTCAGCAAGGCGTTGCCGCCGGTGTAACCTGCGAGTCCTTCGAAGACGTTGTTCTGCTGGTAATCCTGGTAGTCGGGATATGAGAACTCGCGCTTCGAGAATTCCTGCTTCGGCGTCTTCTCCCACAAGTGATACAGGCGATCGGGTTCTCTGTAGGGAAGTCCGCGCAGCAGCGCCGCGTCGACAACGGTAAAGATCACGGTGCTAGCGCCAATGCCAAGCGCGAGTGTCGCAATCGCGATCAGAGCAAAGCCCGGTCGCTTGGAGAGTGTGCGAATGCCGTAACGCAGATCTTTGAAGAATGTGTCCATTTTTGTATTTTGATCTTTGATCTTTGATCTTTGGTCTTTGGTCTTGGAGCTTTGTGCTTTGTGCAAAGACCTAAGACCAAAGACCCAAGACCAAAGCCCCAATCATTCATATCTCAATGCTTCAAGTGGATCGACTTTCGTGGCGCGTCGTGCCGGAATCAGGCACGCGATCAACGCCACGCCAATCAACACCAACGAAACCACCACGAACGTCAGCGTGTCTGTCGGAGTCACGCCAAACAACAACGTCGTCAGAAATCGCGTCAGCGCCAGCGCGCCGGCGACGCCGATGACGATTCCCGCCAACACGAGCATCATCCCGTTCTTCAAAATCAGCCGCAGCACGTCGACGGCACGCGCGCCGAGCGCCATGCGAATACCGATCTCGCGCGTCCGCTGGCTCACCGCGTACGAAACGATTCCGTAAATACCCACGCACGCGAGCACAAGAGCCAGCAACGCAAATCCGGAAAACAACAGCATCAGCGAACGCGACACCGCGATCGTTTCCACGACGCGCTGGTCCAACGTCATCACGCTAAAAACAGGCTGGTTCTTGTCGATCGCAAACACCTCGCTGCGCAACGCGCTCGCGAGATCCGCGGGATTGCCGGTGGTGCGAACAAACAGCGTCAGGCCATTCATCGGCATCTGCTCGAACGGCACGTAGATCTCGGGCATCACGTCCGCCGTGATGCTTTCCTGTTTCACGTTGCCGACGACGCCGACTATGGTCGTGCACAGACCGTCTTCACAACCGAAGCCCACGCGCTTGCCCAGGACATCGCCGGCGGGAAAGTAACGTTGCGCAAACGCGCGGTTGACGACGGCCACTTTGGGTGAGCCGGCACGATCGTTTGCGTCGTTGAAGCGGCCGCTGAGGAGCGGTATCTGCAACGTCCGGAAATAGTCAGGCGAAACCGTGCCCACGCCGAGAGGTGGATCTTTCTCGCGGTCGGGCGGCGGTTGGCCTTCGATTCCCGTAAAGATAATCACGCCAAAACCGGAAAGCGGCGTGTGATTGATCGTGCCGGTCGACTGCACGCCGGGCAGCGCTTTCACACGCTCGATCAATTGTCGCTGGAAAGCCACGGTCTGCGGTTCGGTGCGATATACCGAGCGCGGCAGGTTGATGCGCGCCATCAGCACGTTCTCTCGATTGAATCCGAGATCTATGGTGGTTAATTGGCGAAAACTTCTGACGAGCAGTCCCGCGCCGAGCAGCAGGATGAGAGCGAGCGCGAGTTCTGTAACGACCAGCCAGCCTCGCATACTGCGCAGACCAAAACTCATCAGGCTGCGCGTGCTGCCCTCGCGCAGCAATCTCAGCAGATCCGGTCTCGATCCGCTGAGGGCCGGAAAGAGACCGAAGACCAGGGCCATGAACAGCGAGATCGCCAACGTGAACCCAAACACGCGCCAGTCGAGCTTTATCGCGTCCAGGTTGTGAACGGAACTGGCGAATCCTTCCGGCACGAGCGACGCGATCGCGCTCACGCTCCAAATCGCAAACAGCAACCCTAACGCTCCACCAAGGACGCCGAGTAGCAAACTCTCGGCAAGCAGTTGGCGAATGAGTTGCCAACGACGAGCGCCGACCGCCGCCCTTACTGCCATCTCGCGTTGCCGCGCAACAGTGCGCGCCAACATGAGGTTCGCTACGTTCGCGCACGCCAACAGCATCACGAGGCCAACTGCGCCCCATAGGACCAGCAACGTGAGACGAACGCCGGCGACGAGTTGTTGGTGCAACGGCTGTATCTCCAAACTCGCGACCGACACTTTGTCTTTACGTTCGGCGACCGCCTGCTGCGAGATGAGATTCAACTCCGCCTGCGCTTGTTGGACCAACACACCCGGCTTCAAGCGGCCCATGACTTCAACCAGACTCAGAAAGTCGCCCTGCGTCTCCCTGATCGGATCGAGCGCGAGTGGCAACCAGATCTCGAAGTCACCCGGGTAACGAAAACTCGCCGGCATGATGCCGACTACCGTATACCTCTTATCGTCAAGCTGGATCGTGCGGCCGATCAGAGACGCATCGCGGCCATAACGACGCTCCCAAAAACCTTCGCTGACAACTGCGACCAGGTCCTGTCCGCGACGATCTTCTTCGGGCTGAAAGGTGCGGCCCGCGAGTGGTTGCACGCCGAGTGTGGGAAACAGGCTGGCGGAAACCTGCGCGCACGAGATGCGTTCCGGTTCGCCGTTTCCGATCAGGTTGTAGTTGTTGTCGGTGTAGGCCGCGATGCCGTCGAGTGAAGTGCTCTTCTCTTGCCACGCGAGATACTGAAAACCCGCGATTCCCGGCAGACCACCTTCGCCGGGCGCCTTACCGACCGATACCAACTGCTCGGGACTCTGAAACGGCAGCGCGCGCAACAGCACGGCGTTCACGAGACTGAAAATCGCGGTGTTGGCGCCGATGCCGAGCGCGATTGTGAGCACCGCCACGATCGTGAACGACGGTTGCCGCAACAGGCTTCGCAATCCGTATCGGATGTCTTTGAAGAAGGTGTTCATTTTTTACGTTAGGCCTTTGGTCTTTGGTCTTGGTTGCTCTTACAAAGACCTAAGACCAAAGGCCAAAGTTCAATTTCATTCGTATCTCAACGCTTCCAGCGGATCGACTTTCGTCGCGCGCCGCGCCGGGATGTAACAGGCCAGCAGTCCGGCGCCGATCAAAACAAGAGTGATGCCGGCGAACGTGAACGGATCCGTGGCGCTCACGCCAAACAGCAAACTCTTCAGCAACCGCATCAGCAGAAACGCCGCGACCAGACCGATAGCGATCCCGACGCCGATCACGGCCATTCCCTGACCGAGGATCATCCGCAACACGTCGCCGACCTGCGCACCGAGCGCTATGCGAATGCCGAGTTCGTGCGTGCGCTGCGTCACCGTGTAAGCCGTGACTCCGTAAATACCCGCAACAGACAACAGCAACGCGAGACCGCTGAACAATCCAAGCAGAAACAAATTGAAGCGCGGTTGCGTGACTGACTCGCCGACGATGTGCTCCATCGTCTTCACATCCGATACCGGCACGGATTTATCGACTTCGCTGACGACCTGCCTGATAGTTCCGGCCAGGCTGTCCGCTTCGACACTCGATCGAATTACGACCGACACGCCTCGGAAGGGACTCTGGTGCACGGAGAAGTAGACCTCGGGGTCCGGCTGCTCGCGCAGTTCATTGTTTCTGACGTTGGCGGTTACGCCGACGATCTCAGACCAAACCGGTTGTTGCTGGCTGTCGACGCGACCGAAGTTGAGGCGTTTGCCCACCGCGCTCTCGCCGGGAAAATCGCGTTGGGCCACGACCTCGTTGACCATGACGACGAGCGGTGCGGTTTCGTCGTCGCGTGGGGTGAAACTTCGTCCCTGCAGCACTGGAACACTCATCGCAAGGAAATAATCCGCGCTGACGTAGCGCATGTTGACCGGCGCCCATTTATCTCGCGAGAGCAACGGACGGCCTTCGACTCTAAACGACGTGGTTGGTCCTTTTAGTAAAGGCAGCGTGTTGATTAAAGCGGTGTGCTGCACTCCGGGAACCGCGTTGATTCGTTCGATAACTTTTTCGTAGAAGTCGGCGATGGCGGCGTCTTCGCGGAAAGCCGGCCCTGATGGTGACAGTCTTGCAGTCAACACCTGCTGCGAGCTGAATCCGGCGTCAACTGCGTGCAAGTGGAGAAAACTGCGAAACAGCAATCCCGCGCCTGCCAGCAACACAACCGACAATGCAACCTCGGCGACGATCAACGCATGACGCAGACGACTGCGGCGCACACTTCCCGCCGCGCCACGTCCACTCTCTTTCATCGCTTCCTGCACGTCGGTCTTCGAAACATGCAGCGCGGGCGCGAAACCGAAAAGAAATCCGGTGAACATCGACGCGGCAAGCGTAAACCCGAGCACGCGCCAATCCATTCCGATCTCCTGCACGCGCGGGAAGTCCTGCGGCAGCAGCTTCGTCATCAACGCGACGCCCCAAACCGAAAGCATCAAACCGAGCGCGCCACCGGCGAGGGCCAACATCGTGCTCTCGGTCAGCAGTTGCCGCATCACGCGCCAACGCGATGCACCCAACGCGAAACGAATCGCCATCTCTTTCTGGCGCGAAGCCGCATTCGCCAGCAGCAGGTTCGCGACGTTTGCACACGCGATCAGCAACACAAACATCACCGCGCCAAACAGCAGCAACAACATGCGGCTCGAATCGCCAAGCAGGTGGTCGTGCAAGGCAACAACTCGATTGAAGCGACGATTGTTTGTTTCCGGATATTGCTGCCGGAGACGCGCCGTGACCGTCTCCATCTCGCTCGCTGCTTGTTGGACCGGCACGCCGGGTTTCAACAGCGCGACCGCGGTCAGGTAGCCCATGCCACGCATCTGCGTCACGTCCATTCCTTCGAACAACTCGGGAACGAGCCGCAGCGGCGGCAACCAGGCTTCGGTCTTTTCGGGATACTGAAAACGTGGGGCCGCGATGCCGATGACGGTGTAGTTGCGGCCGTCGAGTGTGATCTGTCTGCCGACTAAATTCGGATCGCTGCCGAAACGACGACGCCATAATCCGTCGCCGACCACGACGACGGGATCGTGTCCGGCCTGCTCGTCAGACGGAATGAACAATCTTCCGTATTGCGGCTTCGTGCCGAACACGTCGAAGAAGTTCGTCGACGTTTGGGCCAGGTCGATTCGCTCGGCCTGGTCCGCAAGCGCGAGATTCGCAGATGTTTGCCTGATCGCGGCGAGGTGTTCGAAAACGGTGGTCTGCTGCCGCCAGTCGTAGAAGTTCGCCGCGGTTGTCTGAATGCGACGTCCTTCCTGGTTGACTTCCTGAATCGCGACGATGCGCTCGGCAGTCGCATAAGGCAGACGCCTCAACATGACGCTGTTGACTACGCTGAAGATCGCGGTGCTCGCGCCGATGCCGAGCGCGAGGGTGACGATCACGATGGCAGTGAAGCCTGGGCGTTTCAACAGGCTGCGGAAGCCGTAACGGAGGTCTTTGAAGAGGGGGTTCATTTTGTGCTTTGTACTTTGTTCTTTGTTCTTTGGTCTTTGTACTTTGGACTTTGGTCTTAGGTCTTTGGCCTTGAGCCTTTGGTGCTTTGTACAAAGATCAAAGAACAAAGAACAAAGATCAAAGACCCAAGACCCAAGCCCAAATCCCCACATTCATTCATATCGAAGCGCCGTCAGCGGATCGACCTTCGTCGCGCGCCGCGCCGGTATGTAACAGGCGAGAAGCGCGACGACAGACAACAACACCGCCACTACAACGAACGTCAGCGGATCTTTCTCAGTCACGCCAAACAACAAACTCGACATCACACGCGTCAGCGCCAGCGCGGCGCCCAATCCGATAACGAGCCCGATGCCCACCAGCAACATTCCCTGGCGGACCACCATCTGCAACACGTCGAGCCGCTGCGCGCCCAGCGCCATTCGCACTCCGATCTCGTGCGTGCGTTGGGCCACCGAGTAAGACATCACGCCGTAGATTCCTGTCGCCGCCAGAATCATCGCGAGCGCGGCAAACATTCCCAGCAACGTCGTGCGGTAGCGCGGCGTCGACACCGACGTGTCAACCCACTCGTCCATCGTCCTGATAGCCGCAATCGGTTGATCCGGATCGATCGCCTTCACCTGCTCTCGCACTGCCGGAACCAGGCTCAACGGATCGCCCTGCGTGCGAACGACGACGTTCATCCAACCCGGTGCGC
This sequence comes from Pyrinomonadaceae bacterium, assembly GCA_035276045.1. GTDB lineage: Bacteria > Acidobacteriota > Blastocatellia > Pyrinomonadales > Pyrinomonadaceae > PSRF01. The sequence continues at coordinate 17,439 of DATELZ010000111.1, read as the reverse complement.
GACTCGGCGTGTACATCGCCGCGTACGGTTGAAACTCCAGCGAGCGATGGCGAATGTCGCCGACAATGCCGACGATCTCGTAGGGCTTGTCGTCGAGCACGGTAAGCAATCGTTTGCCGAGTGCCTCCTCGTTCGGGAAAGCCACGTCGACCAGTTGCTGACTGACGACGATCACGTGGTCGCTTTGTCTGACTTCCTGTTCGGTAAAGTTTCGGCCGCGCAGCAGCGGAATACGCAGCGCTTGAAAATAGTGTTGATTGACGCGCCGGAAGTCAGCGCCAAACTCCTGCTTGGGATTAGTCTGCGGCCGTCCTTCGACGGTGAACGGCGCGTCGTTTGGTTGACCGCTCAACGGCAACTCGGTGATCAGGCCGACAGTCTCGACGCCGGGCAGCGCGCTGACTCGCGTTTCGAGATCCTGAAAGAAGGTTGCGCTCTTCTCACCCGTGTCGTATTTGGTGCGCGCCAGATCGACACGCATCGTGAGCACGTTATTCGCTTCGAAACCGGGATTCGTGTTCTCCAGCGCGATCAAACTTCTGACCAGCAAACCAGCGCCGACCAACAGGACCACCGCCACCGCGCTTTCAAAAACCACGAGCAAACTACGCGTTCGATTTCTGAGCGCGCCTTCGCCAATCGTCCGGCCACCGTCTTTCAACGCATCGGTGAGATTCAACTTCCTCGTGCGCAAAGCCGGAGCGAGACCAAACAAGAGTCCGGTCAGCAACGACGTGAGAAGTGTGAACGCCAACACCGTCGCGTCGATCCGCACGCGAGCGGTTGACGGAATGCTGCCGGCGCTGAGTGTGACGAGCAGATCGATTCCCCACGCAGCAAGCAAAGCGCCGAGAGCGCCGCCCATCACGGCCAGCAGGAGACTTTCGGTAAGCAGCAGCCGAACGATGCGCGCGCGGCTCGCGCCCAACGCGCTGCGCAGTGCGACCTCTTTTTGTCTCGCCGCTGCGCGAACCAACAGCAGGTTTGCCACGTTCGTGCAGGCAATCAATAAGACAAACCCGACTGCGCCAAAAAGTATGTAGAGCGTGGTCCGGCTGCTGCCGACCAGCCGGTCGTGCAGCGACTGCAAACGTAAGCTCCAGCCGGTGTTCGTCTCGGGAAACTGTTGTTCGAGCTGCGCGGCGATCGCGTCCATGTCGGCCTGGGCCTGGGCCAACGTCACGCCGGGTTTGAGACGGCCGATCGGCCGGAGGAAATGCGCCCGCCGCTGCTTCATTTGCGGATTAGCGTCGAAGTTGAGTGGCAACCACAACTCAGCGCTCTGCGGAAACGTGACGTCTTTCGGCATCACGCCGATCACTTCGAAACTCTTTCCGTCGAGCGTGATTCGCTGGTTGAGGATGCCCGCGTTTCCGGCGAAACGTTTCTCCCAGAACGCGTGACTCAGGATCGTTACCTGATCGTTTCCGGTCCGTTCGTTGTCGAGTGAAAAGCCGCGGCCCAGCGCCGGAGTGATCCCGTAAGTCTGGAAAAAATTTCCCGTGACGGCAGACGCGTTGAGACGTTCCGGTTCACCATTGCCGGTGAGGTTGACCGGCAACGGCAGTGAGAACGACGCCGCAAACTGTTCGAAAGACTTGTTCTGCGCGCGGAAGTCGAGGAAGTCTCCCGGCGCGACACTCGCGCGATCGCTGCGGTCGCGAATCTTGCCCCAGAACCAGACCAATTGATCCGGATCGTTGTATGGCAGCGGTTGCAACACGACCGCGTTGACGAGACTGAAGATCGCCGTGTTGGCGCCGATTCCGAGGGTCAACGCGATTAGCGCAATGGCAGTGAAGGCAGGGCGCTTCATGAGGCTGCGGAAACCGTACTGGAGGTCTTTAATCAGTGTGTCCATGAGCTTTGATCTTTGATCTTTGGGCTTTGGTCTTTGGTTTTGGGTTTTTGGTCTTTGGAGCTTTTTGCTTAGTACAAAGACCTAAGACCTAAGACCCAAGTCCCAAGTTCCAAGTTCCAAGTTCCAAGTTCCAAGTTCCAAGTCACTCATAACGCAGTGCCTTCAATGGATCGACACGAGATGCCCGCCGTGCCGGGATGTAACCCGCAAGCATTGCGACCACGGTCAAAACCACTGCGGCCGCGATCAGGGTCCACGGATCTGTTCCTTTCAACGCAAACAACTGCGACGAGACGAGACGGCCAGCGAGCAACGCTGCCGGCACCCCCAACGCAAGTCCGACGACAACCAGCAGCAACGTTTCGCGCAACACCATCCACGCGATGTTTCCGCCTTTCGCGCCGAGCGCCATGCGAATTCCGATCTCGTTCGTGCGCCGCGCAACGCCCTGGGCCATCACGCCATACAAACCGATGCACGCGAGAATCAACGCGAGCGCGCCAAAGAAACTCACCAACTGCGCGATCATTCGCTCCTGCGTCAGCCTGTCGCGTATCTGTTCGTCCATCGTCGTGACGCCAAAGACGGGCATCTTGTCGTCGATCTGGTTGATCGCCTGACGAACTGGACCCGCAAGCGAAGCGGCATCGCGAATCGCGCGAATCTGCACGTTCGGTGAATAGGCTGCCTGATCCTGGACCTGGAGCATGGGCCGATAGACGGCGGGTTGCGCCGGCTCGCGCGCGTCTTCAGACTTGATGTCGGCAATGACGCCGATTATCTGGAGCGGTGCGCTGTCATCGGTTTCGTCGTCAAAGTTGAACGTGCGGCCAATGGGGTTCTGGTCTTTGAAGTAGCGATCGACAAAGGTCTGGTTGACGACGGCCACTGGCGGACCTGACACCGTGTCGCGTATCTCGATCTCGCGTCCGCGCAACAGTTGAATGCCGAGTGTGGCGGCGTAATTTGGTCCAACCAGAAGATCTTCGACGACGGGCGTCTGTCCGGGTTCGGGTGTGAAACCGGGTATTTGAATACTGCTGCTCCGTTGCGTGCCGCTCAACGGCGCGTAGTTCGCCATCGAAACTGACTGCACGTTGGGAAGCTGACTCAAACGATCGAGTATCTGCTGGTACAGCGGGGCGAGTTCGGCTGGTTTGTAACCGGCGAGTCGTGAATCGACGCCGACCAGCAACAGGTTGCTGCGATCGAAACCGACTTCTTCTCGTTGCAGGTTCGCGAGACTGCGCGCAAACAAACCGGCGCCGGTGAGCAGGACCATCGAAAGTCCAACCTGCAACACGACGAGTGCGGCTGAAAGATTGAGTCGCATCGCGCCTCGCTTCAGGCGCGTCTTTTCTTTCATCGCCGACGACAGATCGGTTCGGCTCGCCTGGAGCGCGGGAATCAGACCAAACAACAGACCGGCGACGATCGACACGCCCGCGGTGAACACGAGCACGCCGACATCGGGCCGCGTGTCGAGTGGCGCTCCACTCGCGACGAGGTTCACCAGCACAGTCACGCCCCATTGGGCCAACAACACACCACAGACGCCGCCGATGATCGCGAGCAACAAGCTTTCGGTGAGCAGTTGCCGGATGATGCGCCACCGGGTCGCGCCCAGGGCCATACGCAACGAGATCTCAGCTTTGCGTGAAGCCGCGCGCGACAACAGCAAACTGCCGACGTTCGCACAGGCAATCAACAGCACGATGCCGACGATGGCCATCAGCGTCTGCAACGGTTTTGAGTAAAGCCTTCGCAGTCCGGAAATGCCGCCGCTGCCGTTGACGAGTTGCGCGTAACTGTTCTGAATGGCCCGCTGCCGATCTTCGGTGAGCTCGTTGCCTGCGAACTCAGTCCAGAACTGCCGTACCTGGTGGGTCGCACTGGTCTGCGCCTGGGCCATCGAGACGCCCGGCTTGAGCCGGCCTACGAGCGTTAGAAAGTAAGCTTGTTGATTTTCGAGAAGCGAATCGCGCAGTTCGATCTGCGGTTGAAACACGAGCGGGATCCAGAAGTCGGGTGGACGCCTGACGCGCTCGCCAAAAAACTCGCGCGGCATAACTCCCGCGATCGTGAAGTTCGTGCCGTTGATGATGAAGCGCTTGCCGACGACTGCCGCGTCGCTGTTCAACTGGGTTTCCCAGTAACGATTACTGATCACGGCCACCGGTTCGGCGTTTGGCTTATCGTCATCGGGTGTCAGGGTGCGGCCGCGCGCGGCGCGAACGCCGAGGAGCGAAAAGTAATTACCGGAAACGAGCTGTCCTGAAGAGCGCACCGCCGCGTTTGCTTCCGCATCGGTTTGGCGCACGCTCAGCCGGCTTGTGCCACTGCGAACGGCCGTCAGATCCTGAAACGAGTCGTTGTGATCGCGCAGGTATTTATATGAAGCATATGAATAACGATCCCACTTGCCCGTGGGTGGCGAGTCCTGCATCGACGTGCCTTCACCCGTCACGTCGGTAAACAGGACCAACTCCTGCGGATTGCTGACTGGAAGCGCCTTGAGCATCACCGCGTTCACGAGCGTGAAGATCGCGGTGTTTGCGCCAATGCCGAGCGCAAGCGTGAGCACTGCAATCAAAGCAAAGCCCTTGCGCTTGAGCAAACCTCTGAATCCGTAACGTAGATCTTTAAGTAAGTTTTCCATAATTCATTCGTACCTGAGCGCGATCAACGGATCGACTTTCGTCGCCCGCCGGGCGGGCAGATAGCACGCGAGCAACGCGGCGGCGAGCAAACACGCGGACACGACTGCAAACGTCACCAGATCAGTCGCCTCCACGCCGACGAGCAGCGTCTTCATGAAGCGCGTCAACGCCCACGCGCCTCCGAGTCCAATGACGATGCCCAACAAAGCGAGCTTCATTCCGTGTTTGAGCACGAGCTTCAAGACGTCGGGCGCGCTCGCGCCGAGGGCCATGCGAATACCGATCTCCTGTGTTCGTTGCGAAACGGCGAACGCCATCACGCCGTAAATGCCCATCGACGCGAGCAGCAATGCGAGACCGGCAAAAAACCCGAGGGTGACGGACGAGAACGAGTACATCGACGCCGACAACGACCACACCTGCTGCATCGAGCGAACGTCGAACACCGGCTGGTCCTTGTCGATGGACCACACGTGTTGCCTGATCGTTCCGGCAAGCGACGTCGGATCGACTTTCGTCCGCGCCACCAACACCATCGCGCTCCACGAGTCTTGCGCGTGCGGCAGGTAATATTCAGGAGTGATCGGTTCGTTGATGGCGTGCGTCACGTCTTGCACGACGCCGACGATCTCCATCCACGACGTTCTTTCCCCTGCTCCATAGAAGCGAATGCGTTTGCCGAGCGCGTCCTGGCCGGGCCAGTGTTTGCGGGCCATCGTTTCGTTCACGATCACAACCGCAGGCGCGCCGGCTTTGTCCTGTTCCGTGAATCCGCGTCCCCTGACGATCGGGATGCGCATGGTTTGGAAGTAGTCGGGAGTGGCGACGCAATAACGTCCCTCGTTCTCGTAGCCGGGCTGTGGTTCCGCTTCGCCTTCGACGAGATACGCGTCAGATGAGTTCCCACCGGCAAGCGGAAGATAGTTGACCAGTCCGGCCGACTCGACGCCCGGCGTCGCTTTCACACGTTGGACCAGGTCGCTGTAGAACGCTTCGCGTTGCGGCTCTTCGCGGTACTTCGCGAACGGCAGCACGAGATTCGCAGTCAACACGTTGTCTGCGTCAAAACCCGGATTCATCTTCACGAGCGCGAGAAAACTGCGGACCGAAAGACCGGCGCCCACTAACAAAACCAGCGACAGTGCGACTTCAAAAACCACGAGCGAACTGCGCAGCCGGTGCGAACTTCCGGAAGTCTGTCGCGAACCTTCCTTGAGCGCGTCGTTGAGGTTTGGTTTTGAAACCTGCAACGCCGGCACGAGACCAAACACGAGCCCGCAGAACAGCGACAGACCGAGCGTGAACAGCAGCACGGGAACGTTCATGCCCAGTTGATACCAACCCGGCGCAAACTTCGCCGCCTCACCAGGATTAGCAGCGCGCAACGCGTCGATGCCCCAGAAGCCAACCAGCACGCCGAACACGCCGCCAATCAAAGCGACTGTCAAACTCTCGGTCAGCAACTGCCGCATGATGCGCCAGCGGCTCGCCCCCAAAGCCGCGCGCAACGCGATCTCTTTCTGGCGGCCGCTCGCACGCGCGAGCATCAGGTTCGCGATGTTTGCGCATGCAATCAGCAGGACGAACCCGACAAAGCCCATCGTTACCCAGATCGGCGTGTCGTAGGGACGGACGGTGTCGGCAAGAATCGGATAGACATTCGCGCCCCAGCCGGTGTTCACCTGGGGATACTGCTGCTCTAAACGGGCCGTGATGTTGTCGACGTCAGCCTGGGCGCTCTCGATCGAGACGCCGGATTTGAGTCTGCCGATAACGTAGTAGCTGTGACTCAGGCGATTGCCCATCAGCTCCGGCGTCAACGCGATCGGAGCGTAGACTTCGCCGCCCTTCGGATAATTGAAGTGTTCCGGCATCACGCCGATCACCGTGCGCTGAATGCTGTTGAGCGTGATGGTCTTGTTGATGATGTTTGGATCGCCGCCGAAGCGCCGTTGCCACAGGCTATACGAGATGACGGCGACTGCGTCTTTGCCGGGCTGGTTCTCTTCTTCACGGAACGTGCGGCCGAGGATCGGTTTGAGCCCGGTGACGTCGACGAAATTAGCGGTGACGAGAAAACCCTGGATGCGTTCCGGCGAATCGATGCCGGTGAGGTTCACGTTCCACCAGCGATAGAGAGCGAGTTGTTCGAACGACTGGTTCTGCGCGCGCCAATCGAGGTAATTGGCCATCGTCACTTCGTTACGGCGCACGCCCCGGCTCGGCATCTTGTCCCAGACAGCCACGACTCGATCGAGTTCGGGAAACGGAAGCGGTCGCAGCAGGAGAGAGTGAATGGCACTGAAGATGGCGCTGTTGGCGCCGATGCCCAGGCCGAGAGTGAGGACGGCGATGAGTGTAAAACCCGGGCGCTTTATCAGGTTGCGGAAAGCATAACGGATGTCATTCAGGAACGCGTCCATAAGTCTCTCCATTTTTGGCTCTCTCAGCGATCCTCCGCGTTCCTCTGTGTTCTCTGCGTTCCTCTGTGTTCTCTGCGTTAAACCTGCGTACGGCATATAACAACGCCAAGAACACAGAGGACCGCAGAGAGCCGCAGAGGGCACACGAGTGACGTCGACGATCGAGCAGACGATCGCCCGTGGTTCAATGGACTGCGGATTTGAGCAACTACAGGTTAGACGTTACTGGCCGTTTACTATCCAGCCATCTTCGAGTCGCACGATACGATTGCCATAGCCGGCATTCGTCTCGGAGTGGGTGACCTGGACAATGGTGGTGCCTTCGTCGTTCAGGCGTTTGAACATGTCCATGATCTCTTTGCCCTGGGCTGAATGAAGATTTCCGGTCGGCTCGTCGGCCAAAATTATTCGCGGGTTGGCCACCACTGCTCGTGCAATCCCGACGAGCTGTTGTTGGCCGCCCGAGAGTTGGGTCGGAAAAAGATCCTTTTTGCCTACCATCTGAAAACGATCGAGCGTGTCGCAAACGATCGACTGCCGGTCTTTCTTGCTGACGTCGCGATAAGAAAGCGGCAACTCGAGGTTTTCGAAAACGGTTTGATCGTCCAGCAGGTGATAACTCTGAAACACGAACCCGATGTTCTGATTGCGCAGCGCCGCGCGTTTCTTGCCATCGAGCTTATGGACCGGCGTTTCTTCGAAGTAATACTCACCGGTCCACGATTGATCGTGCATTCCGAGGATGTGCAGCAGTGTCGACTTACCCGCGCCAGACGGGCCCATGATCGAGACGAACTCACCCGGCTTGATATCGAGATCGATCCGGCGCAGCACGTAAGTCTTCGTCGGACCGTGGGGAAAAGCTTTTTCGACACCGCGCAAACTGATCATGAAATCGCTCCGAAACCACTCTCGGCCAATTCGCGCTTGGCTTCCCGAATCTCGCGACGGTCGGCGCCCGCTTCTTCTTCGACGATCAAACCGTCGAACAAGTGAACGATGCGATCGGCGTGTTGGGCATAGCGCGGATCGTGCGTAACCATGCAGATCGTCGCGCCGGCGCGGTGCAACTCGCGCATCAGCTCCATCACCGCTTCACCATTGGTCGAGTCGAGGTTACCAGTCGGCTCGTCCGCCAGCAGGATGCTCGGCTGTCCGGCCACTGCGCGCGCGACGGCGACGCGTTGCTGTTGACCGCCGGAGAGCTGGCTCGGCAAGTGTTTCGCGCGATGGGCCATGCCGACGCGTTCGAGCGCTTCGGTGGCACGTTTCTTCCGGTCGCCGGAGCTCATGCCGCGATATGTCAGCGGCAGTTCGACGTTCTCGTAAACAGTGAGATCGCCGATCAGGTTGAAGCTCTGAAAGATGAAACCGACTTCGCGGTTTCGGATGCGCGCGCGCTCGGAGAGCGACAGGTTCTCGACCGGATGGGTGTTCAGGATGTACTGGCCCGAAGTCGGCGTGTCGAGCAAGCCGAGAATCGACAAAAGAGTTGACTTGCCGCAGCCTGAAGGTCCGGCAATGGAAACGTACTCGCCTTGCTTGATGTCAAGATGGATACCCGACAGGGCATGGGTTTCCACTTCGTCCGTGTAGAAGACCTTCCTGACGTCGGCGAGATGGATTAGGGGCTCGGATGAACTCATCATTCACTCCTTGAAGTGTTGTGTAGTGACCTTTAAATGTGAACACCGCGGGCCCGACTTCCATGGCAATCAGGCCCCGAAAATCTGTATTTCTCAACGAATTCGGATGCGTGGATAACTGTCGAACGTCGACGTATCGGAGATAATCACCTGCTCGCCTTCACGCACGCCTTCGACAATCTGCACCGTGCTGACGGAGGTGGCGCCGAGTTTGATAGTCCTGCGTTCGGCTTCCGTTCCATCTGCTGTCAGGACGTACATTCCGATCTGTTGGAACGCCTGTCCAAACGCCGGCCGGCCGACTTTCAACACATCCGGCAGACGTTCGAGCTCGATGGTTCCGTCGACGCTCAAATCAGGACGGGCGCTCGGCGGCAACGGCCCGACCAGCGAAGCGTCGATCTCGAAAGTGCCTTCACGCGCCGCTGGATCGATGCGCGCGACTTTGCCCTCGATGACGCCGTTACGCGTGTCGACGAGCACTCGTTGACCGACTCGCACGCCGCTGATCTGTGTTTCCGCAACTCTCAACACCGCCTTCAACGACGCCGGATCGGCAACGCGCGCGATGTTGAATCCCGGATCGACCTGCTGTCCGACCTGGACCGAAACCTGTTGCAGCACGCCGCCGGTGCCGGCGCGCACTTTCAAATTGTCGACTTCCTGGCGTCTCAGTTGCGCCAACACGCGCAACTGCTGGAGTCGCGAGGAAGCGGCATTCAGTTGCGCGCGAGTTGATTTCGCGCTCACCGCCAACCGTTCCTGTTCAACTTTGAGCCGGTTCGCGAGGTCTTGCACGCTCACGCGTGAGATCTTCAGCACGAGATCGGCGACCAGGCCCTGTTTCGCGAGCACTTCGTCGGCGTCGAGTTGCAGTTTTGCCTGGCTGTACTGCGCGTTGATCGTCGCGATCGCGGCCCGCTGCGTCATTGTTTCGCTTTCGAGCCGCACTTTCAGGTTTTCTTCGTCAGCCTCGGCTGCCTTCACCTGGAAGTCAGCGTCGGTGGCCTGTTGTTCCATCTGCGGGTTCGAAAGCTCGACGAGAACGGTCGAAGGATCGACTTCGACGCCTGCCTGGAGCAGGATCTTCTCGACGCGTCCCTGGGCCGGGGCCGGAACCCAGCGAGTGACTTCCGGCACCAGCGTCCCGTTGCCGCGGACATCGCGGACCATCTCACCGCGTTTGACCGTTTCGATCACGGTGGTGGCGCGATCGACCTGGTAGTTGGCGGGCTTGAGCTTCGCCAGCGTGTAAGTAATGCCGCCTAATGCCGCCACAGCGACCAACATGAGGATCGCCATCTTAATCCGCTTCTTTATCTTGGATTTAGGGGGTCGTTTGATATCCATAGCGCAACTTCGGGTGATTCAAATTTTTTGGAGAGCTGTACAAGCCTTTTTGAGAGAGCGGCGATGCGCGTGCGAAGAATGATTTGGATCGAGCTAGCTACAAACTTCGCACATCACTAATACAGTTCTCCGCGACGGACTTAAACAAAGCCCGTGCCAACTGTCGATTACCGCCAGGATTGGTTCAAAGGACAGCGATAATGCGCGAATTATCGCACTAATTTGGAGAATAGCAAGTTTTGGCCACTCGCAAATTCGGATGAAGGTGTGGAAAATCCGTCGCGATCGTTTCGCTTGCGGGACGGGTGCAATCCCACTTTCGAAATCGGGTTTACGTGTGCTCAATCCCACGTACAAGATTTTGGACGGACATCGTCATGTTGAGATACGCCCCGCCTTGAACCAATAAACCCAAGTCGCCACTTGGCCCGCCAGATATAGACTTCCACCCATGAGAACAATTGCCGGACTAGCTGCCCATACTCTTTCGAAATACTTGCCGTCCGCATCGTCACCAAAGAAAGGGAGTAACATGACGCCGGCATAATGCAAAAACATGACACCCACGACAATCCGTCTGTGTGGCGTCGTGCCCGCGTGAGACAGAAGAAATCCTACAAATCCCCAAAGTATTGGCGGGCCTGCTATGGAAAAAAGGATTCCCAACAAACTCAGCGGTGCGGCCGCCACATCAAGCAATAAGTACGTGCCATGACCCGCTCCAGCCATTAAGACACCTACGACTGTGAGTCCCAATCCATAAACAAGGCCAGCTAAGCCAGGTTTGATCAAACTAGTCAAAGTTTACCTTATCGGAGGAAGCAGTCTCCCGCAAAGGCGCAAAGACGCAAAGAAAACCCTTAGTAACTGCAAAAAGGTTGCTGAGTTAACCGCTCGTAGTCGGCTTCTGGCTTACTGGTGTGGCAAGACTCAGGCGGGTGCGCATGCGTTGTTGCCACTTGCTGCGTTTGCCTTCGTTATCTTCGAGATGCGCAAGGGCGGCGCTGAGGGGTTCACCTCTCAATTGACGCATCTTGATGTAGAGCAAGGCCGGGACGATCGACATGAGCGGCAGGATGAAGATCTGCGTCAGGCCGAGGAGTTGTTGAACCAATTGGTTCGCCAGGCTGTTGCGATTGGAAGCTTCGAAACTGTAACCGACAATTGCGCCCAAGACGCCGCTGATAACGCTCGGGATCACGATCTGAAGAATCGTGACGACGATGATCGTCCGCCAGGAACTCGAGGCCAACTCGCGCGATCGCTTCATCGCGGCTTTTCCTTCCAGTCCTTCTATCAGCACGACGGGACCGTATAACGAATAACGCACCATCACGATTACACCGGGGACGATCAGCAAAACAAACCCCAGCAGTATCCGCCACGTGACCATCAGCATCGTCTTCAGAAACGGACGCCACCGTTTCCGCAGGACCTGAAACGCCATCCCAAGATGAACCGGTCGCAAGGGCGCCGCCGTCAGTTGCGTGATAACCACGGCGGTCACTCCCGAGATCACCCCGCCCGCAATGGTTACCGCGACAAGTTTCAGCAGACCAATCAGCACCATCGCGCAAGCCATCACGACCTTTTGGACCATGCCCACACGAGGCATCTGGTGGCCGGCGATCAAGATGCCGATCAGCATCAGAGTCGTCACAATCACGGGAATGTGCGCGAGAAAACTGAGCTTGACGAACCTCGGGAAGTATTCGCTGTACAACGCAAACGCACGCCGGTAAAGCGCCCCGATTCCCTCACTCTCGCCACGCAACGCGCTCGCTAACGCAAACGCTGTCTGTGGACGTTCCGCCGGATTCTTCGACAACGCCGACATCACCACGCCCGCGACGCGTTTCGGAATCTTCTTCTCCGCGCGTTCACGCAGATCCGGCGGCGACTGCTCGCGATGCGCGCGCATGACGATCGACGTATTGCCCGCAAATGGCGGCTCCCCGGCGAGCATCTGGTAAGCGATGACGCCGAGACTGTAAATATCCGAACGCGTATCGACATACCCGCCGCCGCACTGTTCAGGCGACATGTACAACGGCGTTCCCATGATCGCGCCGACGCGCGTCAACGCCGGGCCTTGTGCGGACGTAGCGATCTGCTGCGTGTGCCGGCCGGCGGAGTGCGTTCCCTGCTCGAAAATCAGTGTGCCGTCGTCGTCTGCTAAAGCTGGATCGAAAGCCTGGGTCAGATTCTCGTTCTGGAGCAAGGTTCCCACGGCCTCGCCTGCCGGACGCAATAAGGTATCCGTTTCGAGGTTGGTCGAAGGAATGCTGGTAGCGCCGCCACGCGCGCGCTCCGCCGAGACGTTATCGACGATGGTCGACGTCGAGTCTTCATCTACGACGGGAGTCGCCGCAGCGCCAACTTTCGCGATGCCGAAGTCGAGCACTTTTACGCGATAACTGCCGAGACGATTCGGTTCGAGCCAGATATTGTCAGGCTTTAGATCGCGGTGGACGATGCCCTGCTGGTGCGCTTCGTGGACGGCCGAGCATACCTGTTCGAGAATGTCGGCTACCCATTCGAGCGGCAAACGCTTCTCTTCCTCGAGCACGTCGCCGAGTGTGCAACCGTCGAGGTATTCCATCACGAGATAAGCGACCTCGCCTTGTTTAACTTGCGCAAAACCGAAGTCGGTAACGTCAACCACGTTCGGATGTCGCAGCCGGCCCGCGGCCCGCGCTTCACGCTTGAAACGCTCGACAAACTCGCGATTCCGCATGAACTGCGGCGAGATCAATTTGAGGGCAACGTAACGCTCCGTCCCGAGGTGGGTGGCAAGATAGACGGCGCCCATGCCGCCATGTCCGAGCAACCGCTCGAGACGGTATTTATCGTCAAGAATCTCGCCAACGTATTGTTCGGGTCCTTGCATGAGGCATCAATGCTACAGCAAACACGGCAGATAAATACAACCGCAGTCGTCCATACCGATCGGCTGGCCGTCGGGTGGCGCTTGAGGCTGGGTCAAGTTGACTTTCTTCGGATCGTCCTGGAAACGTTTGATCTGTTCGAGTGTGTAATAGACAAACGCGCGCTGATTGTCGTCGGCCGTCGAGCGGCTTTGCAGAGTGAGCCAGTCCTTGAGTTTCTCCAGCTTCCACGAAGCGATGGCTCGCACCTGGTTCGAGGCGCGTTCGTTTGCCGCCAAAGCCATCAGATCGTTGAGCACGATCGAATTCACGGTGTGCTGGATCTCACCTGCATAACCTGCGGCAACGGGCGCTCGCCAGGTTGCCGCGAGGATCTTGTCGAGCACTTCTCCGAGACCTGGATTGCGGGCATCACGCGCATGAAACTGGACCAGGCGCGCCGCCCGTTCCGAGTTCAACAAAAATCCGCTCACGTGATCGGCAATCGCCTCCGCGGGCGCGAGCGCGTCAAACACCGGCTGCGTGCGCGTGCGAAACACTTCGCGATTGCGCGGATAACCCACCGGACGCGGCGGGATCAAACGCAGCAACGACTCGGGCAACGACAGCGCGTCCGGTTTGATCGTATCGAGCACGGCCGCAAGCGCGCGCCGCTGTTCTTCCGGAGCGACGATCTGTGGACTGCGATCTCCTTTTCCCTTCAGGCTAAATGTATAGTCCTGTCCGGCGATAACCTTCGCCGCGGCTTCCACCTGGTAACGGTGATACATGTAAATCGGCGCCAGCACGTCTTCAACAGTCGCCAGCGGCGCGCCTTCGCGAATGTTGTTCTCGCCAAACCGGCGCAACGCCGCGGCGCGCACCTTCATCACGTTTCCGAGTTCGTCGATCGCGTTCGTGCCGTTGTCCCAGAGATGGGCCACCGAACTCGAACTGCCGGGAGCGCGCGCATCCTGATCCGTCAGGTACATCAGTCCGCGCGTAAACGCAGCACTCAACGTTGCGTCGAGAGCCTGCGTTTCGTTTGTGCCGGCGGGAAAGTCCTGGTAACCGTAAGCAACCGCGACCTTGTCCCATTCGCCGATGCCGGTCGAGTAAGCTTCGGAGAGATCGGGTAGACCATTTGGTCCAAGCTTCGCGCGTGGCGCCGGATAGTCCATCACGGAAGCGCGATTGACCGGACTCGCCGCGTAGTTGTGCTGCAGTCCGAGCGTATGGCCCACCTCGTGCGCCGAGAGTTGACGCAAACGCGCCAAAACCATTTCGATCAGCTTCGGCGAGGCTGTCCTCGTGTTGTTGTACGGCGCCAACAAACCTTCGGCGATCAGAAAATCCTGGCGATCGCGCAACGACCCGAGTGATACGCGTCCCTGGATGATCTCACCCGTGCGTGGATCGATGAGCGAGTTGCCATAGGACCAGCCACGCGTCGATCGATGCACCCACTGGATCACGTTGTATCGCACGTCCATCGGATCGACATTCTCCGGCATCACTTCGACGCGATAAGCGTCCTTGTAACCGATGGCTTCAAACGCCTGGGCCCACCAACGCGCGCCGTCGAGCAACGCGGAACGCACCGGTTCGGGCGCGCCCCGATCGACGTAATAAACGATCGGCTCGACAGCTTCGCTCACTCGCGCATTCGGATCCTTCTTCTCCAAACGATGCCGCGCGATGAATCGCTTTGTGATCGGCTCTTCGATCGGCGTCGCGAAGTCCATGAAGTCGATGCCGAAATAACCGGCGCGCGGATCGAGCACGCGCGGCTTGTAACCGGCGGGTGGCAGTTGCACAAACGAATGACGCTCACGCACGGTGATCGACTCCGGCACGGGCACCACCTGTCTCACAAACGCCCCCGCCGGCTCGCCCGTGAATGTAAGCGTCGTTTCGACTTCCGTGTTTTGCGGAAAGTTCTTTGTGTTGGGCAGGTAGAAAGCGCTGCGACTGGTATCGAGTCGATACGCTCCTTGCTGTCCGCGCTGGAGAGTCTGCGTGACCTGGTGCACGTCGCGCAGATAAAAAGTGGTCGCGTCGACCAGCACGCGCCCGCCTTCTTCCGCGGCGACTTCAAAACCCCACAGCGTCGACTCCGCGAAAGCGTCTTTGACTGCCAGACGCTCGTCGCGATTGTTGCTGTTGGCGCGAAAGCGGTAGTTCGGCGCCACCAGCAACACGCGTGGTCCACTGCGATCGAAGCGAACGATCGAGCTGTCGCCGAGCTGACCGCGATCGAGTCCGATGTCATTCGAGCCGATGCCGGCCGGCAACGATTCGACGTAGAGAAACTCAGTGTTCCATTTGTCGATCTCGAGCCAGACCTTCCCGGCTTTCGCGTCCCAGTAAAAGGTGAAGAAGCCGGGAAACTTCTCCATGCCCTTCACCTTGTCCGTGATCGTTTGTGCCTGCAGGCAAACAGACAACAAAAGCGACATCATCAAAGCGCCGGCGAGTTTCATACGCTTTCTCCTTGGAACTGGCTTTGCACGGAAAACTCTCTGCGATCTCTGCGTCCTCCGGGTTCTCGGCGTTAATCATGCTGTCCAGAACGATTAACACAGAGACCGCAGAGAGAAACGCGGAGTCCTATTGATCGCGCCACTCCGGAATGCGGCCCGGCGTCCACGGCGCGCCTGCCGCTTCCAACTGTTTTTCCAACCGCGACAGATCCACTTCGATCAATTGCCGCAATTGGACCAGCACGCCTTCGAAGTCCTGGGCCGCAGCGGCGTATTGATTCGCTTGTGTCTGCGTCGGACGCGCCGTCGACATGCGCTGCGCGCCGACGACGTAACCGACCCGGTCGTTAATCGAAGGCGGCGTGTTCATGTTGCGCCGGCGTGCTTCGGCATCGCCTGATAAAGCGCGAATGATCTCGTTGGCCCGTTTCTCCAACGCCATCGTTTGGTCGTAAAGACTGTGCGGCAACGAAGGCGTCTCGGAGATCGCGCGTTTGATCGCAGCCAGCCGCGGGCGCAACGAGTTGGCGGTTTGAGTTGCGCCACTCACCGCGCGTTGCAACCGCACGGCTTTCTGTTGGAACTCGACCAGCGCCGTGCGATCCGCGGTGGACATGTTCTCCTGTCCTTCAACCACAACCTGAAACTGCTGCGGCTGGCCCAACTGCGTCATCACTCCGTCGACGCGCCTGTGCACAGTCGCTTTGTACGTTCCGGGCATGACGAGCGGACCTGATGGTGGTTCGAAATCCGGATCCGCATCGGGTGGCGGTGGCGCAGAAAGGTTCGCCGCCGGATAACGAAGGTCCCACGTGAGCCGCTGGATGCCGGCGCCGATTGGACCAGTCAATCGCCGCACGACGCGATCGCTCGAATCGGTGATCGTGACGACGACCGCGGGCGCGTCCTCTTCTTCTTCCGCCCGAAGCTGATCGCGCGTGGGCCAACCGACCGGCGCGCCACGCCTGTCCGCATCGCGTTCCGTTTCCTGCCGTCTCTCTTTTCGCGTCCTGATCGGGTCTTTCATGAACCAGGTCACGGTCGCGCCGAACGGCGGATTGTCAGCGGTGTAATAAGTTTCTCCCTGAAAAGCCTTGCCGCGGCCGCCGAGCGGTTGCGACTGGATGTACATCAACGCGTCTCTCATCGGAAACGTCGCCGCTTCCTGTCGCAGCGTTTCGGGTTTGATCAAACGAAGCGGCGTGTAATCGTCGACGATGTAGATGCCACGGCCAAACGTGCCGACGACGAGATCGTTCTCGCGTTTCTGAATGTTCAGATCGCGCACCTGGATCGTCGGCATTCCGCCGCGCAGTTGAATCCACTTCTGCCCGCCGTCGATCGAGAACCACAGACCAAACTCGGTGCCGGTGAACAGCAGATTCGGATTGACGTGATCTTCCGCGAAGGCCCAAACCGGCCCATTTTTCGGCAGGTTTGAACTCAACGAGGTCCACGTTCGTCCGGCGTCAGTGGTTTTCAGAATATACGGTTTGAAGTCGTTGCTCTGATGATTGCCGATCGTGACGTACGCAGTGTTCGCATCGTGATTCGAAGCGACGATGCGCGTGATGTAGGGCATGTCGGAGACGCCCGGGAACTTCTCGATCTTGCGCCAGTTTTTGCCGCCGTCTTCCGTCACCTGGACGAGGCCGTCGTCAGTGCCGATGTAGATCAAACCTTCTTTCTTCGGCGACTCGGCGATTGCGGAAGCGTTGCCGAAAAGGGCCGTCGACGCGTTCTTGGCGACAGCGTCGATGCCCCACACTTTATCCATCACCGGCAACTTGTCGCGATCGATATTGCGCGAAAGCTGGCCGCTGATGACAGTCCAACTATCGCCGCGATCGTCGGTGCGGAAGAGTTTGTCCGCGGCGAAATAGAGCCGCGTGCGCGAGTGCGGGCTGATGATGAAAGGCGCGTCCCAGTTCCAACGAAGCGGATCTTCGCCGCGGCCGGGCTGCGGTTGAATGCCGATGCGTTCACCCGTGCGCTTGTCGAAACGCACGAGCCCGCCGTGCTGCAACTCCGCATAGATGATGTTTGGATCTTCCGGATCGACTTGCGATCGAAAACCGTCGCCGCCATTCGTCACGAACCAATCGGCATTGGTGATGCCCGAGGCGCTGCGCGTGCGCGATGGACCACC
>DATELZ010000110.1:0-13343 GCA_035276045.1 Pyrinomonadaceae bacterium | reverse complement strand
GGCCTACAGGTGGATAAATAATCTGTAGTAGGGTACTGGTTCAGTTTGAATCCGGCGCGGCCAAAGAAAACGGATACACCGGATCTCGCCTGTAGTATGATCGGTTCATGCCAGAGAAGCGACCACCCAAAGATCCGAATCAGCTCGCCAAGTATATCCACGATGTGACCACGGGCGAGGCTGAGAAGATCGAACCGCCGAAGAAAAACCCTGCGGCTGTTGCTCTTGCCGGTCTGGGTGCAAGTAAGGGTGGAAAAGCGCGAGCAAAAAGTCTATCATCTAAGAAGCGCAAGGCCATTGCCCAAAAGGCAGCTAAGGCACGCTGGAAAAGAGACAGCAGTGATTGAGACGGAGATCGACCCAAAACAGGAAGCGTTTCTATTAGAGTTAGACCGCTACGTAAATGGGTGGGTAGCCATTATTGCCTACGACACTGAGGATCAGGCTATTGTCGGCAATGGCGCTACCATTATCGAAGCGCGCACTATGGCGGAGTCTAATGGCTTTACGGACGTTACATTCCTCAAAGTCCCATCGCCGGACAAGTTGTTCGTTCCACGGTCATAAGTGGCTGCGAGACTTGATCTCAAATTTTCCCCTAAAACGCTTGAACGTGATTTCGTAGTTATCAAAGAATCCTGCTTGACCTAATAACGGATACGGTAGGCGTTCTTTAATAAAAGCGGCATTCCTCTGCTCGTGTAGCGTGTCCGGCAATAGCAACGCGGTACAGGTCATATCCGGCCTCGGAAAACTCAGTGAACGGGAAAAGAGCGTCACACGCCTCGGTTAGCTCCCTCACGGCTGCGGATACTTCCGGCGGTATAGCTTTCAAGTGTTGCTTGACCGTAGTTAGGTGGCGAGCTAGCTGGTAAGCAGCGTCTGGGTAACAAGCGTAAGGCTCAAACAGGATTTCCCAGACTTCTTTGTCTGTAGAAGCATTCTCGTCTTGATTGTCTGTGGTGTTAGGATTGTCTCGCATGGTCGATTCCTCTCTCTAACAGGTTAGGATTCGGCTATGTAGGGTCGGCAAGTGTTAACGCACTTGTCGGCCCGCGCCGTTATTGGAGGCGCATCCTACCACCAGAACGGAATGGACTAATCAGTCACATTCACCGATTTTCAAACTGAACCAGTACCGAGAAGTCTGAAGGGTTGACCACTCCCCGAGCCTCTGAGCGTGGCTTCAGTAGGTGATAGTTGATTTGTAATCGATGGAGATTCGATTCTTTGTTGCACTAACGCTGCCACAATCTCGCGCCGTCTATCTTCAGAAATTTCGTCCAGACCAAAAACGCGGCCAGCTCTATCAAGAGTGACTGTCCCGTGCCCATCATTAAGGGTGAGGCTGTGGTCCGTGTTTTCAGGTTCATTAGGTATCCTTCGCTTTTCGACCGTTAACTTCGGATTCGACGAGGTTGATTTTGGTGATTCTGATGGAGGGATCGAGGCACCGTTCTTGACTGTACTACTACTTGGTGGCGGCGTTTCGCTTGGCCTACCGATGTTTACTTGGGTGGGTTCATTCTGTTTCGCTTGGAGATTATCCACCCTCCGTTTCACAAAGAATGCCGCTCCGATAACTAAAGCGATTCCAAGGACTACAAGGGCTGCGGCGTAGATTGGTTTCCACGCTAAAGCGTGCCACCAACGCGGGGAAGAGAACGCGCCGCGCTGCCGGTGGTCCGTGCGCGCGATAGATGCTACGGGTTCCTGGTCCATCTGCTCTCGAACCGCGAGAAAGCTGCGAACGTCTTCCTTGCAAGACGCACAGACTTTGAGGTGGATATCGATTATTTCCCGAGCTGTGGCGTCGAGTGCGTTATCCGCCAATCCAACTAGTTGTTCATAATCGAGATGTTCGTGTTTGAACCAAAATTCCGGCGCAAGCGTGAATTTCAATGTGGCTGAGGATCTCCGGCTCCGGAGCATCACGATAAACTGCTGGTGACATGTCTCACATCCGGCCAGATGTTGGGCCGCCGCGCTCATATCGCCTGCTGCCAAGGCTCGAACGCAAAAGCGCTTCATTCGGGATGTAGATATGTGCTCTCGCATTGATTGCGGCCAGCTATTTCCTTATCTATCTATAGAGACGGGAGTTTCCGCCCAAAATTCTTGTCAGGGCATCTATTTCTGCGTCAAGAAAGGTCGCAACTGCTTCTCCAAACGCCGGAGTGCTTCAAACCGCCATTTCCATACCTGGGTTCGCGTCCCGTTTAGTTCAACGGCAATTGCCGCTACATCCATAGGCATTGCCGTCCACAGACGCGTCAGTTCTTCTGGCGAGCGCCCCAGTTGCTTCGCGAGTTGCGACAGAGTAGCAATGTCGGCCTCAAACAAGAGTGTGAAGAGATCCTCTCCGTGCTCATCCGCGAATCCCAGGCAAAACGTATCTCGCTGCTTCTCCGGCAATGCTTCCACCGCTTGCCACAGACTCCGCAACAATTTTGCGAAGTCGAGACGTGGATTGCTCATTAAGGTCTTGTCACTAATGCGCTCTTCGAGATATGTCCTCGCTTCGTCGTCCAGAGATTCGGTTGGGCGATCTTTTATATCAAGAAGAATGGCGGTGAGATTGACCAACTGATCAATCTCAAACGGTTCGTTAGCCCATCTGAGTAGCTCCACTACTACTTTCGCGAGCGGTATCTTTCTAATGTCCTCGCTGCCAAATTCAGTTGTCCGAAAGATTGGTAACTGAGCTTCAACCTCAGCGAGACGGTACGATGTAATCGGCTCTCGCTTTTCATCCCAGGCCGCAAGACCGCAAAACAATCTATCCCCCGACTTCCATAAGACAAATTCAGATCGTCGACTCAAGAGTTCGCGGAGGCTGTATTTCAAGCGAGTCCGAGCGGGAGATTTCGCACGCATGTAGTCCAGACAAGTATTCGTCGCGATTCGTCCGACGTATTGTTGAAAATTTTCAATCTGAGGTGACGTGCTGAGAGGCAGCACCGTAAACAGTTCGATTCCTTTGGTGATGATCTCGTGGAATAGATCCTCTGCGTCTGGATTGTATGGATTGACTCCGACTTGATTGACGTAGAAGCCAAGCTTCTGTCGGAGGATATTCCGGACTACTGGCGTCGCATACACCACCAGCAATTCGTCGAGGTGCTCTTGCCTCTCCGACTCATCAGTTGCCGTCAGGTATGGCAGCAGAAGGTTATCCATGTATGACTACCCAGTCGACAGTTTCCAGGCTGTTGAATTCTGGCCGGCTAAGCCCCCGGGACTTACTGGGTAGTCAGAGAACGCCTTACGGCTGGGGAGTGCGGGAGGGACTGTATAAGCTGACGACCCGCCCTGGGCTCCAGAAATCGCCATGGAGCTAAAGCGAACAAAGCATCGTCGTTTCAGACGTGACTGATTCTTGACGTTAGCACCGGGGAGTTTGAGGAGAGTTCCATGCGATCATACCAGAGCCCGCCGTCTTGTTCATACTTGGGATCGAAGAGGCTGGTTCATCGCTACGCACTAGCTGCTAGGAGCATGTTGTGAAATACATACTGTGACGCATTTCACAACAGGTCATCCCTTCTCGACTCTGGTTTCTCTTGTTATTCCCCAGTCGCTCGTTCACTGCTATCTGATTTCTATGTCGGAAGTCATCGATGCGGAGCGATGGTAGCCAAGTGGTGGTGTCCCCCGATGGCACGCGCGTTGAAAGGGAAGTTACGGACGAGGAGACCTGGTTGAGGAGTAATGAGTATGAGGTTGATTCAAGCAAAGCGGGCATCTGAGGTTTTGAGCATTTCACTGGCTCGACTATACGAGTTGGCTCGACTAGGAGTAATTCCGGTTGTCCGTCTCGGTCCTCGCCAAATCCGATTTGACGAAGATGCACTCGCGCTATGGGTGAGTCAAGGCGGTGCGGTGGTAGACAACGGAACCGTGCAACAGAGCGAGATGTCTAGCAGCAGGACGCGTTCGCTTCCTTGAACCAAGGCTACTGTTAAGTTCTTTGTTCGTGATTAACCGAATAGCAGACAGATATGTTAAGAGGATATGGGACAAAGGCTTTGGGATTGGCGACGCGAGTTTAGGTGTGCTGTCAGTTCTTTGGCTTCCGCGCTTTAGACCGCATCTTCCTAGCGGAGAGATCTTCTTTCCGTGGGCGTCCTACCTTCCGATCCTCAACCAGTTTCAAGTCAATTTCCCGAATGAGATTATCGCGGCCCACCTTCATTGCTGGAAGCTGGCCATCGACGATCATTTGGCGCACGCGGCCAGCGGTGACCCCCAACTTCTCCGCTGCCTCTTGCGTGGTAAGAAACCCTTGCATAAGATGCCCTTGCTTATCATAACCCTAGCGCACAGGCAAGTATTTTCTTGACGCAATCATAGCGTATGCGCTAGTATTTTCGATATTCAGAAAGAGGCGAGCGATGGCGGGACAGATAATCAAACGTGGCGACAACAAGTGGCTCGTGAGGGTCTTTAACGGGCGCGAGGTTGACGGTAAGCGCCGCTACTTCAACAAGACCATACATGGCACAAAAAAGGATGCACAGAAGTGGCTCACGGCGGCTCTGCGCGATCAAGATATGGGCATGTTTGTGGAGCCTGCGTCGATGCCGCTTACCGACCATTTGGACAAGTGGCTTCTGACAGCCAAACATCGCTTGCGAGAGCGAACGTTTGACAGTTATGAGTGGTTACTTAAAAAATACGTGCGTCCGACGTTGGGTCAGAAACGATTGTGTGATCTGAAAGCGGTTGAGGTTCAGAAGCTATATAACTCGCTCACCGAAGATAAAAAGCTGTCCGCGAAGACGGTCCGTCACGTTCATCAGGTTCTGTCATCCGCGTTGAACCAGGCAGTCAAATGGAGACTCGTCGTCCAGAATCCTTGTCTGCTGTGCGACCTGCCACGAAGAGTTCGAAAGGAGATGCTTTGTCTATCTGTTGATGAAACCAAGCTCTTCCTTGAAAAAGCGCGAGAAGACAAATGGTATTCAGCTTTCCTGCTCGCATTGGAGACTGGAATGAGGCCAGAGGAATATCTCGGGCTAAAGTGGTCGGACATAGACTTTGATCGCGGCTTTGTCACCGTCCGACGAGCAGTCGTATGGCTCAAAGGTGGTGGCTGGAAATTTGAGGAACTAAAGACCTCCCAGAGTCGTCGAACTATATCCGTCACTTCTTCAGCGCTCGCAGCCCTAAAGCGGCACAGAGTAGATCAAGCTGAACATACTCTAAAACTTGGCGCCGATTACCAGAAGCATGATCTGGTTTTTGCGAGCGAGATTGGAACTCCCTTGTTGTGGCGGAATCTTCGAAATCGTCATTTCAAGAAGATTCTTGAAAACGCAGGATTGCCAAAGGCGCTGAGGCTTTACGATCTGCGTCACACTTGCGCGACCTTACTGTTGACGGCCGGTGTAAACCCAAAGATTGTTTCAGAACGTTTAGGCCATGCGAGCGTGGTTCTAACGCTGGATACCTATTCGCACGTGCTTCCTAACATGCAGCAAACGGCGACGGACGAGATTGAAAAAATGCTCCATGTCGCAAGCTAAAGACCTGGCACACTATAGGCACACAAACACTAAGGGCAGCCCAAACAGGCTGCCCTTAAGTTATTGATTTTAGTGGTGAGCCGAGCAGGACTCGAACCTGCGACCCACTGGTTAAAAGCCAGTTGCTCTACCGACTGAGC
The DNA here is from genome assembly GCA_035276045.1 of Pyrinomonadaceae bacterium. Taxonomy (GTDB): domain Bacteria; phylum Acidobacteriota; class Blastocatellia; order Pyrinomonadales; family Pyrinomonadaceae; genus PSRF01. The sequence continues at coordinate 7,675 of DATELZ010000110.1, read as the reverse complement.
TATCGGCCCATACATGCGGAGAGCACGCTAGGCGTGCTCTTTCAAATTGCGAAGAAATACTTCGAGGGGCATTTTACAGAACAGTCGCTGAGTATTCAAACGTGCCGATAGCTGTGGTAGGTTCTAACCACGGATTAGACGGATGGTAACCAATTCAGAACAGATCTGGGTGGTGCTGCTCGAGGGCGCGATAGGCGGGGCGATCTTGTGCCTGCTCGCGTTTCTGTTATCGCGGTTTAGGAATGATGTTACGGGGCGAATGGCGCTGGTGATTGGGCTCTTTATCGCCGCCGGCGCGTACTTCGGGTTTGCGGTGATGGCGCCGGTTTCGCGAATCTGGTTGTTGATTGAGATGCTGCAATGCGTCGCATTCGGCATGATGGCGTTATATGGTTGGCGAAACTCGGCGAAGTTGCTCGCGCTCGGATGGGTGTTGCATCCGATCTGGGATTTCGGGTTGCACTACCTTGGGCCAGGCAGTTTTGCGCCCTGGGCTTATGCGATCGCCTGTATAAGTTTTGATTGGGTGGTCGCGGCTTACGTTTTTATCGCCTACCAGGTGTTTCGACTCGGCGAGCGATAGACCTCACGGATTTTGTAGACCGCAAAGGAACAGACACGCGTCGTAATCGTTAGCGCAAGCCTGCTGGTCCATCTGGAAATTAAACTCGCATTGCTCCTGGCCCACGCCGGAAGTGACCATGCAGTAGTATTCAGCCTGTTGAAGCGCGCTATCGCAACTGTTCTCATCCATCTGCAATATCTGATTACAGATGCCCTCTTCCTCGGGAGCGGCATTCTGGATGCAAAAGTAATGCTGTATGCCCGCGTTGAAACGGCAGTCGGTCCATTCCTGGCTAGCCTGTTGATAACAGCTCGAGTATTGCGATGAGATTGCGCTCGAACACTGGCCGTAGTTGGTGTTGGCGGCAGTGGTGCAGTTGGTGTTATTGAAGTCACAACCTTCTTCGCAAGGCCCGGCGAAGGCGATGACCGTGGCGATCGTCAAAACGATTGCATAAGCTGCCAGCTTGACTATGGATCTCATGGCGGGTCTCATGGCGGTTCCTCCTGAAGGTTCTGAGACGTTGATCAGTCGCTGCGTAATTCGGTTAATACTTCGGCTTCTTTATTGGGCGGCAGTTTTCCTACCCAGACTTTCTTCACCGTTCCCGTGTCGTCAACGAGGAGCAGCGTAGGTGTGCCCCGCGCGTTCACCGCAGAAGGTTCGACCTGTTTGATTTCGTCGACAGTCACGCCGAGACCGCTGAGATATTGCTGCGCATCGGCAACTGTTTGCGGAAACAGGGCGATCGTCTTGACGTCCTCGCGCTTCGATCGCTCGGCGGCAATCTGCTGGTAAAGAGAAGCACTCTCGGTGCAGAAGCGACAGCTTGTGGAAAGCACCGCCACTAACGTGCGCCGGTTCTTGGCCCAATCGACGTCCGGCAGTGAGAGCCGGGCGCCGGCAGCGACCTGCTGTTGGAGAGCGGGAGCATTCGGCGGCTCATTGCGTGGCAGCAAATAGTTTTTGACGAGGACGACGCAGACGAGTATGGCGACGACGATGATCGCAACGTGAGCGCCGATTTCGAGTTTCCTGGCGATATCGCGCACAGTATTACTCCAGTTGTGAAATGAACGCGAGGTCTGCTCAGGTTACCTGAGACTTATTCCGAAAGCCAGCGCCCGAGTGCTGAATCCTGCACGATGATCGTTTGCGAGCGTTCAGGGCCGGTCGAGATGAGGCCGATCTGGACGCCGATCTGTTCGGACAGGAAGTCAACATAGCGACGCGCATTCGGAGGAAGGGAACTCAGTTCTGTCATTCCCAGCGTCGAGCTTTGCCAACCCGGCAACGTGGCGAATATCGGTTCCACGCGCCGGAGATCCTGTGAGACTGCCGGCAACGAGTCGCACACGCGGCCATGCAATTTATAACCAGTGCAGACTTTGATCTCGTCGAGCGTGTCGAGCACGTCGAGTTTTGTCAGGGCGACGGAAGAGAAGCCGTTGATCTCCGCGGCATAGCGTGTGGCAAATGCGTCGAACCAGCCACAACGACGGGGCCGGCCAGTTGACGCGCCATATTCACGACCACGCTCGCGAATCATCTGTCCCAACTCCGCTTCGCCTTCGAGCATTTCCGTGGGAAACGGACCTTCGCCAACCCGCGTCGTGTACGTGCGGACGATACCCAAAACGCCGTTGAGCCGGTGCGGCGCAAGACCGGTGCCGATGATGGCGCCGCCGGCGACAGTCGTCGACGAAGTTACAAACGGGTAGGTGCCGTGATCGACGTCGAGCAGCGTTGCCTGCGCGCCCTCAAGCAGGATCGATCGTCCTTCGGTGGCGGCGATGTTGAGATAGTGAGTGGTGTCGGCGATGAAGGGAGCAAGCCGCTCGGTCAGCACGGACATCTCGCGAAAGATCTCATCCGCGTTAAGCCGCTCGCCGCCGTAAGCTTCGATGATGCGGTTAGCGTCTTCGAGATTGCGATCGATGCGCGAACGAAGCACGTCGGGGACGAGCGCGTCGGCGGTGCGAATGCCGCGGCGTCCGGCTTTGTCTTCGTAAGCTGGTCCAATGCCGCGCAGCGTCGTGCCGACTTTTTCGTTGCCGAGACGTTCTTCGCTCGTGTGGTCCAGGGCGCGATGATATGGAAGTATCAGGTGAGCGCGCGAACTGATCTTGACTCGCTCAGGTGAGACCTCGATGCCTTGTTGCGTCAGCCGATCGGCTTCGACGAAGAACGCCTTCGGATCGATGACCATGCCGTTGCCGAGCACGCATGTCTTGCCGCGATGCACGATGCCCGACGGCAGCAGGTGCAGGACAAATGATTCGTCGCCAACCTGGACCGAGTGGCCGGCATTGTGCCCGCCCTGATAACGCACAACGATCTCGAACCGCTCCGCGAGCAGATCTACGATCTTGCCTTTACCTTCATCGCCCCATTGGGCGCCGATGACCGCAATCACTTTCGACATATGATTTTGTACTTTGTGCTTTGAACTTTGTGCTTTGTACCAAGTACAAAGTTCTAAGTACAAAGCTCATAGAGCTGCTACTTCCTGATACAGCTCGACGTATTTTTTCGCCGCAGCCTCCCAGGAGTTGTCTGCCAACATTCCGTTACGCTGAATCTTTTGCCAGTCGTCAGGCCGGCCATAAAAGTAAAGGGCTTCGCGTAATTTATCAAGCAATGCGCCTGCGTCATACGGTCCAAACTTGAAACCCGTTCCCGCACCTGTCGACGGATTGAAGTGTTCGACAGTATCGTCCAATCCACCAGTGGCCCGGACCAGCGGCACCGTGCCGTACCTCATGCTGTACATCTGGTTCAAGCCGCACGGTTCATAATGCGAAGGCATCAGAAAGATGTCCGCGCCGGCTTCGATCTGATGCGCGAGCGGCTCCCCTGCGTAACCTTTGTAGATCGCGACCTCGCGCGGATAACGGTCATGCCACTCCTGCAAAAAGTTTTCGTACTCTTTCGCGCCCGCGCCAAGCGCGATAAAGAACGCGCCCGTCTCTACAATCGGTTTCGCGATCTTCTGGATCAAGTCGTAGCCTTTTTGCTTAACGAGACGCGAGATGATCGCGATGATGGGCCGGCTCTCATCTTCCGGCAAACCGAACCGTCGCAGCAGATCGATCTTGCACTCACGCTTCCCCGACATTTCGTCGACTGAGAAGTTCGCAGCGATGTGCGGATCGGTTTCCGGATTCCAAACCGTGTAATCAACTCCGTTGGCGATGCCCGCTAAACGATCGGCGCGCGAGCGCAGCAACCAGTCAAGCCCATGACCCTGTTCCGGTGTTTGAATCTCGCGTGAATAGCGCGGACTCACGGTCGAGAGCGCGTCCGCGGCGATGATGCCCGCCTTCAACGCCGAAGCGTTGCGGTTCAACATGAAGTCGTCGCTTTCAGGACGTTCGCCAAATCCGAGCCACCAAAGATCGGCCGAATCGAACAGTCCCTGGTATCCGACGTTGTGCAGCGAAAGGAGCGTGCGCGTCTGCCGAAAGAACGGATCGTAACGACGGCGGGCGCGCAACTCTGACATCGCAAAACCCGAAGGCCAATCGTTTCCGTTGACGATGTCCGGTTGCCAGTCGAGATGTTTCAGCAGGGCGAGCGCGGCGCGTGAGAAGAAAGCGTAACGAATGTGATCGTCTTTGTAGCCGTAGATGTTGGGCCGGTTGAAGAACTCCGGCCGCTCGAGCAGATAAGCGGGCACACCGGCGACATCGCTCAAGAGAAAGCGAACCTCGTGGATTTGCCCGCGCCACTCGACGCGCACGCCGTCCACGGATTGTCCATTGAGAAATCCGCGATCGATTTGATCGTAGAGCGGCAGTATGAGGCGGGCGTCGACGTCCAGTTGGTTTAATGCTTTTGGTAAGGCGCCGGAAACGTCAGCCAGCCCGCCGGTCTTGGCAAAAGGCACGGCCTCGGAAGTTAGGATTGCAATGCGCATTGGTGACGGAAGCGTTAATCAGGCAGGCACCATTCGGTTTTAGCTTTGTACTTAGTGCTTTGTTTCGCCGGCGTGCCGACCATTGCAAACGAACTTTCCGCAAGCGAACAAAGCACCAAACACAAAGCTCTAAGCACTAACTCTGCATCGAAGCGAGAAACTCCGCGTTTGACTTGGTCTTTTCCAATCGCTCGAGCACGACTTCCATCTGCTCGACAGGCGACAGCGGATTCAACACACGCCTCATCACCCAGATGCGATTGAGATCTTCCTTGCTGATCAGCAGTTCCTCTTTACGCGTGCCGGAACGCTGCAAGTCGATAGCGGGGAACAGTCGTTTATCACTCAAACGACGATCGAGATGGATTTCCGAGTTACCGGTACCCTTGAACTCTTCGAAGATCACGTCGTCCATGCGCGAGCCGGTGTCGATCAGCGCGGTGGCGATGATCGTCAACGATCCGCCTTCCTCGATGTTGCGAGCGGCGCCGAAGAAACGCTTCGGACGCTGGAGCGCGTTGGAGTCGATACCGCCGGAGAGGATCTTGCCGCTGGGCGGAACGACTGCGTTGTGCGCGCGCGCAAGACGCGTGATCGAGTCGAGCAGGATGACGACGTCGCGTTTATGTTCGACGAGTCGCTTGGCTTTTTCGATCACCATGTCGGCAACCTGAACGTGACGCGTTGGCGGTTCGTCGAAGGTCGACGAAATGACTTCGCCGTTGACTGACCGTTGCATGTCGGTGACTTCTTCCGGTCGCTCGTCGATCAGCAACACGATGAGTGTTGTTTCCGGATGGTTATGTGTAACCGAGTTGGCGATGGTTTGCAGCAGCATCGTCTTACCGGTGCGGGGCGGAGCGACGATGAGACCGCGCTGGCCTTTGCCGAGTGGCGTCACGAGATCGATGACACGCGCCGACAAGTTGTCGGAAGCAGTCTCCATCCTCAACTGTTCTTCGGGATACAGCGGCGTCAGGTTGTCGAAGAAAACTTTCTCACGCGCCTGATCGGGCGACTCGAAGTTGATTGCTTCTACTTTGATCAGCGCGAAGTAACGCTCGCCCTCTTTGGGCGGACGAATCTGTCCGCTAACTGTGTCGCCGGTGCGAAGATCAAATTTACGAATCTGCGAAGGCGAGACGTAGATGTCGTCCGGACCTGGCAGATAGTTGTACTCAGGCGCACGCAGAAAGCCGAAACCGTCGGGCAAGGTTTCCAACACACCTTCGGAAAATATCAAGCCGCTCTTTTCTGTTTGCGCGGCGAGTACTTTGAAGATGAGCTCCTGCTTACGCATGCCGGTGGCGCCGGGCACATCCATGCTCTTGGCAATTTGCGTAAGCTTGGAGATGGACATCTCCTTGAGATCAGCCAGATTGTGAAAGCCCTCGTTTTTGCCGTCGCGGGGTTCTCTGGATTCTCGTTCGGGAGCTTCGGCGGTTGCTACTGTTGCGCCGCCGTCTTCTCCGCTGGCGTCATTGTTCGCGCTCGATGCGCGTGAACGTGTTCGTTGTGACATGTCAGTTGTTCTCTAAACTTCTCTAAGCAGTCTCGGCTATATATCAATTACAGAAAACGGTGGATAAGAATGTGCGGTTGAAGCGATGGGCTTGGCAGTCACCTGCCGTCCCACTTCATTTGCGGGGCAATACTCTAGGTTCTCCTAAAACGGTATAGTGCACTGTAACTCAACTTTGCGCGTGCAGCAAATTCAGTATCGTTTTTGATGCCACCTGCTCGACGCGCGTGGCCCAAAAGAAACCAGGTTGACCAAGGGGGCTGAGAGATTCGGATTGCCGACTGTCGTGTCAGAATAAAGCTCAACCGTCAAAAGCGCAAACCATAAAACAGAGATCACAAAAAGTTCACACCAACGATCGATTGGCTGCTGCTAACTCTTATCTATCGCGCTTCTTATCGCCCGCCATAGCTCGTCACGACCGCGGCCGCTTTTGGCCGAGTAGGCCACTATGCTGTCGTTGTCGAGCACGCGTGCAATGTGCTGCAGGTTCTTTCTCAACTCGTTGTGCGAAAGCTTATCGGATTTTGTGGCAACAATTAATCGTGGCTTGTTGCTTTCCTCAAGCCACTCGTGAAGCTGCAAATCCTGTTTTGTGGGTTCGTGGCGCGAATCTACGAGGTGAATTGATAGCACAAGCTGGCTGCGCTTGGCAAGAAAAGTGGTGGCCATCTCCCCCCAGGTCGATTTTATGTTCGCCGGTACGCGAGCGTACCCAAAGCCCGGAAAGTCCACAAAACGCAAGCGATCGTTGATTGTGAAGAAATTCAGCGATTGCGTGCGGCCGGGTGTCGAAGAGGTGCGCGCCAGGCCGTGAACCGAGAGCAGGGAATTGATCAGGCTCGATTTGCCGACGTTTGAACGGCCAAGAAAAGCGATTTCGGGTTTGGCGTCTCGCGGCCAGTCAGCTTCCTGGAAAGCACTTTTGAGAAACTCCGCGCTGGTAACCTTCATTTCACAAAAATCCGTGTGCAACTCTGCCTGAAACAGAACTGCACACGGATTGAAGAATCCTTAATTACCGGCAGCCGCTGCCTGGGCGGCGTTCTTCTGTTTCCAGAGTTCGATGAGCTTCGCCATCCGCTCTCTAATCGCAGCGAGACGTTGCTCGTAATCCGGAATTTCTTTCACGGTCTTTTCGAGATGCGCCAAAAACTGCGGCGAGCCCAACTGCTCGCGCAAGATCGGGAGAAACGGTTCCATCTTCGCATACACGAAAATGTGTTCGCCGTTCGCATCGTTGAACATCTCAGCGTCGATAGCGCCGTTGTTAACGAGCGAGCACGCCATGTCCCAGTAAGAAATAACCATGCGATAAAGGCCGCTCTTATCGCTTGTCAGCACGTCCATGAAATCCTGCGGGCCTTGGGGATTGAAAGTGAAGAACCACGTGCGCGCTTCGCGCATGGTTTTTTCACGACGAAGATCGTAGAGCTTCAAGATCAGATCGGCATCTTTGTATTTGCTCATTCTTAGTCTCTCCTATATTTGAGGACGGATCGATTATGAACTACCTGGTTTGAATACCTTGTGCCGGTTGCTCGGTGGTCCACAACGGCGGACCTTCGCCGGCGGCTGCCTCCGTCGGGCAAGCCTCTTCAAGAGCTAACGACAACACTTCGTCAATCGTTTCCACGAAATAAACGGTGAGCGCGTCGCGAACCTCCTC
>DATELZ010000109.1:0-7137 GCA_035276045.1 Pyrinomonadaceae bacterium | reverse complement strand
CGCCTCCTGCGCTTGCACCTAATTACGGCCCGGGGGATTCGTTGGCGGATGCACCGTCTTGTCCGTGACTGGGCGCAGCGCACCGGGTCCGCAGACGAGCAGGCCCAGGCTCGGCGAAGCTTCGTCGAGGGGTGCGCAGCTTACGCACAACGCATCGAGCTTGAGACCGGCTATCAAATATATCGAGACGATGGCGTGCATTTGGAACTGGCGATGGGTCAGGCCGAAAATGTTCTTGGCCCAGGGGATTCCCGGCTCAGCCAGATCTTTGACCGGCTGGGGACGGCACTCCACTCTCTCGGGAGTTTCCGGACAGCGCGGGAGCTGCTGGAACAAGCCCTGGCGTCAGCTCTCAAAAACCTCGGGAAGGACGATCCCTCGGTAGCGACGCACCGCTCGAATCTGGCTGTCGTCCTCCAGGATCTGGGGGACTTGCCGCGCGCGCGCGAGCTGCTGGAACAGGCCTTGGCCTCGGATCTCAAGAACCTCGGCGAGGACCATCCCTCGGTGGCGACGAGCCGCTCGAATCTGGCCACAGTCCTAAAGGATCTGGGGGACTTGCCGCGGGCGCGCGAGCTGCTGGAACAGGCCCTCGCCTCGAATCTCAAGAACCTCGGCGAGGACCATCCCTCGGTGGCGACGCTCCGCTCGAATCTAGCCACAGTCCTAACGGCTCTGGGGGACTTGCCGCGGGCACGCGAGCTGCTGGAACAGGCCCTGACCTCGGCGCTCAAGAACCTCGGCGAGGACCATCCCTCGGTGGCAACGCGCGGGTTCAATTTGGCGATGATCATGAAGGGTTCAGGCGACTGCGATGCTGCGGCCAGGATGTTTGTCCAGGTCTTGGCGGCCGACGAACGAATTCTCGGGCCGGATGATCCGTCCACTTCATATACTCGCGTGGAGTTGGCTGGATGCCTGGCGCAATTGGGTAGGGTTGAGGAGGCTCGAGCCCAGGCACAGCAAGCACTCATGGCTGTTTCGACCCAACCTGCCGGGTCAACCTATCGAGTGCAAGTCGAGCGCGCCGCTCGCAAGATCCTGGATTCTTAGTTACTTAGGTACGTTAACGGCATGAAGTTGACGACGTTACACGCCGCCATTTGGCGCCGAGCGTCGCAAACTATTGGCCCTTAATGCATGCCGGTCAATCTGCTTCATCCAATGGAAAGGCACACTTCTGCACTACGCCCGGCCCCATCTCTTTCTGATTCTGGTAAGAATCGAATGCCGTTCGGCATTGCCTTCACGACGATAAATGCGTGGCTCGCCTCCTCTTTTGTTAATCCCACAATTTTCTGCAATGCTTGTTCACGCAAATGGACGACTTTCTTGCAGCGCGTTCGCAGATGGCGATGTCGCTCGCCTTTCACATCATCTTTGCGGCGATCGGTATCGCGATGCCGCTGCTGATGATCATTGCCGAGTGGAAGTGGCTGCGCACTAAAGACGAGATCTACCTGACGCTGGCCCAACGTTGGGCGAAAGGAACGGCGATACTGTTTGCCGTCGGCGCGGTTTCGGGAACAGTGCTTTCCTTTGAACTCGGACTGTTGTGGCCCGGCTTCATGGGTTATGCAGGCGCGATCATCGGCATGCCGTTTTCACTCGAAGGCTTCGCGTTCTTTACGGAAGCGATCTTTCTCGGCATCTATCTTTACGGCTGGAAACGCGTGCCGCCCCGCGCGCACTTGTTTGCCGGCGCGATGGTAGCTGTGAGCGGCGCTCTCTCGGGCATCTTCGTCGTCATTGCGAATGCATGGATGAACGCGCCCACCGGCTTTCGCCTGCAAGACGGCAAGCCTGTCGACATCGATCCGATCGCGGCGATGTTGAATCCAGCGGCATTGCCTCAGACTCTGCACATGACTCTCGCCGCATATGCAGCGACCGGTTTTGTCGTCGCCGGCATTCACGCTTTCATGCTCATGCGCGAGCCGGACAATCGCTTTCACAAAGCGGCGCTCGCGATTGCCCTTGTGGTCGGCGGTGTGACTGCGTTTCTGCAACCGATTAGCGGAGATCTGCTCGCCAAAACAGTCGCCGTAACACAACCCGTGAAGCTCGCCGCTTTTGAAGGACAGTTTGAAACGGAAACCGGCGCGCCACTGCGAATCGGCGGCATTCCTGACGAATCCACCCGCACGACGCGTTATGCGATCGAGGTGCCGTGGGCGTTGAGCATTCTCGCTTATAACGATCCGAACGCGGTCGTAAAAGGTTTGAATGAGTTTCCCGAAGATCAATGGCCGCCGGTGGCGATCGTGCACGTCGCATTTCAGATCATGGTCGCGTGCGGAGTCGCGATGATGGCCGTCGCGCTTTGGGCCGGCTGGCGCTATTGGCGTGGACGGCGTCGTAAGCAACCGTGGCTCGACTCGAATTGGTTCCTGCGCACGCTTGTCGTCGCCGCGCCGCTCGGTTTCATCGCCATCGAAACGGGTTGGACAGTGACGGAAGTCGGACGGCAGCCGTGGATCATTTACGGCGTGATGCGAACGAGTGAAGCAGTCACTCCGATGCCCGGACTGATCGTTCCTTTCCTCACCTTTACCGTGCTTTACATATTTCTTGCCGTCGTAACTGTTTGGTTGTTGCTGCGACAGGTGGCTGCGAGCCCGAAACCGCCAGCACAGGAGACACGACGTGCCGCTTGAAACGATCATCGCCGGTGTAATGATCGCGTCGCTGGTCCTGTACGCTCTGTTGGGCGGCGCGGATTACGGCGGTGGCGTTTGGGATCTCTTCGCGTTTGGACCACGCGCGCGCCGGCAACGCGCGCTCATCGCCGAAGCAATTGGTCCCGTCTGGGAAGCAAATCACGTCTGGCTGATACTCGTCATCGTAATTCTCTTTACCGCCTTTCCGCCGGCTTTTGCCGTGATCGCGACCGCGCTGCACATTCCGATCACGCTCCTGCTCATCGGCATCATATTGCGTGGCACTGCTTTTACGTTTCGCACCTATGACGTTCAACGCGACGACATACAACGCCGTTGGAGTCTTGTCTTTTCCATCGCCAGCATCATTACGCCGATACTTTTGGGAACTACTCTTGGCGCCATCGCTTCTGGAACCATTAGAGTTGAGAACGGTACGGTGGCAAGTGGTTTCTTTAACTCCTGGCTGGCGCCGTTTCCGTTTGCAGTTGGATTTTTCGCGCTCGCGTTGTTCGCGTTTCTCGCGGCGGTTTACCTGACGGTTGAAGCAGACGAAGAGCGCGAGTTGCAGGAAGACTTTCGCCGCCGCGCGTTGATCGCAGGCGTCGCAGTCGGCGTGTTGGCGTTGACCGTTTTCGTTTTGGCAGGCACGGGAGCGCCGACTGTTCGCGCGGGGATCAGTCGCACTTCATGGGCGTTGGGACTGCATTTCCTGACCGCCGTCGCTGCGTTGGGCGCGTTCTTCACACTTTGGACCAGGCGCTACAAAATCGCGCGCGTTTGTACAGCCGCCCAGGTCACGTTGATTCTGCTGGGCTGGGCTTTTGCGCAGTATCCGGCCGTGGTGGAACCAGACATCACGCTTTGGTCCGCTGCCGCGCCGCAGATCACGTTGCAACTGTTGCTGGGGGCGCTCGTCGCCGGCGCGTTACTGCTGTTCCCTTCTTATTACTACCTGTTTCGGATCTTCAAAGCCGAGTGAGATCAGGATTCGTAGTGGCGGGCGGCTTTCGTGTCGCAGCTTATCTCTTCGAGTTCGTCCGATTCGCAGGTGTGAAAAGAGACGACGACCACGTCTCGTCCTTCAGGAAAGAACTCGTGCGGCATGTTTTCGGGAATGACGTACCACGTATCTTCCAGCGCGCTGCCTTGCTGGCGAAAGTGTTTCATCTGCTGTGAGATTGGACCGACTTTCGAACTTCCCTCACCTTCGATCATCACCATGTGTTGAATGCTGTTCGGATGGTAATGACAACCCGATCCGGCGCCTTTTTTGAGCACGAAGATCCAGCATGACTTGATGTTGCCGGGCAGCGGCGTCGTGATGGACTGCAAATCGATCGCGGACCAGACAAAAGGCTCAGACGTGTTTGGCAGTTGCTGCTTAAGCGTATCTATAAGGTCGTGAATAGCCGGGCGCGCGGTGAGTTCGGCGACGGCGTCGTCAAGCTGTGGCAGGTAATGCGCGTTGTTCATACCTGGCGAGTCTACTATCATCTCCGGGTTTTCAAAACTGATTGAGGAAGACAGTAGTGGCTTATTTGGCTCTGCGTTCTCTGCGTTCCTCGGCGAACTCTGCGTTAAATATTTGGAAGTCAATGTTACGCAGAGATCTCAGAGCTACGCAGAGAACGCCGAGTTGAAATTAAGACACTACCAGGAAGGCCGGCATCATGCACCTCAAACGCGTTCACTTCTTTGCACTCGTTCTGTTGCTGACGTTAACGTCCGCGGTCCAGGCAGACAATGTCGACGACTACGTCAAACGCGAAATGGAACGGCAACACGTTCCTGGTGTCTCTGTCCTCGTTATCAAAGACGGGAAGATCGTCAAGTCGCAAGGATATGGACTGGCGAACGTCGAGCTAAACGTTCCGGCGCGGCCGGACACCGTCTACAAGATCGGATCGGTGAGCAAGCAGTTTATCGCAACGGGAATTCTGCTGCTGGTCCAGGACGGCAAGATCAGTCTTGACGACAACGTCGGCAAGTTTCTCGAAGGCACTCCCGAGACGTGGAAGACGATCACGATCCGGCACTTGTTGACGCACACGTCCGGAATTATTCGCGAAGCGCCAGGTTTCGACGCGATGAAGATGCAGAAAGATGCTGACGTCATTAAGACAGCGTACGGGCTGCCACTGCGATTCGCGCCAGGCGAGAAGTATGAATACTGCAACGTCGGTTACTTCTCGCTTGCGGAGATCATCAGCAGAGTGAGTGGAAAACCGTGGCCGGACTTCCTGCGCGAGCGCGTGTTCGCACCGCTCGGAATGAACGCGACGCGCACGACGAACATGATCGAGATGGTCCCCAATCGCGCCAACGGCTACATCTGGCGCGACGGCAAACTACAAAACGCAAGCATCTATTTTGCAGTGCGTCCGAGTGGCGCATTTCTTTCCACCGTGCTCGACCTGGCGAAGTGGGACGCGGCACTCGACAGCGGCAAGGTCCTCAAGCAGCCAACACTGGATCAGGCGTGGACTCCAGTGAGACTCAACAACGGCACGACGTATCCGTATGGTTTTGGTTGGGAGTTAACGCCAATCGCCGGTCACAAGCGAGTCAACCACGGTGGTTCGTTACCGGGTTTTCGAGCGCAGTTGGCGCGCTTCGTCGACGACAAAATCACCGTGATCGTGCTCACGAACGGCGACAATGCGAATGCCGGCGGGATCGCAAACGGCGTTGCCAACCTCTACATTCCCGGCTTGCTTCCCAATCGCAAAGTGACGCAAGTCGATCCGAGGCTTCTCCAGACTTACGTGGGCCAATACGATGCTGGTCCATCAGTCACCGTTTCGATAACGCGTGACGGCGAGAAGCTAATCATGCAACGAGGTAACGAGCGGCAGGAGTTACTGCCGGAAAGTGAAACCGGCTTCTTCATCCCGGACGCCCCTCGTTCCCTGTACAGCTTCTTCAAAGACGCTTCCGGTCAACTCTTTCTCGTAGTCACTGTCGACGGCGCGGAAGTCGGACGAGCACGAAAGGTCAAATAGCGCTAGTCAACCGACACCCATTCGACGTTTGCCGGGAACTGCTTCTTCTCGGGATCCATCGTGACGACGTACGCGCCGAGGGTGCCGATGCGCCGGTTTGGGCCGAAGGTGATTTTGGGCGAGAGGCCGGTGTCGAATTCGTAGAGACCTTCGAGTGTGGTGATCAGTTTTTCGCGCGTCAGATCTTTACCGCATCGTTCCAACGCATGGACCAGGATCTTTGCAGCGGCGATTGCTGAAACCTGCGCCGCGGCATGCGTTGAAATCAACTTGTGTCGCTGAAGCAGTCCACCGTACTCGGCGACGCCATTGACGGTGACATCCGCCGGAACAGTCGGAAACGCAAAGAAAACGTGGTCCTTCATTTTCGCAGACGTCAACTCGGGCGCGCTTCGTCCCACGAGCGTTCCGAGCAGATAAACATTCGGAGTCCACGCCAACGCATCCGCCGCTTTGAAGAACGACGCTGCCTCAGTTCCACCGCCCAACAGGAAAACACTGTCGATGCCTTTCTGTTTCAACTCGGCATCGTAGTCGAATCCCGCGCGCAGGTAATAGACACTCGTGGTCCAACCGAGCTTCTTCGCCTGCTCCTCAACACTGGAGGCGATCCCTTTGTTGAACTCGTTATCAGGCGAGACGATCGCGAGACGCCCTTTCACCGGATCACTCTTCTTCGCCGCGAAGTTGACGAGACTGCGTGCCTGCTCCTTTAGACCAGGCAACAGGTAAAAGACGTAACGGTTAAGCGGCAGACCCCGCTCGGGAAGCAACGTGGAAGGACCAATCAGCGGCACTTCCCGCTCACGGCTCAACTTCGTGACTCCCTCTTCGGCGCCCGCCATCAAACCACTCACCATCGCAAACACGTGGCCGTCGTCGATCAGGTGCTGCATGTTCGCGACGGTCGCGCCAGTGTTTCCGTTCAGCACGCGCAGTTCGATCTTGCGATTGTAAATTCCGCCGCGGCTGTTGATCTCGGTGAAATAGGCCTGGAGGATCTCTTCGACAGCCTGGCCCAAACCCGTCATCGCGTTCTTGTCCGGCAGAAGCGTGCCGATCACGATGTTGGTGTCAGTCACACCGGGATCGAGATCGGTTTCGATTCGTTTCAGGTAAGCGATCAGATCCGCCATCTCCTGTTGCGGCATGTGATACGCGGGCATCGCGACGGCGAGCTTGTTACCGGAAGGATCGACGCCGCCGGTGACGGCGCGAATGAAGTCGGCTTCAGAAAACGTACCGTGCTTGCGGCCGTTGTCGTGCGTGTGACCGTAGGGTTTTATCAAGTTGGACCAGCGCAGGTTACCGGCCGTTATTCCACCTTCGGTTTTCCCCTCGCCACGAACTCCATGACAACCGGCGCAAGTGAGCGTCGAGGCCGGGACGTCGATGTCGTTGATGATGGCTGTGACGTCCTGGCCCGACGAACTCTCTCCACGCAGATAAAACGCTTTGCCGCGTTGTTCCTG
>DATELZ010000108.1:0-11734 GCA_035276045.1 Pyrinomonadaceae bacterium | reverse complement strand
CTGTCCGCGCGCTCGATCCAAACCAACCCGCGAGCAGCTTCCTCCGTACCCATTTCACCATCGACGAAGGTCTGCCCGGCGCGGTAATAGATCATATCGAACAAACTCCCGATGGCTTTCTCTGGCTCATCACCAACGGCAACAACCTGAGCCGGTTCGACGGAAAGAACTTCTACTACCTCACCAAACCACGCGCAGGCGCCTTAACTCTCGCTCCCGATGGCGATCTCTGGCTCGGCACGGTTGAAGATCTGATACGTATGCCTGCCACTAATTTCAATAAGTTCACCCTGAGCGGATTGACTTCCCACCGTCCAGTCCCCGGCAGAGCAACCGCAATTTTGTGTCTCCGGTTCACCAGCAGTGGCGTGCTGTGGATCGGAACTGCTGATGGTCTGTTTCGTTTCGATGGTGCTCAATTTGTGACCGTTGGACCACGAGTGTTGACGCGCCGAATTCAAGAAGCATCTGACGGTCATCTCTTAGTAATAAACGCAGAAGGCTTCATGGAAGTGGCCGGATCGGAAGTCGTGCCTCACCCGCAACTCACCCGCCAACTGGGCGTCACGGACCGCGAGATCTTTGATGTGCTACGAGATCGCAACGGCAACACCTGGTACTGCACGGGCCGTGGAGTCATGCGCGAGCGCAACGGACGAATCGAGAAACTGGGAACTCATAGTCTGATCGGCCACGCTGCAACTCACGCGTACGAGGACGCGCAAGGAAACGTGTGGATCGGAAAAGATGATGGTCTGTTTCGCGGCACTGATACCGGTCTTGAATTAGTGGCTGACAAGATGAAGGTGCGCACGCTTTACAGCGACCGCGATGGCAATTTGTGGGTCGGCACAAATGGAGACGGACTCTATCGTTTCAAAGACCGTGCGATTCGAATGTTCACTACCGAGGATGGATTGCCTGGCGATTCCATCCTGACGGTGATTGCCACGCACGACGGCTCTATCTGGATGGGCGCGAATTGCGGCGGCATCACGCGCTTTGATGGCACTAATTTTCAAACCTACAACGAAAAGCACGGCTTGTTGAATAGTTGCGTTTGGACGCTCGCCGAAGATCTCAATCGCGACCTGTGGATCGGCACCTGGGGCGGCGGCGCTTTTCGTTTTCACAACGGCGCCTTTACTCAATATTCAAAGGGCCAGGGAATGGCAGACGATCGAGTCACGAGCATCGTCGCAGCGCGCGATGGTTCTGTTTGGTTCGGCACGCGTGGCGGTGGTCTAACGCGGCTGAAGGATGGACAGTTCCGCACGTTTACGACCGCCGACGGACTTTCGGCGAATACGATCCTGAAAGTATTGGAAGATCGCGCGGGAAACATTTGGGTGGGGAGTCGAAATGGACTCGATCGCTTTGTGGGCGATCGATTCGAGAATTCCACAGTCGCGCCCAGGACGTTCGTCATTCCTATCGGCGAAGATCGAGATGGCGGCTTTTTCGTGGTCATGACGGTCGACGATGAGGCCGTCACTCGTCGCCTCCACAAAACTCGCACTGATACCAAGAGAGACTTAGCAGCTTACGACCTGGTTGAAACTGAACATGGAGAATTGTGGTTCGGAGGCAGTCCACTCAGCAGGGTGCAGCCGGGCAATTTTGCACGCGCGCAGTCACGCGATGAGCCGCTCGACTATGAAGCATTTTCTACTGCCGACGGCTTAACAACCGGAGACACGAGTGGTCCAGGCCGCTCGCTGGCTTTGACTCGTGACGGCAAACTCTACGCCGCTACCAATCAAGGATTGGCTGTGTTCGATCTTCATCGCTTGCAGGTCACGAATGCGAAGCCGTCGATTTATCTCACCAACGTAACGATCGGCAGGAACACCGAACGCGCCACCGGCAGCAATGTCGTACTGCCGCCCGGAACCAATCATGCCCAGATACATTTCGCGGCCGTCGAAATTTCCGCCCCCGAGAAAGTTCGACTGCAATACCGGCTGGATGGTGTTGATTCGGAATGGCTCGATGCGCCTGCGAACCCGGTTGCGACCTACAGCAACATCCCGGTCGGAACGCATGCGTTGCGTATTCGCGCCTGCAATCGCACTGGCATCTGGGATCGGCAGGGAGTGGTTTTTATAGTTACGCAGCAACCATATTTTTATCAAACACGTTGGTTTGTGGCGGCGATGTCTGCATTGGGAGTGCTGCTCGTGGTCCTGGTCTATCGTGTGCGGGTGGCGCAGATTTCCCGCCAGATGAGCGCTCGCTTTGACGAGCGTCTCGCCGAGCGCACTCGTGTAGCGCGCGAGATACACGACACGTTGTTGCAGACCGTTCAGGGAAGCAAGCTGATCGCGGATCATGCTTTGAAGAACCCGGCCGATCACACGCGTGCGATGCGGGCGTTGGAACAGTTGTCGACGTGGCTGGCACGAGCTACGGAAGAAGGACGCGCCGCGCTCCTCTCGTTGCGCGCTTCAACTGCGGAAAAGAACGATCTGGCGGAAGCACTGCGGCGGGGGATCGACGATTGTGTTCGAGCGACTGGCAACGAGATATTGTTTCAGGTGAATGGCGTCTTGAAAGAGATACATCCTGTTGTCCGAGATGAGATCTATCGGATTGGTTATGAAGCTATTCGCAATGCGTGTGCGCATTCAGGCGCGGGCAAGTTGGAGGTAATGCTCGAATACGCTCACAATCTCACGTTGTGTGTGAGCGACAATGGAGTGGGCATCGAATCTGAATTCATCGAGAAGGGCAGGGAGGGTCATTTCGGATTGCGCGGCATGAGGGAACGCGCTGAACGCATCGGCGCTAAGTTGACGTTAGTCAGTTCTGCGAGTTCCGGCACTGTTATCACGCTGGTAGTGCCGGGCCGCATCGCTTTTCACGCCAGCGTCGCACAGGAATAGCTATTCGCGCATGTAATGACAGGTGTATCCGCCTGGATGCTTGCGCAGGTAGTCCTGGTGATAGTCTTCGGCGTCGTACCACGTCGCGGCAGGTTCGATGCTGGTGGTGATTGGCCGCTTCCAGCTTCCGGACGCGTCGACACGCGCGATGACGCGTTCCGCGATCGCGCGCTGCTCTTCGGTCTGCGGAAATATTGCTGAGCGATACTGCGTCCCGACGTCGTTGCCCTGGCGGTTGAGCGTCGTGGGATCGTGCAGGCGGAAGAACCAGCGTTCGAGGAGTTCCTCGAAGCTGAGAACTGATGGATCAAAGGTTATGCGCACTGCCTCTGCGTGACCAGACTGGCTGTGATGCGTGTCTTCGTACCGCGGATTTTCGAGGTGGCCGCCCGTGTAGCCAACCTCGGTGTCGACGACTCCGGGAACGTCGCGCAGGATCTCCTCGACACCCCAGAAACAGCCGCCGGCGAGGACGGCCACCTCAACCTGTTGCGAGGCGTTCATTGGTTCGTTTCCTTGGGTTTCATTTGGTTGCGTAACTTCTGATTGACTCATGGACATGCATTCTTCCTTAGTGTAATTCGTGTCGATGCACGGGATTTTGCACCTTCTCGTTCTCCTGCGAAACCCTAGATGGTGCGATTGGTAGATTACTCGATCGAGGTAGCGTAGATCATCCCTGCTTCGGACATTTATGAGAGAATCCTGACGGGATGCCAAAGCCAATAAGCGACGAGATTACGGGGCTTCCGATTTCTCGGCAGCGTCGCTATCAACTGCGAAAACGCCGGGACCGGAAGTGTATTCGTTGCGGGCAGGACGCGGTGAACGAAGGTTATTTTTGCGAGACTCATCGACAGGTTCACAATGTCCTGACTCGCGAGCTGCGGCGGAAGCGTTTTGATTCCAAGGGCCGTTCTCATGATTCGGAGAGTTATGGTTTTCCGTTTTCCAGTGGCCGGTTGTTGTATGACAGAGCTAACGGTTACCTGGAGTCGGGACGTGAGAAGTCATCGCCGGCAGAGGCTTCGGAACACTTTCGCGTGGCTTTAGTGATCGGTTTTAGCGCCGTTGAAGCGTATCTGAGATCTGTCGCCGATCAGTTCGAAGTGAGTTTCAACGAACCGGCCGCTCCGATCGATAAAAGAATCGAGTATCTATTTGAGGAGTTTTCAACGGCGCCTTTGGATCTCGACTGCGACGCCTGGAAGGAATTCAAACTGGCATTGAAACTACGCGATGAGATCGATGTTAGTGCGGCTGAAAGAGCCGTGGAGAGCATTTGGAGTTTACTTAATTTGCTGCATGCCGGTATCTACGGATCTCGCTGGGCGTAGTCAGATCACTATCGAGGACATGTTCAACTCGGCGTTCTCTGCGTAGCTCTGAGATCTCTGCGTAAACAAATATTTAACGCAGAGTTCACCGAGGAACGCAGAGAACGCCGAGCCTGGCGAAGAAAATCTTTGTCTGTGGTAATGAAGAAATTTGTTTCAGTCGCATTTGTTCTGATCATCCTGGCCACGATTGGCGTGGGCCAGTCGGAGCGACAAGAAATGCGGCCCAACATCGTCTTCATTCTTATTGACGACTTGCGCTGGGATGAACTGGGTATCGCCGGTCATCCGTTTCTCAAAACGCCCAACATCGATCGGATTGGCAGCGAAGGCGCGCTGTTTCGCAATGCGTTTGTAGCTGCGCCGCTCTGCTCGCCTTCGCGCGCCAGTTTTCTGACCGGGCAATATCCGCACGTACACGGGATCACCGACAACGTCGATCGTTCGGCGGCCAGCCATAAACTGAACACCTTTCCTTTACTGTTGCATCAATCGGGTTATGCGACAGCTTTCATCGGCAAGTGGCACATGGGGAATGACGATTCACCGCGGCCAGGTTTTGATCGATGGGTGAGTTTTAAAGGACAGGGATCCTATCTTACCCCTGAGATAAATGAAGACGGGCGCGACGTGAAACCGGATGGGTACATTACCGATCTGCTCAACGGATATGCAGTTGAATTCATTCGCCGGCGGCATGACAAACCGTTCCTAGTTTATCTTGCTCATAAAGCGATTCATCCGGAAGTGATGCAGCATGACGACGGCAGCGTCAACCTCGCCCAGGCTGAACGATTCATTCCCGCCAAACGACATAGCAATTTATTCATTGGAGAAAAGGTTCCACGCCGGCCCAGCGCGATGCGGCCGCCGGCAGGCAAAGCTGCTCTCGAACGAACGATCGCTGGTCTGCCGCCACTGGGAGCGAATACCGCAACGCGCGACGAGGCAGTGTTGGGCCGGTTGCGCTCGTTGATGGCGATTGAAGAAGGAGTGGGCGAGATATTTAAGGCGCTAAAAGAGACAGGTCAGCTCGACAACACAGTGATCGTTTTTACCAGTGACAACGGATACTTCTACGGCGAACACGGGCTGAGTGTCGAGCGGCGGTTGGCTTATGAGGAGTCGATCCGGATGCCGCTTTTGGTGCGTTATCCGAAAGCTATTAAGGCCGGCACGGTGCGTGACGAGTTTGCGCTGAACATCGATGTCGCTCCGACTTTGTTCGAGCTGGCGGGTGTTGCTGTGCCGGGCGCAGTGCAAGGACGTTCGCTGGCGCCATTGCTCAAAGGCGCGAGAACTGAATGGCGCAACTCGTTCCTGATAGAGTATTACTCCGACAAAGTGTTCCCTCGTATCCGGCAAATGGGATACAAGGCCGTTCGCACCGAGCGCTGGAAATACATTCATTACTTCGAACTGGAAGGAATGGATGAACTCTACGATCTCAAAGCTGATCCTTACGAGATGAAGAACATCATCAACCAACCGGATGCCGCCGCCGCACTCGCCTCAATGAAGCAGGAGCTGGCACGGTTGCTAAAAGCCACAACTCCCTCCAATTGACTTAAACTTCGATGGCTCGCTACTCGTAGGAGTAACTCTGCTCTGCGTTCGCTGCGTCCCTCGGTGAACTCTGCGTTAAATATTTGGAAGTCAGTGTTTACGCAGAGATCTCAGAGCTGCGCAGAGAACGCCGAGTTGAAATTAAGACACCACCCGACATCGCATTTCATTGTACTAACACCCGCCTTCTGATAGATTTTGCCTGAACTCGGATTTAAGCCTTCGCTCCTTTAGTGCTAATTACTTCACCCGGAGGCACTCATGCGCATCGCCGTAATCTCCACCTATGCTCACCCGAGCAGACTCATCATCAAGGAAAAGTCTGTAATGCAATCAGCGGTGCCGGAGTTGATCGCGGCCCTCTGTCCCGATGATGCCGAAATAGAGATCTATAACGAGAAGGAAGCCTACATACCGCTCGATCGCGATTGGGACCTGGTCTTCTTCTCCTATCTGCATTCTTACTACGAACACACGAAAGTGCTGTCGACGATGTTTCGACGCCGCGGCATCACCACTGTCGCGGGCGGGCGGCATGCCCGGCACTTTCCCGACGATTGCCAGAAGTATTTCGACGCCGTCATCACCGGCGAACCCGAGAGCAACGTTCCGGCGCTGGTGCGCGATTTTGAGCGCGGCGAGCTGAAACCCCGCTATAGTCTGCCCGCGGTGGAGGCAGCGGCAATCAAACCATACCGCTACGATCTCATCGACTTCCGCCACAATCGCTTTCGCCTGCCCGGCGTTGAAGCTTCACGCGGTTGTCCCTTCGCTTGCAATTTCTGTGTGCTTACAGGATGGGAAACATACCGTTACCGGCCGGTCAAGCATGTCGTCGACGAGATCAAGTTCAAGATGAAGTGGAACCACCACTACTTCGGTCTCATCAAAGACTGGTTTATTTTCCTCGATAATAATCTCGGCGGAAACGTGAAATATTTGCGGGAACTATGCGAGGCATTGATACCGCTCAAGAAGACCTGGGGCTGTGCGCTTACGTTTAATGTCTTGAAAGACGAGACGACGGTCAAGCTGATGGCGAAGGCAGGCTGTCGTTACGTTTACACCGGACTCGAGTCGCTCAATCCCGAATCAATCAAGGCGATGAATAAAGGCCAGAACACGATAAAGGAAATAGACAACATTATTAACAAGTGCTATGCGAATGGAATTCTGCTTTCGTTTGGCCTGTTGGTTGGATCCGATGGCGATACAAACGAATACCTGGAGAAGCTGCCGGGCTATATGGCTGATCTGAAGTACTGCGCCATCACTTTCGTGGGAATCATCTGCCCTTATCCGGAGACCTCCTTGTTTCGCGATCTCCAAAAGGAGGGCCGGCTGCTGCCGGGAACTGTCAGCCGCGACTACGACGGCTACACGTTGTGTCACCGGCCGAAGTTGCTGGAACCGAGCGAGGTGGTGGACCACTACCGCAGGCTGTCGCGCGCGATTGGCTCGCTTTCCAACGTGTCGCGTCACTATTCAAGCAAGTTCTGGGCGAGCGACATGCATCGCTACAAGATGACGCTGCTGGTGTCCGGGCCGGAGATATTCAGCGTCCGCAACAACCTGCGTAACAAGAAACGGAGCTTTATTGCCGGCGTGGACGAGCTGGAGGCATGGGACCAGCAGAAGATGCAGGAGTTTCAGATCCAGCCGCAGTATCTGAGCTAAGGATTTCGCAAATTGACAGCGTTGTGTTGTGATTTGGCAGGGACGCTGACTTTAACTTTTCGATCTTTCCGTGCGGCGCGCCAGGTAACCACCCCTGCTTTTGCGAGCTTATAAATTGTCCGCCGATTCTGAACGATCACTTTCGTCCAGGCCCATCTGCCCATCTGCGGAAAATAGATCCCACGAAAACAAAGGCGCGCAATCAGTATGCTTATGCGATGTGCCAGAGGTTTGTCGCTGATCGAATTTACGGCACTGGCAATGCCCGCGGGACTGTAGGAATTCGCCCACGCGTAACCGACCTCTGTTTGAGTCTGCTCAATACTCATCTTTAGCGGCGTATGGGCCATGTGGAAAGGCCGGAAATCCAGCCAGTGCTTTGGCCGTGTAAGCCGCCCGGCAACTTCTAGCTTTTGGTAAAGAGGAGTTGAGGGGAAGGGCGTTAGAGTTCCAAAGACAGGCAATCCGGGCGGCCAACTGCGAATATGCTGAAGCGTCCGCTCTGCCGTGCCCGGTGTGTCGTTATCCATCCCAAAAATGAAGGACGTGATCGCATGAATGTGCCGCTTGGCAAGTCTTTCCAGGACCGTCGCGTACTCGGCGGGTTTATTGAAAGCTTTGTTCACATCAGCAAGATTCGTCGAGTCGATTGACTCCATTCCGATGAATATCCACTTGCCTCCAGAGTCCGCTATCAGGTCGACGAGTTCCTCGTCTCGCAACAGGTTGGCGCTGATCTGTGCGACCCAGTTCATTTGGGCGCCGGCAGCGATGATGTCGCGCAACAATGATTTAGTGCGTTTTATATTGATGGCGAAATTGTCGTCGATGAAGAAGACGGCAATTTGTCCGCGCTCACTGGACGCCCGCGCTTTCAGTTGCAGCAACTCATTGACGATGCTTTCGTTTGTGCGGAACCTGATAGAGTCGCCAAAGAAGCCGGTTACAGTGCAGAACTCGCAGCCATAAGGACAGCCGCGACCAGATTCAATCGGAATGAGTCGAAATGTTCCCCAGCCGCTCGAGAGTCGTTTGAGCATCGGGGCGACTAATTTCGGGACCAGATTGAACTGATCCAAATCCATGGTCCGCCACTGAATAGAAGGATATGGCTGAAGGCTGGGTTTTTTGTCGTTACCCTTCTCGTCCACTACTGGCGAATAGATCTCCTTGAGTGTGCCACTGGCGGCATCCTTGACTATCTCCGGCCAGGTCTCATCGGCTTCACCAAGAGCCACAGCATCTGCGTGGCGCGGTCCGCCATCTCGCCCGAGCGCCTCGTTCGGGACCTCCGTCACGTGCGGCCCGCCCATCACAACAGGCACGCCCGCGGCGCGAATGGCGTCAGCCATTCGGTATGCCTTGGCGATCATCCTGGTCATCGCGCCGATACCGACAAGTTTGACGTCTTGTTCGCGAACGAATCGGACGAGATCTTCTTCATTCATCGCGCGCGCGTTGCCGTCGATAAGTATGACTTCATGGCCAGGCGGTGTAAGTGCTTGCAGCAGAAACATCCAGAGATGCGGCATGAAGTTGCGCGTGACACCGTTATCAGGGTTGTAAAGTAAGATCTTCATTAATACTTTCTAATCTGAGTCAGCGATTAAGGCTAAGCTGAGTAGATTGGCGAGACGTTGTCTTTAGTAGCGTTCGGATCTTACAGGATCGCGCACGAGTTGCCACGCGGAGGAAGCGCGATTGAATCGGACGCGCTTGATACCGTGGGCTAGTCCGAAGAGTTGCAAAGCACGAATTCCGAGCCAGTTTAGATCGATTTCGTACCAACGCAGACCATGACGCGCCGAGGTTGGGTGCGCGTGATGGTTGTTGTGCCAGCCTTCACCAAACGTCAAAAGTGCTACCCACCAGCTATTACGCGAATCGTCGCCGGTTTCGAATCTGGTTCTACCCCACAGGTGCGTAGCCGAATTGACGAGCCAGGTCGCGTGAAACAACAGTGTAAGACGCAGAAACACGCCCCACAGCAATACGTCCCAACCGCCAAATATGAAGAGCATCACGCCCAACACGGACAGCGGTACATAATAGTAGCGATTGAGCCAACAGTAGTAGCGGTCTTTTATCAGATCGGGTGCGTAGCGAGCGGTAATGCTCTCACTGTGATTCTTTGAGGTCCCGCACAATATCCAGCCAATATGCGCCCACCAGCCACCGTCGCGCGGCGTGTGCGGATCGCCTTCTTGATCTGTGTGTGCATGGTGTATTCGGTGCGTCACTACCCATTGAATTGGTCCGCCTTCGAGGGCCAACGCCCCGCAGGTGACAAGAAAGTATTCAACCGCTTTCGGCACTTTGTAACCGCGGTGAGTCAGCAGTCTGTGCCAACCCATGCCGATGCCCAGACTTCCACCCACCCAGTAAAGAATGATTGCGGTAATCACCGCAGGCCAGCTCCAGAACCAGAGTGCTGCTACGGCAGCAAGATGCGCAATCATGAGAAAAATGACTGTGCCCCAATGAACGCGGTGTTTTGTCGCCGGCGTGGCCCTGATGTGGTTTTCAAATATCATTCAACAAAAGTTCCTTGAACAACGTGTTCGCGTAGTGTTTTAGTCTGAGCTTCTTTGTGGGACCTGTGCACTCAGCATCTAGTTAAACACAGAGACAGAGTGAACACCGCAGTTGCGCAGAGAAATTACAAAAGTGCGACACTTTGCGAATCAGCGGCCCTTCGTTCCGTGATGGTCACGTTGAACGATCGGAGTTTTCCGCGCTTGTTTTCTCCTGAGTAGACGACAAAGTGCAGGTGTTCACTAGATGTACCGTCTTCTCCAATATCGCCTATGACGGTGGACACGTCGACTTGCTGGTTGAGCGACACGTTGACTTTTCTCAGGTGCAGATAACCGCTGAACCAGACAGGGTTCTCCGCATTCGGATGGGCAATCAACACCGCACCGCCTCCTGGCTTCGTGCCGGCGTATTTGACAACCTGTCCCTCGGCGACGGCGAAAACCGGCTTGTCGGCGTCTGCGTTTTTATTTGTGGGCGTGCAAAGATTGATGTCCCAGGCATGTCTGTCATTGGACCTCGCGATGCCGCCGACGGGATTATGGGACACGCTCTTATATTGATTGAACTCCCATATCCCGTCACAAACTGGCTGATTTGAACTGATTACCCTTAGTGGTCCAACTATGGGAGACAGCACGGATGCCGGCAGGTTCTCCGGCAATTGCGAACCGCCCGTGGCAGTTGCGAGCGCTAATGCAAACACGCACGTTAGGCAAAGTTGCTGAAATGTTTTCATGGTGTTTCTAATTGACAGACGAAAATCGGATCGCTAGAGTCCCGCAACCCCTCTTTAAAATGCAGCGGGCCGACCTTGTGCAGACAACACAAAGCCAGCCCTAAACCATTAACCTCGCAAAGAAAGGTTAACAGTTATGAGTACGCATGGTAATAGCGCACCCGAGCGCCAGGCAACACCTCACGCAACAAACTCAACAATCAGCGATGCAATCAAACGCCGGGCGAAGTCGCTCATCAATGACAGGACCATCGACGAAAGCGATCGCGGCCTTATCCGTTACGCCCTGGCAACAAACGATGCTTCCGGGCTTTCAGAACTCGTGCGCCGCGCTGATGCTGGTGAACCGTTTATCGATGAGTCATTCATTTTGGAAGCTAACGATGAGATTTCAACCGAGGAAAAACTCGAACGGCTCGCGGCGATGATCTTCCAGGCAGGCGCTCAGCCGGAAACCAGATCGGCAGCCCTGCTCGTTCTCATGTCGACACTTGAAAATTCAACCGAGCCGAAACTGCTTGCCAATCATGTAAAGCACATTGCCTTCACTCGCTGCGGTGAGTTGAATTGCTTTGGCATGGTTGACGCCCAGGTTGCCGCAATCGAAAGCGAACTGCTGGTTTACGATCATTGAACGTCACCCGTCGCGATCGGTGGCTAACAAGCTCGGCTCCAGATTGCGTGGCAGGTTCACCCCCTTGAGTAAAAACTCCTGGGTCGGATAAGGACTCTTTATTCCTCTCTCGCGGAACAGTTCTGCAATCCGGTAATTGATATCACTCCGGATTTGCACATGCCGCCGCGGTTGGTTGGTCCACACCAGGAGGCGGAACTCAAGTGAGTAGTCACCAAATTTCAGAAACTGCACGATTGGCGGCGGATCTGTTAAGACGTTCTCGACCCCCTTCGCAGCATTGATCAACGTGTCAGTCACCAACTGGATGTCTGAATCATCAGCCACTCCGACGGGTATCGCGATCCGGGCGCGCGGATCT
>DATELZ010000107.1:0-2470 GCA_035276045.1 Pyrinomonadaceae bacterium | reverse complement strand
TTAACGCAGAGAGCACAGAGATACGCAGAGATCGCGGAGGAGAATGAAGTCTAAGATTGAACTATCGGCGGCCAAGCGAGCGTTGCTCGAAAAGCGCCTCGCGGGACGGTCGTCCGGCGAAGCTGACGGGCAGGCGATCCGGCCGAGTCCGCGAAACGGACCAGTGCCGCTGTCGTTCTCGCAGCAGCGTCTTTGGTTTTTGGACCAGTTGGAACCGGGGCTGGTGGCTTACAACATACCTGCCGCGGTGCGGCTCGCCGGCAAGCTTGACGTTCCAGTTCTGAATTGGAGTTTGAACGAGATCGTGCGGCGTCACGAAAGCCTGCGCACCACTTTCGACTCTGTTGGCGATCAGCCGGTGCAAATCATCGCCCCGGCGCTGGAGTTATCGATTTCAGTCGTCGATCTGACTGGTGTTTCCGATGAGTTGCGGGAAGCTGACGCGATGCGGCTCGCGCAGGAAGAAGCGCAACGACCTTTCGATCTCATCGGTGGTCCATTGATCCGGGCCGTGCTGCTGCGTTTGCGAAGCGATGAGCACGTGCTGCTCGTGACGACGCATCACATCATCAGCGATGGCTGGTCGCAGGGTGTGTTGAAGACGGAACTCGGCGTGCTTTACGAAGCGGGGATGAAAGGCGAGCGTTCGCCGCTTCCGGAGTTGTCGATTCAGTACGCCGACTTTGCACAGTGGCAACGAGGCTGGTTGAAAGACGATGAGTTGGACCGGCAGCTCGCGTACTGGCGCAAGCAATTGACAGACGCGCCGCCGTCAGTGGATTTGCCGAACGATGGCGCGCGCCCGCCGCAGTTGAATTATCGTGGCGCGACTTTTCTTTTTGAGCTTTCCGCGGAGCTGTCTGAGTCACTCAATGCGTTGAGCCGGCAGGAAAGCGTGACTTTGTTCATGACGTTGTTGGCAGCGTTCAAGGCGTTACTCTTCCGTTACACCAGCCAGAGCGACATCGTAGTCGGCACGCCGGTAGCAAATCGCAATCGCGAAGAACTCGAAGGCTTGATCGGGTTCTTCGTCAACACGTTGGCGCTGCGAACGGAGATCTCCGGGAATCCGACGTTCCGCGAGTTGTTGCATCGTGTGCGTGAGGTCTCGCTCGGCGCGTATGCGCACCAGGATCTGCCTTTCGAGTTGCTTGTCGAGGAACTGCAACCCGTCAGGGACCTGAGCCGCAATCCGATCTTTCAAATCGTCTTCGATCTTCAGAGCGCGCCCGCCGCGGCACTCGAAATGACTGGACTCTCGTTACAGCCATACGAGTTCACCGCCGGCACCACGCGTTTTGATCTGGAACTGCACCTCACGTCGATGCCCACCGGGATCATCGGCGCGTTGGTTTACAGCACTAACCTGTTTGCCGAGCCGGCGATTCGCCAACTCGCCGAACGTTATCGAATGCTTTTAGAAGCCGTCGTCGTCGATCCGGAACAACGTGTGTCCGGCATGGAGTTGCTCACGGGCGTTGAGCGAAACAAGTTGCTGTTTGAATGGAACGACACGACGCATTCGTTCCCGGACAAAACCATCGCCGATCTCTTCGAAACATGGACCACGCGCGCGCCGCAACAGATCGCTTTGGCTTTCGGCGACGAGCGTTTGACGTATGGTGAATTGAACTGTCGCGCCAACCAGTTGGCCCATTATCTGCAAGCCTACGGCGCCGGCGCGGAAACACGCGTCGGCATCTACATCGAACGTTCGGTCGAGATGATCGTGGCGGTGCTTGGCGTGCTCAAGGCCGGCGCGACTTACGTTCCGCTCGATCCGTCATATCCGGAGCAACGGCTGTTGTTCATGCTCGACGACGCCGGCGTGCAGTTGGTGCTCAGCGTGGCCGGGTCGGAAGAGAAACTGCCTGCGCACCAGGCGCCGGTAATCCTGCTCGACTCTGATTGGCCATCGATTGCGGAGCAAAGCGACGAGAACCCGGAACGAGACATCACGCCGGAGCATCTGGCTTACGTCAGCTATACGTCGGGGTCGACTGGCATGCCGAAGGGGGTCGCCGTGCCGCATCGCGGCGTCGTGCGGCTGATCGAGGGCCGCTATGCGACGCTCGGTCCGGATGAAGTGTTCTTACAGTTTGCGCCACTCGCCTTCGATGCTTCGACTTTCGAAATCTGGGGCAGCCTGCTCAATGGGGCGCAACTTGCGCTCATGCCTTCCGGTATGACCTCGTTGGCCCAACTCGGTCGCGCTCTCGCGCAGTATCGCGTGACGACCTTGTGGTTGACGGCCGGACTGTTTCACCAAATGGTGGACGAACAGCTCGATGCCCTCACCGGACTCAAGCAGCTACTCGCCGGCGGCGACGTTCTCTCGCCGGCGCACGTAAAGAAGTTTGTCGACGCAGCGCCTTCGTGCCGGTTGATCAATGGTTATGGTCCAACTGAAAACACCACGTTCACTTGCTGCTACGCGATGGATGCAGCCGTAGAGCTTAACGGTTCGGCG
>DATELZ010000106.1:0-73053 GCA_035276045.1 Pyrinomonadaceae bacterium | reverse complement strand
TTGGTCGCGATCAAAAACTTATCCAGCGGTTTGCTCGATTGCACGTGCAGACCGTTTGGTATCTCCATCACGACGCTGGCCTTGACGGTCCGGCCTTTTTTGATCTTGTCCGGAGACAGCGAACCGCTGAGTTTGACGTCGTCTGACGATTGCGGATTCGGTGTTGAATAGAGCGTTACCGGAACGAGCAGAACGGCGAGGAGAAAGGCGGTTTGGTACAAGTTCTTGATCATTTGTGTGTGCTTAAGCTCCGATCGAATTGATAGTAATAGGTGTTTCCTGGCGGGCCGCAAGTTGCCCGCAGGCGGCAAAAATGTCGCGGCCGCGAGGGCGGCGAACGTAAACGTGGATGCCTTTTGACTCCAGGATGTCCTTGAATCGCTCGACCTTCTCGTCCGCTGAAGGCTGATACGGCAGCGGTTCGGCCGGATTGTGTGGAATCAGGTTCACTTTCGCTTTCAGACCATGCCGGTTAAGCAGGTTTGCGAGTTGGCGTGCGTGATCTTCCGTGTCGTTGACGCCGTCGAGCATCACGTACTCAAACGTGATGCGCTCGTTAGGCTTTAGTGTCTTCTCAAATTCCTTGCATGCTGACAGTAACTGTTGGAGTGGCCAACGTTTGTTGATTGGCATTAACTCGTTGCGTAGTTCATCCGTTGGCGCGGCGAGTGAGATCGCGAGATGCGGGCGATCCGCGACGTTTGCGAGTTCGAGAATGCGCGGCACGATGCCGGCGGTCGAGATCGTTACGCGATTCGGAACGATGTACAGTCCCTCCGCATCGGCCATCACGCGCAGTGCCTGCATGAGCGACTCAAAGTTCAGGAACGGTTCGCCTGCGCCCATGCCGACGAGGTTTGTTCCGCGTGGTGGTTGCACGCCAATGCCATAAGCGTCGTTCAGCGCGATCACGATCTGTTCGACGATCTCGCCCGCGGTTAATGAACGTAAAAGACCGAGTTGGGCCGTCAAACAGAACGTGCATTGCAACGGACAGCCTGATTGCGATGAAAAGCAGATGGTGTCGCGACGTTCTTCGGGGATGAAAACAGTTTCGACCGGGAAGCCGTCATGGGTTTTCATCAAGTAGCGTCGCGTGCCGTCGGCTGAGACGTAGCGAGATTCCACCGTCAGCGTTGCCGGCCGTGCCACTTGCGCGAGACGTGTCCGCAGATCTTTCGGCAGGTCGGTCATCTCGTCGAAACTGCGCAGACGCCGGTGCTGTAACGCAGCAAAGATCTGTCTGCCACGATACGCCGGTTCGCCGAGTGTTTCGACAAATGAAACGACCTCGTCGCGCCTCAAACCCATCAATTCCGCCCCTTGCTTCATCGCGGATTTATCTTAGCATCTGGGCGTTGTGGGCCGCATTCGGGCGGCAAGAGGTGGACGGAACGCGACAGCCCCGATTCTGCGTAGTATTCGTCATGTTCACTCGTGAACGAGCGATTGGGATCATGGTGGCGTTGCTGTTGGGCGTAGTGGCGTTTGTCTACGGTCTGCGT
This sequence comes from Pyrinomonadaceae bacterium, assembly GCA_035276045.1. Taxonomy (GTDB): domain Bacteria; phylum Acidobacteriota; class Blastocatellia; order Pyrinomonadales; family Pyrinomonadaceae; genus PSRF01. Next base: position 71,548 of record DATELZ010000106.1, on the reverse strand, counting down.
TCGCTCGAGTGGCACATGACGTTTCATCCGGTGCCGCTGGACCGCGCGCGCTGGCAGCCGCCGTCCGGCGCGTCCGAGGAATGGTTCACCACTGCCGACGGCATTCGCCTGCATGGCTGGTATTTCGAAAGCAACGCCAGGCCGGAGACACCCACGATCATCTTCTTCCACGGCAATACCGGGAACATACAAGACGTCGGTTGGTTGGGCCAACGATTTCACGAGCGCGGGTTTAACGTTCTGCTGTTTGATTATCGTGGCTATGGCGCCAGCGAAGGTGATGTTGAGAACGAAACGGGTCTGAACGCCGACGGCGATGCTGCGCTGGCGTTTGTGATCAAGGAGAAAGGAATATCGCCGCGGAAGATCGTGCTTTACGGGCAGTCGCTGGGGACGACGGTGGTTGCCGATGTTGCGTCGCGGCGAGACGTTGGGGCGGCAATACTCGAATCCGGTTTGAGTTCGGCGAGTTCGCTTGCCGGTCACGCGTTGCCGTGGTTGCCTCAACCGCTGCACTTTCTCGGTAAGAATCGTTTTGAATCCGCGCAGAAGCTGGCGAAAGTTAGGGCGCCGGTGCTGATCGCTCACGGCGATCCGGATCCGGTGATTCCCGCCAGCGAAGCGCGCTTGCTTTTCGAGGCTGCGAGCGAACCGAAACATTTGTTGATCTTTCCTGGTGCGGGTCACAACGTTTTCGGTTCGCTCGGCGATTCATATCTGAATCAACTTGTAGACTTCATCGGCGAGGCTACTGTGCGATAGTCGGCGCGATAGTAAACGTCGCCGACGGCGAAATTGTCTGGCCGGTGACGTGGTCGCGGATGCGAACCTGAACTTCGTAATCGCCGGGCGCGAGCGAGCGTGTGTCGATCAATCGCGATAAGGTCAGGCGCTGGCCGGCGTCGTTGATTTCGCGCCAGTCTTCGAGTTGTTTAGTCACTTCCTTGCCGTCTTTGAGCAGCACGTACTCGGCATCGGCTGCCGGACGCAGAGTCGTTTGATCGATGGCGGCGTTGTAGACCTGAAGATAGATCCCGACCGGATCGTTGCGACGAAAAACACGCGTGAGATTCGGAATGACTTTGGTCGTGCCGATCACGAATGGACCAACCGACGCGCCGCGTTCCATGCTCTCGAGCTTAGCCGCGAGCACTATGCTCGACGCCGTTAACCGATCCGCCGGAAACTCCGGCACCTGAAAACCAATGCGCCGCACGCCTGTAGCTCCCGACTCCACATCACGCACGACAACATCCACGCGATAACGTCCCGGATCGAGTATGAAAGCACGCGCGTAAGCAGACTTCCGCATTCGCGTGCTGCTCAACTCTGTCGCCGTCGCAGTTGTGCTCACCGCGTCTTCGAACTTGCCAACCCGGCGATTTGCGACCGTGGTCACCCAACCGAAGATATTCATGCGAGCGGTTTGCAAACCGCCGCTGTCGACGAATGTGAGTTCGCTGTTGTCGGCTTGAATCGTCAACGCGGCGAGCACGCGATTGTCTGACTGGCGGAAGTAGTTGATCTGCGCGTCGAGAGTAATCGTGCTTTCGTCGACGGTTGGAGTTCCGGTAACAGCGTTGATGTAGTTTCGTTCGTGTGGTTGATCGCGATCGAGCGAAGTTATCAAGTCCAGCACTTCAAATGGTGAATCCTGGGCGCGCGTGTAGTTGATGCGCCCGAAGCCGCCCGCGTTCATAAGCCGTTGCCCGCGCGTCTCAAAGCCGGCGAGTTCGGCGAAAGTTGGACCACCGCCAGTATGAAGCAACGCGTCTTTCTCTTCGGGATTTCTCGCGAGCCGGTACTCGCCTGAGCCGGATGGATCGACAAACTCGAGTTCGACCCCGCTTCTGACATTCGGGATGTAGCGATAGAACCACTTCTCGAAAGGATACGTCGTAGTCGATCCGCCGCCTTCCCATGAAGGCCGTTCGTAGGAGCCGCCGGCAGGGTGCGACTCGATCGAATCAGGCTTGCCGAACTTGATGTAGATGCGGCCGCGATCGGTCATTCGTCCGGGTTTGCCCGAAGAGAAGTGTTCGTTGGCATAGGCGACACGTTCGTAAAACTGTTCCTTGAACTCGTTTTCTTCGGTGTCGGGATCGAAGTCGCGGCTACGCCAGAATTCCTCGATGAATTTCTCGCGCTCGTCGTCGGTGGCGAGTTTCTTCCACGCGTCGCGTTCGGATTGCGTGAGGAGCACATCGTGATCGGCGATCCACTGGACGTAGGCTTTCCTGGGCTCGCGTTTGACGTTGCGTTGCTGTTCGTCCGGGTTTTGTTTTTCTTGAGCGGGAACACTAAATGTGGCAAGAGAAATAAGAACGAGAATCGCGGCCAGTTTGCGCGTTGCGGGCATACGTCGGCTCCCTTCAGATCAGTCGGTTGAACTGAGAATCGGGGAGACGATTTACTGCACTACGCTGAACTTCTGCGATGGCGATAGCGACTGTCCGGTAACGCGATCGCGGATGCGAATCGCGACTTCGTAGTCGCCCACTGCCAAATTACGTGTATCGATCAAGCGGGCCAGCGTCAGACGTTGACCGGCGTCACTCAAACCGCGCCAGTCTTCCGTCATCTTGCCCAACTCCTTGCCGTCCTTGAGCAACGCGTATTCGACGTCGACCGAAGGCCGCAGCGTCGTTTGATCGATGCCGGCGTTGTAGATTTGCATATAGACGCCGACCGCCGAGCCGCGATGGTAAACACCGGACACGTTCGGGATCACCTTGGTCGTGCCGATGACGAATTGGCCCACGGCCGGTTGATCGTTGAGGCTCTCCAGCTTCGCCGCGAGAATCATCGTCGACGTGGAAAGTTTTTCGGAATCGTATCTCGGCACCGTGAAGCCGAGTTGCTTCAAGCCAGTTGCGCCGGAAGCAGTGTCGCGAACGATGACGTCAACTTTGTAAGTGCCGGGCACGAGCGGCACGGCTTTCTGATACGCCGACTTCCGATCTTTCGCTTCGCTCAACTCTTCCGCGGTCGCAGTAGTAACAACCGGATCTTCAAAGATGCCGACGCGACGACCCGCAACGGAAGTGATGCGCGCGAAGATGTTCATGCGCGCCTGTTGCAAGCCACCGCTGTCCTGGAATACGAGGTCTTTGTTTTCAGCCTGGATCGTGAACGCGGTGATCACGCGTTCATCCGACTGGCGGAAGAAGTCGATCCGCAGATCGAAGTTCAACGGGTTCTCTTCGACGATACCGGTATTAACTGCCGTCGCGAGGTCGTTGAATTTCACTTGCGGTGGACGGCTCAGGTCGGCGAGCAGTTGCAGCCGCGAGAACGGGCTGTCCTGTTCGCGTTGATACTGCGAGTTGCCGATACCGCCGGCGCCGATGATGCGATCCGATTTGTCCGTCAGTCCCAACTGTTCCGAGAGCGTCAAACCAGCGCCCGGAATCATCAACATCGCGTCTTTCTCGTTCGGGTTTCTCGCGATGCGATACTCGCCGCTGCCTGTCGGGTCGACAAACTCGATTTCGATTCCCGAACCTACGCCGGGAAGATAACGATAAAACCAGACCTCGAATGGATAAGTGGTAGTTGAGCCGCCGCCTTCGTACGACGGACGCTCGTAAGCGCCGCCCATCGGGTGCGTCTCGCGCCCATCGGGCTTGCCGTACATGATGTAAATGCGGCCGCGATCAGTTTTCCAACCAGGAATGCCCGAGCTGAAGTGCTCGTTCGCGTATGCGATGCGCTCGTAATACTCTTCCTTGAACTCGTTTTCATCGGTGTCCGGATCCGGGTCACGGCGGCGCCAGAACTCTTCGATGAACCGCTCGCGCTCGTCGTCGTTTGCCAGTTTCTTGAATGCTTTGCGTTCTTCGTCCGTGATGATGTAGGTGACGTCTTTGTCGAGCCAGTCTTTGTAGGCTTTTTTGAGTTCCGGTTTGACGTTGCGGGGTTTGTTCGCCGGGTCGTTCTGGTCCTGTGCGAGAACTCCGGGACTGGCGATTACAAACAAGGCGACGAGGGACGCCAGACGAAGAGCGGCTTTCCGGTAAGACATTACGAAACTCCTATGGACGCTGTACGAATTCGAGCGATACGGACTGCAATCGGGCGCCGTTGAAGACCAAGGATTCTAAGATCGCCCTGAGAACAGAGTCAAGATGCGGAGACGAACGGCGTAAGTTGCCCTAAAGGTGCTTTAAAACACGCATTAAGAGGCGGTTCTGGGTTTGCTGAAAAACCACGCTACGAAGATCGAGACAACATAAAGAACCATCATCGGCGCGGCAAACAAAAGCATGTTGGGAATGTCCGCGGTCGGCGACAATATGGCCGCCGCCACAAGGATGACGATCAGCGCCGTCTTCCAGATCTTCACCAAAAATCCGGCGGTGACGAGGCCGATCCGGGCCAAAACGTACGTAACTGCCGGCATCTGAAACACCACGCCCATGCCCAGCATGATGAGGACTATGAAGTCGAAATAGTCCGAGGCCTTCAGCAGCAGACGAAATTCGGAGCCCAGTCCCAGCAGATATTTTGCCGCTGGCGGAAAGAGCACGTAATAGGCGAAAGCCGCGCCGAGCACAAACGAGATCGACGAAAGCGTGATAAACGGCGTCACGTAGGCGCGCTCGTGCGGGTACAGGCCGGGCGATACGAAGCCCCAGATTTGCAGCAGCAGAAACGGGACTGCAACGGCAATAGCCGCGTAGAGCGAGACCTTTATGTATAACGAAAACGGTTCGAGCGCCGTCGTAACGATCAGTTTGTCGTTAACGCCCTGTCGCTCTTGCGCCGTGGCCGTGGCGAGTTCGACGGGCAGGCGAACGCCTTTTGGAATCACGGCATTGCCGGAGTAGAGTGCTTCGTCAGTAAAAAGCCAGAGCTTTCCTTGCGCATCCTTTAGGACGCGCGACATTACCGAAGCGCCGGGAGGAATCAAGCTGGTTCCGAGCTTCGTTTCCTCTGCAAAGACGTACCGGCCGGTATCGTTCTCTTTCAGCGAGAACATTCCCGAAATCGTTTCCGTTCCGCTAAAGCCTGCGATTGGCACCTCATGGCGTTGAGCTTCCGCGAGGGCGCGCTCGACCGGCGCGGCCAGAAACGCGTAGATCCGTTCCGACGCAAACCAACAGCCCGTGGTCGCGAGAATAATCACGACGAAACAGCGCACCAAACGACGGCGCAACTCGTCGAGGTGCTCCAGAAACGACATTTGGCCGCCGAGTTCGCCCTCTTCACTCCTGTCCGTTATTGCTTTTAGAATTGCTGACATCGCGGGACCGTGTGTTTATGAAATCAGTTTACAGCCAGTCGTGTTTTCGGAGTGGTTCCGGTTGGGTAGTTTCAGCAGGAACGGGAACGGGAACGGGTTCAGGTTCAGCCGATGATTCTGAAGCCGCCTCGGCAGTTGCGTAGGGCGAATCCTCACGTGGGACAGCCCACTCGGAATTGGCTGGTTCCAGTTGTGGATCGGCGGCGAGGTTTGGGTCGGGATTGTCGATATTTTCGTCCTCGCGAATTTCGTTCGTATTGAACATCGAGTGAGCCGGCGGCGGGCCGCCTTCCAGCGCGACTTCGCGTTCCCACGTCCGTTTGAAGTCATCCGAAGCTTTGCGAAACTCCGCCAGCCCCTTCCCCATCGAGCGGGCAAGTTGAGGCAACTTGCGCGGTCCGAAAAATATTAAAGCGATAGCCAGGATGAAAACTAATTCAGTGGCGCCGAGGGATTCAAGGATAAAAAATGCAAACACTGCTTTGCTCGCTTTCCTATCAATTGCACATCGGAATTGTAACGCGAGGAACTGCCAAATTTAAAGTTCCACGGATGACACTGATTGCACGCGTGGCACCCACGAACTGGCGAGGTTGCAGTACACTACCCGATATTGATGTCAGAAGCTAGTAGATCTCTACAAACATTCGCAGAATGCGCTGAGGCCGTGGCTGCCACGAGGAAAAAACTCGAGAAAGCGGCGATACTCGGCGCCTACCTGGAAACTCTTTCGGATCCCGATCTGGCCCGCGCGGCTCGCTACTTTGCCGGTCACCAGTTTGCCCTTGCAGATGCGCGGACGACAAATGTTGGCGGCAGCATCATCAGCGCCGCACTGAGTGAAGCCACCGGTTTCAGTCCTGAAGATCTTTATCCGCGTTACGTGCGTCTCGGCGATCCGGGTGAGCTTGCGGCTGAGATTGTTAAAGAAGCCGGACGCGGGCTGGCGCCTTCGATTTCGCTCGCGGAAACTGAGTCGCTCATCACGCGTCTCAGCGAGACACGCGGTATAAAGAATAAGACGGCATTACTTACTGCCGTTCTTCACAAAGCAACTCCACTCGAAGCGAAATACCTGGTCAAGCTGCTTGCCGGCGATCTGCGCATCGGCTTAAGAGAAGGACTGGTGGAAGACGCGATCGCACGCATCTTTGGCCAGCCGTTGGCGGATGTTGCCTATGCAAACATGCTGCTCGGCGACATTGGCGAGACTGCGACGCGCTCCCGCATTGCGGATCTGAAAGAGGTCGGAATGCGGCTGTTTCACCCGATAAAGTTCATGCTGGCGACGCCGGCCGCAGATCTCACCGACGTGGCGCGTACGATGCCGGAAGAGTTTCTGGTTGAAGACAAGTTTGACGGTATACGCGCGCAGGCGCATGTGCAGGGTGAGCGGGTGGCGATCTATTCGCGCACCATGGATGAGATCACGCACCGCTTTCCGGAATTGGTTGAGCCGCTGCGAGCGCTGCCGCGAGACGCGATTATTGACGGCGAGATTGTTCCCGCCCACGACGATGTGATTCTGCCTTTCAGCGAGTTGCAAAAGAGACTGGGGCGAAAGAATGTCGGCGCGCAACTGCTTCAGGCGGTGCCGGTCGTGCTGGTTGCCTACGACCTGCTTTATGCAGATGGCAAGGTGCTGATCGACGAGCCATTGTCGGAGCGCCGGGGCTTGTTGGACCAGTTGGTTCCATCGAGTGGACCAGTGCGCTTGTCGCAGGGGAAGAATTTTATCGAGGCTGCGGCGCTTGACGACGAGTTTGACGCGGCGCGAGCGCGGGGGAATGAAGGGCTGATGATCAAGAGTCCGGCGTCGACGTACAAGCCGGGACGGCGCGGGCGCGAGTGGTTGAAGTTGAAGCGGGCGATTGCGACGCTGGACGTCGCCGTGACGGCCGTCGAGGTTGGCCATGGCAAGCGGCGGCGCCTGCTATCGGATTACACGTTCGCGGTGCGGAGATCTGAAGAGGATGGCGAGCTGTTGAATATTGGGAAGGCGTATTCGGGGTTGACTGACAAGGAATTGACGGAGTTGACGGAGTGGTTCAAGGAGCACACGGTCCAAGAGTATGCTCATGGGCGGGTTCGGGTGGTCGAGCCGGCGGTAGTGATCGAGGTAACATTTGATCGGGTTCAGCCATCGAAGCGCCATAAGAGTGGATTTGCGCTCCGGTTTCCGAGGATCCTCCGGTTGAGGCCTGATAAGACGGCGGCCGAAATCGATACGCTTGAGACGGTTCGGCGGCTGGTTGAGGTTGCAGAATTGGGGCAAAAGGGGGCATGATTGGCTGGGTTGGGGGCTCAAAATTGGCGAATACACCTTGGGCGTACCGCCAATTTCGAAGTGCCGCACTTACCTGGAAAAGGTCAGATTTGTTAGGAAAAACTGTAAAAACCTGGGTGGCAGTCGGGTCGCGCCAGTCATTAGCCCCGTATTAATGTAAAGTTACTATGGACATAGGGACCGGATGGCGTTACGATGCAGCGCGTCACCGCCTCCCAAGCCAGGTTTTTTTCGAACTATTTCGGTGAGCCCGGACACACAGAACCAAAGACCGCGAGGTAACGCCGCGCTCGCAAACTGTAAGTGCTTTTGTCTGAGCGGGGCGCGTCTCAGTACACTGACAGCAGCGCTGCCAACGCTTCGTAAAATAGGTAATTCGCTGTCTCAGCCTTTGTTTCTCCTGATTGTCCGAGGTATGGTTCGCTGACTACTGGGAAAAGTCCCTCGTCGGCAACGGCTCTTGGCGGTGGTGGTGGTGGTATGTAAGCCGGGATCTCTTGTTCGCCAGCGAATGTATTTAGGCTAATAGCAGATATAAGCAGTCCCGCAAATACCAAGTTTTTGACAAGTTTCATTGATCTTCTCCTCAAGTGTTTGTAATCAAAGCCGGTGAGGTGGTGTGTGTTTTAACCAAGTAGATTAATTGGTTGGTGGTGATAATATCCGTCCCTTGATAGCGTTGCAAGGTTTCTTGCCTATCAGGAAAACTGGAGACCTTTTATGGATTTGCAGACTTTCGTTTTTGAGAATCAGGCTGACGTTGTGGTCACCCAGAATGTACTCCCGATCTGTGAGTTGGCGAGGGGAATGGAGGAGGCTGGTGAGTTTGACCGCGCAGCGGAAATCCTGCAGCCGTTTTGGAAAGGATTGTCTCATCGTCCCGAGACCGAAGGTTTAAGTGACGAGGCTAAAGCCGAGTTGCTATTGCGAACAGGAACGTTGACCGGATGGCTTGGCAGCGCCAAACAAGTGTCAGGCGCTCAGGAAACTGCAAAAGATTTTATCAGCGAGAGCGCCGCGATTTTCGAGATGCTCGGCATGACTGAAAAAGTAGCCGAAGCGAGAGTGGATTTGTCGACCTGCTATTGGCGTGAAGGCGCACTCGATGAAGCTCGTGTTACTTTGCGTCATGTATTCGATAGCTTGGGACACACGCAAAGCGAGCAAAGACTCAGAGCTCTTTTGAATAGCATAATTATCGAGAAGGTGGCGACGCGAGGTCGTGATGCTTTGCGAATCTGCATTGAAGCCGCGCCATTGTTTGAGTTGAGTTCTAATCACGCGCTTAAGGGAAAGTTTCACAACGCCCATGCGACACTGTTGAGAAGCCTGGGCACTGCCGAACAGCGCGAAGACTATATCGATAAGGCTTTGGTTGAATATGTTGCCGCCAGTTACCACTTCGAACAAGCGGGAACCACGAGGTTCCAAGCCCGGGTGGAAAACAATACTGGTTTTCTCTTTGCGAGTATCGGTAGGTTCAGTGAAGCTCAGCAACACTTAACCCTCGCCCGTTCGTTGCACTTAAGTGTCGGTGATCATGGCGGGGCCGCTGGTGCTGAAGATAGCCGGGCGCAGGCGTTTCTGCTTGAGGGGAAATTTGATCATGCGGAAAGGGCTGCGCGCTCTGCGGTTCGCTCGCTGAAGAGGGGAGGTGAGCACGCGCTGCTTGCGGAGGCGCTGACTACGCATGCAAAGGCACTGGCCCGGTTGAAGCAAGGTAACATGGCCAAGGCCACCTTGGACCAAGCCATCGAGATTGCCCAAACAGCCGGCAGCCCTGACGCCGCAGGCATAGCCGCCGTCACCGCCATCGAAGAGTTGAACTCTCATCTCACGGCGAATGCACTGCAAGAGTATTACCGCACTGCCGAGTCGCTGCTTGCAGATTCACAAGACCGCAGTCTTCAAACGCGCCTCGGTCAATGCGCAAGATGCGTACTCACTGTCGCTGCGAATGAAGGCACGAGCGAAGACTCTGACGCGTCCGTACCGGTATCAATGCCGCCCGGCTTCTCGCTCGACTCCGAAGTCCTTCGCTACGAGGGCAACCTGATTCGCAGAGCGCTCGAAGATTCCGGCGGCAGCGTAACTAGAGCCGCTCGTCTGCTCGGTGTCACTCACCAGGGACTCGCGTTTATCCTAAACGGCCGTCATAGCGATCTGCTCTCAATTCGCACTCCGGTCAAACGACGCAGGCGAAGCATCATTCGCTACCATTGATTCTTTGTTCGTAACGTGTGCTCCAACAAAATTGGCGCTGCCCTAACTAGGCAGCGCCATTTCCGTATTTGTCCTCTAAGCAACAGTTCTTCTATCATCCGCTCAAATACAGTGACTCAACAAACAGCGAGTTTTCATATGAAAATTGCCTTCGGCGCCCTTTCATTAGTTCTCTTAACAACGCTCTCGATCTCGTCCGCTGCTCAGACGCGACGTCGCGGAACAACCCCGCGTAAACCGCCCGCGACAACACAACCCGGCCCGGCAACAACCGCACAACCTGCGGCAACGCAACCCACGCCACCCGCTGCACCACGACCACCAGCCGGACCAGTCAACGTAGTCGTGCTCAACGGCCAAACTCTGAGCACCGCCGATTTCGAACCCGGCGCGCGGCAACAACTCGATCAGGTCGAAGACAAGATCGCCACCGCCCGCAAAGAGATGCTGGATCTCGAAATCAACACGATCCTGCTGAAGGTGGAAGCAAACAGGCGCCGCATCGACAGCCACCAGCTTTACGAAACCGAAGTCACGAAACGCATCCCCGTGCCCACCGCCGCGCAGATCAAAAAGTTCGTCGACGAGCAAAGCGGACAATTCAGCGGCATGGACCAGGCGACGGTGAATCAACAAGTCGCCGCTTATCTTCAAGCCGAATCCGAAGCCAAGCTGGCGGACGCCCTGGTGAATCGTTTGAAGCGGACGATCCCCGTGACGCTGGGAGTCGACATCAACACTCCAAACCTGAACAACGAAGCCGTAGTCGCCACCATCGGTGGACAACCACTCAAAGCCGTCGTACTCACCGAACGATTGAAACCCGTCGTCTACAGCATGAGACTCGAAGCTTACAACCTCATGCGCCAACAGGCCGAGCAGATGGTCAATAACCTGTTGTTACTCGAAGAAGCGAACAAGCGACAAGTTGGACCAGAGCAGATCGTCCGGACTGAGGTCAGCGACAAAGTTCATCCGCCAACACCAGCGGAAGTCGAGAAGTTCTACAACGAAAACAAAGATCGCATCAACGGCGATCTAAACAGCCTGCGCAACCAGATTGCGAACTATCTTCAGGAACGAGAGCGGCAACGACTCGAACAGGAACTCTCCACGAGTTTGCGAAAGACCGCGCAGATTCGCTGGTTGATCAACGAGCCGCCGCAACCGGTGCAGAACATCAGCGCCGACGACGATCCATCAAAAGGCGCTCCGAACGCGCCCGTGACGATCATCGAGTTCACCGATTTTCAGTGTCCCGCGTGCGCGGCGATGCATCCCGTGATCGAAGAAGTGTTGAAGACCTACGGCGACAGAGTCCGTTTTGTCGTTCGTGATTTCCCACTGAACCGTCACGAGCATGCGCGCAAAGCCGCCGAAGCTGCCAACGCCGCAAACGCGCAAGGAAAGTACTTCGAATACATCGCGCTGCTCTTCAAGCGTCAGCAAGCGCTCGACGTTCCTTCATTGAAAAAGTACGCCAGCGAGATCGGGTTGGACCGCGCGAAATTTGATGCCGCACTCGATCGCGGCGCCTATGCGGCCGAGGTCCAACGCGACGTTGAAGACGGCGAGATGTACGGCGTCGGAGTGACGCCGACGATCTTCGTCAACGGTGTGCAACTGCGAATGTTAAGCGCGGATGGTCTAAAGGAGGCCATCGATAAAGCCGCTGCGGCCCGTGCCTCGGCGACACCGAAGTGACACAATTTAGTGGAATATTAACCGTCCCCCACTCTGACAATTTGAGGCATTTGACGGATGGTTGTTTCGCTAAAACCTGAGCGACTCAAGCGTTACAAAGACGTCGCAATGCTGCTCATCAAGTACGGCCGTTCCGACTTGATCAGCGCGGCGGGCCTGGAAGACAGCGTTCTTCCGGACGAAATCGCCGAAGAGGCGGGTGCGGCTGCTCCCGCCGAAGAGCTTGCCAAGGATCTCGAACGACTCGGTCCAACTTTCATCAAGCTGGGCCAGCTCCTCTCCACGCGCGCGGATCTCCTGCCCGGTCCATACCTCGATGCCTTAGAACGACTACAGGACCAGATCGAACCGTTCCCGTATGAAGAGGTCGAGCGGATCGTCTCAGGCGAGCTTGGCGTGCGCATCTCCAAGGCCTTCGCCGATTTCGAACCAACTCCGCTCGCAGCGGCGTCGTTGTCCCAGGTGCATAGAGCCTACATGCGCGACGGCCGCGCGGTCGTAGTTAAAGTTCAACGGCCAAACATACGCGAGCTGATCGTCGGCGATCTGGAAGCCCTCGGCGAGATCGCGCATTTCATCGACGAACACACAGAACTCGGCAAGCGCTACGAGTTCGACAACATGCTCGTCAACCTGCGCAAGAGCCTGTTGCGCGAGCTCGACTTCACTATCGAGGCCAATAATCTCCACACCATCGGGCAAAACCTCGTCGAGTTTGAACACCTTGTCATTCCCGAGCCGATCGACGATTTCACCACCACGCGCGTTCTGACGATGGAATACATCCCGGGCAAGAAGATCACAGCGCTCAACCCGCTGCGCCTGCTTGAGATCGACGGCAGCTTGCTTGCATACGAATTGTTCAGCGCGTATCTGAAACAGTTTCTGGTCGACGGAATATTTCATGCCGACCCGCATCCGGGAAACGTCTTCCTCACCGACGACAATCGCATCGCTTTACTCGATCTCGGCATGGTCGGTCGCGTCACCCAAACTTTCCAGGACAACCTGCTGCGCCTCTTGTTGGCGATCAGTGAAGGACGTGGCGAAGTCGCCGCCGCAGCGGCGATCAAGATGGGCGAGCCAAAGGAGAACTTCGATCGCCGCAGTTTCGAAAGACGAATTACCGATCTCGTCGCCGAAAACTCCGACGCCGTGCTGAGCAAACTCAACGCCGGCAAAGTCACGCTCGAGATCACGCGTATCTCCGCCGATTGCTGGTTCCGCCTGCCGGCCGAGTTTACGATGTTCGCCAAGGCGTTGCTGAATCTCGATCGCGTCGTCTACACCGTCGATCCGACTTTCGATCCGAATTCGATCATTCGCGACCGCGCCAACGAGATCCTGCAGCGCAACATCGTCAAGAGCATCTCGCCAAACAATCTCCTGTCCGGCGTCGTGGACCTCAAAGAGTTTGCCGAAACGTTTCCGCGGCGCGTCAACAAGATCCTCGACGCGATTGGAAACAATGAGGTCCGCTTCCGCGTCGATGCGATCGACGAGAAAGTCGTAGTTGAAGGACTGCAAAAGGTCGCAAACCGAATCACGTTGGGCCTGGTTGTAGCGGCGTTGATCGTCGGCGCTGCGATGCTTATGCGGGTTGAGACTTCATTCCGGATCTGGGGTTATCCGGGTTTTGCGATGATCCTGTTCTTATTAGCGGCAGCGGCAGGACTGCTGCTGATCTTCAGCATTCTTTTCTACGACGAAAGACCGCGCAAACACGACAAACATTAGCCGTCACCTTCGGAATCACGCGCCCGTGCAATCAACTCTCGCAGCGCGTTCTCGCTCTCCTCGGTTAAACCACTAAAGGCCAGGCCAAATCCAACGCCGAACTGGTAAGTAGCGACGTGCCCGCGTACCGGGAGCCATTCACCCGACGGCAGCAGGATTCTCAACTCTACCGCTTCGCCAGTTTCGACTGGCCCATAAGTGTTCACGAAACAGCCGCTCATGCTCACGTCGTCGACGCGTGCCTCGTGGTGTTTCGAGAGACTTTCCCACCTTGCTTCCAGAAGAACTTTTCGCCGTTGGTTACGTCGCCGCTCGCCCGACATCAGGGACCCGCCCCTTTCGCATCACGAACTGTTCGAGAGTTGTCCGTAGAAGACCTTCGTCTCGTAGTCAAAATTGACATAGCCGTTTTTCTGATGCTTGTCAAAAATTTCCTCTAACTGTCGCATCATCGGCTCGAAGGTTGGATGGTTTGGTTCGGGGGTGTAAGAGGAAGAACGGACGCGGCCACGGAGGCCGTCGAAATCGAAGCTCTGCGTATTGGGAAAACCTTTCATCACAAATCGATTGCCGGCAAAAAACTGTTCGATCCTGGGCAGGCTCTCGTCATGCCTGACTTCGGCGTAGTCAGTGCCGAACTCAACCAGCATCTGCTCGTAGTCGCTCAGAAAAGGTGTGGTTTGTAGTTCTCGATCGTTCCAGATCAACGCGGCCCACCCTCCGGGTTTGAGAATGCGAATCCACTCGGTTCTTGTTCTCGCCGGATCGAACCAGTGAAACGCCTGGCCCGCAGCAACGAGATCGACACTCGTGTCAGCCAACGTCGTCGCTTCCGCTGCGCCGTCGACACTGCGGAAAAGCGGTTGGTCGTGGAAGATCTTTTCGGCGGCCGCGCGCATCGCCGCGTTTGGCTCAACGCCGATTACGACGTTTCCATTCGCGAGAAATATCTCGCTGAGTTTTCCGGTTCCGGAGCCGACATCGGCCGCGATCGACGCAGACGTCAAACCACATTCTGTCTTTAGTAAATCGACGATAGCGACGGGATAACCCGGGCGGTACCTGGCGTAGTTTTCAACCCGGCTGGTAAAGCGGTCAACTGATTCGGACATCAGAAGGAAAATACTTCACCAACAGTCGATAGCCAAGCAAAAACAGGACGATGAATCCAAAAGTCAGCGGTAAACGAATGTCAGACTTCACCAGCATCCAGAAATGCACGACGCCGGCAATCGCCGCCACATAGACCACGCGATGCAGCTTCGCCCAACGTTTGCCGCCCAATCGTTTCACCATCTTGTTGGTGGACGTGATCGCGAGCGGGACCATCAAGAGGAAAGCAGTCATGCCGACGAGAATGAAAGGTCGCTGCGCGACGTCCTGCGCCACGCTGAAGAGATTGAAGAGTCGATCGAACCAAACGTACGTGAGCAGGTGAAGCGTGCCGTAGAAGAACGCAAACAGTCCGAGCATGCGACGAAACTTCACGAGGGAGCTGAGGCGAAAGATTTGCCGCAACGGCGTGATAGCAACGGTCAAACTCAGAAAGACAAGCGTAAGCATGCCCGTCGTTCGAGTTGCAAACTCCAGCGGGTTTGGACCGACGCGTTGTCGATACAAATCCCACAACAGCAGCCCGAGCGGAACGCTCGCATTCAGGAACACAACGATTTTGGCAAACCTGGTATTCGTCATCTTCGTGATTAGAAATTCTTGACCAAATCCATTCCCTGATACAGATGGGCCACCTGCTCGCCGTAGCCATTGAACGGCAACGTGTCGCGCCGCCCGTACTCGCCGATCCTGCGCTCAGTCGCCTGGCTCCAGCGCGGATGCGGCACGTTCGGATTCACGTTTGAATAAAACCCGTATTCATCCGGCGCTTGTATGTTCCACGTCGTCGGCGGTTCATCGGCCACGAGAGTGATCTTCACGACTGACTTGATGCCCTTGAAGCCGTACTTCCACGGCACCACCAACCGCACCGGCGCGCCGTTTTGCGGCGGCAGCTTTTCGTCGTACAAGCCGGTCGCCAGAATCGTCAGCGGATGCATCGCTTCGTCGAGCCGCAATCCTTCGACGTACGGCCAGTCGAGCACCCCGGTGCGCTGCATCGGCATTCGCTCCGGGTCCAGCAGTGTTTGAAACGCGACGTAACGCGCCTGCGAAGCCGGCTCGACCTTTTCGAGCAGTTTGTATAACGGAAATCCGATCCACGGAATCACCATGGACCATCCTTCGACGCAACGCAGGCGATAGATCCGTTCTTCAAGCTGAAACTTCAGCAACTCGTCGAGATCGAAGATCCGCGGCTTGTTAACCAACCCTTCGACGGCGATGGCCCACGGTTGCGTCACGAATCCTTTAGCTGCCGAAGCCACTCCGCCTTTTGAGGTGTCGAACTCGTAAAAATTGTTGTAGCTGGTGATCGCTTCGAGCGGCGTCCGCGGCTCGTTCACGACGAATCCATTCTTCAGCGCTTCCGGGCCGGCATCTTTCGCGACTTCGCCGATCTTCTCAGTCTCGACGCGTTCAGGCGGCGGGGGATTGAGCCGCCGATATAGCAACGTTGTCGCCGTCGCAGTGCCTGCCAGTGCCGCCGCGCGCAGGAAAACCCGCCGATTCAGGTAGGTCTGTTGGTCCGTTACTTTCTCCGCCTTGATCTTTTCCGCCATTTTTCTCACCTGTGCCTTTAGAATACGCCCATTTGTCGTCGACTTCTAAACACACTTACGGTGGCCACAGCAAAGATGGATGTTGAAAACTCGGATCGGATCGAATGGAAAGGTCGATTGTTGAGATGGGCAATCGTATTGCTCGTAGCCGGAGGCATCATGCTGATTCCGGCGCCCGAAGGCGTGACGCCGCAATCGTGGCGCTTGCTCGCGATCTTTGCCGCGACGATAACCGGATCGATCGTGCAACCGATTCCCGGCGCCGCGATCGTGCTGCTTGGCGTCACCGCCCTGCCGCTCTTCAACGTGATGAAGGTCAACGAGGCCCTAACCGGTTACGCCGATCCGGTTGTCTGGCTCGTGCTCGCTGCGTTCTTCATCTCGCGCGGCATGATCAAAACCGGTCTCGGACGCCGCATCGCTTTCCTTTTCATTAAAGCAATCGGCCGGCATTCACTCGGACTCGGTTATGCGCTCGCGTCGACTGAAACGGTGCTTGCGACAGTGATTCCATCAACCGGCGCGCGCTCAGGCGGCATCATTTTTCCGATCGCGAAGAGTCTCGCGGAAGCTTACGAATCACGACCCGGTC
The DNA here is from genome assembly GCA_035276045.1 of Pyrinomonadaceae bacterium. Classification (GTDB taxonomy): domain Bacteria; phylum Acidobacteriota; class Blastocatellia; order Pyrinomonadales; family Pyrinomonadaceae; genus PSRF01. Next base: position 55,085 of record DATELZ010000106.1, on the reverse strand, counting down.
CAACAGCGCGGCGGCTCGGCGCGTTTCTGATGACGAGTGTTTATCAATGTAACGTCATTGTGTGCGCGATGTTCTTAACCGGTCAGGCTTCGAATCCGATCATCGCGCGTTTTGCCCAGCAAACGACCGGCATCGAGATCACCTACGCGCGTTGGGCCATCGCCGCGATCGTTCCCGCGTTGCTCAGTTTGTTGATCGTGCCGTGGTTGCTGTATCGCGTCTTTCCGCCTGAGATCAAACACACGCCCGCGGCGAGTCAGTTTGCCTCAGAAGAGCTGAGGGCGATGGGAAAGATGAAATGGTCTGAATGGTTGATGCTGCTGGTCTTTGGTCTCGTCGCGAGTCTTTGGATTACTACGAAGCTTCATAGCATCGACTACGCAGCCGTCGCTATGCTCGGCATCAGCGTACTCCTGCTCACCGGCGTACTCGATTGGGAAGACATAATCAGCGAGAAGCCGGCGTGGGCTGTGTTCATCTGGTACGGCGGATTGATTCGCATGGCCGAAGCTCTTGGTCAAACCGGATTGACTAAACGATTCGCGGAAGCTGCGGCTGGATTGACGACCGGTTGGCAGTGGTGGCTGGCGCTGGCGTCGCTGCTCTTGATCTACTTCTACGCTCACTACGTCTTTGCGAGCATCACTGCGCACGCGACGGCGATGTTTGTGCCGTTTCTGATCGTGATCCTGGCTGCGGGCACGCCTACGTATCTCGCAGTGTTGTCGCTCGCTTACTTTTCAAACCTCGGCGCGTCGCTGACGCATTACGGCACAACACCCGCGCCAATTTACTTCGGCGCCGGCTATACCACGCAACGAACCTGGTGGACCCTCGGATTAATCACGTCAGTCGTAACCATCGTCATCTGGAGCCTCGTAGGTTTCACGTGGTGGAAGATACTCGGATACTGGTAAACAACCATGGCTGGATACTCGTCAACACCTTTACCGAAGAAGCTCGGAATCAAAGAAGGCTCGCGTATCGCTTTCGTCAACGCGCCGGAGAACTTTCCGCGTGAGTTAGGCGAACTGCCGCACGACGTCGAGATCGTGACGCGTGGCAAAAAGCCGCTCGACATCGTGCTCTTGTTTGTACCGTCTGAACGCGCGCTGTTGCGTGACTTTGAAAAGTTCGCGGCGAGACTTGTGAGCAACGGAATGCTTTGGGTTGCGTGGCCGAAGAAGACTTCAGGCGTTACCACCGATCTTTCAGAAAATCTCGTGCGACAGATCGGACTCGACGCAGGATTGGTTGATGTAAAGGTCTGCGCGATCGACGAGGTGTGGTCGGGATTGAAGTTCGTTTACCGATTATCACAAAGAGGCACAAGAAAGAAGTAGGCTTGTTTCTTCCTTTGTGCTTCTTCGCGTTTCAAGTTTTCCACAGATTCTGAGGAAATCTTTGTGGAAATTAAAGCCTCGGATTTTACAAACGTGTTACAAGCGCACACTTACAACATTTTGCACACGTTAGCGGCGATGGTCCAATACGAAAAATGATGTTCTTCTTGCAAGAAACAGAGCAAGGCAAAGAGTCAATAGACCAGTCATGTTTTATATTACAGAGGCCGATCTACTAATAGTAGGACCATCAAAAAGAGATACGAACCACTTGCGCCAAACAGATGGCGAACGCTTTTTTGAAGCGCGACAGCGCGTCGAATTTACTAAGGATTTCCCCTCCTCTGATCATCGTTCTCACGACAATTCAGACAGGCAACTATGCGCAACAAGCGTAGTGATGCGATCATGTATCCTCACGTCTTTGAGTTGTTTGCGATCACGAAAGTGACGTTTGTAGATGATCGATCGCGATAGGAAAATCTATGTTGCCGTGGTCCGAAACAAATCTGAAAAAGATGTTGCAAAAAGAGTTTCGATCACTATAATGCGAATCCCTCGCTGAAACATTGTGATTGCCAAAAGGTTGGATCAGCGAACCCTGATTTTGTTTTCGTGTGAAGGTTAACTAGCTACTCATCAATTCTCGCAACTGGAGAGCCTTCTTTCGATCCTCAGATTCAGGTGGAAGTGTGGGACGCAACGACGCGGCTTGTTGCGTGGCAATCGGTAGGCGATTCGCCCTCGGGCACCTTCGCTAACAAACAATAAATGCAAATCAAAAAGGGTGTCCTGACCGGAAAGGTTTAGGTTCCGGTGCGGCGACGTGTGTGTTTTACTGCCCAGTGGAGTGCGGAATGAAACAGGAGATTGACTTACCCCCCAACGTTACCAAACATTGTCCAATTTGTTCACTCGAACTTCCTATCTCAGAGTTTGGCGTCTGTCGTGCTCGTAAAGACGGGCGCAATCTCTATTGCAAGAGTTGCATTCGTCAGAAAGTCACTCAAAGCAGACGTGCTTTGAAGGAGTACAAGTCAGCGCGCAAGAGATACATGTCGCAGCAAGTTGAAATGGTTGAACTGCTCAACGGAGATTCGGCTGGTGGCGGGCACTACACAGCAAAGTCGTTGAGTAAGTTGTCTCCCGTGGAACGCGTGCGCGATGCGATTCGCAGAGGTTCGCGCACGCAACGGGAGATCGCTCAGGAAACGAAGTTAGGTAAAGACGAGATCGGCGACGCGCTCGCGAATCTCCTGCTGTGGACGCACGAGATCCGAACTCAAGTTGTCGACAACACGCGCATGTATTTTCTCGTCGAGACAACCGAACCGGCTGGATCAGAAGAAGCCCTGCGATTGCCTGCGAGAAAGCGCGACGTGCCCAGTTCCTTTAGTTGTTTGCCAGGATTGATGCCCGGAAGGAACCCGGAAGGGGAACCACAGAAGATCGGAGGCTGGGTGGCAGCCTAGCCTCCGCGTACTCTGCGGCCCTCTGTGTCCTCTGCGTTAAAATATGAGTGAGACGCAACCTAAACGCAGAGGACACAGAGGGCCGCAGAGTACGCAGAGAAAACAAAGCGCTTAATTAGCGAAAGCCTCAAGCACCTCACGGGCGTGATCTTCGGGTTTTACTTTTTCGAAGATCTTCTTAATCTTGCCCTTCTCATCGATCAGGAAGGTGGTCCGATGCACGCCCATGTATGTTCGTCCCATGAACTTCTTCTCTCCCCAAACCCCATAAGCCTCTGCGATCGAACGATCAGTGTCGGCCAGGAGAGTGAACGGGAGGTCGTATTTGGTCACAAACTTCTTGTGCTTTGCTTCGCTGTCGGGTGAAACTCCGAGTACCCTGATGTCTTGTTTCTTGAACTGCGCGAACTCGTCGCGGAAAGAACAAGCTTCTTTGGTGCAACCAGGCGTATCGTCTTTGGGATAGAAGTAGAGCACGACCTTTTGGCCGCGCAGATCTTTTAAGCTCACCGTTTCACCATTCTCGTCAGTTGTTTTGAAAGCGGGTGCAGTGGTTCCTTCTTTCAGCATGTTTTATCCTTTAGCTTTTAGTTCAATCCGGTAACACAGATTATCAAAATTCAGACGACTGGAACGACAGCGATGAAAAAGTCGACGAAGCATCAGTATTGGATGGTGAAGCAGGAGCCGGAAACGTATTCATGGGACGATTTCGTGAAAGACGGCAGCACCGACTGGACCGGCGTACGAAATTATCAAGCGAGAAACAACCTGCGCGGCATGAAGGTTGGCGATCGAGTGCTCTTTTATCATTCCGGCAAGGGAAAAGAAGTGGTTGGTTTGGCCGAAGTGATTAAGAGCGCCTACGCCGATCCGACGGCCGACGATCCGCAGTGGATCGCCGTGGACCTAAAACCGATCAAGCCTTTGGGCAGCCCGGTCCAACTGGCGGCCATTCGTTACGACAACCGGCTCAGCCAGCTCCCGTTGATTCGGCAGTCGCAACTGTCGGTGATGCCGTTGACCAAGGAAGAGTTCGACGTGATCGTGGCGATGGGAACCAACAAGGCGCGCAAGCGGTAACACGGATTGGAGAGACAAGATGTTTAAGCAGATCGACTACACGATGATCGTGGTTTCGGATATGAAGCAGTCAGTTGAGTTTTATCGTGACAAGCTGGGGATTCCGTTGAAGTTCGAGTCGCCTGAGTGGACAGAATTTGCGACGGGCGCAACCACGCTCGCGTTGCACGGTGGTGGCGTTCCGGCCCAAGGACCACCGCAAGGCGATCCGTCGAAGCGCGCGGGTGCTTGTTCGATCGGATTCAACGTCGCAGACGTCGACAAGACTTACACGGAATTACAGGAGAAGGGGATTAAGTTTGTCATGCCGCCGACGCAACGCGAAGGTGAGGGCATCAAGCTGGCGGTTGCGATCGATCCGGACGGCTTGCCGATCTCGTTCGCGCAACTTCTACACTGATCCGCATTATTCGAATAACGGCAGTGGTCCATCTTCATCTTTGGTTGCCGAATCTTTCAGACGCGGATAATGCTCGAAGAGTGGTTCGGGACCGGGGACGCGTTTTTCTTTTAGCGCTGCTGTGATCTCGAGGGCGTTGACGACCCCCTGGCCACGATAGTGGTTGTTGGTGATCACGTAGGTTTCGCGCGTTTGTTTGACGACTTGTTTGATCCGAGTCAGCCATGGATCGAGTTCGTCCAGCGAGTAGAGATAATTGTAACGCTCATGAGGCGGCGCTTTATCGCGAAACCAGTTTTGATAATTCCTGCCGTGCAGGCGCACGTAGCCGACGGGTGAAGTGGTGCGCGCCGCCGGCCGGATCGATCGCGCAAACACCGGCTGATCGATGTTGCAAATCCCCACTCCGCGCTCTTCCAGCCATTCGTAAACAGTCTCGTTGTTCCACGACGAATGACGCACTTCAAGCACGAGCGGATACTCGTCGAACTTTTTTAACAGCTTGCCAAGATAAAGCCGATCCTCGTCGGTGTTCTTAAAAGACCAGGGAAACTGAAGCAGTATCGCGCCCAGTTTTCCGGCCTTGACCAGCGGCTTCATTCCATCGCGAAACTCTTTCTCATCCTTGCGCGTCGCCTTTCCACGCTCGTGCGTGAACAACCGGTGCAGCTTTGCGGTGAACGTAAATTTCTTATTCGCCGCGACGCGCTTGGCCCACGATTCGGTCGTCGACGTCGTGGGCGGGCGATAGAAGCTGCTGTTGACCTCGATAGTGTTGAAAAAGCGGGCGAGATATTCGAGCGGATCGAAACTCTTGCCGGGTTTCTGCGGATAGACGATGCCTTCCCAATCCTTGTAAGACCAACCCGCCGGTCCGATGCGAATCATATTCAGACTCCTATTGAACTTCGATCCATGGCACAATGCGTACCATAAATCTCAGATCACATGAAAGGAGTAGCGAGATGCGTCTGACGGAGATGGTTTCGTGTTCTGGTTGAGCGGCGAAGCTTAGCCCGAGCTTACTCGCTCAGGTTCTGAGCGGGCTACCTAAACAGCCTTCCGATCCAAACCTGATTGTCGGTTTTGAAACAGCCGACGACGCGGGAGTATACCGTCTGCGCGACGACCTCGCGTTGGTCCAGACAGTCGATTTCTTCACTCCGATCGTCGACGATCCGTACGATTATGGACGCATCGCCGCACTCAATTCGATCAACGACGTTTGGGCCATGGCCGGGACGCCGATCACGGCGCTGGCGATCACGTGCTTTCCGAAGAAGGGCGTCGATCCGGCAATTCTCGGCGAGATCATGCGTGGTGGTTTGGAGACGCTCAACCAGAATGGCGTGACGTTGATCGGCGGGCATAGCGTCGACAACGAGCAGATCATGTTTGGCTATTCTGTGACTGGCCTGATCGATCCGAACAAGGTGGCGAAGAACTCCGGCGCGCGTGTTGGCGATGTGATCATTCTGACGAAGCCGATCGGAACAGGCGTGATCTCAAGCGGGATCAAACGGGAAAAAGCGAGCGAGTCGGTGATTGCGGGTTCAGTTGAAACGATGCTGACGCCGGGCAGGTATGCCGCGGAAGCGATGCGTGAGTTTGGGGTTAAAGGCGCAACTGACGTGACCGGTTTTGCGCTCGTCGGCCATGCGTGGGAAATGGCGTGCGCGAGTAAAGTAACGATTGAGATCGACGCCGGCGCGATTCCTCTCCTGGATGGCGCTCTCGAGCTGGCGACGGCTGGACTGCTCACCAGTGGTGACAAAACGAATCGTGAATACGTCGGCGCTGACGTTGGTTTCGCCGAATCGGTTGACCCGAACCTGATCAGGCTGATGTTCGATCCGCAAACTGCGGGCGGGATGTTGATCTCGATCGCCGAAAGCGAAGCTGCCGCGCTGCTTACCACCCTGCGTGATAATTACCCGAATGCTCGTATAATAGGTCGCGTTCACCCCCAAGGCCCGCTCTCCATCAAGATTTCGGCGTAATAAGTTTTGTCAAACATCATCGATCTCTACAAGCAGGTCCGCGCACGCACGATGCAGATCGTCGCGCCGCTCGAAATTGAAGACTACGTGATTCAGACGGCAGAGTTCATGAGCCCGCCGCGCTGGCACATCGGTCACACCTCATGGTTCTTCGAAACAGTATTGCAGGCGCATAAGCCGGGGTACAAAGTCTATTCCGAAGATTTTCTTTGGTACTTCAACTCCTATTACGAAGGCTTTGGAGCGCGCATCGAACGTCCGAAGCGCGGCACAAAATCTCGCCCCACCGTAAGAGCAACAGTCGCTTATCGAAACCACGTCGACGAGCACATGCTCGATTTCCTGCAATCCGCCGATGAATCCGTGTTATCCGTGATTCGTCTTGGTCTCGAACACGAGATGCAACACCAGGAATTGCTGGTCTACGACATCAAGCACCTCTTGGGTAACGACTTTGCCGCTTCCATCAAGCCGCCGCCGAAATCATCGATCAAGGTCGACGGCATGGCCGAAGTCGAAGGCGGCTTATTTTGGTTGGGCGCGCAGACGAACAACTTCGCCTGGGACAACGAAAAACCCGCTCATCAAGTCTTTATTCAAGACTTCGCCATCGATAAAGCGCCAGTCACAAACGGCGACTATCTCGAGTTCATGCGCGCCGGTGGTTACGACGACTTCCGCTGGTGGTTCTCGGAAGGCTGGGAAACTGTCAAACGCGAACAATGGCACGCCCCGCTTTACTGGGAACTGCACGACGGCGAATGGCTGATCCGCGACTTTCCCGGTCTCGCCCCAGCCGCCAGCCGCAAAGACGAACCCGTCATGCACGTCAGTTTCTTCGAAGCGTCGGCATTTGCGAAGTGGGCCGGCAAGCGATTGCCCACCGAAGCTGAATGGGAACGCGCGGCGTGTTATGATGCCCCGCGCAAAACCAGCAACGCCTTCCCGTGGGGCAACACGGAACCCGATAGCGGCAAAGCAAATCTCTTCGAAAACGGCTACTGGTCCGTCGCCCCTGTCGGCGCTTTTCCGGAAGGCGCCAGTAGTAACGGCTGTCAGCAGATGATCGGCGATGTTTGGGAGTGGACCACTTCCGACTATGTGCCCTACCCGGGATTCAAGACAGAGTTTGTTGAATACAACGATAAGTGGTTCGTCAATCAGAAGGTTTTACGCGGCGGTTCTTTTGCCACACCGCAGTTGCACGTCAGGTCGACTTACAGAAACTTCTTTCACACGCACGAACGCTGGATGACTTCCGGCTTTCGCTGCGCGCGAGAACTGTAGTCACAACATTCTCAGCAAGAGGAGAAACATCATGCCCCAGAGATGCTTGTCTGCTTTGGTTGTTCTGTCGTTTGCGCTGATGACCTTTTCGGTCCCGGCGCTCGCGCAAACGGAGCCGCGCAATAGATCAGCGAGTGAAAACTCGAGCACCGGCGCCCCCGCGACGCCCGCGAAACCTCCTGCCGTAAATCCGAAATACACGACGCCGAAATCAGCGCTCGACACGGCCTATGGCGCAAAGATCGCCGAGTACACGACCGAAAAGTATTTCCTGACCGAACTGGTCGACCACCTGCCGCTGTCTGACAAAGTGCCGTCGCCCGAGAAGATCCTCGGTTACGCCGTCGGCACGCCAAACAAACTGACGTACACGAAAGATCTCCATCGCTATTTTCGCGCCCTCGCCGGCGCGTCGCCACGCGTGCGCGTCCTCGTCGCGCCGGAGAAGAGCGAAGAAGGCCGTGAACAGTTGCTGGTGCTGGTCAGCGACGAAGCGAACCTCGCGAAGCTCGATCGTTACAAGGAGATCACTGCCAAACTCGGCGATCCGCGCAAGCTCAGCGAAACCGAAGCGCACACACTCGTCGCCGAAGGCAAACCGTTCTACTGGGCCTCGGGCTCGATCCACTCTCCCGAAACCGGATCGCCCGAGATGTTGATGGAACTGGCCTATCGTCTCGCCGTCGAAGACTCGCCGTTCATCGAAGACATTCGCAAGAACATGATCGTGATGATCACGCCGGCGCTGGAAGTCGACGGCCGCGATCGCATGGTCGATCTCTACAACTATCGCAAAGCCAACCCGGGCAAAGCGGTGCCGCCACTACTCTACTGGGGCAAGTACGTAGCCCACGACAACAATCGCGACGGACTGGGCTTTGCGCTCGCGCTTACGCGCAACCAGATGCGCACGTTTCTCGAATATCATCCGACCGTGCTTCACGACCTGCATGAGTCAGTGCCGTATCTCTACACGATGACCGGCACTGGTCCATACAACGCGTGGCTCGATCCACTCGCGCTCGACGAATTTCAGGCGCTGGCCTATCACGAGATCGAGGAACTGACGAAGCGCGGCGTGCCGGGTGTTTGGACGCACGGTTTTTACGACGGCTGGGCGCCAAACTACATGCTCTACATCGCTACCGGGCGCAATTCCATCGGCCGTTTCTACGAGACTTTCGGCAACGGCGGCGCCGACACACGCGAACGCACGCTCGGCGCGAACCAAACGTCGCGCGTTTGGTATCGTCCGAATCCGCCGTTCCCGCGCGTCAACTGGTCGCTGCGCAACAACGTGAACATGCAGCAGTCGGGCATCCTGTTCGCGATGAACCTCGTGGCTCGCGACCGCGAGCGTTTCCTCAACAATTTCTATCTCAAGAGCAAGCGCGCCATCGCCAAGGCCACGAATGAAGGTCCGGCGGCGTACATCATTCCCGGCGACACGCCGCGTCCGGTCGAAGCGGCCGACATGGTCAACCTGATGCGGTTCCAGGGAATTGAAGTGCATCGCGCGAACAAGGAGTTCACGGTCAAGGATCAGAAGTATCCGGCCGGTTCTTACATCGTTCGCATGGACCAGCCGTATTCGCGCATGGCGGACATGCTGCTCGATACGCAGTATTACAACGTCAACGATCCGCCGCCGTACGACGATACCGGCTGGACCATGGGGCCGATGCGCAACGTGAAGACGGTGCGCATCGTCGACAAGAGTGTGTTGGACATCGATTCGTCGTTGTTGACTGCTGACGTGAAAGTCACGGGCAGTCTGAGTGGACCAGCGAATTCCGTGGCCTATGTCATCAATCACAACACAGACAACACGCTCGCGACGTTTCGCTTCCGGTTGAAAGACGTGAAGATGCTTGCCGCGGAAGACAGCTTCAAGATCGGCGAGCAGCAGTTCAATACCGGCTCGTTCATCATCAAGCAGGAAGGTAACCCGGGGAACTTGCGGCAACTGCTCGAACCCGCGGTTACTGAGCTTGGCCTGAAAGCCGTCGGCATCGATAAGCTGCCCACGGTCAAGACGCACGAACTCGCGGTCCCGCGCATCGCGATCGTTCACACTTGGACCAACACGCAAAACGAGGGCTGGTTCCGCATCGAGTTTGACCGTTTGAAGATTCCCTACACCTACATTTCCGATCACGTGATTCGCAACACGCCGAACCTGCGCGAGAAGTTTGACGTGCTGATCTTCCCGCCGGTCGGCGGCAACGCCCAGACGATCGTCAACGGCATGCCACGTCGCGGCGATCCGATTCCGTGGAAGGCGTCGGCGTTAACGCCAAATTTCGCCATGTCGCCCGATCAGACTGACGACATGCGTGGCGGTATGACGGTGACCGGTGTCGCCAACTTGCAGAAGTTTGTTGAAGAGGGCGGATTGTTCGTCACGATCGGCAGCAGCGTTTCCTCGATCCCGATCGATTACGGCATTACGACCGGCGTCACGATTCAGCCGGCTGACAAACTTCAGGCGCGCGGCTCGATCTACAACGGCACGTTCTCCGATCGAAAGAGCCCGATCGCTTATGGGTACGACGCCGGACTGCCGCTCTACTTCAGCCAGTCGCCGCTGTTCAACGTTGCTGCCGGTGGCGGCCCGGGTGGCGGAGGTGGCGGCGGGCAGGGCGGCGCAGGCGGAGGCCAGGCGCGTGCTTCAGGACGCGGCGGTGTCACCGATCCGGACATCATCCAGGCGATGCCGCAACCCCGGCCCGGAACCCCAAACCCGGACCAGGCCCAGGCCGATCAACGCGAGAGTCCGTTCTTCATGCCGCCTGCAATGCGCCCGCGCGTTGTGCTGCGGTTCGGAGCTGATGAAAAGACGTTGCTCATCAGCGGCATGCTCGCCGGTGGCAACGAGCTTGCGAACCGGCCCGCCATCGTCGACGTTCCAGTCGGGCGCGGTCACGTGGTGATGTTCGCGACCAATCCGATGTGGCGGCATCAGACGCAGGGCGAGTTCTTCCTGTTGTTCAATGCGGCCTTGAACTACGACAATCTCGGCGCCGGCCGGCCCGAACCACGCGGGCAGGGACAACCAACCAGCGCAGAAGACGACGATCACGATCAATAGATGCCTGTGTCCCAGCTCTTAACGGAAATCGAAGCACGCGTACTCGGAGCGTTAGTGGAGAAGCAGGTGACTACACCTGAATACTATCCACTAACGCTCAATGCGTTGACGTTGGCCTGCAACCAGAAAAATAACCGCTATCCGGTTAGCTCATATTCCGAAGATCAGGTTTCCGCCGCGGTCGAAAGCCTGCGCGAGAAGAACCTCTCGTATGTCTTTTACGGCAGCACGAGCCGCGTGCCGAAGTACAAACACGTCATGCCGGAAGTGCTGCATCTCAACGCCGCAGAGGTGGCGTTGATGTGCGTGTTGATGTTGCGCGGACCGCAGACGCCGGGTGAGTTGCGTGGGAATGCAGCACGGCTTCATGAGTTCGCGGGGCTGGATGAGGTCGAACAGACGCTCAACGCGCTGATCACACGCGATCCGGATCCGATGGTGGTTCGTTTGCCGCGACAGGTGGGGCAGAAGGAAGTGCGTTTTGCGCATCTGCTATCTGGTGAACCGAAAATCGAACCTGTGACATCGACAGATCGCGCGCATCCAGTTGAAACACTGGGTCAAAGAGTCGAGCGGCTCGAGATGGAGGTTGAAGATCTGCGCCGGCAGTTTGAGCAGTTTAAGAAGCAGTTTGAGTAACACGGATAATAAAAACCTGAATCTTTTTCATCCTGCCGTCGCCCGGTGGTTTGGGCGGACTTTCCCCGCTCCTACCGATCCGCAGTTGCAAGCTTGGCCGGCGATCAAGCAGCAACGCCATACCCTCATCGCGGCCCCAACCGGTTCGGGTAAGACACTCGCAGCGTTTCTGTCTGCTATCGACGATCTCGTCCGGCTCGGCGTCGAAGGACAACTCGACGACACGACACACGTGATCTACGTGTCGCCGCTCAAAGCCCTCAGCAACGACGTTCAGCGCAACCTGCAAACACCACTGGAAGGAATTCAGAAGGAGCTTCAGGCCCTCGGACTGCCTGAAATCAACATCCGCACACTTGTGCGCACCGGCGACACGCCCGCAGCGGAACGCACGGCGATGACGAAGCGCCCGCCGCACATCGTCGTCACGACGCCCGAGTCGCTCTACATTTTGCTGACCAGCGAAGGCGGCCGCCGAATGCTCCAAACCGCGCGCACGCTGATCGTCGACGAAATTCACGCCGTCGTGAGCGACAAACGCGGCTCGCATCTCGCCCTCTCGATCGAACGTCTCGAACAACTCACTGCTAACAAGTTGGTGCGAATCGGTCTTTCCGCAACGCAACGTCCGATCAAAGAAGTGGCCCGGTTCTTAGTTGGAACCGCAAATATCCGCGAAAATGAAGAACCTGATTGTGTGATCGTCGACAGCGGTCATGCACGCAGGCTCGATCTCGGCATTGAGTTGACCGAGTCGCCGTTGTCGGCCGTCATGTCAGGCGAGGTTTGGGAAGAAGTCTACGACCGGCTGGCCCAACTCATTCGCGAACATCACACGACGCTCGTTTTTGTAAACACTCGCCGTTACGCCGAACGTGTCTCGCGCCATCTCGGCGAACGGCTCGGCGATGAAAACATCGCGGCGCATCACGGCAGTCTCGCGCGGGAGCAGCGTCTCGCCGCCGAGCAACGGCTCAAAGCCGGTGAACTGAGCGCCCTCGTCGCGACAGCTTCGCTCGAACTGGGCATCGACATCGGCGATGTGAACCTTGTTTGCCAGCTCGGCTCGACGCGATCGATTGCCAGTTTTCTCCAGCGCGTGGGTCGTTCCAATCACACCGTCGCGGGTTTTCCCAAGGGCCGAATATTTCCCTTGTCACGTGATGAACTCGTCGAGTGTGCTGCGATAGTAGATTCCGTGCGGCGCGGTGAATTGGACCACCTGGAAATTCCTGAACGTCCGCTCGACATCCTCGCGCAACAGATCGTAGCGGCTGTGGCAGCGGAGGAATGGACCGAAGACGATCTGTTCGCGACGATCCGGCGTGCCTATCCGTATCGCAATCTCGAACGCGAACAGTTTGACTCGATCGTCCGCATGCTGGCCGAAGGTTTTTCGACGAAACGCGGACGAAGATCGACGTATCTGCACCATGACGCGGTGAACAAGCGGCTGCGTGGCCGTCGTGGCGCTCGTCTCGCCGCGATCACCTCCGGCGGCGCGATTCCCGATACGGCGGATTACGCCGTCGTCCTCGAACCGAGCGATCTGGTGATCGGTTCGGTCAACGAAGACTTCGCGATCGAGAGTTTGCAGGGCGACATCTTTCAGTTGGGCAATACTTCGTGGCGTGTGTTGCGCGTGGAGCAGGGGAAAGTGCGCGTGGAAGACGCGCACGGGCAACCGCCGTCGATTCCGTTCTGGTTGGGTGAAGCGCCGGCGCGCTCGGAAGAGCTGTCGGTGTCAGTGTCGAGACTGCGAACGGAAATCGGTAACCGGGAACCCGGGCCGGCCGTTGATTGGCTTGTGAATGAGGTTGGGATCGCGCAATCGGGAGCGGAGCAGATTGTCGACTACCTGATCGGCGCGAGGATCGTTCTCGGCGTGATGCCGTCGCAGGAAAACCTGGTTCTCGAAAGATTTTTTGACGACAGCGGCAGCATGCAGCTTGTGCTGCACTCGCCGTTTGGCAGTCGACTGAACCGTGCCTGGGGTCTCGCCCTGCGAAAGCGTTTCTGCCGGAAGTTCAATTTCGAACTGCAAGCTGCCGCCACCGAAGACGCGATTGTTCTCTCGCTTGGTCCAACCCACAGTTTCCCGCTCGAAGACGTTTTCCACTATTTAAACTCCAAAACAGTGCGCCAGGTTTTGTGCCAGGCCCTGCTCGACGCGCCGATGTGGAACATCCGCTGGCGCTGGAACGTGACGCGCTCGCTGGCCGTGTTGCGCCGTCGTGGCGGCAAGAAGATCCCGGCGCAGTTGCAGCGCATGGACGCGGAAGATCTGCTGACTGCCATCTTCCCCGACCAGGTCGCGTGCGCGGAAAATCTTCCTACGGGAGAACGTGAGATTCCGTCGCATCCACTCGTGGACCAGACCGTCAAAGATTGCCTGGAAGAAGCGATGGACATCGACGGTTTGGAGCGACTGTTGACGTCGATCGAGCGCAACGAGAGGAACCTGTTTGCGCGTGACGTGATCGAGGCCTCGCCTTTGTCGCAGGAGATACTGAACGCGCGGCCATACGCTTTTCTGGACGATGCGCCACTCGAAGAACGCCGCACGCGCGCGGTGTTTCAGCGTCGCTGGCTCGATCCGGAGACGGCCAGCGATCTCGGCAAGTTGGACCAGGCCGCGATCGATCGCGTGCGCGAAGAAGTTTGGCCCGATCCGAGAAATGCCGACGAACTGCACGATGCTCTTGTCGAACTCGGATTCGTTGAGGAGACAGTTGAGTGGCAGCAGTTCTTTGAAGAACTCAAGGCTGACAAACGTGCCTCCGTGTTGGTTCCTGGTTTATGGGTCGCAGCCGAACGACTGCCGCAGATAAAAGCAATTTTTCCGAATAGGGAATTAGAACCTCCGATTACTGCTCCGGAAAGCGTCTCCAGAACAACCTGGACAGCGGAAGACGCGCTCGTCGAAGTTCTGCGTGGACGTTTGGAGGGAATCGGTCCGGTTACCGTCGATGCCTTGGTTAAATCTTCCGGCTTGAGCAAGCTGGAGATCGAAACAGGTCTGCTGAAACTCGAAGCGGAAGGCTTCGTCATTCGCGGCCGCTTCACGCCCGGCACTGCCGAAACCGAGTGGTGCGCGCGTCGACTGCTCGCTCGCATCCATAGCTACACGCTGAATCGTCTGCGACAGGAGATCGAACCGGTCGCGTCGACGGACTTCATTCGCTTCCTGCTCGCGTGGCAAAAGGTCGCGCCCGAACATCAGATGGAAGGACCGGAAAGCGTCCGCGCCATCATCGATCAGCTCGAAGGTTTCGAAGCGCCGGCCGCAGCCTGGGAAGGCGAACTGCTGCCCGCCCGTCTCGTCGAATACGATCCGGCGTGGCTCGATGCGCTGTGTTTGTCAGGTGAGGTTGTCTGGGCGCGTCTGACGCCACGCGCAAACACAGATAGCGATCGAACGCGCGGTGGCTCAGGTCCGGTGCGAAATACGCCCATCGCTCTCCTCCGGCGCAAGAACTTCGCGCTCTGGAACGCTGTCTTCCCGCAATCATCGCAAGGTTCACCCACAGAATTTTCCACGACGACTCAACTGGTCTACGACTATCTCAGTTCCCGCGGGGCTTCGTTCTTTACCGACATCGTCGAGAACACTGAACTGTTGCGCAGCCAGGTTGAAGAAGCGCTTGCCGAACTGGTTGCCAGCGGCGTGGTTGTTTCCGACAGCTTCTCCGGTTTGCGCGCGCTCCTGACGCCCGGCAGCCGCAAGACGCAGGCAGCCGCGCGACGCAAACAACGGCAACCGGTTTACGAGATGGCCTCCGCCGGACGATGGTCCATACTCAAGCGGGGCGATGCTGCGAAACAGTCAGACCTTCAGTTGGCCGAAGATGTCGCGTGGGTGTTCCTCAAACGCTACGGCGTGGTTTTCAAACGCCTGCTCGAACGTGAAGGAGTCTCGATGCCGTGGCGTGTGCTGTTGCGCGTCTATCATCGGCTCGAAGCGCGTGGCGAGATTCGCGGCGGACGATTTGTCGCAGGTATCTCGGGCGAACAGTTTGCACTGCCGGAAGCAATCGGCATGTTGCGTTCGATTCGTCGTGAGGGCGCGCAGGAAAGCATGATCTCCGTGAGTGCCGCCGATCCGTTGAACCTCGCCGGCATCATCACGCCCGGCAATCGCGTCACGGCCCACACCGGCAATCGCGTGCTTTATCACGATGGCGCTCCGATCGCCGCACTCGAATCAGGCGAGACGCGTTTTCTTGTCGAACTCAGTCGCGCAGTCGAGTGGCAAGCGAAGGCCGCGTTGGTCCGTAAAGCCACCCGTCCCGAACTGCGGTCGTACTTACGCCGTCCAGCGTAATGGTTAATTAACGCACCA
Source organism: Pyrinomonadaceae bacterium (assembly GCA_035276045.1). Lineage (GTDB taxonomy): Bacteria > Acidobacteriota > Blastocatellia > Pyrinomonadales > Pyrinomonadaceae > PSRF01. The sequence goes on along the minus strand of DATELZ010000106.1, from coordinate 39,428 downwards.
AATCGTATCAACCCGCCTCGTGGCCCACTGATTAACCCTACATTTAGGACCATTTGCCGTAAAGGCATGGTACTTGCCAAAGACCTCCGCATGGGAGGTTCTTCAAGGAACATGAAACTGAATTACTCGAGTAAGAAAACTGGTGGGTATTTACTGGCCTTCTTCCTACTGTTTGGCATTATAACAGTCGCCAGTTCGAGCGCTCAGGCGCAGTGGAGAGACGATCGCTATCGACGCGATCGCGATAATAACTACAGGCAAAACGGATTCGAGACAGCGCGCCAGCAGGGTTATAGCTGGGGCATGAATGTCGGCGCCGCCGACGCGCAACGCGGACAGAGTTACAACCCGCAACGCTCGCGTTATTACAGAGACGCTACCCAGGGCTACAACTCGTACCGCGGAAACCGCGGACAGTATCGCCAGGTCTTTCGCAGCGCTTTCCTGCAAGGATATCGCGAGGGCTTCCAGCGTTACGCTTACAACAACCGGCGCAATCCGCGGCGTTGGTAAACATCAATCGAAATAACCACAGAGAAAAGGGCGTCCCAAAACGGGCGCCCTTTTTGTGTTGAGACAAAGATCAAAAACTGGAATCCGCGGGTGATTGAAACTGCCTCTACTGTATGAAATCACTAGCTCAAAAATCCAAAATCCTCTCGTTTCCGCGGCTCACCCTCGGCAACTCTCGAATTACAGTGCCATCGAATGAAGCTTTTATGCGCGTCAGCTATGCGACGGTGCGTGAAGGCGGGTCCGGCCGCGTTTGGCCGCCGGAAGTCGTGCGCAAGTTTCAGTTGGCCGAAGTCGTCACGGAAAAAACAATTAATCATTACGTCCTCCGCGATACGAGCATCTCGCCCGTAAGATCTGTGTAGAATTACCCGCACACAGATCCCTACGGAGGCAAAGTATCGTGAATGATCCACTCGTTATCCTTGGAATAGCTGGAAGTCTGCGCAAGGAATCGTTTAATCGTGCGCTGTTGCGAGCGGCGGGGGAACTCGTGCCGGACGGCGCGCGTCTCGAGACGTTCGAGCTTGAAGGTCTACCGCATTTCAACCAGGACGAGGAACAGAATCCGCATCCGCGAGTGACCGAGTTGAAAGAGCGCGTTCGTGCTGCCGACGCGATTCTCTTCGTCACTCCGGAGTACAACTATTCCATCCCCGGCGTGCTGAAGAACGCAATCGACTGCGCCTCGCGGCCGTACGGCGACAGCGCGTGGAACGGCAAGCCCGCGGCGATCATAGGCGCGTCAGTCGGAACGCAGGGCACGTCCCGCGCGCAGTATCACCTGCGGCAGACCTTCGTATTTCTCAATATTTATGCGGTCAATCAGCCTGAGGTCATGGTATCGAACGCTCCTAAACGCTTCGACCAGGAAGGAAAATTGACTGACGAGACTACCAAAAAACTGATCCAGCAACTGCTGGCTGAGCTGGTGAATTGGACCAGGCAGTTGCAAACATGACCGCACATGGGGGACACGGATTGTAATCGGAAGATCCGTGTTCTCACTTCTGTATTGGACCAATAAGCGCGCTGGAAACTATCCGCATCCTGGGAAACACGGATTGCTGGGCTTAGGGGGCAGCGATTCCTTTCTTGATGTTTCGCTGCCACGCTTCGTAGTTTCGGATGCGGCGTTTTGCTTGCTTGCGAGTCAACTTCATTTCCTGGGCTACGTAATCTATACGGGCGGTCCGGTCTTTCTTCTTGTCGTACCTGTCACCCGGTGCTCGAAGGTAGAACTTGTAAGCAGTGGACCACTCTGCTTTTATTTCTTCGGTGGCTTGGACGCCACGTCTTTCTGGCATGCTGCGGCTCCTCCCGGAGTTTTTTTGCCTGCGGATTCTACACGAGGAATGGCTCTTTGCGGAATTCCGAAACCGGCGATTCCCACTCCTGAATCATGGTTTTTTTATGACCGCCTCAGCCAGCGCAACAACGATAAGGTGCTTAAAACGACAGCCACGGCGATCAGACCGTAGACGAAATACGCCACCGCGTCGGAGTCGATATAGGCGATGACCTGCCGGCCAAAGTAGAGCGCGAGGATCGCTTCAACCGTGAAACGGATGAGTCGACCGACAAAGACAGCGCCAAAAAGCTTGCGCCGCGAACACTGTAAAGCAGAAGCAGTCATGATCACGGGCGTAAACGGAAACGGTGGCGGCAACAACGTCGCCACAAACACGGTGATGCCGAGTTTGTTTTCGAGCTTTGTTTTCCAGCGTTCAATTTTTCGTGCGCTCACAAAACGTTCGAGACCTTTTTCGCCGGCCTTGCGCATCAACAGATCGATCACCAACACGCCCACCACTGAACCCACCGCGGAAACGAGCACGTAAGCGATCCAGATCAAACTGTCGCGTCGCGAACTCACCAGCGCGATCAGCAACAGGTCGTTGCCAAACGGCAGCACCAGGAACGACGAGTCGAGCGCGCTCATCAGAAACAGTCCCGGCATTCCGAGTCGCCGCACAAATCGAAACCAGGCCCGCGCGGTGACGAGCAGAAGTAGCGGACGCAGTGTTTCCACCATCGTGCTCCGTGGTCTATCGCGCGCCGATCAGTCGTGTTGGTTCAGGAGGGTTGGGATCGGTTATCGGCGGCGGCGGTGGTTCGGGTTCGCGCACCGGCGCCTGTGGCTGGGGATTGGTGTCAGGAGGTAAGGGAATCGGCGCCGGGTTTGGTTTCTCCGGCGCCAAAGGATCGTGTGGTGTTACCGGCGATATTTCCGGTTTGTCTACATTATTCAAAGATTTGCCCCCTTGCTCTAATTGATTTATTCAGGTCGAGCGATGTTGAAGTTCTGGCCCAGGCTGCGCAGCACGTTCATGTTTGGACCACTTTGTTGTTGCTGTTGCCGCGGATTCAGCAGTCCCTGAACGATCGCGAGCTTCGTGATGATTCTCGGTTCGGTCATCTGAAAGCGTCCGGAAAGTGTTTCGGCGCGTTCGAAGTCGTTGCGCGCGAGTACGGCGAGCTCCTGTCCCACGCGCTGGACCATCGACGTCAAACCACTGCCGCCCTGTATCGTCAACTCGCCGTCGCGAAACACGTTGATTTCGAAACCGTTCAATACTGCCGCCGCGGCCAGCAGTTCGTTGAGTTGACTGATGCTCGGATCGAGCACTTCAAAACTGCGCGCCGGATCGACGCTGGCAAATGCCCGGGCGACGCGAAATTGTTGTTCGAACTGATCGTAGTTGGTGGCGCGGCGATTGGTTATCTGCCGGGCTTCTTCCAACAACTGAATCGCCATTTTCGGGTTGTTTTTCTGCGCGTCGTTTGCCAACTGGACCAGCAGGTTGATCTTTTCGCCGTCTGTTTGCAAGCGAGCGACTGATTGGCGAAGCTCCTCGAAACGCGCGGCGTCGCCTTTGTTGGCGATCTCGCGATAGTCGATGTAACGGATCATCGAGTCGCGCATGTTGGCGGGCAGGTTGTTAGTGGCGATCTGGCGCGCGCGATCTGTGTTGCCTTCTTCAAGCGCGCGGAACGCGGCCTGTTGGTAGAGGCGCGATTGCATTTGTGCGGGAGCGGTGGACGCGGCCTGCATCAATGAATCCGCCGTCATGTTGTTGCCGCCGCCAAGGGTGATTGCCTGCGCCGTCGCTAACGCCGTCATTCCCATATCTGCCAGCTTCTGGCGCACTGAAGCCGCTTTCGCGGGTAAGTATTGATCGATGGCCGGCAACGACGGTTGCAGACCCGCCAAAAGCCGGCGTGCATTGTTCTGTTCGTTTTGATTGTCAGGGACCGCGACGGGCTGTGGCGGACGGCCTCCGGTCACTGGCGCGCCGGGCGCCGGACGGCCACGCGTGAGCGCCGGCGTTCGTTGACTGTTCGGGATTGCTTTTAGTGCTGCATCGATCACGGCGGAGAGCAAATCGACGTACGCGGCTTGTTCGAGAACTGCTGGCCGGCTGGTCGACGGCGCAGGTGTTGTTGCGTTTGTCGCGGATGGACTAGCCGGCAGCCGTACTCCACCTGCCAAAAGTGATTGCGCGAGCGCCGTGGCTTCGGTGTTAGTCAGGATGTTTGCGCCCTGGATTCGTTTCACGGTCCGGTCGGCGAGCTTCGTGGCGGCTTCGGGATCCTGTTTGGCTAATTGGTTGATGACCTCGGTCACGGTGCGGGGAAACTGGCCCTTCTCCATCATCTGCTCGGCATTCTGCGCGGCGAGTTTCGGATCGAGGGCGGCGATGCGGCCCAGCAGCATCTGTTCGAGATTCTCTTCCGAGTTGGGTTGCGGTCGCGGCGGAGTGCGCTGTTCGGTATTTGTGGCTTGAACGACTGGCGCCGGTGCTTTCGTGCTCGCAAGTAATTGATACGCGAGTTGGGCGTCGTGACGCGCGGCTGCCATCACCAGTTCCTGTCGCAACTGAAATGCGCGTCGTTCCTGGTTTCCTTCATTGCGTCGATTACCCGTGGGTTGTTGTGCGTTTCGGCCCAGCTCGGCGACACCTTCGCCGGCCATTTGAAACAGGGAACGCGCGCGGGACTGGTTTTTGTCCCACAACATGTCCGCCGCCGTGAGTTGCACGCGCACGCGATTTTCGGTCAGGCGCAGCGATTGGGCTTCGTCGATCAACTGATCCAGCAGCCGGAAAGCGTTCTTCTCTCTTTCGGCCTTCTCCTTTTCCTGCTCTTCCGCGGTTGGTTGTTGAGTGGGCTGTTCCTGGGCGATTGTGGGAGTGTTGACGGCGTAAAACAGTGCCAGGGTCAGGGTCAGAATGAACAGTTTCTTCATGGGCGTTACCTCTGCCAAAAGAGTGGACCGAATCTTAACATGCGGACCCGAGAGTCGCGGAACTGCAAATGACCGATTCGCGTTTGGGAATTGGCCCGCTTATAATTCGCGAGTTATGAAAACCACCCTTCTACTCACGCTCGTGCTTTTGTTGGGCGGTTCGGTTGTAATCGCGCAAGAACAGAAACCAGCCGAGCCGGAACACAAGCTCATCCAGTTTCAATTGGCGCTCTTGAAGCGCGGCCCGAAGTTTACTCCGAACCCCGGTAAAGATGTGCCGGAGACGCAGAAGCAGCACGTCGCTTACGTGCAGTCGTTGATCAATTCAGACAAGCTCGTGATCGCCGGCCGCATCAAGGACGACGAAGAGCTGGAAGCCGTTTACATCTTCCGCACGACGTCTGCCGAAGAAGCACAGACTTGGATCAACGCCGATCCGGCTGTCGCCGGTGGCTATCTCGTTCCGGAGTTACATCCGTGGTGGTCTGAAGACGTGATGAAGAAGATCAAAGTCACCACGCCGGCAAAGCTGACGACCGCGTATCTCGCATTTCTCACGCGCGGCGAAAAGTGGAGTGCCGAAAAAACAGCGGCCAGCGCGGAGATTCAAAAAGCGCACCTGGCAAACATTCAAAAGCTCGCGGAGATGAAGAAACTCGTAGTCGCTGGACCATTTGGCGACAACGGCACACTGCGCGGCATATTCGTTTTCAAAGTAGGTTCACTTGAAGAAGCGCGTGCGCTCGCGGCGACCGATCCGGCTGTGCAGGCTGGACGGCTGGCGCTTCAGATTCATCCGTGGTTGATCCCGGAAGGAATTTTGCCGTGACGACGATTATTGCAAGGGGAGGACGAACATGAAAGCAACATGGAACGGCGCGACTATCGCCGAGAGTAACGATACCGTGGTGATCGAAGGCAATCATTACTTTCCGCGTGAAGCGATCGGCCAGGAGTATTTCCAGGACAGCAGCACGCACACCACTTGTCCGTGGAAAGGCGAGGCCAGTTATTTCGACGTGGTAGTGAATGGCGAAGTGAACAAAGACGCCGCCTGGTACTATCCCGATCCCAAGCCGGCCGCTGCCGAGATCAAAGATCGAGTCGCTTTTTGGCGCGGGGTTAAAGTGGAGCCACAATAAGGCACAAAAGAGGCGACACAAAAGGCACAAGAACAAAATTAAAGATTCCGCGTACTTTAAGCTTGTGCTTGGGTTTAGAGCTTTGATAGTTTCCTAACTCGGTTTTTGTTTGTGCCTTTTGTGGCTTTGGTTTTGTGCTTTTTAGTGGCCCTATGTACTGCCCATCTTGTGGTTCTGAAGAACGACAACTAAGCCAATACTGCCGCGCCTGTGGCACGGACTTGCGCATCGTGCGCACCTCACTGGAACGCCCGGACGCGATTACGGCGTCGGCAATGTTGGCGCGCGAACAGATCGGGATGGCCGTCGCCGATCAGATTCGGCAGATGAAGTCGGCAAAGGAATTGAACAAACTCGCCGAGACCTTCCTGCCGGCGTTTGAGAAGTTTCTGGAGTCGCCCGCAGAGAAGCGCTTGCGCCGCGTTCGCGCCGGAATGATCACCGCCTCGATTGGCCTGGGCGCCACGCTCGTTTCCCTCCTCATGACCCTCGTCAAAGGCGACGTTTTCCCGCTTATTACGCCCGGCCTGGTCACGTTCTTGATCGGCCTGGGAATAATCATCAACGGGCTCTTATTTACGATTCCCCGTAAAGAACTACCCGGCAACGCGTTCGACGCAGCAGCGCAACGCGACCTCGACTTCGGTCTTGAACGCGCGACTTACGAAGCACCTCCTGCCCGGACCAACGAGTTGGGATCCGCAACTCAAAATCCAGCCTCCATCACCGAACACACGACGCACCACCTGACGACCAGCAAATCTTAGGAGCTAATCGAATGGCCGTAGAGTTGGCGGGAGGGTGCCGCGTGTCGGCAATGCGCGAAGGCATTCCCCACGTTGCCGGCACGCTTTCGATTTGGAACCGGATCGGAAAAGCCACGGGCTCGCAAGCGATCTCGCTGCGTGTTTTGGAGTTTGGCGTTGGACTTTCACCGGGGTTGCGCAATGGCGATTGCGACGAAGTTCTGTACGTGCTCGAAGACCTGGACCATCCTGAGAAGACGAAACGTTGCACTGTTTTTATCGACGGTCAGCCACACCGCGTCCAAACGCAGACCGGGATCTATCTTCGTCCGGGGCAGACGTTGATGGCCGACAATCCCGGACCGGAAACGATTTGTTTTGTCAGCTCGCAGTGTCCGGAAAGCTCGTCGAACGGGATCGTGCCGTTAACTTCAGCGGACCTGTTGGGTGATTCACAACGGGATGAGACTGCTGTCGTGAGATTGTCGGATCAGCGTGAGATGCCAACGGGCGACCGCTGGTATCGCGTGCTGGTGGACCATCAGATCGGAAGCGAACAGGTGACGCAGTTTGTCGGATCGATTCCGCCGGGACGCGCGCCGGATCATTTTCACGAGTATGAAGAAGTGTTGTTCATCCTGCGTGGAACGGGACGCATGTGGACCGTCGACGTGAATACGCCGATTGGACCAGGTTCGTGTGTTTACCTGCCGCGTGGGCAAGTCCACTGTGTTGAGAATACTGGCGATGGTGAGTTGAGATTGCTCGGCGTGTTTTATCCGGCGGGAAGTCCGGCAGTTCGATACGACACTTAGCCACGAAGAGGCACAAAGGAAGAGACACAAAAGGCACAAGAAAAAGCAGTCGAGGTACTTCGTGGCTACTATTCGAAGTCTCTGATGTCTCGAAAAGGGCGGTCGGCGTCGCTGAAATCGGGGCGGTAGTAATACGCTGAGCCGTCAAACTCCTGCACCCAACCTTCTTCCATGCCCAACTCTTCGAGCGCGTTTGTCGCTTTCATCCATTCCGATTCGCGTATCCGGCGCGACAATAGAACGTAACGCTGATTAGTCTCCGCCTGATGGGTCGGGTAGTACTGGGCCATCAGCGAGATCGCCACGCGCGGACTCAGTTCATCGCGCAACCACTCGATCGACTCGCGCGTGCAGCCGATGTCGTTCGGCAAAACCAACAGCCGCACGACGAGCCCGCGTTGCAACAACCCGTTCTCGTCAAACACGAGTTCATCGCCCGTTTGCCGAAACATCTCCTTCAACGCAAGCCGCGAAAAGTCTTTGTAGCCGCTGACCTTTGAATACGTGTATCCCGATTCGTCGTCGGCATACTTCAGATCAGGCAGATAAACGTCGACGATGCCGTCGAGCAGGCGCAGCACGTCAACGGCGTCGTACGAGTTGGTGTTGTAAACGATCGGCAATCGCAAGCCTTGTTGCGCCGCGAGAAAGATCGAACGCGCCATCTGTGGCGCGAAGTGCGTCGGCGAAACGAAGTTGATGTTGTGACAGCCGCGCGACTGCAATTCCAGCATCATCTCCGCGAGGCGCTCGTGCGTAACCTGGTTGCGTAGCTGTTGCTTGTGCGTTTGCGAGATCTGGTAGTTCTGGCAATAGACGCAACGCAGGTTGCAATTGCCGAAGAAGATATTGCCGGCGCCCTTGGTGCCGACGAGCGGTGGTTCCTCGCCGAAGTGGGCCGTGTAGGACGAGACGATCGGCAGGCGGCCGGAGTAACATGCGGCAATCTCGTCGTTCAGGCGATTGTTCAGGCAATCGCGCGGACAGACCGTGCAGCGCTCTAGCAGACGTTCGAGATCGGCGACGCGTTTTTCCAGCGCGCCGTCAGGCAGCAAACGCAGATAAGACGGATAACTCACGGCGGCTATGATATTCTGCCGCGCACCAAAAACGCCATGCGACTATGGCTTTCCAGAAACAGTGAGGTCCCGATTCGAGAGCAGTTGATCACGCAGATCACGCTCGGGATTGTCAGCAACGACCTGAAGCCGAGCGAGCGTCTGCCGAGCACGCGCGATTTGGCCCGGCGTTATTCGATCCATGCGAACACGGTGAGCGCTGCGTATCGCGAGCTGGCGCGTCGCGGCTGGGTTGAGTTTCGCAAGGGCAGTGGTGTTTACGTGCGCGTCCGCGCCGACGAGAAGATGGAAGACGGGCTGGCGTTGGACCAGTTGATCGCGCGTTTCTTTCGCCACTTGCGTGAGGATGGTTATTCGCTGGCGGAGATACAGGCGGGCGTTACGCGATCGTTCTCGTTGCAACGACCGGATCATTTTCTCGTGCTCGAGCCGGATGCGGATTTGTGCGAGATCCTCGTGGCGGAGATTCGCAATGCGACGAAGGTCAACGTTAGGGGAGCTGGTCCAACAGATCTCGACGGCGGGTCGCCGCTGATCGGAGCTGTGCCGCTGGTGTTGTACGGGCACCTCGAAGCGTTTGGAGATCGAGTCAAACCGGAGACGGATTTGATCGTGCTTCACTCGGCGTCAGTCGTCGAGTCGTTTCGCGGAGAGACGAAACCGCGACCCGATGCGTTGATCGCGATCGTGTCGCGGTGGCCGGAATTTCTCCGCTGGTCCCGCACGTTGCTTGTTGCTGCGGGCCTGGACGCGGACGCGTTGAGTTTTCGTGATGCGCGGGAACGCGGTTGGGAGAAGGGATTGCGTTCCGCGGCTTTTGTAATTACCGACTCGTTGATGGCCCCACGCCTTCCCGCGGGTTGCGAAATCAAAGTCTTCCGCATCATCGCCGAGCGCTCGTTAAAAGAGATCCGCGAATATGCGGAACGGTTCTTTTAACTATTCAGCAGGCTTCACCAGCGTGCGGATGTAGTTCACGACGTGCCAGCGTTCTTCTTCGGTCATGGTGCTCTCGCGTTCCGGCATGATACCCCTGATGCCTTTCGAGATCTTCCAGAACAACTCACCGTCGGTCATCGCCGCCATGCGTTCCTTGTTCGAAATATCCGCCGGCTTTCGCCGCAGCCGCGGGAAATTTGCTTCGTTCCCCGAACCCGTTTCGCCATGACAGAAGACACAATTGCCTTTCCGGCCCAGGTAAAACTCCTTACCCTTCGCGATTGACTCGGGCGTTGAAGCTACCGGGTTTTTCGTTTTGTCGGCATCGTCCGGCAGTTCCCACGTGTTCTTCGAGAAGTCTTCCTGCGGTGCGCCCGCACGTGGCGGCGGTTGCGGCGTGATCGAGCGGGTGTCGTTTCGATTGGTGGACGTCGGAGTGTTCGAGTTCTGGGCCACCGAGGTCGACGGATTCAAAGAAACGATAACAAGGCCCGCGATAGCTCCCATCAGCAACAATGCCATGACCAGTAAACTCTTGCGCATTTGTTTCAGCCTCTCCTTTTTGTTCTCCGTACCGGCGTGGACTTTTTAGCTGGCGCTGGCGGCGGCGGTTCCCCTGTTTTCGCTTTTGGCGTCGGACGAAACAGATCGACGATCATCTGTCCCGGAATGTCGGCTTCGATCATTACCTCGTTATCTTTGGCCGACATCTTAACGCTCTGCAGCACAGTTTGCGCTTTCTTGTCCGGAACGGCGCTGATGCCCTGATTCATCAAACCAGTGAGCAAACTGGTGATGATCCTCGCCGTGTCGGGATTATCGGCGTTCATTGCCCCACGCAGGCTGTAGTTGGCGCCAGACATTGTAACGGCAGCGTAGAAGTTGCCAAAGCTCGTGTCGCAGCGTCCTTCGCGCGGCGTCGTTTCAGTGCCAAACAATCCGATGCTGCGCGCGAACGATGCCAGCGGCGCGCCCGTTGCCGCCATCAACACGTTTGGATCGCGCATCAACGACTGGATCGTCTCCGCACTGATCCGCGGCCCGCCTTCCGAGGCCTCGATCGCTGCCTTGAGATAACGAGTATTGCCGATGGCGATCGAGTTGGGACTCAAAGCCACTGCGCCAAGTTCCACGTACGGCTTCAACACCGGGTTCTTCGCAGCCTCGGCCACAATCGGATCGACTGTCATCAGCGCCATCGTCTTCGCGCCGTGCTTTTCCATCCGCACTTTATCCTGGAGCGCCAGTTGGGCCAGCGTGAAGAGTGAATCCGAACTGAAGTCGCCGCCGGCGATGGCCATCACGTCAGGCGCGACGAAGCTCAGATCACCCGCGGGCTTGTGAAAGCGGACCGCGATCACGAGATATTCAACCGACGAAGGATCGATGCCGAGCGATTTTTTCAGATCGGCGAACGAGGCGCGCATCTGCGCCACTTCCGCCGCAGGCATGGCCTTTGGCACTGCCTCGTTAAGAATGCGTTGCGGACTGACGTAGATCAGCGCATCGGCTTCCGGCAGGTTGGTGAGCGCCGATTGGGCCAGCGCCGCCGGCGCCAGGCAAACAAGGGTGATAAGCAACAGCAGAATTGAGGGTGTTCGTTTCAAGTTAAAGCCTCCATCGGGTGAAATCTGTGGTTAAAGTCCGTGGTTAAACCAGCGAGTAGCGGAAGCATGTAAGATCGTGATCGTTGACCATTCCCACCGCTTGCATAAACGAGTAGCAGATGGTCGAGCCGACGAATTTGAAACCTCGTTTTGCGAGATCTTTACTCAACGCATCGGAGATCGGCGTCGTCGCGACGATCGGTTGCCCGCGTTTGCGGCGCACTGGTTTGCCGTCGACAAAACGCCAAACGTAAGCGTCGAAGCTGCCGAATTCTCGTTTTACGTCGAGAAAGGCCCGCGCGTTCGTGACCGCCGAGTTGATCTTGAGCCGGTTGCGAATGATGCCGGCGTCATTCATCAACTTCTCGATCTTGCGTTCGTCGTATTTCACGATCTTAGTGGGATTGAAGCCGTCAAAAGCGGCGCGATAGTTGTCTCGCTTGTTGAGGATCGTTTCCCAGCTCAGACCCGCCTGCGCCCCTTCCAGGACCAAAAACTCAAACAGGCGCGTGTCGTCGTGAAGGGGAACGCCCCATTCTACGTCGTGATAAGCAATTGATAGGGGAGTCTTCGCCCAGGCGCAACGCTTGGTCATCGAGAAACAGCTTACACACTGAGTCAGGCAAAGCTCAAGAAATTCTTCCGGTGAGACATTTCACAACGGTTACCAGTTCGCGAATTTCAACGGGTTTGGCGACGTGCGTGTTGTACCCGGCGGCGATAGCGCGGACGCGATCCTGGGTGCGGGCGTAGGCGGTGAGGGCAATGGCGGGAATGTGGCCGTCTTTTTGCTGATGGCGGACCTGTTTGATGAAGTTGTAGCCATCGGTGTCGGCCATGCCGATGTCGCTGATAAGCAGGTCGAATGGCGCTGATTGCAAGAGTTTCAGTGCTTCGGCGGCGGAACTGACGCCGCGGACCTTCGCGCCATGTTCGGTCAGATCGATCGTGAGCAGATCGAGTGCGTCGAGATCGTCTTCGACTACGAGGATACTCAGGCCGGCGAGATCGATCCCGGTCGCTTCGTCCAGCAGCGCGGCGGCGTTAGCTGTTTCAAGAGTCAGCTCAGCGCTCGGTAAGGGAAGTTTAACTATGAAAATCGCGCCCGTTCTCGGTCCGAAGTTATCGGCGCTAATTAGACCGCCGTGCAACTCGACGAGGTGACGCACGATTGCCAATCCCAGCCCGAGTCCTCCATGTGTGCGGGTCGTGGAGCCGTCTGCCTGGCGGAATCGTTCAAAAACATGCGGGAGAAACTCAGGCGCGATGCCTGGTCCGGTGTCGGCGATCTCAATTTCCACATACGTCTTGTCGTGGCTGACGCGAATCGCGACCGTCCCGCGCACGGGGGTAAACTTCGAAGCGTTTGAAAGCAGGTTCCAAACTACCTGTTGCAATCGATCGGCGTCGCCGCCAATGACCTTGAGGCCCTCCTGGTAAGTTTCCTCAATATGGATCTCTTTTGCTTCAAAGGCTGGACGAACCGTGTCCAACGCTGCCCTGACGACTGCGACCAGATCGACCGGCGCGAGATGAAGCTGAAGTTTCCCGGTAATGACGCGCGACACGTCGAGGATGTCTTCGATGATCTGTCTTTGCGCCCACGCATTTCGCTCGATCACGTCGATCGCATGATGCGAGCTTTCCTCGTCCAACCGCCCCGACTTCAACAACCGCGACCAGCCAAGCACGGCATTGAGCGGCGTCCGCAACTCGTGCGAAAGCGTGGCGAGAAACTCGTCCTTCAAGCGGTTCGCCATTTCAGCATCGGCGCGCGCGGACCGTTCACGCACCAGCAGGTGGGCGAGCTTTTCTTCTGCTCGCTTGCGTTCGTGAAACTGCCCGATCTGATTGCCGACATTGCTAATCATCTCGAGCAGATCCTGATCCGGCTGGCGAATCTCCTGGCTGAAGAACTCGATCACGCCGACCACTTCATCGCCGAGCAGCACCGGAAACCCAAAACCGCCGCGCAGTCCCGCCTGATCCGCGAAAGACGCGCGCGGGAAGTTTGAATCTTCGCTCAGGTTTGGAATCCACGCGGGTTGGCCGGTTTCCCAAATGCGGCCCGGTAAGCCAACGCCACGCCCAAATGTGCTGCTGCGGGAAATGTTCTCGAACCCGTCCACTTTCAGCGACGGCCGATGCCAGAAATCAATACAACGCAACACCTGGGCTTGATAGTCCGCGGCCCAAAGCACGCCAACCTGCCAGCCTAAACTCTCGCAAACCGTTTGCAGAATCTCGTGAGTGCCTTCTACAAAGTCGATGGAGCGCGAGAGAATTCGCGTGATGGCATACTGCAACGCGAGTCTTTGTTCGGTCCGGCGGCGCGCCGTTTCCTCACGAGTGAGATCGGTGTCCAATGCAGACGACATATAACAACACGAGTTACAAGGGATTAGGAAAGGGGTGGCGATTCTACCACAGATCAGGAGCGAATCTGGATGGGCAGGCCCGTGCGCACTGATTCATAAATCGCGTCGGCGATCCTGACCGACATCAAGCCATCGTAGGCTGTGACCCGGGCGGGAGTGTTATTCACAATCGAATCGATAAACGCGCGGTCCTCTTGCGCGTAGCCCCATTTCTCTTCGCGCGGCAACTGTTGCATCGTTTGTTCGGTTAGGTGACCTTCGAGGTTGCTGCTGCAAGTGAGACTTTCCATCTCGCGCGTCACGAGTGTTGCGTGATGACAAAACACTTCTACTCTTTCAAACGGAAACAACCAACTCGCATCCGCGGCGGTTGCGAGTGTCGCATGCATGCCGTTCGCGAACTTCAGCAACACGGAGAAGTCGTCGACTTCCTTGTACTCGTGAGTTGAGCCAATCGCGCGCAGGCTTTCGATCTCGCCGAAGAGAAACCGCATCATGTCAAACATGTGGATCGGTGTTTCGTAGAGAAAGCCGCCGGTGATCTCGGGATCGCCGGTCCATTCGGGTTTCAGCAGTTCGCCGCGATTCATCTTCACGTGGGCTGAGTGCGGTTTGTGCGTTTCGGAGAGCATCTGTTTCAAAGTTGCGTAGACAGGCGCGAAACGCCGGTTATGTCCGACTTGAAACACGGTGCTGCTGCGTTGCGCTTTTTCGAAGACTGTTTCGGCGTCGGCGATCGTCGTCGCGAGTGGTTTTTCGCAAAAGACGTGTTTGCCAGCTTCGAGCGCGGCGAGCGTGAGCGGAACGTGACGCGTGTTTGGCGTAGTGATGAACACGGCATCGGCGAGTTCGAGCACTTCGAGCGTCGACGAAGCGACGGTGGCATCGTGCGAGCGTGCCAGTTGTTCTGCGCGTTCCGGAACGACGTCGTGAATTGCGACCACGCGAACGCGCTCGTCGCGCTCGAGGATGCCCGCATGAACTCCGGCGATATAACCTGCGCCTATGATTCCGATTCTGATTTGCATGTAATCAGTTCCGCTGCCTTCTTCGCTTCAAGAGCCAACTCAAATGGATCTCGTTCCCAATATTCCGGCCGGAAGATTTCGACACTCGCCACGTCGTCGTAACCAATCTTCCGAAACGCCGTCATCATCTCGCGCAACGGCAGGATGCCGAGTCCCGGAAGCAATCGATGGCGATCTTCCAGTTGCGCGCGCGGCAGATCCTCTGCGTCGTTGATGTGAAAGATGTAGATCTGGCGGGGATCGAGTTTTTCGATCATCTGGACGTTCGATCCGCCGGCATAGAAGTGAAAACTATCGATCACGAGTCCGAGATTGTCGCGTCCAGTCTCGCGCACGATCTCTTCCGCGAGATCCAATGTTGGCACACTGCAATCCGGTTGGCCCAGGAATTCAAAACCGAGCGCCACGCCATGCTCGGCGGCGATATCGCAGAGTTCCGCAACGACCGGAACAGATTCGGCGACCACGTCGACGTCGTTTGCCGGCAATCGCCCAGGCACGACGACGATGTACGGACACTCGATCGCCGCCGCGATCTCGCTCAACTCGCGGCACTCTTGTTTGATCGCTTCGTACGCCTGCTCGTCGCGAAAAGTGATGTGCTCGATCGAGTTGATACTCAACGGCGGCACGCCGGTTTCGGCAAACAGTGCTTTCAGATCGTCAACGGATTTACCCTTGATTTTGGCCTTCCAAATCTCGAGATAATCGAACCCCGCAGCCTTGGCCGCGCGCAGGTCGGTGGCCAGATCGGCACGCATTGTAGTCGCGCCATTTAGTGCTAGTTTCATATGTTTTTGCAGAATAACACGGATTATCGGGAAGCTGTTCTTCGCGTTTGACTTGCCGTGTCGTTAGTTGTAAAAGCGTGGTGGCTTCCACAGAAAGAAGGAGAGAAAAATGGCTCTACGACTAGGGGATATAGCACCCGATTTTCAAGCAGACACAACTGAGGGCTCCATTAGTTTTCATGAGTGGATTGGCGACAGTTGGGCCGTCCTGTTTTCCCATCCCAGGGACTTTACTCCCGTCTGTACCACCGAACTCGGTTATGTGGCGCGCTGCAAGCCGGATTTCGAGAAACGTGGCGTGAAAGTTATTGGCCTGAGCGTTGACCCGACTGATTCACATCAGAAATGGGCCGAGGACATCAGGGAAACACAGGGTACAGCACTCAATTTCCCGGTCATTGCCGACCCGGATCATAAAATCGCCGAACTCTACGACATGATTCATCCGGAGATCAGCGACGTGTTCACCGTTCGCTCGGTCTTCGTCATTGGCCCAGACAAGAAGATCAAGTTGATGATTACGTATCCGGCCAGCACCGGACGCAACTTCGACGAGATCCTGCGCGTGATCGATTCGTTGCAGTTGACGGCGAAGTACAGTGTGGCGACGCCGGTGAACTGGAAAGACGGCGACGACGTGATCATCGTTCCGTCGCTCTCGGATGAAGCCGCGAAAGAGAAGTTTCCCGGTGGCTGGAGAGCGCCGAAGCCGTATCTGCGGATCACACCGCAACCGAATAAATAGCCACGAAGAGGCACAAAACAGAGCCACAAGAGGCACAAAACTTTACTTATATAGAGAGCCCTGTTTGGTGATCGAAGAAGTGAGCTTTCTCGGCCACGATTCGTAACCAGACGGGGCTTTCTTCTTCTGCACGAAACTCTGCGGGCGCGCGGGCGATCAGCCTGTCACTTCCCACCGTTAGAAACACAAACGTTTCGTTTCCCATCAATTCGGTAACGTAAATGGTTGCCGGAATCGCGCCTTCTGCCGGTTCGGTCAGGACGTGAATGTGTTCTGGCCTGATGCCGATCGTGATGCGATCCGTGTTTGGTCTTTCGACACGGATCTCAAAAGACTCGTTCACAAACGTCCGGTTATTAATTTTGCCGTCGACGAAATTCATGCTCGGACTGCCGACGAATTCCGCGACGAAACGATTTGCGGGCCGGTTGTAGATGTTCAGCGGAGTGTCGAACTGCTGGAGCTTGCCGCGTTTCATCACGGCGACGCGTGAGGCGAGCGTCATTGCTTCAGCTTGATCGTGCGTGACGTAGATCGTCGTGGTGCCGAGTTGATGTTGCAGGCGTTTCAGTTCGCCGCGCATTTGCACTCTCAGGCGGGCGTCGAGATTCGAGAGCGGTTCGTCCATCAGATACGCGCGCGGCTTGCGCACGATCGCTCGCGCAAGCGCGACGCGCTGTCGTTCACCGCCCGAAAGCTGGCGCGGTTTACGATCGAGCAGCGGTTCGATTTCCAACATGGAAGCGACGTCGTTCACGCGTTTCGTTCGTTCTGCTTTGTCGAGCTTTCTGACGCGTAACGGATAGGCGATGTTGTCGGCGATCGTCATGTGCGGATAGAGCGCGTAACTTTGAAAGACCATCGCGAGGTCGCGGTGTTGCGTCGGGACGTCGTTGACGAGTTCGCCTTGGATGTAGATGTCGCCACTGGTTGCAGTTTCGAGTCCGGCGAGCATGCGCAGCGTCGTGGTCTTCCCGCAACCCGATGGACCAAGCAGCACGACGAACTCGCCATCTTCGATCTCGAGGCACAGATCGTCGACGACGCGCGTGTCGCCGAATAACTTAATCACGTTTTGAAACCGGATCATTTATCGTTTCCCATTTTTCATTTGTCATTTCTCATTGAATGGAAAATGACAAATGACCAATGACAAATGGAAAATGTCTAACCTTTTACAGCTCCCATCGACAGTCCGCGCACGAGATACTTCTGCATCGCCATTGCGAAGACCAGAATCGGAACGATTGCTACCGCTCCGGCAGCGCTCATCACGCCCCACTTGATCTCGAACTGTGTGACGCGTCCGGCGATGGCGACCGGCAGCGTCATCGACGCGTCGGTTTGTGTCAGCACGAGGGCGAGCAAAAACTCGTTCCACGAAACAATCAAACAGAACACGGCTGTTGCGGCGAGTCCCGGTGAGACGAGCGGGAGAACAACGCGCACCAGCGCGCCGAGACGCGAATCGCCGTCGACCAGCGCCGCTTCTTCGAGATCGCGCGGCACTTCGTCGAAAAAGCCACGCATCATCCAGACGACAAACGGAAGATTGAAAGCAGTGTAGACGATGATCAGCGCGGCCTTCGTATTCAGCAAACGCAGGTCGCGCATCATCAGAAACAACGGCACCGCGGTAACGATCGCCGGAAACATGCGCGTCGAAAGTATCCACAGCGAGAGACGGCGATCGAGATCGTAAGGCAGGCGAAAGCGCGCCAACGCGTACGCCGCGAGCGTGCCAAGCACGAGGGCGCAGATCGTCGAACCCACCGCAACGATCGCGCTCGTAAGCATGTAATGCCAAAACGAGCGCGTGACGAATGCGTCGTAGTAGTGTTCCGGCGTCGGCGTGAAATTGAACCACGGCGGAGGAACGGCGAACTGGTCCAGTTCCGACTTCAAAGAGATCGTGAACATCCAGTAGACCGGCGCCAGTGCCGCCAGCAATGCCGCCACCAACAGCAGATATTTAATTAATCCGCGTTTCATGTCTCAGGAACCGTATGTAGAAAGCACTAATCACATTCGTCAGCGCCAGCAGTACAAACGACATCGCCGCCGCATAACCGAAGTCGAAAAAGCGAAACGCCGTGCGATAAATGTAAAGACTGATCGTCTCGGTCGCGAAGCCCGGTCCACCTTCGGTGAGAATAAAAATCTGATCGAAGACGCGCAGCAGATCCATCGTTCGCAGCAGCAACACGATCAGGATCGCCGGTTTCAGCAACGGCAGTGTAACGTGCCAGAACGTTTGCCAGCGGCTCGATCCGTCGATCAGCGCCGCTTCGTAAGGTTCTTGCGGAATCGCTTGCAGTCCTGCGAGCAGGACGAGAAACACAAATGGCGTCCATTGCCAAACGTCGACGGCGATTACTGAAAGCATCGCGAGCTTCGGAGACGCAGTCCAGGTCAACGAATCCGTGTTGATTCCGATCTGTTTGAGCGTGCCGTTGATGGCGCCGAAGTTTGGATTGAGCATCAGTCGCCAAACGACTCCGGCGACGACCGGCGGCAACATCATCGGCACGAGCAGACCGGCGCGAAACAGTGTCCGGCCGCGGATCTGTTTGTCGAGCAGTAGCGCGAGGCCAAGTCCCAGCAAAAACTCGCACGTCAGCGCCGCGGCTGCGAAAACTAAAGTGTGGGCCATGGCGGTGAGGAAGAACCGGTCCGACAGCAGACGCGTGAAGTTCCCAATCCCCCACGCGTCCCCGACATGAAGACTGACGGTGATCGAATAAATAAGCGGATAGATTGAAAGCGCTAGCAGCACGGCCACTGCCGGGGCGATCAATAAATAAGGCAGCGCCAGGTGTTTTCTACTGCGCGCGTTGGAGAATCTGCTCGATTTCGGCATTCGCCTCATTCATCGCTTCGGCCGGAGACAACTCGCCGCTATTCGCCTTGGAAATAAAGATGCCAAAAGCGTTTTCGATCTGGTTCCATTGCGGCGTGCGCGGGCGTGGCCGCGACGTTTCGAGTGAACGCAGTTGCGCCGGATAGGCCGGATGCTTTGTAACCAATTCCGGATCGCTAAACAGCGACTTGCGCGTCGGCGGATTTCCTCGCATTGCCGATCGTTTCATTTGTTCCGCGGTGGTGGCCCACAACAGGAAATCCATTGCTGCTTCCGCGTTGTGCGACACGCGCGGAATCGCGAGCAGCCAATTGCCAATCTCCGCCTGGCCTGCTTTCGCACCACCCGGCATCGTCGCGAACTCCATCTTGCCAATCACTTTCGACTTTCCTGTCTCGTCGAACCTGCTGATCCACGCGGGCCAGTTGATCGACATCGCCGCCGTTCCTTGCAACAAGTGCGCCCCGACTTCGTCGGCATTGAAACTGCCGTAACCCGGCGGCGAATAGTTGCCGAGCTGAAGCATGAACTCGAGCGCTGCGATTCCTTGCGGGCTGTTGATCGTTGGATTGCCCGACGAGTCGAACATCTCAGCGCCGAAGGCCCAGAAGATCGGCAGGAAGTCGGCGACGGCGGCGTTGCCTTGCGCGGCGCGCATCACGTAGCCGTACGTGCCGCTAGCGCGCTCTTTCTCCTGGATCGTTTTTGCAGCGGTGAGCACGTCGTTCCACGTATTCGGCGGATTCAGCGCGTGCTTTTCGAAGAGGTCTTTGCGATAGAAGAACAATTGCGAGTTGCCGACGTAGGGCAGCGCGTACAGCGTGCCGGTTTGATATGGATGGCGGCAGAGTGCGATCGAAGTTGCGACGAAGTCGGCGTCAGGCCCAGACTGGCCGCGTCTCTGCAACAGCGGCGTCAAGTCAGTCAGAAACTGCTGGCTGGCAAAGTTCGGAAACCACGGATCGTCGAGCATGATCAGATCGTAAGCGCCAGTGCGCGCGTTGAAATCGATCATCTCTTTATCGAGCAGGTTTGCATAAGGAAACTCGGCGATGTTGATCTTCACGCCGGTTTGCGTTTCGTAATCGCGCGCAGCCTGTTTGAGTGCGTCGCCTTCGACGCCGGAAACGACGGCCAGGGTTAATTGTTTTTGTCCTGTGGATTGGTCTTGCTGTTGTGTGGCGCAGTTCAGGTTGATTACGCCGACGAGAAATAGCAGCGTCAGAAGTTTTGTTAATCGCATAAGTTTTTCGGCGCGCATATAATATCGGTCCATGCGACAAATCGTCACTACAGGAACCGGCGGCATCGACGTGCTCAAGGTGCAGCAAAAACCGGACCCAACGCCGCGAGACGACCAGGTCATCATTCGCGTGCGCGCTGCGGGACTCAACTTTGCCGACATTCTTTCTCGCCAGGGACTATATCCTGACTCGCCGCCGAAGCCTTGCGTGATGGGTTACGAGGTGAGTGGCGTCGTCGAAGCGATTGGCAAAGATGTTGATAGTTCGATCGTGGGGAAGCCGGTCGCGGCGCTGACGCGCTTTGGCGGCCAGTCGGAGATGGTGGCGGTGAAAGCCGCGCAGATTTTCGAGAAGCCGGAGCAGTTGACGTTCGAGCAAACGGCGGCGATTCCGGTGAATTATCTGACGGCGTATGCGTTGCTCGTGGTGATGGGTTCGCTGCACGCGGGTGAGTCGGTGTTGATTCACAATGCCGGCGGTGGTGTCGGACTGGCGGCGATCGAGATTGCGAAGAAGATTGGCGCGGTTACGTATGGAACGGCGAGTTCGGGGAAGCATCAGTTTCTCGCCGAACGTGGCTTGGACCATGCGATCGACTATCGCAACCAGGATTGGCTGCCGGTGTTGCAACAGTTGACGAATGGCCGGGGTGTCGATTTGGTGATCGATCCGATTGGCGGCGCGCATTGGAAGAAGAGTTATGCCGCGTTGAGACACACGGGGCGGCTGGGGATGTTTGGTGTTTCGTCTGTGTCGGCAAATGGTCTGGCGGGCAAGTTGAATATGCTCAAAGCCGTGATTCAAACCCCGCGGTTCCATCCGTTTGCGATGCTGAACAAGAATCGCGGCGTGTTTGGCCTGAACCTCGGGCACATGTGGCACGAGCCGGAGAAAGTCGCCGTCTGGATGCGCGAAATCCTGCGTGGTGTTTACGAGGGATGGATCAATCCCTACGTCGACCGCAGTTTTTCATTTGAAGAAGCCGGCGCCGCCCACCGCTACCTCGAAGAACGCAAGAACATCGGCAAGGTCGTGCTGGTTCCGTAGCGCCGCAGCGCGGCAGCGCGGCTTGAGCGCCGAAGGCGCGTAACACGGTAGCCAGCTTGAGCGCCGAAAGGCGCGTCACACGGTAGCCAGGGGCAAGTGCAAGCGAAGCGAGCACGCCGCCCCTGGATCACAGAATTGAACAACGGAGCTCTGAAAGAGCGACAGAAGATCGCGATTCTGTCGCTCTTTCAGAGCTCCTACGTTTTTCCCGTGGGGACCAGGGGTTTCACCCCTGGCTACCTTGTGACGCGCCTTCGGCGCTCATGAGGGCTACCTTATGTCGCGCCTTCGGCGCTCAATTACGATTCGCTTTGACGCTTCGCGAGGAAGAACGAGATCACGGTCGAGTAGATCAGGCCGAAAATCAGCGCGCCGATGAAGAGACCGGCGAATGCTTGCGCGAGGACCAGCGCCGGCGGGGCGTTGAGTGCCCCAGGCTCGCTGGCTAACCAGCCCGCGCCTACAAACCTCACGACGACGATGAAAAACAAACACATCGTGAGCCCATAAACCAAAGAAATCGCGACGCCCGTTTTTATCCCTTTCTTGAAATCCTGTTTGTCGCCAAACTCCCGCTCCTTCGCCTTCAAGCCCAGGTAGATCATCGCAAACTGCAAGATGTTGAAAACGATCGGTGGTCCCAGTTTGTGCACTGTCGAATCGGGATTGGGAATAAGCGCACGCGTAATCAACACCCACGCGATCGCGCCCAGCGTGATCATCAATCCATACTTGATCGGGATCTTGATATCGGTCATCGGGTTTAGCTCCAGGCGGGTTTCGCCGCTCCTTGCGCGTCGAGCCAGTAAGGCGCCCACGCGAGCGCGACAAGTTTGACGTCGATGTTTACCTTTTTCGGTTTCAAACTGACTTTGCCAAGCTCTTCCGTTTGCGAATCGAGCGCACGTTCGAGCGCGGCAGTTTCATCCCTGAACTCTGCTTCGAGATCGGCAACTCTCTGGCTCACAGCCGCGACATTATCCTGCGCCCGATTCACATCGTCTGCTTCTTTCATCGAACGGCTCGCACCGCGCGCAGCGGTTGTCGCTCTTCCCAGCGTCGACATGCTCACACGTTTACGACCAAGAAAAGACGACAGCAACGTCGCCCCAACCGAGATCGCGGTTTGAAACTTCTGCCCTTGCGCCTGTTCCTGCTCGCGCGCGACGACCTGCTCTGCGCGACGCTTCCGATCCTCGAGTTGCTCAAACTTCGGCGCGTACTTGCGGCGCAGCTTTTCAACCGCCTCGTCACGTTTCTCACGCGCGAGTTGCTGCAAACGGACGCGAAAGTCGCGCTCGGTTTCGCCGGGATTTGAGGCAATGTCGAGACTGGGACTTTCGAATAGTTCGAGTCGATGATTGCGATAGATCCAGGTTGCGAGATCCTTACCCCACGCGCCGTAGCTTTTCTCTTTCGCTGCTTTAGCCGGCACTTCGGCAAACTCAGCCTCGCTTTCGCCTTCGGATTCGAGATCTTCGATCGGAACGTCGACGGGTAAAGCCTGGTTCCAGTCCAACGTGATTGGTCCATCGGAGATCTCGGCGAGCAGCGTCAAGTGCTGCGTCAGATCGATCGTCTTCGAATCGCTATAGTGGACCTCGGCAGCGCCGAAGAGCATGGGACGGTAGGTCAACCGCGCGCCCTGTCCGGCCGCAGAGCGAATGGGAATGTAATACTGCGATACTTCCGGCGCCAGCAGTGGTTTGCCTTTTTGCCCCGGCGGCGCCGGTGTGATTGGTATTGGCGCTGCTGCGGCGGGCGCAGGGGCTTCCAGTTTAGACGTTTCCGTAAGCGTCTTGATCTGCGCGCGTGTCAGTGGTCCACGCAGGTACGACATGGTCCAACGCGTCTCAAACACTTCCGGCGCATCGTCGTGCACGTTGTTCAGCAGAAAGATCCGCGTGCTTAACGCCGCCAGCAATTGGTCCATCTGCTGGCTGTCAAACTTCTGCCCCGTGCTGACCGCGATACCTTCGAGCCCTTCCAACACGCGCAGCTTATCGCGCTCCGTTTGCAAGCGGCCGATAAACCACGTGCCCGCATTTGAAAGTCCCTTGTAGTCGAGATCGACCGGGTTCTGCGTCGTCAACATAACGCCGAGCCCAAACGCGCGTCCCTGTTTCAACAACGTCAACAGCGGCAACTTCGACGGCGGATTCGCGACCGGCGGGAAATAGCCAAAGATCTCGTCCATGTACAGGATCGCGCGCAGGCTCGTAGTTCCCGATTGCGTTCGCATCCAACCCAGCACCTGGTTCAACAACAGCGAGACGAAGAACATCCGTTCGGCATCGCCGAGATGGGCGATGGAAAAGATCGAGAGTCGCGGTTTGCCTGCTTGCGTGTGAAGTATCGTGGGCACGTCGAGCGGATCGCCTTCGAGCCAGCTTGCGAAACTCGGCGACGCGAGCAAGTGATTGAGCGCCATCGCCAGTTTGAAACGATCTTCGTTTGGGAAGAACGAGTCGAGGTCCATCACGCCGATCTTCGTGATCGCGGGCGACTGGATCTTTTGAATCAGCGCGGCGATATCGAGATCGTGACCGGCGGACCATTCATGACTCAGAATGTTGGAAATCAGAATGTGCTCGCGGCTGCGAATCGGATCGGCGTCGATACCGACCAACCCGAGCAAACTGGTGACAGTCGTGTTAATCCGCTCGGCGAGTAGCTCGTTGTCCTGCCTGATCGTTTCCGGCGGCGCTGTGAACGACTTCAGAATCGACACGGGAATTCCAGCGTTGCTGCCGGGTGTGTAGATGCGGAAGTCGGCGGCTGCGCGCAGGCGTTTGATGCGTTCGCCGTCCTGTCCCCAGCCGGCGAGACCGCTTTTCCAAAGCTCGGCTTGCTGAGCAGCATAGTCCTCTGTCGTCATGGCTTTCTTTTGCGCGTCGCCTTCGTTTACCCACGGCAGGAAATCCTCCGGCGCGAGGTTCGGGAAGGTGAGCAGCAGGTTACTCAGGTCGCCTTTCGGATCGATGATGATCGCCGGTATGCCGTCGATCGCAGCCTCTTCGAGCAGGCCGATGCACAGACCGGTTTTACCGCTGCCGGTCATGCCGACGCAGACCGCATGCGTCACCAGATCCTTCGAATCGTAGAGCAGCAGACCGTCCTTGGGTTTCTTTTGCGCGAGATCGTAAGGCCGGCCCAGGTAAAACGCGCCGAGCTTCTCAAAGTCGTCCATGTCGCTAGCCCTTTGCTGAGTAGTGTTTATTTTGGCTCTGCGTTCTCTGCGTTCCTCGGTGAACTCTGCGTTAAATATTTGGAAGTCAGTGTTTACGCAGAGTCTCAGAGCTTCGCAGAGAACGCCGAGTTGAAATTAAGACACTGCTGGTTGATTCAACTGCCATTTCGTACGAGTGTACGCGATGCGGAAGCCATGTCGTTCGGCGTTACGCTGCGATCCGCTTCCGGGCAACGCCACCATCATCCCGATTGTGCAGCCTCGCGACGCCGCGTAGCGCAAGCGTTCTTCGAGCAGTGCGAGCTGCGCGCCTTGTCGCCGCGCGGCCGGGATCGTGCTTGCACCGGCGAGCAATGCGACGTCGCCGGCAATTGTTAAAGCACCGGTGGCGATCGGTTTTCCTTCAAGCTCCGCCAGAAACGATAGCGACTTCGAACGGACAGTAACCTGGCCCAGATCGCGCAGGAAATCTGCTACCTCCGTAAACTCACTCCAACCTTCAAACGCAGTCTCGGCCCAGATGTCCGCGTCATCTTTCGTGACGAGGCGTACCTTGATCGCATTCGGTCCGTGCAAATGCAGGTCAGTAGTTATTGGCCGGTATAAAACGCTCGAAAACTCGACGGGTTGATATCCGCGCTCCTTGAATAAAGTAAACACAGACATGTCTGCCATTGGACAAACTTCATGAAAAACATCGGCGCCCCTCGCTTGAAAAAACTCTTCAAGCCGATCGAGATCTTCGTTTGTGACTGGCTGAAACACGCCGAGGCCAAACGTCTGCGTCAGCGGCGATCCGGCGCCGTCAAACATCGCATACGCGCCCGCGACCTCAATCCATTCCGCGCCGGCATCCGGAAACGCCTCTTTTCGCCCCTCGACAAAATCAACGTTGCTTTGCGCCTCGGTGCGTTCCAAACGCCGCGCCAAATCGATATCCGCAAAAGGATAGGGTGTGTTCATCTTATCGAATCCAAACAGTTTTGATGTTCACAAACTCGCGGATGCCAAACTCTGCGAGCTCGCGCCCGTAGCCGGAATGCTTGACGCCGCCAAATGGCAGACGCGGATCGGAAGCGACCATGCCGTTGATGAAGACGCAGCCGGCTTCGATCTCTTCGATGAATTTTGTTTGTTCCGCTGCGTCGTTGGTCCAGGCGGATGAACCGAGTCCGAACGTCGTCGCGTTGGCGAGACTGATTGCCTCGTCGATGTTGGCGACGCGAAAGAGCATCGCCACTGGACCAAAGATCTCCTCGCACGAAACAGGTGAAGCTGGGTCGACGTCGACGAGCACTGTCGGTTCGTAAAAGTTTCCGGGACGACTGAGCTTGTTACCACCGGTTAAGACACGCGCGCCCGCCGCGCAGGCATTGTCCACTTGTTCCACGAGATCGTCGACGATCTGTGAGGTTGCGAGTGGACCGATGTCGGTCGACTCCTCCAGCGGATCGCCGATGCGCAGCGACTTCATCTCGTCGACAAATCGTCGTTCAAATTCATCGTAGATTTCAGCCGCGACAATGAACCGCTTCGCCGCGATGCACGACTGACCGTTGTTGATCGTGCGTGCTTTGACGGCCGTCGTAACAGCCTCGTCGAGATTGGCCGAAGGCATGACGATGAACGGATCGCTACCGCCGAGTTCAAGAACGGTCTTCTTGATCTGTTGTCCGGCGATGCTCGCGACACTTCGTCCGGCTGGTTCGCTGCCGGTAAGCGTCACGGCGACGATGCGCGGATCTTTCAGTATCCCTTCGACGGCTTCTGACCCGATCAACAGACTCTGAAACGCGCCTTCCGGGAAACCGGCGCGCGTGAATATCTCTTCGATTGCAAGGGCGCATTGCGGCACGTTCGAAGCGTGTTTCAACAAACCAACATTTCCGGCCATCAATGCCGGCGCGGCGAAACGGAAGACTTGCCAGAACGGAAAGTTCCACGGCATCACTGCCAACACTGGTCCAAGCGGCTGAAAGCGGACGTAGCTTGTCTTCGCATTTGTCTCGACGATCTGATCCGAGAGATGCCGCTCGGCGTTTTCGGCGTAGTAACGACAAACCCACGCACATTTTTCGGCCTCGCCGATGGCGGCCTTGATCGGTTTACCCATCTCGGTCGTCATCAGTTTGCCAAGTTCCTGTTTCTCGGATTCGAGGATCTCGGCGGCGCGCGTCATCAGCCGCGCGCGCTCCGCGAACGACGTGCGGCGGTAAGTTTGGAACGTGTCTGCCGCGAGCTGTAGTTTTTGTTCGATCTGTTTCGCGGATAATGCGGAAAATTTGCGGAGTGTTTCACCGGTAACGGGACTGATTGAAGCTATTGCCATGATGGGTCGATTATAGTCTCTTTTTGTGGTAGATCGTTTTCCTGATGGCGGATCAAAAACCACAACTCGACAAATTTGGCGTCGCGGCTGCGTTGCAGGAGATCGCGCGCTTGATGGACCTGAAAGGCGGGCAGTATCGCTTCAAGGCCAAGGCCTATAACGCCGGCGCGCGCTCGATCCAGGCGGTTGGCGATCTGGATAGATTGGTCAGGAAGAATTTATTGACGACGGTGCCGCGCATCGGCGGGGCGCTCGCTTCGCAGATCACGCAGCTTTATCTTACCGGCGAGTCGTCGGTTTTGAATGAGCTGCGGACAGAATTTCCGGTTGGCGTCGTTGAGTTGTCATCCGTGCCGGGATTGAGTCTCAGCAAGGTGCAACTATTGCACGACGAGTTGGGAATCACTTCCGTTGCCGAGCTCAAAGCGGCGGCAGAGGCAGGCAAGTTACGCGAGCTGAAAGGCTTCGGCGCGAAGACCGAACAACGTTTGCTCGAATCGATTTCGGCGCAAAAGGAAAAGCCGAAACAGCGGCTGCATCTGCATCACGCGTTGAGCACCGCGGAACAGGTGATCGAATACGCGCAGACGTTTCGCGGGTTGGTCGACATCAGTGCTGCGGGATCGCTGCGTCGTTGGAAAGAGACGGTAGGCACGATCGAGATCGTTGCCAGCACTAAACAACCTGACGCGCTGCTCGATCACTTCAAACAGTTTCCGCAAATCGTGTCGAGCGAGAGCCCCGAGCCAAATAACTGCACGGCGCAGTTTGTCGACGGCGCGCGCGTTTCATTCACCGCCGTCATGCCTGCCGAATTTGCGGTTACGCTCTTTCTCAAGACCGGCTCCGAAGATCACTTAAAGCACCTGCCGCAAGTCGAATTCGCGAAGATCCCCAAAACAGAAGAGGCGATTTACGCGCGTCTCCGCATGCAATACGTCCCGCCGGAACTCCGCGAAAATGCAGGCGAGATTGAAGCCGCGCTGGCCGGGAAGTTGCCCGAAGATCTCGTCACGCTCGACGACGTCAAAGGCATGGTCCATTGCCACACCACTTACTCCGACGGCAAACACACGCTCGAATCGATGGTGCGTAGCGCTGAAGCGATGGGAATGAAGTACATCACCATCACCGATCACTCGCCGACCGCGTTTTATGCCGGCGGCGTGAAGCTCGACGACTTGCGACGGCAGTGGGATGAGATCGACGAGCTGCAGGACCAGGTCAAGATCAAAATATTGCGCGGCACCGAGTCGGACATTCTCGCCGACGGCCGGCTCGACTATCCGGACGACATTCTCGAACAGTTTGACGTGATCGTCGCCAGCATCCATTCGCGCTACAAAATGAACGGCGAGAAGATGACGGAACGCATCGTCGCTGCGATGCGACAGCCAGTCTTCAAGATCTGGGGCCATGCGCTCGGCCGGTTGATCGAACGCCGCCCGCCGTTCGACTGCGACGTCGAACGGATTCTCGACGTGATCGCGGAGTCGAAAGCAGCGATCGAGATCAACGGCGATCCTTATCGCTTAGACATGGAACCGCGTTGGGTGCGCGAGGCGCGCAAGCGAAAGATCAAGTTTATGATCTCGGTCGATGCGCATTCGGTGGGCGCGATGAACAACGTGAAGTTTGGCGTGGCAATGGCGCGCCGCGGTTGGGTGCGACGCGCCGAGGTGCTGAATACACTGAATGTTGGCGCGTTCCAGAAGGCAGTACGGCCGGTCTAAACTAGCCTTCTTCGCTAAACACCAGAATATATCCGTTCGGATCCTTCACTTCGAATTCCCAGTGTCCATACGGCTGTTGTCGCAGAGGCTGAACGATCGTCGCCTCTTCGCGCACCGATTCGTAAAGATCCTGAATGCCGTAGACGTGAATGTAGGCATCCCACACGCCGCCCGATCGCTTGTTGTATAAGTGCGGCTTCTCGTAACCCACGATCCGCTGAAGAAAGATCCTGACGTCGTCACGACGCAGAATCGCGAACACGTACGGTTCGCGATCGGGAAAGGGATCGCCGATGAATCCGAGTTGCTCTTCGTACCACTTAATCGTGGCGCTGATGTCGGCCACTGAAAAAACTGGTTCCGCTGTGCGAAGTTCTGCCATCTTTTAGCCTCCGTTCGACTCGCCGCCTTCCGGTCCATAAAACATGACCCAGAGCGTGAGGTCACTTCATTTTCTTTTCTTCGTGCCTCTTGTGCTCTTTTTTTGTGCCTCTTCGTGGCTTAACGTCGCACGTCGGCGCGAGGTTTGGATTCTTAGCTTCGTAGTTGCGAATCTCTTCGTCGTAAACGACCTGCGCCTGTTGCGCCTGATCGTCGCCGACGAAAGCGGCATTGCCAAGTTGCGAACTGACGCGAGCGCCGAGTTTCCTCGCCGCGGCCATGACTTCGTCACGTAGATCTCGCTTGAGATCGACAACGTAAATCCACGTGCCTGACTTGAGCGGGACGAGAGTGCGAAAGGCGATTCCGGCGCGTTCGAGTGTGTTCGCGAGCGCCGTGAGGTTTCGCGTTGGCCGGCGCGGTTTCAGTGTGTAAAGCTCCGTGTCGCCGGCTGGTTGCGGATGAAAGTACAAGATGGACTTCTGCCGCGCGTCGCGTCCTAACCGTGACATGAGATAACGAACAGTTGGCTCGTCGCTCTTGAAGCGGAGCATTACAGAGTGTTCCGCGCCGTCGCTCCAGGAACCCAACGCTTTGTACGCGCGAATTTCCGTGCGCACCACGCAGCCGAGGTTGACCGACTTTCTCACGAGTTGCGTTTCTTCCGTCGAGTTCATGCCCGCGATCGCGTCGTCGAGTTTCAGGTTCTCTTTGGTGTTTGGGCTGACGAAGCCGTAGTTCGTTTGCGCGGCAGCGATCGTTGCCAGCGCCAGAATTAAGAGAAACGATTTCAATGTTGCCGATCGAGTCATTTGCTTCCAATCGTTGTGAGCCAGGGTAACGAGCCATTTCCGTTGTGCTTGTTGTTAATGTCCGTCATTCGTTGTTCGAGAAAGCGCCGCGCTGTTGCTGGATTCTTCGCCCGCGCGCGAAAGCCGGCGCGCTTGGCCCACGTGGGCCACGTCTCGATAATCTTCGCATGCGCGCCCGATTCAGTATGAATTTGTTCGGCATGGATCAGGAGCCGGTTTTCCAGTTCGCGTGTTATCTCACCACGTTTGTTTGTCTGAATTACTTTTTCACGGTCCAGCTCATCAAGCAATGCTCTCGCAGGGGAGGAAAGTCTTTTCAACTGCCATTCCTCGCGGGCGACGCCGATTGCATAGATCCGATCCCAAAGCGCGCGATGTACAAACGTAACTTTTCCCGAGATCAATTTCATAAGCAAGACATCCGGATGGTCCTCGAGCATTTCAGCCACGCTGAATATCACTTGCGCATGCTTGTGCGACCACCACGATCCGCGCAGCTTCTCGTTCGCGATCAGCCCGCTCACACTCGGAAGATCGGCGTCTGACAGCAGCAGCAATCCATCGTCCGTCAATTGAGCGAAAACGTTGTCGAACTGTTTTTGCAGACTGGCTGTCATTTCGCGGGATGTTACCGTAGAATGAGCCAACCTTAAATCCTCATCTTCTAAGGAGACAAAAATGCAACGAAGGTCCCTCACGGAACTCGCCAATAACCCTGACTTGATCTCGGGTATTTACAACTATTGCGATCGCTGGTGTGAACGCTGTCCGTTAACGTCGCGTTGCCTGGTCTATGCAACCGAGAAAGAAGAAGACGGCTCGTCGCAAACACACGACCTTACCAATGAAGCATTCTGGCGCAAGCTGGGAACTATCTTCCAGGAAACGCGCGACATGATCGCCGAATGGACCAGGGAAGCGGCCATCGATCTCGACCGGGCCGAAGAGGAAGACGATCCGTCGCAGCGAAAGAAGAAACGACGGCAAGTCGATAATCATCCGCTCGCGTGCGCCGGCAAGAAATATGCAAACGACGCGAGCGACTGGTTCAGAGAGTTGGACCAGGTTGTCGATTGGGATGCGCGCGAGGTGATTCAGTGGTATCAGTATCAAATCGCCGTGAAGACTATGCGGGCGCGCTCGGCGCGCATCGACGAACAGGAAACCACGGATTTTCCGCAAGATTCTGATGGATCGGCGAAAGTAGCGCTGATCGGAATCGACCGCTCGATCGGCGCCTGGCGGTTGATGCAACTGTCGCTGCCCGAACGTGAAAGTTCGATCGTGCCGCTGATACTTCAGTTGGAACGTTTGCGGCAGAGAATTGAAAAGGCGTTTCCCGAGGCGCGTGAGTTTGTCAGGCCGGGGTTTGACGAAATCCTGGGTGCGGCAAACTAGCGCAAATGAAAAATGAGAAATGGCAAATGACCAATGACAAATGAACAGTGTCTGTTTTGTCGAATTGTCTCCGGCGAAGTGCCGGCGGTTATTGTCTATGAGGACGACGACTCGGTTGGGTTTCTCGATCACCGGCCATTGTTTCATGGACACACGTTGTTAGTGCCGCGCGAACATGTCGAGACACTTGGCGAGTTGCCGGTATCGCAAGTCGGACCATTTTTCAAAACGGTGCAGTTGCTTTCACGCGCAGTTGAAACAGGGATGGAGGCGGACGGGACATTTGTCGCGATGAACAATCGCGTCAGTCAAAGCGTCCCTCATCTGCATGTTCACGTTGTGCCGCGTCGCCGGAAGGATGGATTGAAAGGATTTTTCTGGCCGCGCACGAAGTACAAGAACGAAGAAGAAATGTTGGCAGTGAAGCAGTCGATTGCGAGTGCGTTAGCGAAGATCAAAAATAATTGATGGTCCAAAAAATAAAACACGCAAAAGTTTGATCTAAAAACTGTGTAGGAGTATAAAGCTCCTGTCACGAAGGTTGCGGCTTTCGAGACCGACACAGGGACCGGCGATCGGTGCGGTGACGCCCGAGAGAGAGGAGAGACAGGCGGCTGTAGCTTCTATTGACGCCCTGGTTGGAGCCGAAAGGCTCTGCAAGAGAAGGTTGCGAGACTTTCTCAAGCCATTCGGATAAAAACGAGTGGCGCCCGGAGGCAAGGACCCGCCGAAGGGAGCGAAGCAGCTCGACGAAAGTTGAGCTTCGTTGCCGGAACGTAACCGGCGGTGGAGGAAAAGCCACCACAACAAAAACCTAACGGCACCGCGTCCGCAAGGATGCGAGGGTTGTGAAAACGATTCGAGTGCTGACCGGAGACTAGCTGACCGCCAGATAGTCATCGGGATATAAAATCGGCGGCGAGGGCGTGTACATGCTTTTGCTGCCATCCTATTGAGCGCTTCGGCGCACTTTAGGCAAACGGATTGCGCTGCTTTCAGCTTGCTGGAGGTAGCGCATTTCGTTTTTTTGTGCGCGATCCGATTGTGTTAGTGTTATCCACGTTTGCAGTAATCGCCGATAACACAGATTGATTGAATGAAAGCACGCCTCGTCTGGCTGATACTCTGCGGCATCTGGGGTTCAACCTGGCTGTTTATTAAGCTCGGTCTCGCCGATCTTCCTCCAATCAGTTTCGCCGGCATCAGGTTCATCATCTCCTGCGCCATTCTTTTTCCCCTCCTCTGGGGCCGACATCTGCACCTGCCACGAGCGCGCCGCGACTGGCTCCTGCTGGCCGTCACCGGCGTACTGTCGTTCAGCCTGAACTACGGTCTCGTATTCTGGGGCGAACAATTCATCTCGTCCGGGCTGGCCGCTCTCCTGCAAGCCACCATGCCGGCCTTCGGCCTCGTGCTCGCGCATATTTATCTGCCGGCCGAACGCATCACGTGGGTGAAGATTGCCGGCGTCATCCTCGGCGTCTGCGGCGTCGGCGTGGTCTTCTCAAACCAGTTAGCGATCTCCGGCCGGCAAGCACTGGCCGGCTGCGTCGCGCTAGTTCTCAGCGCCTTCTTCGCGGCCTATTCAAACGTGCTCGTGAAGAAGCACGGAAGTAAATTGAATCCGGCAGTCATCGCAGCCGTGCAAATGCTCTTCGGACTCATTCCGCTGCTAGTGGTCGGTCTGGCGTTGGAAGGAAACCCGCTTGGCTTTCGCTGGACGGCGATTGCCGTGATTTGTCTGTTTTATCTCGCAATCGTCGGTTCTGTTATTGCGTTCCTCCTTTATTACTGGCTCATGCAAAACATGGACGTGACGAAGTCGATGTTG
Organism: Pyrinomonadaceae bacterium; assembly: GCA_035276045.1. Classification (GTDB taxonomy): domain Bacteria; phylum Acidobacteriota; class Blastocatellia; order Pyrinomonadales; family Pyrinomonadaceae; genus PSRF01. The sequence continues at coordinate 6,571 of DATELZ010000106.1, read as the reverse complement.
ATCTCACTGGTCACACCGGTGGTGGCGGTGATCCTCGGCATGCTCGTTCTCGATGAAGAGCTAAGCTGGCGCACCCTCGTCGGGGGCGCCATGATCATCGCCGGCATCGGCTTCATCGTCGTCCGTAAAGCGAAAAGTTCCGTCACTCCAGCCACTAGTGATCGTACTTCCGTATCAACCCTCTCACGACGCCCTGGATCTGGATCCGTTCCGGAGTCTTGATGAAGATCGGTTTGAACTGCGGGTTCGCCGGCTCGAGCCGGATGAACTCGGGTTCACGATAAAACTTCTTGACCGTGGCGTAATTTCCATCAATCAAGGCGACAACGACCTGACCGTTGTCGGCAGTTTTCTGTGACGTGACGACAATGATGTCGCCATCCTGAATATTTTCCTCAATCATTGAATCACCGCGTACGCGCAGCGCGAAGGTACGTCCGCGTCCCTGCATGTCTCTCGGAACCGACACCGTATCGTGGCTCAGAATTGCCTCGATGGGCTGGCCTGCTGCGACGGTCCCGAGCAAAGGAATTTCGCTGCTCTCATCAGCAGTGGTGGCTTCCTGTTGTTGTTCGGCGATTTGGATACCGCGGCTGACGTTAGGAATGCGTTTTATTAGTCCCTCACGTTCGAGCGCTATCAGAATTGCGTGAACACTTGCGGAAGAGCTCATCTGAAACTGGCGGCCTATCTCGGCGATCGTGGGTGGTTCATGATTCGACTCGATATAGCGCCGGATAAACTCAAACACGCGTCGTTGTTTGGCTGTTACGGGCATTGTGCAAACATCCTCTTTTCCTTGTGGGTACTCTCCTTGGTAGCAACACCTAAGAAATAAATTTTCGTTGACAACCGAAAATTGAGCGAACATTCTCGAACATATCAAGCGAGCCGTCAAGTAGTTTTTTTGAGGTCGGAGAAAGTTATTTGTCGGTCGGGTTGAAATTGGAGTCTGGTTGGTCACACCGTGGCGTTAGCCCGGTGATCAGGTGTACCACCTCACGTCATCCCGGAAAAGGTGAGTGGTTCGGGATTGTGGCCACTTGAAACCACTCGCCGGGCTAACGCCACGGTGTGGTCGGCCAGGGAAACCAGGATTTAACGAATGACGGGTGCGAGTTTTTTCAGATCGTCGACGAAGCGCCGGTATTCGAGGCGGCGTGTTTCGTCGTCCGGCGCCCGGAGGATAGAAGATGGATGAACCGTAGCCATGACGTAAGGCGCAAGAGTTGATTCGATGAATTGGCCGCGTTGTTTAGTGACGCGAAATTGTGGCCCAAGCAGAGCCTGGGCGGCCGTGGCCCCGAGCGCGACGATGACTTCAGGTTTGATCACTGCGATCTCGGCTTCGAGCCAGGGACGGCAAGCGGCGATCTCCACCGCATTCGGTTTCTTGTGAATGCGGCGCTTGCCGCGCGGCTCCCACTTGAAGTGCTTGACCACGTTGGTGACGTAGGTGTGCTTGCGATCGATGCCGGCTTCTTCGAGCGCGTTATCGAGCAGTTTACCTGCCGGACCAACGAATGGTTTGCCGGTCAGATCTTCTTCGTTGCCGGGCTGTTCGCCGATGAAGATGACGTTTGCGCGCCGGGCGCCATCGCCGAAAACGGTTTGTGTTCCCTTTTTCCAGAGATCGCAGGCCTTGCAATCGGCAGCTATGGTTTTGAGTGAAGAAAGCGTAGCTCGGGGAGGAATCAGGTCTTCTGCTGAGCTTTTCGCAGGCACGTTTTTATTGTAGGCCAGCGAGAGTACGGAGTTTTAGTCGTCATGAATTTGAAACACAGATTACAGGACTTTGATATTGCCAGCCGGTTCGCCGACGCATTCAAGATCCAGGAAAAAGCCGTTTTCGAAACGCTGTCCAGCGGCATTCAGGAAGTGGACTCTTTGACGGGCGGCATTCCCCGCGGCGCTATCAGCGAGATCTTTGGACCAGCATCGTCCGGACGCACCAGCATCATGTTTTCCCTGCTGGCTCAGGCGACGAGGAATGAAGAGGTCTGCGCCGTGGTCGACGTCAACGACATGTTTGCGCCGACGGCTGCGGCGGCCGCGGGAATCGACTTCAATCGTTTGCTGTGGATTCGTTGTGGCGGGAGTCTTGAGAACGCCTTCAAGGCTGCCGATCTGTTGTTGCATGCCGGCGGGTTTGGCGTCGTCGTTCTCGACCTGGCGAACGTTGCGGGCAACGATGCGCGCCGCATCATTCCTTCGTGGTGGTATCGCTTCCGCCGCACAGTGGAAAACAAGCCGACGTCGATACTGGTGATGTCGGAAGAAGCGTGTACGCGTTCCTGCGCGGCGCTGACTTTGGAGCTGAATGGAACTTCGGAGTGGTCGCAGGCAAATGTCGAGCGAGGCAACGTCGTGCCGCTGCGAAAGCTTCCGGCAAAGCGACTGTCAGTCACGCAGGGAAATCTCCTGCGCTTCAACGCGATCAAAGTGAATCGCCAGCGCCCCCTCTCTCCCTGGTCTAACGAGAGCCAGTTTCGAGCGTGTGGATAGATTTGTTGATGGATTCGTAGATTTTCATGGATTTTCGTTCCAATGTTTGCCTGTATACACGTACCACAACTTCCGGCGGATCTGTGCCTGGCGGAGTTTGCTTATGGCTTTTCACCCATCGTCGAGGAAGCCGGAAGCCGGACTGTCGTGATCGATACCGACGGTTGTGAGCAGTTGTTTGGGTCTGAATATCAACTCGCCACCGACATCGCCCGGCGAGCAAAAGAGCCGCGGGCAAACGGCGGTTTGGAAACCTCGGTCGACGTGGCGCTTGCCGCTAATCCGGACACCGCGATTCACGCTGCGATGCGTTTGCAAGGCATCACCTTTATTGCCGCGGGCGAAGAATTGACCTGTCTCGGTGAGTTGCCGATCGAAGCGCTCGAGTTCTCGTTCGTCAACGTGGAGAAGAAACTGGCAGACGAGATCTGCGAAACCCTGCGTCTCTGGGGGATTCGCACGTTCGAAGATTTTGCCTCACTGCCGGTCACGGGCGTTTCCGAGCGTTTGGGTCAGGAGGGAATTCGGTTGCAGCAGTTGGCCGCCGGCAAAACCGAGCGTCATCTGAAGGTCAAACAGCCGGCCCCTGTGTTCGCCAATTCGATTGAACTCGATCATGCGCTTTACGAACTCGAACCACTCTCATTTATTTTTGCGCGGCTATTAAATCAACTCTGCGCCGCGTTGAATGCCTATGCGCTGGCGACCAACGAACTCACGGTGCAGATGCAACTCGAGAATAAAACTTCGCACGATCGCACGTTGTCGTTACCGCACCCGATGCGCGATCACAAGGTATTTCTGAAGTTGTTGGTGCTCGAGATGGAGAAGCATCCGCCGCCGTCGGCTGTCAAAGCTGTCGCGATCGCCTGCGATCCGGTGAAGCCGCGCGTGATACAGAATGGATTGTTTGTGCCGCTGGCGCCGGCGCCGGACAAGTTGGAGTTGACGCTCTCGCGATTGGGAAAACTGGTGGGGGATGAAAATATCGGCTCCCCGGTTTTGGTCGACACGCACCGGCCCGATGCATTCAATCTGAAGCGTTTTGAATTGCGAAATTCGAAATTCGAATCGCGCAATTCGCAATCCGCAATTCGCAATTCACCGTCCGTTTTAGGGTTTCGCATGTTTCGCCCGCCGTTACGCGCCGTGGTCCAGGTCGAGCGGGGACTGCCTTCGCAGATCAGCGCCTGGGGCAAGCAGCGCAGTGTTTATGGCCGGGTCGTCAACGTGGCTGGTCCATGGAGAACGACCGGCGACTGGTGGCGCGGCGATGGTTGGGCGCGAGACGAGTGGGACGTCGCGATCGAGTCTGGCAAACCGGGAGCGGAACAGCAGGCCATCTATCGCATCTATAAGGAACTGAATAACGGAGCGTGGTTCGTCGAAGGGAATTATGACTAAGATCTTTGATCTTTGATCTTTGGCCTTTGGTCTTTGGACTTCGGGTTTGACCTGAACCATCAAATGCCAAGACCCAAGACCCAAGACCCAAGGCCCAAGGCCAAAGACCAAAGCTCCAAAATGTACATCGAACTGCACGCCCGCTCAGCATTCAGTTTCCTCGAAGGCGCATCTGTACCCGAGGAATTGATTGCCGCCGGTCTCGAACTTCAATTGCCGGCCATGGCTTTGCTCGATCGAGATGGCGTTTATGGCGCGCCACGGTTTCATCTCTCGGCGCAGAAGAACAACATCAAGGCGCACATCGGCGCGGAAATCAGCGTCCGGCTCCCAAACTCCAAAGTCTGTTCGATCCCCGTCCTGGTAAAAACCCGCGAGGGCTATCAAAACCTTTGCCGTTTGATCACTCTCATGAAATTGCGCGTGCCAAAACATGCCAAGCCCGGCGAGTGTTTAGTGAGCGCCGACGAACTGGCCGCTCATGCCGCAGGACTGATCTGTTTGACCGGCAGTTTTGATGGGCCAATGGCGGCGGCGCTCAATCACAACAAGGCAGACTCCGCCAAAGACGCACAGAAAACCGTCGAGTGGCTAACCGGCGTGTTTGGCAAAGAGAATGTTTACGCGGAACTTCAGCGTCACTTCAATCGCGAAGAAGAAGCGCGCAACCAGGCAGTGATCGAACTCGCCCGCCGCAATCACTTGCCGTTACTCGCCACTAACGGAGTTTGTTACGCAACTGCCGCGCGCCGCGAGATCTCGGATGTTTTCACCTGCATCCGTAATCACGTGCGCCTGGAAACCGCCGGCCGCTTGCTCGCACGCAACTCGGAACGCTATCTCAAGTCAGGCGCGGTCATGCAGAAGATCTTCGCGGACCTGCCTGAAGCGATCGCCAACACCGTCGAGCTTTCGTCGCGCCTGGAGTTCACACTCAAAGATCTCGGTTACGAGTTTCCGAAATACCCGGTGCCGGATGGCGAAACGATGACGTCCTTCCTGCGCAAATGCACCGAAGACGGCGCTCGTGGACGCTATACAGGCCGCCATGGCGCGCCCACTTACGAAAAGGCGCGCGGCCAACTCGAGCGGGAACTGAAGTTGATCGAGAAGCTCAAGCTCGAAGGATATTTCCTGATCGTCTGGGACATCGTTCGCTTCTGTCGTGAGGCCGGAATACTCGTTCAGGGACGAGGCTCGGCTGCGAATAGCGCTGTCTGTTATTCGCTGGGGATCACGGCCGTCGATCCGATCGCCATGGATCTATTGTTCGAGCGGTTTCTTTCCGAAGAGCGCGGCGAGTGGCCCGACATCGATCTCGATCTTCCCAGCGGCGAAAAGCGCGAGCAGGCGATTCAGTACGTGTACCAGCGTTACGGCAAATTGGGCGCGGCGATGACGGCCAACGTCATCACTTATCGCGGCCGTTCGGCTGCTCGCGAAGTCGGCAAAGCGCTCGACTTCGACGACGACACGCTTTCGCGTCTCTCCCGTCTCGTTCATACCTGGGAATGGAAAGATCCGAACGACTCCAGCGAGCGGCAGTTTCGTGACGCCGGTCTCGATCTTTCAAACCAACGCATCCGGAAGTTCTTTCAACTTTATCAACAGGTGCAGGATCTGCCGCGTCACCTGGGCCAGCATTCCGGCGGCATGGTCATCTGCCAGGGGCAACTCGATTCGGTCGTTCCGCTCGAGCCCGCGGCCATGCCCGGCCGCGTCGTGGTCCAGTGGGACAAGGAAGACTGCGCCGACCTGGGACTGATTAAAGTCGATCTGCTGGGGCTGGGAATGATGGCGGTGCTGGAAGACTCGATTCAGTTGATTCGCGATTCTTATGGCGAGGAAGTCGACCTGGCTCATTTGCCGCCGGACGACAAAGGCGTTTACGAAGCGCTGCAAAAAGCCGACACGATCGGAATGTTTCAGGTTGAAAGCCGCGCTCAGATGTCGTGCCTGCCACGACTGCACCCGACGAAGTTCTACGACATCGTGGTCCAGGTCGCCATTATTCGGCCGGGGCCGATCGTCGGGAAGATGGTCCATCCGTATCTCAAGCGCCGGCAGGGGCGCGAGCCGGTAACTTACGCGCATGAGGCGTTGAAGCCGATCCTGGAACGCACGCTGGGAGTGCCGCTGTTTCAGGAGCAACTGTTGCGCATGGCGATGGTCTCCGCCGGTTTTACCGGTGGCGAGGCGGAAGAGTTGCGCCGCGCGTTTGGGTTCAAACGTTCGGAAGCGCGCATGAAGACGATTGAAGACAAACTCAGGCGCGGACTACAGAAGAACGGGATCCGGGGAAAGACTCAGGACGAGATCGTGTTAGCTATCAGCTCGTTTGCGCTTTACGGTTTTCCGGAGTCGCATGCGGCGAGTTTCGCCTTGCTTGCTTATGCCAGCGCGTATCTCAAATGCAATTACCTGACGGCATTCACGACTGCCATGCTCAACAATCAACCGATGGGGTTCTATCAACCTTTCACACTTGTGAAAGATGCGCAACGGCATGGGTTGAAAGTTTTGCCCATCGACGTCACTTGCTCGGATTGGTTGTGCACGATCGAGACGGTTGAAGAGACGCGGGGAGGGAGAGACGGGGAGACGGGGAGAAGGGGAGACGGGGAGAAGGGGAGACGGGGAGAAGGGGAGACGCGGAGAAGGG